>JAYZCO010000013.1:0-31716 GCA_036338285.1 Pseudomonadota bacterium
TGTGATGTTCCTTGCAGCGTTGTTTTTACGTCCTTATAATCCGCTCCTTGCTGATGCGGGGTGGAGCAGTCTGGTAGCTCGTCGGGCTCATAACCCGAAGGTCGTGG
Source organism: Pseudomonadota bacterium (assembly GCA_036338285.1). Classification (GTDB taxonomy): domain Bacteria; phylum Pseudomonadota; class Gammaproteobacteria; order Pseudomonadales; family Azotimanducaceae; genus UBA4421. The sequence continues at coordinate 108 of JAYZCO010000013.1, forward strand.
GTTCAAATCCTGCCCCCGCTACCAAAGGATGAAGGCCCCTTTGTAGGGGCTTTTTATTTGAGGTGTACACCTCCGCCATTCCTTGGTGGCCCGCATATTGGCGGGCTTATGCATCGGACTCATGCAGCGAGGAATGAGCGAGCCGACCGGTTTTTTGGGTTTGGCTTATATAGAGTCTGAGAAGATGGGCCAGGTAGCCCATTTTTTGTGTCCGTACGAAAAGACCGAAGATGGAAAGAGAAAGGATTGAACAGACGCGAACAAGAGGTTGAAACGCTCCTGGCCCCGACGGTGGAATCGTTGGGATGCACGGTATGGGGTGTTGAATACTTATCCCAAGGCAAGCACAGCAAATTGCGCCTTTATATCGATCGTGAAGGTGGCGTCGATGTGGACGCGTGTGCGGAAGTCAGCCGCCACGTCAGTGACATTCTTGATGTGGAAGACTTCAGCGGTAGCGCCTATATTCTCGAAGTGTCTTCGCCAGGACTCGATCGGGTTCTATTTACGGAAGGTCAGTTCGCAGGGGCGGTTGGGGAACAGATAGATGTACGCCTCAACTTTCCATTCGAAGGCAGAAAAAAGTTCGCTGGCACATTGGCAGGTGTCGAGGACAAAAGCGTAGTTGTTCAGATAGAAGACGACGAATTCGTACTTCCTCTGGAGAATATACAAAAAGCACGCATCGTGCCGGTATTTGAATAGGTATAGAGCACGCTATGACAAAAGAAATTCTTCTGGTTGTTGACTCCGTCTCGCATGAGAAGGGTGTATCGAAGGATGTCCTTTTTGGCGCAATCGAATCAGCGCTGGCGATGGCGACTAAGAAACGTTATGGCGAAGATGCGGAATTTCGCGTGGCCATCGATCGTGCGACCGGTGAATACGAGACTTTTCGTACCTGGGCTGTGGTTAATTATGAAGACGAAGAAGAGCCTAATCCCGATGCGATGTATAGCGTAGAGGAAGCACAGGAAGTTAAGCCGGGCGCGGTGCTTGGTGATGTGATTGAAGAGCAGGTGGAATCGGTTGAGTTCGGTCGTATCGCGGCACAGACAGCCAAACAAGTCATTGTCCAGAAGGTCAGAGAAGCAGAGCGAGCGCAAATCGTGGATGCCTATCTACCCCGGGTGAACGAACTTGTCAGTGCCACGGTCAGAAAGCTCGGTCGCGACAGTGTCGTCGTGGATCTGGGCAGCAATGCCGAAGGCATATTGACCCGTGAGCATCTTATACCGCGAGAGACTTTCAGAGTCGGCGATCGAATTCGCGCACTGTTGATTGATGTGCGCCCGGAAAACAGAGGCCCCCAACTGATCCTGTCGCGTACCACGTCGGCCATGTTGATCGAACTGTTCAAGGTCGAGGTTCCGGAAATATCGGAAGATGTTATCGAGATTCGTGGGGCTGCGCGTGATCCCGGATCACGGGCTAAGATTGCAGTGAAAACGAACGACGGGCGCATTGACCCGGTAGGCGCCTGCGTGGGCATGCGTGGCTCGCGTGTACAGGCAGTTTCAGGCGAGTTAGCCGGTGAGCGAATCGACATCGTGCTTTGGGATGACAATCCTGCACAGCTGACGATCAATGCCATGGCACCTGCAGAGGTGGCTTCAATCATCTTAGACGAAGAAACGCATTCGATGGATATTGCTGTAACCGAGGAAAATCTTGCCCAGGCGATAGGTCGCGGTGGCCAGAATGTGCGCCTGGCAAGCGACTTGTGTGGTTGGTCGCTCAACATCATGACCGAAGAAGAGGCTTTGGTAAAACAGGAAGAAGAGGCGAATAAATTCATCGAAGAATTTATGGAAGTTCTGGCAGTCGATGAGGATGTCGCCGTCGTGCTTGTTGAAGAAGGTTTTTCAACACTCGAGGAAGTTGCCTACGTGCCCATCGAGGAAATGAAGGCGATCGAAGGCTTCGATGAAGAAATCGTCGAGGAATTGCGAAATCGGGCGAAAGATGCGCTGTTGACCAAAGCCATAGCGAGCGAAGAAGCGCTGGGTGATGAACAGCCAGCCGATGACCTCCTGGAAATGGAGGGCATGAACCGGGTATTGGCATTCAAACTTGCGGCTAATGAAATTATCAGTATGGAAGACCTTGCTGAACTGGCGATTCCTGAGTTACTGGATATAGAGCCGGAATTATCCGAAGAAGAGGCTGCAGTATTGATCCTCAAAGCGCGCGAGCCGTGGTTCGCTGAAGAAGAGGAAGCGTCGTCGGAGGTGGCAGAATAGAGCTGTTTGTCGGTCCAGGCTAACCAAAGCGTAGACAGCAGACAGGTCGGAATAGGAAGTTATCGATGGCAGAAGTAACCGTTAAACAACTCGCAGAGACCGTAGGTGCGCCGCCTGATCGCTTGCTCAAACAGATGCAAGAAGCGGGCTTGCCCCATTTATCTGAAAAAGAAGAAGTGTCTGAAGAGCAGAAGCAGACGTTGCTTGCATTTCTTAAGCGCAGTCACGGCGACAAAGAAGGCGCGCCACGACGAATCACCTTAAAACGGAAAAGCACGGGCACACTGAAGGCGGGCCAAGGTCGGGCAGGTCGAAATGTCACAGTAGAGGTGCGGCGCAAGCGTACGTATGAGCGTCGGGGTGCTGATGAGGAGGCACCAGCCGAGGAAGCAATAACGGCTGAGCCCTCCCAGGCTGAAGTCGAAGCAAAACGCATTAGAGAAGAAGAGCTCGCACGCAAGACAGCAGAAGAACAGACGCGCAACGAAGAGGCAGAGCGCAAAGCCGAGGCGGAGCGCCTTGCAGAAGAGAGTCGGCTGGAGGAAGAGCGCCGGCAAGAGGAAGAGCGCCAGGCGGCCGAGCGTCAAGATGCAGAGACCACCAAGGCGAAGGAACCGGCGGATGCAGATACTGCCAACGTTTCCGCCGCTGATGTTCAGGCTCAAGAACAAGCTGCAGAGAAAGGTGGTAAGCGAAGCAAGGGTAAAGATAAAGAGCGCCGTGACGATGACGATTTTGGTGATGGCAAGAATCGCCGACGTGAGTTGTCCTTGAAGAGTGAGCGTCGTGGCAAGCGCAAACAGCAACAACGGCGAGCACCTTTACAGGTGGATCAACAGGGGGGCGAATTTAGACCCACTGATTTCATCACGCGCGAAGTGGAAATCGGTGAGGTTAATGTGGTGGGTGACATAGCCCAAGCAATGGCTGTCAAAGCCAGTGAGGTGATCAAGACACTGATGGGCCTGGGTGTGATGGCCACGATCAACCAGCCTATAGACCAGGATACGGCAACTTTAGTCGTCGAAGAAATGGGTCATCAAGTCAAGCTTGTCTCGGAAGATGAGCTCGAAGAACAACATGTCGCTTCGCTGCAAATCGAAGGTGAAACATCCAACAGGGCGCCGGTCGTCACGGTCATGGGTCATGTGGATCACGGTAAGACTTCATTACTCGATTATATTCGTCAAACACGCGTGACCAGCGGTGAGGCTGGTGGGATCACCCAACACATTGGCGCATACAGCGTAGATACTGAAAAAGGTGCTGTGACCTTTGTGGATACCCCTGGCCACGCAGCATTTACCGCGATGCGGGCGCGGGGAGCCAGGGTAACTGATATCGTTATTCTCGTGGTTGCTGCGGATGATGGCGTGATGCCACAAACCGAGGAAGCTATCCAGCATGCGCGAGCGGCTGAAGTACCGATCATTGTTGCAATCAATAAAATTGATCTGGACGGTACTGACCCTGAGCGCGTGACGAATGAACTTGCTGCAAAAGATGTTGTGCCAGAAGACTGGGGTGGTGACACGCAATTCATTAAAGTATCGGCAATCACCGGTGAGGGTGTCGACGCCCTGCTCGAAGCGATTCTCCTGCAGGCTGAAATTATGGAGCTGGTTGCGATTCAGGAAGCACCTGGCCAGGGCATCGTGGTCGAATCACGATTGGATCGAGGTCGCGGCCCGGTAGCAACGGTTTTGATTCAAAACGGCACGCTTCGCCAGGGTGACATCGTCATAGCTGGTGAAGCATTTGGCCGGGTACGTGCCATGCTGGACGACCAAGGTCAGCCAGCGAAAGATGCTGGGCCTTCGCGACCGGTGGAAATACTCGGTTTAAATGGCACGCCGGACGCAGGTGATGACTTTTCTGTGGTGGCGGACGAACGTTCGGCGCGTGAGCTTGCTGAATTCCGCAGCTCAAAGACCCAGGAGCATCAACAGGCGATACAACAGGCAGCGAAGCTGGAGAACATGTTCTCCAATATGGGCGAAGGCGAGAAGCGCATCCTTAAAGTCATCATCAAAGCTGACGTTCGCGGCAGTCTGGAAGCGATCGTGCATGCACTTGCGGGACTGGGTAATGACGAGGTTGGCGTGCAGGTACTTGGTTCAGGCGTGGGTGGAATCTCTGAATCAGATGCAACGATGGCGACAACCTATGGCGCAGTGGTATTTGGTTTCAACGTGCGTGCTGACAAAGCGGCTAAGGCATTGCTTGAGCGAGAGGGTGTTGATTTGCGCTATTACAGCGTCATCTACGAACTGCTGGACGACGTGAAGGCGGTTCTCTCCGGTATGTTGTCGCCTGAATTACGAGAAGAAATTGTGGGAATCGCTGAAGTGCGTGATGTGTTCCGCTCACCTCGCTTTGGTGCCATTGCCGGCTGCATGGTGACGGAAGGCACGGTTTTTCGTAACAAATCCATCCGTGTGCTGCGCGACAGCGTAGTGATATACGAAGGAGATCTCGAATCGCTGAGAAGATTCAAGGAAGACGTAAATGATGTCAGAAGTGGTACGGAGTGCGGCATTGGCGTACGCAACTACAACGACGTTCACGTTGGCGATCAGATCGAGGTTTATGATGCCAAAGAGGTCGCACGGGCGCTCTAGTTAAGCGTTGTAGAGAGCATGTTAGCCGTGTCTAGAGATCTCAAAGTCGCCGACTTCATAAGGGATGAAGTCGCCCGTATCATTCAATTTGAAATGGGCGACCCGCGTGTGGGTGGGTTTGTCAGCGTGAATGATGTCAAGGTGAGTCGAGATCTTGCTTTCGCTGATATCTACATTTCCTCGCTGCAGGCCGATACGGACGCGGCGAAAGAAGAACTGGTTGGCGTGCTGAATAAAGCATCGGGCTTTTTCAGATCCACGCTCGCCAAGCGCAATAGCATGCGTACAACACCCAAGCCCCGCTTCCATTACGATTTGTTGGTTGAAAGCGGGCCGCGCCTGGAGGCACTGATCACCGAGGCGGTTGCTGCGGATCATAGAGCCGATGCGACGGACGAACACCCGGTAGGGGACGACGTTGGCCAGACGTAGGTACGGCAGACCCGTTAACGGTATCATCGTGATAGACAAGCCTAAGGGCCTGTCTTCCAATGACGTCGTGCAGAAAGCGAAACGGCTCTATGGTGCACGGAAAGTCGGGCATACGGGAAGTCTCGATCCACTGGCTACAGGTGTTTTACCTCTCTGCTTTGGTGAGGCGACGAAGTTTTCTCAGTTTCTCTTGGCGTCAGATAAGAAGTACTGGGTACGGATAAAACTTGGCATCGCGACTGAAACGGGGGATGCCGATGGCGATGTCATTGCGCGTAGTGAGGCATCCCATATCACGCGGGCCGACATCGACCAGGTTCTGGTCTCCTTTCGCGGCGAGATTCAACAGGTCCCGTCGATGTACTCTGCTTTGAAGCATAATGGCCAGCCTTTGTATAAACTCGCGCGCCAAGGTATCGAGGTGCCCAGGAGTGCACGTTTTGTGCGGATTTACAGTAATGAGGTCGTGCGATGTGAAGAAACTCAGATTGAACTTGAGATTCATTGCAGCAAGGGCACCTACATCAGGACGATTGCTGAGGAAATTGGCAAAGCCCTCAAGGTAGGTGCGCATGTGACCGAACTGCGTCGCCGCAGTGCAGGGCCTTTTACGGAAAATGATCTCATTACCATCGAGTTTCTTGAAAAAGAGCGTGAAAATGGGTCCTTAGACAGATTTCTTATGCCCACTGCCAGCGCGGTGGGTGAATGGCCTGAGGTTCGGCTCTCGGATGCGACTTCATTTTATTTGAAGCAGGGGCAACCAGTTCAGGTTCCTCACGCACCAAGTAGCGGCTGGGTTAGGCTGAGCGAAAACGACGGGCAGGAGGTAAATTTCCTGGGTGTCGGCGAAGTGCTGGATGATGGGCGTGTTGCGCCCCGTCGATTGGTGGCGAATTAGAGTTTGTCGCCGGATTAAATAGGCTGAGCCGATGTCGGCACGGCTTTTGGAACGAAGTGACTGTAAATATGCGCGGTTGGCTTCGCCGGAAAAACATGCATATTAATGGAGAAATGAAAGATGGCATTAAATGCCGAAACAAAAGCAGACATCATCAAAGATTTTCAGACGGAAAACGGTGACACTGGATCCCCTGAGGTACAAGTAGCTCTGCTCACACACAATATCAACTCACTACAGGACCACTTTCGGGATCACAGCAAGGATCATCACTCACGAAGAGGATTGATTCGCATGGTGAATCAGCGCCGAAGATTGTTGGACTATTTAAAGAGTAAAGACACTGCTCGTTATACAACCTTAATCAAGCGTTTGGGATTACGACGCTAACAACGCGAGCTAAATGGAGTAAATATTTTGAATCCGATTATAAAAAAGTTTCAGTTTGGCGGACACGAAGTTGCCATCGAGACGGGCAAAGTTGCCAAGCAAGCCACCGGTTCTGTGGTCGTTACGATGGGAAATACCGTCGTTTTGACCACTGTGGTGGGTGCCAAAAACCCACGACCGGGGCAGGACTTCTTTCCGCTCACGGTTAATTACCAGGAAAAAACATACGCCGTAGGAAAGATCCCAGGCGGGTTCTTTAGGCGTGAAGGTCGGCCGAGCGAAAAAGAAACGCTGACGTGCCGTTTGATAGACAGACCCATTCGACCGCTCTTCCCCAAGGGCTTTATGAACGAAACTCAGGTCGTTTGTACTGTCATGTCGGCAGATAAGGACCAGGATCCTGATATTGCATCATTGATCGGCACTTCTGCGGCGCTGGCCTTATCAGGTATACCTTTTAGCGGACCGATTGCGGCTGCGCGGGTGGGCTACCAAGATGGTACCTATATTCTGAATCCCGGGTATGCAGCCCTGGAGGACTCTTTGCTTAACATGGTGGTGGCTGGCACGGAGTCAGCTGTCCTCATGGTCGAGTCGGAAGCTAAGGAGCTGAGCGAAGATGAGATGTTGGGGGCGGTCCTGTTTGCCCACCAGGAAATGCAGGTAGTGATCAACGCGATTAAAGAACTTGCTGAGCAAGCGGCCAAACCTCTTTGGGACTGGGAGCCCGAACCGGTCAATGATGTGTTGGTTGAAGCCGTTTCGTCGGCGACCAAGGCTGAGCTCGGCGAGGCTTACCGCATCAGTGACAAAATGGAGCGTCAGGGCCGCGTGTCTGAATTGCGTGCCGAGACAGTCGCAGCCTTAGGTGAGGGAGAAACATCTGAGTATGATCCTGAAGACGTGGCCGATGTGTTTGGCAAAGTCGAAAAGACGCTTGTTCGTGAGCGGGTGCTGAATGGCGAAGCAAGAATCGATGGCCGTGATCTTCGCACAGTGCGGCCGATTTCTGTGGAGGTTGGTACTTTGCCGAAAACACATGGTTCGGCTCTGTTTACACGCGGGGAAACTCAAGCTGTGGTCGTGGCGACGCTCGGTACGTTGCGTGATGCGGCGCTAATCGATGCCCTGGAAGGCACTTACAAAGATCAGTTCATGCTGCACTACAATTTCCCACCGTTTAGTGTCGGTGAGGCTGGCTTCATGACCGGTCCGAAGCGTCGCGAGATCGGTCATGGCCGTCTGGCGCGTCGGGGGGTATCTGCTGTGTTACCAAATGGCGAAGATTTCCCTTATACGATACGTGTTGTTTCAGAAATCACGGAATCCAACGGCTCCAGCTCCATGGCAAGTGTTTGCGGAACCAGCCTTGCATTAATGGATGCAGGCGTTCCGTTAAAAGCACCTGTTGCGGGTGTTGCTATGGGTCTCGTAAAAGAAGGCAACCGTTATGCTGTGTTGACAGATATCCTTGGTGATGAAGATCACCTCGGTGATATGGATTTCAAGGTGGCGGGATCGAAAGACGGTATCACGGCCTTGCAGATGGACATCAAGATCGATGGGATTACCGAGGAGATTATGGAGGCAGCCCTTGCCCAGGCATTAGAGGCACGGATCCACATCCTCGATGAAATGGGCAAAGTGATCAGTAGCTCGCGAGAAGAGCTTTCTGAAAATGCGCCAGCGATGACCACGCTGAACGTCCATCCGGATAAGATCCGTGACATCATCGGCAAGGGTGGTGCGACGATTCGTTCCATTGTTGACGAGACCGGTGCTGAAGTAGATATCGATGACGATGGCCTGGTTCGCATCTATGCGGAAAATGGCTCGGCCAAAGATGCAGCTGTTGCACGCATAGAGGAAATAACCGCCGAGGCCGAAGTGGGCAGGATTTACCACGGTAAGGTTGAACGAATTGTCGATTTCGGCGCCTTCATCAGTATCCTGCCGGGCAAAGACGGCCTGTTGCACATCTCGCAGATTGCAGAAGAACGCGTTGAGAAAGTAACCGACTATCTGAGTGAAGGTGAAGAAGTCGATGTTGTCTGCCTAGACGTGGACCAACGAGGTCGTATCAAGCTATCGATTAAGGAACTGCCCAAGTACCAGGACGACAGCGGCGCCGAAGAAGCGGCAGGTTAGTATGTGATGGGATCCGATTCCGGACTCGGAAGGATCCCTGAATCTATCTGTTTGCGCGGTTTTCGACCAGGTCGACGACGACGCCTGGGTCTGCCAGCGTGCTGGTGTCGCCGAGATTATCCAGTTCGTTGGCGGCGATCTTTCGCAGTATTCGACGCATGATCTTTCCGGATCTTGTTTTCGGCAAACCGGGTGCCCATTGCAGAACGTCTGGTTTTGCTATGGGTCCGATTTCTGTACGCACCATATCAATGAGTTCACGCTGCAGTTCTTCAGCATCGCGATCGTCGCCTATCATGAGGGTGACGTAGGCATATATGCCTTCGCCTTTGATGTCATGTGGGTACCCGACAACAGCGGCTTCAGCCACGGAAGGATGCAAAACCAGTGCACTTTCGACCTCTGCGGTGCCGATCCGGTGGCCTGAAACGTTGAGGACGTCGTCCACACGCCCGGTGATCCAATAGTAGCCATCTGCGTCCCGCCGGGCACCGTCCCCGGTGAAATAGTAGCCTTTGTAGGTCGAGTAATAGGTTTCAATCACGCGCTGGTGGTTGCCGTAAACTGTACGTATTTGTCCTGGCCAGGCGCCGGTAATAACCAGATTTCCAGACGCTTCGACTTCCTCGATGAGGTTACCTTCCGGGTCGACGAGGGCGGGTTTAACGCCGAAAAAGGGGCGTGTTGCTGAGCCTGGTTTAAGGTCGGTGGCACCGGGTAGCGGGGTGATCATGATGCCGCCGGTCTCTGTCTGCCACCAGGTATCGACTATCGGACAGCGCCGCTCACCGACAACTCGGTGATACCACTGCCAGGCTTCAGGATTAATGGGTTCCCCAACGGTACCCAGGAGCTTGAGTGATGATCGGTCCGTGCCGGTCACGAAATCATCTCCCTGCCCCATCAATTGACGCAGTGCGGTCGGTGCAGTGTAGAAAATGTTGACCTTGTGCTTTTCAATAACCTGCCAGAAACGTGAGGCATCGGGATAGGTTGGCACGCCCTCGAACATAAGCGTCGTCGCACCATTTGCCAACGGACCATAAACTATATAGCTGTGTCCAGTGATCCAACCGACGTCGGCGGTGCACCAATAAATGTCGCCGTCGCGATAATCAAAAACGTATTTGTGAGTCATTGATGCCTGGAGAAGATATCCAGCTGTCGAGTGCTGGACCCCTTTTGGTTTTCCCGTTGAGCCACTGGTATACAGAATGAACAGAGGATCTTCTGCATCCATTTCTTGTGGCTCAGCAAAGGAAGCCTGGTCTTGCGTCAACTCGTGATACCAGATGTCGCGACCTTCCTGCCACGGAATGTCTCCTCCTGTGCGCCTGACGGTAACAACTGTGTGCACATTGGGACAATCAGTGAGTGCCTGCTCGGTATTTTCCTTGAGGGGAATGGGTTTGCCACCTCGCACACCTTCATCGGCGGTGATCACTGTCTGGCAATCTGAATCGAGAATACGATCTTTTAACGACTGGGGCGAAAACCCCCCGAATACGACGCTGTGGATTGCACCGATACGTGCACAAGCAAGCATGGCATAGGCGGCTTCCGGGACCATGGGCATATAGATGCAAACACGATCGCCTTTTGTTACGCCTCGCGCGCGCAACCCATTGGCGAGTTTCCCGACTGCGTCTGCTAGCTGCTGGTAGCTGATATGCAAGTCGTCGCCGGGGTCGTCGCCTTCCCAGATGATGGCGGTCTGGTCACCCCGTTCCTTCAGATGACGATCGATGCAGTTCACGGTTACATTGAGCTTGCCGCCGAGAAACCAGCCTATTTCACCGGCTTCAATATTCGCATCCGATACGGTTTCCCATCTCTGATTCCAGGTGAGAAATTTATCGGCTTGTTCTGACCAGAAGCCATCCGAATCCGTTACTGAACGTTCGTACATGGCCAGATACTGTTCATTGTTTATGAAGCTGTGTTCAGCCATGGCCTCGGGTACGGGGTATACCTGACTCAACGTAGGTCTCCTTCAAACTTTGCTTCGATGAACACAGGAGTTTGCCACATTTGCCAAGCTCTCGTGCAGTGAAATGGCACTACACTGGATGCTGGAGGCGTCTTCGCTGTAAAAGCCTGAATATTGCTGCATATAATTTCTGCAATTTGGGTTAAGCCGGTACATCGCTGCCTGGACAGCACCCGGGTCAAAATCTGCTTATTCTTAAGCGGCGGGTTAAGGTGTTTTGCGCAAATGCCGAATTAACGCTGCGGTCGCTGTGTCCTGATCGTGGTCGATGCCTTGGGTCAGAGTTTCGTAAATCGGATATGCCAGGCGTTTACCCACTTCAACGCCCCACTGATCGAAAGAATTGATATTCCAGATGATGCCTTGACAGAACACTTTGTGTTCGTACACCGCGAGTAGTGCGCCGAGTTCAAATGGCCCAAGTTGTTCCATGACAATGGTCGTTGTGGGTCGGTTGCCTGGGAGATTCCTATGTGGTTCTGCTTCGACCTCGAAACCGATGGCCATCGCCTGGCTTTGCGCGAGTGCATTGGCTGCAAGCCATTGATGGTGCTCGGGCTCATCGTAGTCGTCCTTTGCGATCAGGATAAAATCGGCTGTAAAGGCGCGGGTGCCTTGATGTAACAGTTGATGATAGGCGTGTTGGCCACGGGTGCCTGTCCCGCCCCAGACAATTCCCGAGGTGTGAATCGAAACGGGAGATCCGTCCCGGGCGACACCTTTGCCGTTGCTCTCCATTTCGAGTTGCTGCAGATAGGCCGGCAGCAAGCGCAAGCGTTCGTCATAACACAAAATGGCGAGGCTGCCTGCGCCGAGAAAGTTGTAATTCCAGATGGCGCTCAGCGCTGTTAGAACGGGTACGTTCGTTGCCAATGGGGTTTGAACGAAGTGCTCATCTACTGTTCTGGCACCGGCCAGAAGATGACGAAAGCAGTCGGCTCCGAGTGCAATGGCAATAGGCAACCCCACCGTCGACCAAAGGGAGAAACGTCCGCCTACCCAGTCCCTCATCGGCAGGAGGTTCTGTTCAGGTAGGCCGAATTGAGCTGCCGCTTCAATGTTCGTGGTCACTGCCAGGAAGTGTTGCGCGATGGCAGACACAGAGCAGGTGCGTTCCAGAAACCAAGCGCGCGCACTCTGCGCGTTGACTTGGGTTTCGAGGGTCGTAAATGACTTTGATGCGACAATAAAGAAGCTCGTTTCCGGATTCAGTCCAGCCAGAATGGGAAACAGCTCGTTGCCATCAATGTTTGCCACAAAATGAATGCGCGGACCAGTTCTGGCTTGTTTGGACATTGCGTTGACGACCAGTTCAGGCCCGAGATGAGACCCGCCGATGCCGATATGCACCACATCCGTGATCGGCTTGCCTGTGTACCCACGCCACACACCGGAACGTATGCGTTCCGAGATTTCGAACATTCGTTTGTGTGTGTCCTCGATGTCTTTGGAGATATCGATGCCGGCGTCAGCACCTTCGCGTAAGGCCGTATGCAAAACGGCTCGATTTTCTGACAGGTTGATCGAATCGCCACGGAGCATACGGTCACGTTCTGCTTCAACGGTCATCTCCTCAGCGAGACTGAGCAGGTGAGTTCGTGTTGTTGCATCGATGTTTTGCTTGCTGAAATCGAAATAACAGCCACCGACCTCAAAGCTGCCTAGGGCGTGTTCGCCGGTTACGAGCTCACTTAAGGGCTTTCGTGAGGTGGCTGATGCATGCGCCGCCAGTTTGGCCCACGATTTTGTCTCGGTTGGATTCAAAGATTGAGCCCCACGCAATCGATGATCGGGATGTCGCTAATTGTTGTTCGGCTCACCACTCGAAATGCGGTGGTTTCCTCCTGAGCGGGATGCAAATTTTTTTCATCGAGGATACTGAAATAGTTGATATCGAAACCTGCTCCCATGAGCGCGTGGCGGGCAGAATTCTCAACGCTGGTAAAATCGCGAGCACCTGTGCGTAGGGCCTGTACCGTGCGCTTCAAAGTTTCATAGACCATGGGTAAGGCCTTGGCGGCATCACCACGGATCAACTCGTCGTTGCCAGATACGGCAACGCCGTTGGCGTGGCGGACAGTGGGGATGCAGTGTAGCTGTGTCTGGACATCGAGTTCGTTGAGTAAGTGGCGGATCTGGGCATATTCGATGAAGTTGCGCTCTCCCCAGACCATGATATCCGGCTGTACAGCGTTGATGATCTTCATATGTGTCGTCAGTGCCACGGGATCATATTCCAGTTCTGTCAATGGACCCGGAATTGAAAGCAGCGTTGTGTTTTGGTGTCCGTTGGGAAAGAGATAGTCTTCTGGTGGTGCATATACCACTTCAGCCTGATGTTTGTCACTGAATGAGAAGTCCTGAAACTCGGACATCGAGACGACTTTGCCATCTTCTCTCAGGTGGTTTGGCATGTTGGCAACAACGACATGGTCACTGATAGTTGCTGCGGCGTTAATGACCGCACCATGGCCATCGTGCAGATCCCCGCGAGTAGTCACAAGGCTGATGACGGTACGTTTGCCGTGCTGATAGCGGAGTTTATCCAGTTCGGGGCGCAACTTGTCTGGTGAGTGGGCGATCAGCATAGGAATGGCATCGCTACTTTTGCGTTTCTAACCATAGTAGCAACGTCATAAAAGCGTGGGATTTGGGTTAAAGAACTGACGATTGCTGTCCATGTGCAGTACCTGATCCAGGAGCAGTTCAAAATGGGTATCGTTGTTTGCGAAGTCGATCTCAGAGGCGTTTACGATAAGAAGGGGTGAGCTGTCGTAGTAGTGAAAAAATTCGGTATAGGCATCGGCCAGAGAACGCAGATAGTTAACTTCGATGGTTGCCTCAGAATCGAGCCCTCGTCCTTGTACGCGTTCCAGTAATGTATCCGCAGGCGCCTGAAGATAGATGACAAGGTCGGGGTTGGGAGGGTTGATCTGCAGATTGTCGTGTATCTGGTTGTATAAGGCGAATTCGTGATCATCCAGAGTCAATCGCGCAAAAAGTCGATCTTTCTCGAACAGGAAATCGGCGACCATCATAGGTCCAAGCAAGTCATCCCCTGACAGATCGGCGACCTGTCTGGCCCGGTGAAGAAGAAAAAAAAGCTGGGTAGGCAAGGCGTTTTGACGCGTGTCCTGGTAGAAGCGGTCCAGAAAGGGGTTTTCAGTGACGGGTTCAAGCAGAACCGGATATCGCAACGCTTCGGCCAAACGCTGGGCAAGTGTAGTTTTGCCAACCCCGATCGGTCCTTCGATCGCTATATAGCGCGGCAGCAGATGCGTGTCAGCGGCTAGGCTGACTTTGCGGGTAATTTGGCCAAGCAGGTCCGAAGTCAATTGGACGATCGCGTCATTTATCGAGGGCTATATTGGCCAAGGTGGTCGCAGCAATCAAATGGGATCTGTCTTTTTTTGTTCAGGATCATCCGAAACCAGGTGTGCGGTTATGATCATTCCGCCTCCTGCGTCTGCGCTTCGAGCCAGGTTTTGGTAGCGCGGAGATCATCTTTTCTTGCCCCTGGGATTCCAGTTCCTGTATTTCTTCCCACCATGTGGCCTTCTTTGCAATAGATTCGTCGTAGCGTCCTCTTAGTTCAAGAAAATCAAAGGCGGCACGAAAGCGTTTGTGGCCGAGTGCGCGCTTGATGAAATGGGGATGGCGTTCTTCAAGGCGACTCTGTAGTTGCCAGACTTCGCGGGCAAAGATGCTGAATCGGCGTGGGACGGAGATGTGTTGTTGCTGTATCGCTAAAGTATCCATCGCGACTTCGTATGCAATATCGGGTTTATTGTTTGGATTGTCACGCGTGTTTCGAGTGTTGAAGTCTTCCCAAAGCAACGCGGCAATGAGGAACCCGGGGGTTACAAATTGATCAGCCGCAATACGCGCATCGGTGTTACGCATTGCTGCCAGGACTAAGTCGTTCATGGGATCACAACTTGGGAAAAGACTGCGGGCCATGGGGGTTTCGCGAAGCGCAGACCAGACGCCGGCCGCATGCCCGGATAGAAAAAGCTTCATGAATTCGTCAAAAAGACGAGCACCTGAAATTTCTTCGAGCCGTTCAGCAGTGTCTTCGAAGTGCTCCTCGAAACCTGCTTGAATACCGAACTCGAGTTTTGCCGAGAATCGCAATGCGCGGAGTATGCGCACTGGGTCCTCAGCCAGGCGTTCACCAGGCTCGCCGATAAATCGAATTTGACGATTAGCGATGTCTTTGAGACCGCCGACGTAGTCGATGATTTCGTGGGTTCGGGTGTCGTAGTAGAGGGCGTTGATGGTGAAGTCCCGACGAAAAGCATCTTCGCTCATGCTGCCGAATACCCGGTCTTTGACGATGAGGCCCTGTTCTGTGGTTTCTACATACTCTAAGCGCCCCTGGCGGAAGGTGGAGACTTCAATGATTTTGCGACCGAACTGCACGTGTGCGATTGGAAAACGTCGTCCCACTAGCCGAGCGCGTCGAAAGAACCCACGGATTTCTTCGGGTGTCGCGTTCGTCGCAACGTCGAAGTCTTTAGGCTCGGAGCCACAAAGTAAGTCCCGGACGCATCCGCCGACGAGATATGCATCAAAACCTTTTTCGTGAAGCGTCTCTACGACGTGTAAAGCGTCGTTGTCGAGGTCTGATGGTGAGATGTTGTGGTCGGATACGAGTTGAGGTTCGTTGTCTTGTACTGCGCTAATCGAATGCTCCCTCAGCTGGATGCTGAATCATGGCGTCGTCCGCGTTTTCGGGTTTTACGCCTTGGAATGTTCAGTCTCTGTCGTCGTTCCCAGAGGCTCTTACGGCTGATGCCCAGTTTCTGAGCAAGCTCGGTTTCTGTGAGTTGGTCTTGATGTTCCTGCACGAACTTAACGAAGTAGTCTTCGAGAGATGTGAGCTCGCCTAAAGTGTGTGGCTTGTCGGGCGGCGATGCATTGGAAGGCAGGTCGATCGCCAGTGCCTGTTGAGTGATTGTATCGTTGGCATCACTTAATATCACGGCGCGCTCTATGGCATTTTCGAGCTCACGTATGTTGCCGGGCCATGTGTAGGCCAGCATTGCGCTTTCGGCGCCGGAGGAAAAGCTGAGGCCGGTTTTGTTCAGACGCCCTGTCGTGCGTGCGAGTACCCATTGCGCGATCTCTAAGACGTCGTTCTGTCTTTCGTGCAGCGGTGGCAGATGGAAATTGAATACACTGATTCGGTAATAAAGATCCTCGCGGAATTGTCTGGCTGCAATAAGTTCCCCGAGATCCCGGTGCGTTGCCGAGATGATGCGTACGTTAATCGGCGTTGTTGTAGAACTTCCTACACGGCGATTTTCACCATTTAGTACGTGTAGAAGCCTCGCTTGGGCGGTCTCCGGTAAATCTGCAACTTCATCGAGAAACAGCGTGCCACCTTCTGCTGCTTCGACAAGACCTCGACCTTGTTCATCTAATGTGTCGTATTGTTCTAAGCCGAAGAGTTCAGCTTCAATAAGGTTGGCCGGAACAGTGGCGCAATTAACCGTGATCATTGGCGCGCCAGACCGGGCAGATGATGCGTGCAGGGCGCGTGCAACGACTTCTTTGCCCGTGCCGGATTGGCCTGTGATGACAACCGTCGAGTCGGTGGGACCGACTTTGCCGATGTTGGCTTTTAGTTCAGCCATCACCTTCGAACCACCAATCAAAGGAAATTGGGTGATGGCATGGTCTTCGCTTTGTAGTGCCTTTGAATTGGCCCGTTCGATAGACGCGATGAGCTGATCAGGTTCAACGGGTAGATCGAGATAGTCCTGTGCGCCTCGATGAATGGCTGCAACCGCTTCTGGGATGCTCCCTGCCTCGGCTATGACGATGATCGGTATGGATTTGGCCAGGACTGTAAGTCGATCCATGATCAGATTATTCAGAGCCACCAGATAGTCAGCGTTGATGGCTGTATCGGGCAGGGTCTGTGCATGCTGTGCACTTAGACCGCGAGCAGTGAGTGCTTCGGTAAGCTTTTGCCCACGTATGGGGTCGCTGTCAATGATCATGACATTAGGCATAGGCGGATATTAGCAATCGTTATCGATGTGTGGAAAGGGTTGCAAGATATCTGGAATGGTCTTGAGCTGCCAGTCGGTCGTTGCTGCAGCTAGGATGTTTGCGGCCGATTGAGCATTCGCTGGCGACGGTGCTTGTCTTAATAGGTCGAGAATGAATTTGAGATTAGCGCATGGTTGAGTATCGTCGATGCTTGGCGCGTGGCTTTGCTTTGAGAGTTTCTGACCATCGTTGAACGTGAGGAGCGGTAGGTGCGTATAGGTTGGTATACGCAGCTTAAGGAGGCGCATGATCCCTGCCTGAAGCCCGGTGCTTGCCGTCAGATCCTGTCCTCTCAACACATGCGTGACATCGTGACCGTCGTCAACGGCAGTGGCAAAATTGTAAGCCCATAGCCCATCTCTGCGTCGGACAATGAAGTCACCAGTCTCAATTGGGTTGAAAGTGAGCGGACCTAATAATTCGTCTTGCAGCGCCAGCGAATCCCAACCCGAAACGTCAATCCGTATGGCAGCATCTTCAATGTAGCTGCGATTATTGCGGCAGGTGCCGGGATAGACTGACTGTCCGGCGAGATCGCGGCGCGAACAAGTGCAGTAATAAAGGTACGGCTCGAGGGTAGCCATCGCTGATGTATATCGGTCGTTGTGTGCAGACTGATATTGTGTCGGTGATGGGCTCGTCAGACCGTGTGCTTTCAGGCTTTCGAGAATCGACTGACTTGCACCAGAAACTTCGCGGGGTGGGTCGATATCGTCGATACGAATGAGCCATTGACCACCTCTGGCACGGATGTCCAGAAAACTAGCGACTGCAGTGAGCAAAGAACCCTGATGCAGAGGGCCGGTCGGTGAAGGCGCGAAACGGCCTACCGGCTCTGCTTTTAGCATTTCGTTGTTCTGGGGCTTAGGTTAGCCGCGAATCTGGCGTTCTTTGATTTCGTCCAGCGACTTGCAGTCGACACACTGGGTTGCTGTGGGTCGTGCTTCAAGACGCCGTAGACCGATCTCCACCCCACAGGTGTCACAGTAGCCATAGTCTTCCTGATCTACTCTTTCCATTGTATGGTCGATTTTCTTGATCAGTTTGCGTTCGCGATCGCGGGTACGTAGCTCAATGCTGAACTCTTCTTCTTGAGTTGCCCGGTCGGCAGGGTCGGGGAAGTTGGCAGCCTCGTCGCGCATGTGGTGCACTGTTCTGTCGACTTCCTCCATCAATTCCAGTCGCCAGCTCTGGAGAATCTGCTTGAAATGAACAAGCTGATCATCGCTCATATAGATTTCGCTTTTCCTCGGCTTGTAGGGTGTGAAGTTTCGAAACTGTGAATCGATCGCTTTTACTGCCTTCTTTCTGGGCACCGCTTTTTTCTTCGCAGCAGTATTCTTTGCAGTGCTTTTCTTAGCGGTGGTTTTTCTAGCCGGAGTTTTGGCTTTTGCTTTAGCTGCCATTTCAGGTCCTTTAGCTCGGGCAAAAGAGCGCCCTGTCTTTCAAAGGGCGCGTAAACTAACAGAACGCCTTGCGGAACACCATATCCAGTTGATGAAGTTTCGCTGGAACTTTTGCGATTTGCTCTCTCTTTTTGTTTGTCACAAGCGCAACAGCCCTTATAGAGCGCCCGTGACAGCCCTTATACGCTTCTAAAGGAACTGGTATAAAGACCTCGCTATGTTTGCCGATCGACTGCATCAGATAAAACCATTTCGTGTCATGGAAGTGCTTGCGAGAGCTGGAGAGCTCGAGGCAGAGGGGCACGACGTTATTCATCTCGAGGTTGGTGAGCCCGATTTTGCGACCGCGACGCCCATCGTCGAGGCAGGGCGACAGGCACTACTTGATGGAAACACGAAGTACACGCAAGCAACGGGATTGGGCGAACTTCGCGCGCGTATCGCCAGCTATTACGCGGATCTGGGGGTATCTGTCGATTCAGAAAGAATCGTCGTGACGAGTGGTGCGAGTGGTGGCCTGACGCTTTTAGCGGCCCTTCTTCTCAATCCTGGAGATGAAATTCTCATCACTGATCCGGGATATCCCTGCAATGAAGTGTTTGCACAGTTAGTGGGCGGCCGTCCTGGCTCGGTCAAGGTAAGCCCGATCAACGGCTATCAACCGACCCTCGAAGATGTGCAGGCAGCGTGGAATGAGCAAACGAAAGGCGCACTGTTTGCTTCTCCGGCGAATCCTACAGGCACGATGATGCCAGCCCGTGTGCTGTCTGAACTGGTTGATTTTACGAAAAGCCACAAAGCCTTTTTCATCATGGATGAAATCTATCAAGGCCTGGTGCAGGACGATATATATCGGACGGCCCTGGAAGTGAGCAATGAGCTCTACATATTGAATAGTTTCTCCAAATACTTTGGCATGACGGGATGGCGGCTTGGCTGGGTGGTGGTGCCGGAAAACGCGATAGATGGCATCACGCGACTGGCACAGAACTTGTTTATCTGTCCGAGTACGCCAGCGCAGCATGCGGCCTTAGCGGCTTTTGATGATGACGCCATTGAGGTTCATGAGGCGCGTGCTGAGGAGTTTGAGCGTCGCTGCAAATTACTCTACCAGGGGTTGTTGGATTTAGGGTTTCACATACCCGTGAGGCCACAGGGGGCGTTTTACCTGTACGTCGACGTCAGCCATAGTGGTTTGAGCGGCCGTGACTTCTGTCGAAGATTGCTGGATGAATATTATGTGGCTGTGACACCGGGCGAAGACTTTGGTGATTTCTGCGCGGAGCAGCATGTCCGTTTTGCGTTTACCACCTCTACCGATCGCATCGAGTTGGCGCTCGGTCGGGTCGCGCTCGCACTGGAGGCCTGGCGGTAGTGCAACTGCCGAGACTCTATCCAGGTCATCTGATTCGCCGTTACAAACGATTCCTTGCCGACATTGAAACGCCCCAAGGGGCCATGACCATCCATTGCCCCAACACAGGTGCAATGACCGGCTGTGCGGAATCGGGGGTTCGAATTTGGTATTCGCTCTCTGACAATCCAAAGAGGAAATATGCCGGCACGTGGGAACTCGTGGAAACGACCCACGGTTTGTGTAGCGTCAATACCGTTCGGGCAAACGCGTTGGTGGCAGAAGCACTGGCAGCCGGTTTGGTTGAGTCTGTTGACCCTGCTAGCGAAATCAGGGCCGAAGTGGCGATTCCGCAGACTTCGGGGAAGCTGATGGAAAAAGGGCGTTTCGACTTCAAAGTGGGTGATGCGTACGTGGAGGTGAAGTCAGTCACACTCTTAAGAGCTGATGGGGAAGGTGCATTCCCGGATGCGGTCAGCGCCCGAGCGCTCAAGCATGTACGGGCATTGACTGATCGGGTACGGTCCCGAGAGCGAGGCATTCTTATATTCTGTGCTCAGCACACGGGTATCACAAGTGTCGTCCCTGCGGCTGATATCGATCCAGCCTATGCGATTGGGCTCAGGGGAGCCATCGAAGAAGGGGTGGAAGTCCTTGCTTATGGTTGTGCCACGGACCTGGCATCGTTTTCAATCGACCGCCGGCTGCCTTTTCGGTTAGAAGGTTAAGAGGGATAGGCTTTTCGCAGGGCTTGATAATCGCTTGGCGGGCCGAGGCGCGCTCCGTACAGCGCGACAAGGGCGGCTGCACAATAGTTGGCGAAGCGGGCAGCTTCACGTGGTTCTGCGCCTTCCAGGCGTGCTGCCAGACAAGCACCTGCATACATATCCCCCGCACCCGTTGTGTCCAGCGCCCTGGCGGGAAAGCCTGGAGCCTGATGGACCTGACCACGATCGATCGCCACTGAACCCTGTGCCCCGAGGGTGATATAAACCTCAGGGGATATGTCTTTGAGTTCTTTAAACGCAAGATCTAGGCGATCTGTTTTTGCCCAGGTCAATGCTTCCTCTTCATTGCAAAAGATGACATCTACGCCGTTGCCCATCATAGTGGTCAGTGGCGCGCGAAAAGCCTCGACCATCGATGGGTCGGAGAGCGAAAGCGCAAAGGCAACCTCTGTATCGGCACTTGCTTCGCGACCGGTGGCCACAGCTTTGGAACTGTCCTCGGAAGAACACAGATAGCCCTCTGCGTAAAAGTATTGCGCTCCTCGCAGACGCGCGAGATCCAGATCCGCCACGGACAATTCTGCGGAAATGCCCAGGTCTGTATTCATTGTGCGTTCGGCATCGGTGGTAATCAGGATCAGTGACTGGCCCGACCGCCCGGATGTTGTCAGAGCTGAGGTATCGATCTCTGTCCCTCCTTCGCGCATGTGTTCGAGAAAAAAGCGCCCGTTTTCATCGTCGGCAACTTTGCAGCCGTAGGCGGTTTTGAAGCCCAACGCCTGAATCGCGTAGATACTATTAGCTGCTGAGCCGCCACTTGTGCGCGCTTGCGGTTGATCCTTAAGGGCTTCAAGGAGGGTCGCCATGCGATCGGTATCGATCAGCGTCATGTGTCCTTTATTGATTCCATACTGTGTGAGAAAACTGTCATCAATACGAATTTCTGTATCTACTATGGCATTGCCGAGACCGAACACGTCATACATGGTGGTAAGCGACTCCTTGTTAGAATGTAGAATTGAGGTTAGAGCTGTGCAAAGACCTGTTCAGCAGCAGCGAGCGTCTCATCGAGAACCGCCTGGTTGTGGGCACTGGAAATAAATCCCACTTCGAAGGCAGAGGGTGCTAGGTATACCCCTGCATCCAGCATGCCGTGAAAAAATGTGTTGAACCGGGTTACGTTGCTGCCAGCTACGTGGTCGTAGTTCTGGGCAGTATCGATGTCAAAAAAAAGGCTGAACATACCGCAGACATGGTTGCTGGTCACTTGGTGACCTGCAGCCCGCGCGCGTTCAACCAGACCGGTGACCAGGTAGGTTGTGGCCCGATTGATGTCGTTATAGAGGGCCTCATTGAGTGAATTCAGCGTCGTCAGACCCGCCACAACAGCCAAGGGGTTTCCGGACAGAGTGCCTGCCTGATACACCGGACCCACGGGCGCGATGTGTGCCATCACATCTGCCCTGCCGCCGAAAGCGCCAACAGGCAGCCCACCGCCAACGACTTTTCCCAGAGTTGTCAGGTCCGGGGTGACCCCATAAGTTCCCTGAGCGCCTGCCATAGACACACGAAATCCCGTCATCACCTCATCGAAGATTAACAGAGCCCGGTTTTCAGAGCAGATATCACGCAATCCCTGTAGAAAGCCATCGGTCGGCGGGATGCAGCCCATGTTGCCTGCCACGGGCTCGAGGATAATGCAGGCGATCTTGTCGGGATGTTGGTGAAATACTGCCTTCACCGCGTCGAGGTCGTTAAAAGGTACTGTTAGGGTATCGGCGGCTGTTCCCTCGGGAACACCGGGAGAATTCGGGATCCCCAGAGTGAGCAATCCGCTGCCAGCTTTAACAAGCAGAGAATCCGAGTGTCCGTGGTAGCAGCCTGCGAACTTTAGGATGAGGTCGCGCTGTGTAAACCCACGTGCTAATCGAATGGCCGACATAGTCGCTTCAGTGCCAGAGTTGACCATGCGTACCTGTTCGATACTGGGTATGAGTTCGATGATTTTTTCTGCCAGTTCGATTTCGCCCTCAGTCGGTGCACCGAAGCCTAGCGCCTGGGACGCTTGCGTTGTCACTGCTTGCACAGTTGCAGGATGGCCGTGGCCAAGCAGCATCGGTCCCCAGGAAGCGACATAGTCGATATATTTGTTGCCGTCGGCGTCATAGAGATGGACGCCATCACCACGGGTGAAAAATACAGGGTCGCCACCCACCCCCTTGAATGCACGGACCGGGGAATTTACGCCACCGGGGATGCTGCGCTGTGCGCGGGCGATCAGTTCACTCGACTTGGTGCGATCCATGGGTTGCCTCGTTTAGATAAAGGGTTTTACAACAACGAGAACCACAACCGGTATCAGGATGAGGACGGGTATTTCGTTGAAGATGCGAAGGAATTTATCAGTATGGGTCGATGTACCATCGGCGAGTGCGCGCATGATGATCAGGCAATAGTGGTGATAGCCGACCAGGCAGATGACCAGCGCGATTTTCAACCAAACCCACATCTGTCCCGAGTAGGCCTGCCAACGTTCTATGAGCATCCAGCTGCCCAGGATGAGTGTGACGATCATGGACGGATTCATAATGATTCGATAAAGCTTCGACTCCATCATTTGAAATCTTTCCTTACTGATCTCATCGAAGGAAGCGGTGTGGTAAATGAAAAGTCGTGGCAGATAGAAAATCCCGGCGAACCAGCAGATGACAGCGATAATGTGGAACGATTCGAGCCAGAGATATAGGGTCATTCGACCGGATTCCTATAGTTGTCGAGGTGGTGACGAGTCACGATACCGACAACAGGTGTAATGAGAGGCGCAGTGATACGCTGCACAATACAAGCGTCTACCTGTGCCTTGTTAATTGCCTGCAGCACCTGGGCGGCAGTCGCCTGAGCGTCGATGGTCGTCACGTCCATACGCTCGCCGGGCAATTCCAAGAGGTGGATGGCGTCTTCGTCTGCACCCCTTTCCTCCATGAACGCTGCAAGGTCTGCAGAATTCAATGCGGCGCGGATCTTATCATCCTCTTCAGCTTCTACAAGAATCCAGTGTACGCCGCTGGTGATGAGGGTTCGGGCTCGATGGTTCGAAATCGTCGCGGGTAGACGGATGAAGGCGCGATCCATAATCGCCATGGCGCCGATTCGTTGCAGGTGTAGTGTCACCGGGTTTGGAGGATATTGAAGTCCAAGCGTGTTGAGGGTTGTAATAAAAACACTGCGTTGTCCAAACACATGACTGGTCACCATCGTCGCCACCACGATGGTGACCATCGCGGGTGGGATGATGCTGGTATTGGTCGTCATTTCGAGAACGGCCATAAGGGCGGCGAGAGGTGCTTGCAGTACTGCAGCCATCATGGCGCACATGCCAAGCATGACGTAGAGGGCTGGTGATATATCGACGCCCTGCCAGAGGCTCAGGGCGTTACCTAAAATGCCACCAAGACAGGCACCGATCACCATCGTTGGACCGATGAGACCAATCGGCATACCCAGGCCGTAACTTGCCGCGCTGGTGATGGCCTTGGCGAACAGCAAGCCGACCAACAACATCGCGGACACTTCGCTTACCATCATCCGGTTTACGCTGTCATAACCTACGCCGAGCACCTCGGGTAACAAGATCCCGACGCTTGCGGTGAGTAGTCCTGCGAGGAGAATTCGTAACCAGAAAGGCCAGCGACTGAGGCGGGCGAAAGCCTGGATAAGCTGTATGTAGCCGGCTGCAAATGTGCCGATAAGAATGCCGCCGAGGAGGAGGTAGGGGATTTCAAGTGCTGAGTAGATATGTATCGGCACGACGATAAAGGCGGGTTCGGCGCCGAAAAATAACTGAGAAACAAGTGTCGAGGTGACGGCCGATATGATGATTGGTACAAAACTTGCGACTGTGTACTCCATCATGACCACTTCCATGGCAAATATGACGCCAGCGATGGGGGTGTTGAAACTCGCGGCGATCGCGGCCGCGGTCCCGCAAGCGACCATGGTGCGTATGCTGTTATTAGGCAACTTGGATTGCTGGCCGAGGAGGCTCGCGGCCGTTGCGCCAAGGTGGATGGCGGGGCCTTCGCGACCACCGCTCTGACCGCTCACCAGGGCGATTGCGCCACCGAGGAACTGGATAACCGAATTCTTCAACGGCAGGTAACCTTGGTGTCTCGATAACCGTTCCATGACATGAACGACACCCACTCGGCGTGCCGAAGGGCTGTAGCGTTGCAGCAACAGGCCAAGTAGGAGCGCACCAATGATCACCATCAGAGAACGGCTGATCATATCGAGACCTTCGAAGTTTTCAGTGTCTGTCATGTTGAAAAGCCAGATGCCGCTGTATTCGATCAGTAATCGAAAACAGACGATGACAATGGCTGTGACGATGCCGGTTAGCATTCCAAGCAGTGCCAACTGCGGCAGGGCGTTCGCTGTCGCCAGGCGGCCTCTGAAGGTTTCAATGAATGTGCGTGAAAATAATTTCAGACGGCTCGGCCTGCAATGTGTGAGACTGGTAGTATACGGCGTTGGAGCGGGTGATTCCTGTTTGAGGCTAAGGACATTTTTTTAGGGTGAATCAGTGTGAAAAACCGCTTTCCTCACATGAAAGTAGTGCCGGAAAGTCAGTGGCAGAAGCCGCTTATCGGTATCTGTGTGATTGTCATTGGGTTGATCAGCCTTGTCATCGGCTTCACCCAGGGCGAACGTAAGGCGTTCGCGGACCGCGCCTTTAAGGCAACGCTCAGTGCGGATCTGGAGGCGGCAGTCCTGCACATCAGGGAGCTCGAAACGTCGCTGGAAGACGCAGAGCTTCAGGCCTCTGTGATCCGGGCCGCAGATGATCAACTGCGAGGTGATCTGACGGCACTGCATGAAA
Source organism: Pseudomonadota bacterium (assembly GCA_036338285.1). GTDB lineage: Bacteria > Pseudomonadota > Gammaproteobacteria > Pseudomonadales > Azotimanducaceae > UBA4421. Next base: position 25,260 of record JAYZCO010000013.1, read on the forward strand.
GGATCGAGGTGCTCGAGGAAGAGGTTATTTTCTACAAAAACCTGATGGCGCCCGGAGAGCTTAACCAGGGTCTGCAGATTACTGAACTGGAGATTATTCCGGGCTTAGACGAGACATTCCGGTTTGAACTGTTGCTCACCCAGAAAGCTTCGCGCAGGCAGTTCATTAGTGGCCAGGTTGCGTTGCAACTGAAAGGCGTTGATGATGCTGGCAACCAGGTCGTCACCTCCCTAACGGAATTGGTAGGAGACACATCGCACCCATTCAGGTTTAAATTTCGTTTCTTTCAGGATTTATCCGGCAATTTTGCATTGCCAAAAGAATTTGAGCCGCTGAGTGTGATTGTTACGGCGAAACAGAACGGCAAGGATCCCGTGATCTCAAGCTTCAGCTGGCCTGAAGTGTAGCGGTCCAAGCCGCAGGGCCTGCGGCTGGATGTATAACGAATAAGATGTATATCGAATAAAGGGATGGATAGATGGCAGGTAAACGGTTCGATAAGGGCGTGACGCTGATTGCCACAGGAACCGAGGTGGTCGGTGATATTAAATTTGCTGATCAGCTTTTTATCAGTGGGAAGGTCAGCGGCACTGTTATCGCTGACCACGAAAAAGCGATCCTCACCATTAGTGAAGGAGGCCGCATGGAGGGAGAAGTTCGCGTGCCGAATGTTGTAATCAATGGCACAGTGGAAGGCAATGTTTTTGCCAGCCACAAGATTGAACTCGCTCCGCTTGCCAAGGTGCAGGGCAATCTTCATTACAAAGAAATCGTGATGCAGCTCGGTGCGATGGTAGACGGACAACTCGTCCATGAAACCCCAGATGCGGGTGACAATGTGCATGCGTTGAAAGTGGACAATGCCAACAATCATCCTGATTGACGCGTATACCATCCAATACCCACAAACCTCGCGCACATTGCCAGGCAAAGCCTGATTGCGCTTATTGGTAAGTGTGACGATAATGCAGTGATGGAAGCCAATATTCAGTTTTCGAATAGAGCTGCACGGAAGGTTCGCACGTTGATCGATGCCGAAGGTGACGATTCCATGCGTTTACGTGTATTTGTCACCGGAGGTGGTTGCAACGGCTTTTCTTATGGGTTTACGTTTGATGAAGACATCGCCGAAGACGATGCTGTGGTTGAGCGTCATGGAGTGACGATGGTGATCGACGCGATGAGCTATCCCTATCTGGAGGGGTCTGAAGTTGACTATGTAGAGGACCTGAGTGGTTCGCAGTTCATTGTCACTAACCCCAATGCATCGTCTACTTGCGGTTGTGGTAACTCTTTCGCGATCTGATCCGTCAGCTTCAGGCCCGATAAATCCCACCGAGTGTTCGATAACCACTCGCACCGGTTACCGCAGGTTCATTGCCGGGTTCCCCAGCTAACGCGAGATAGGCGAACCAGCCAAATGCTGCGGCCTCGATCGCATCGCCGTCCACACCCAACGCCTCGCAGGGGACAATGGGATAAGGTGTGATGGCATCCAGGCGTTTAAGCAGGGCCAGGTTCAGCCTGCCGCCGCCACAGATGATCAGCTGCGTTATTTCGTTACCAGTGGCTGCAAGGGCATCAGCCACACAACGGGCCGTGAGTTCGCACAGTGTTGCCTGTACATCCTCAGGCGCGAGTGCTTCGACGCGATGCTGATGGAGCCAATCAAGATGGAAATACTCTCGCCCGGTACTTTTCGGGGCAGGCCGGCCGAAATAGGGGTCTTTGAGCATGCGGTTCAGGAGGTCATCGTTGACGCGTCCGGATTCTGCCCAGGCACCTCCGGCATCGTATGGTTTGTCTTGGTGCTTAGCGACCCACTCATCCATTAGGCAATTGCCCGGCCCTGTATCAAAGCCTGAAGGTCGTGTGGTCAATATCGAAACGTTACTGATACCCCCCACGTTTAACACAACGGTGCTGTCAGTTGTATTGAAAAGCACTTTATGGAAGGGTGGAACGAGCGGGGCACCTTGGCCTCCGGCAGCCATGTCGCGCCTTCGTATGTCCGCCACCGTCGTAATGCCTGTAATTTCGGCGATACGATTGGGGTCGCCGATCTGCAGAGTGAAAGGGGCATGGCCAGGCTTTGCGTCGGGCCTGTGCCGCACTGTTTGTCCATGTGAGCCGATGGCACGGATCGCGGATTTATTGATTTTGTGGGCGTCGATGAACGCATTGATCGCGCTGCCGATAAACTCGCCAAGGCTTGCGTCTGCATAGCCCAGGCGGTCGAGCTCATCGGGTCCTGGAGAAGCCAAAGCGCGCAATGAGTCGGCTAACTTACCAGGAAGAGCAGCTGTTTCAGCGTGAGCGATCTGTATGGATTCAGCACTGACCTCGATGAGCGCCATGTCCAGCCCATCTACACTTGTACCGGTAATGGAGCCTAAGTAGAACTCAGGCGCACTCACCTCGCCAGCGCCACGGCCACCTGATTTTTGTAACGATCGAGCATCGCCACATATTGTGCCGTTTGTTGCTTGAAACGGGCCATCTCTGACGACGCGATCGGTTGGGCATCGGGTAGAGAGACCGTGCTCGGATTTTTGTGTACACCATTGACTAGAAATTCGTAGTGTAGATGTGTCGCGGTTGCCCAGCCGGTTGCGCCGACATAGCCGATTACTTGCCCCTGACTGACTTTGGCACCCGACCGGATACCTCGCGCAAACTTGGTTAAGTGCAGGTACTTGGTCACAAACTGCTGGCCATGCTGGATGACCACGTAATTTCCATTGGGTTTAGTGCTTGAAGCTATGCTAACGCGCCCGTCACCGGCGGCGAGTATCGGGGTTCCCCGTGGTGCAGCATAGTCGATGCCTCGGTGCGGACGTACCTTCTTGAATAGAGGGTGAACGCGGCGGAGGTTGAAGTTTGAACTGATGCGCGAAAATTCGACCGGCGCGCGTAGGAATGCTTTACGCATACTCTTTCCATCAGGGCTAAAGTAGTCCTTATCGCCGTTGACCAGGGTGTACCGGATCGCTCTGTGATGATCGCGCTGGTTGACAAATTCAGCGGCGAGGATATTGCCATGCCCGACAAATTCGTTGTTATGGTAGAGCTCTTCGTACAGTACATAGAAGGCATCCCCCGGACGGATGTCGAGCACAAAGTCGACATCCCACTGGAAGATTTGTGCAAGGCGCATGGTAAGGTTATCGGTCAGACCTGCACGCTGGCTGGCAACGAATAGGCTGTGATCTATGATGCCGTGTTTGTAGGCCAGGAGCCGCTTGGGTTCTGCCGTTATCTGGCTTGAATTGAAGATTTTACCTTCCCGCACGAAAACCAGGGTGTCCAGCGGACCGGAGGCATAGTCGAGTTGCATGAGTTGTCCCGACTCATCCTTATAGAGGGTCAGTTGATGCCCTGGGAAAATGTTGCGCAGGCGGCCTCCCAAAGGCTGACTAGAACTCACCGCGTAAGCATCCACCGGTCCGAGCCCGTGACGTTTGAAAATGAGCGCTAAGTTGTCACCGGGGCGTACTGCTGTTTCGATTCTGTGCCATTTATCTGTCGGTCGTGGCTTTGTTTCTTGCGCTATTTTAGAAGATTCAGTTATGCCTTCAGTGGGCGGACCGTCTGGAAGTGCAGCCAGGGTGGTTTGGGTGTTGAAACGCGGCTCATCTCCGGCGTCGTTGAATTTAGCGATAACAAATACGGTGAGGCCGAGTGTGAGCGCGACTGTCAGATACAGGTGTGTACGTGGAAACTGCAAAGTCTGTCTGTCTACCAAGTTGTTGTCAGGAAAACACCGTGGTTGTGGGAACGAAAGTACTTCTAAAACCGTAGCTTACGCAGGCTTGTTCGCACACGCTGGGGAGTATACGAATTTGTTCTGCGTATGCTAGCCCCATTTGTGCTAATGCAATGTTGGTGATCGAGGAGGCTTCTTTGCCCTGTGTCGTTTTGGTATGGTGCGCTCCTTTTCACAAACGATGCGTGCTGGTTATGTCGAAGGAACTGATCGACGAGCTTTCTTGGCGAGGCCTGATTGCACAATCCTCGGACCTTGACGGCCTAAGTCATCACTTAGAAGAGCCACGCACGCTGTATTGCGGATTTGATCCCACAGCCGACAGTTTGCACATTGGTTCGTTGGTTCCGCTGCTAACGCTGAGGCGATTTCAGCAATTTGGCCATCGACCGATTTTGTTGCTTGGGGGAGCGACTGGGCTTATAGGTGATCCTTCGTTTCGAGATGATGAGCGTGCGCTCAACAGTGAGGAGGTCGTTGCTGGATGGATCGAGCGCCTGCGACGCCAGGTACAGCCTTTCCTTTCGTTCGAAGGGGAGAACAGTGCAGTCATCGCAAACAACCTTGATTGGACCCAGGATATGGGTGTGATCTCATTTCTTCGCGACATAGGTAAGCACTTTTCGGTGAATTCTATGATTCAGCGTGACTCGGTTAAGAACCGATTAGCGCGTGCAGATCAGGGAATCTCGTACACTGAATTCAGCTACATGCTATTGCAGAGTATGGATTATCTGGAGCTTGCACGTCGTCATGATTGCACGTTACAGATTGGTGGCAGCGATCAATGGGGGAACATTGTCTCCGGTGTAGATCTGGTGCGAAGACATATGGCGAAAGATGTTTATGCTCTGACACTGCCACTCGTGGCAAAAACGGATGGCAGCAAGTTCGGAAAAACAGCGGCCGGGGCCGTGTGGCTCGATGCACGCAAGACCTCACCGTATACTTTTTATCAGTTCTGGCTCAACGCGGCCGATGCCGATGTGGAGAATTTTCTCAAACTCTTTACGTTTTTGTCGTCTGTGGATGTGGATGGGTTGTTGGCGGCTATGCGGGAGGCTCCACAGGATCGCGCTGCTCAGCGGTGTCTGGCCCAGGAGGTTACACGGATCGTGCATGGTCAGGACCAGGTCGAATCTGCCGAACGTATAACGGGTGCACTGTTTGCTGGCGACCTCGACACACTTACGCAAGACGACTTTGTGCAGTTGCGTTTTGATGGATTGGATGCCACCGAGTGTGTGTCAGGGGAAGGTCTACTCTCGGTGATGGCAGAAGCGGACTTGGCAAAATCGGTAGGTGAAGCGCGTAAGCTTGTTCAAGGGGGCGGTGTTCGAATCAACGGTCAACAGATCGAAGATCACACGGCGGAGATTGATTTCTCTCAAGCATTTTTTGGCCGTTATCTGCTTTTACGACGTGGCAGGAAAGTCCATCATCTGCTTGTCAGGAAGGATGCGTGAGCCGCGAATAGGCCATTGGCGAAGCAAACCTCGCTGAGCGAGACAATTTATTAAAAAAAGGTGGATCAGCGGTTGCGCGGGGATATTGCCTACGTATAATACGCCACCCTTACCGCGGGGCACTTGCCCTGGGGTTGCTCTTTAACAGTTAAAAGTGAAATGTACTAGCGCGTTCGGTATACGCAGTTTCAGTAATCCGAAGGCGCGAATTTAGTACAGACAAGCCATTCGTGTGGGAACACGTAATTCGTTTGAGCTCGTCGTAAGTTGGCAACAATCTGCGATGGGCGTACAAGGAGCTCATGATTTCGCCGAAATCTAAATCGGCAAACTTATTCACCGGTGCTTAGGTACCGGGTAGATTAAACTGAAGAGTTTGATCATGGCTCAGATTGAACGTTGGCGGCAGGCCTCATACATGCAAGTCGAACGAGAAAGCACCTTCGGGTGTGAGTAAAGTGGCGGACGGGTGAGTAACGCGTAGGAATCTACCTCTTGGTGGGGGACAACTCGGGGAAACTCGAGCTAATACCGCATAATGTCTCTTCTTATGGAGAGACTAAAGCGGGGGATCTTCGGACCTCGCGCCAAGAGAGGAGCCTGCGTTGGATTAGCTTGTTGGTAGGGTAATGGCCTACCAAGGCTACGATCTATAGCTGGTCTGAGAGGACGATCAGCCACACTGGAACTGAGACACGGTCCAGACTTCTACGGAAGGCAGCAGTAGGGAATCTTGGTCAATGGGCGCAAGCCTGAACCAGCCATGCCGCGTGTGCGAAGAAGGCCCTAGGGTTGTAAAGCACTTTCAGTCGCGAAGAAAATCTTGAGATTAATAATCTCAGGTCTTGACGTTAACGACAGAAGAAGCACCGGCTAACTCCGTGCCAGCAGCCGCGGTAATACGGAGGGTGCGAACGTTAATCGGAATTACTGGGCGTAAAGCGCGCGTAGGCGGTTGATTAAGTGGGATGTGAAAGCCCCAGGCTTAACCTGGGAACTGCATTCCGAACTGATCAACTAGAGTACGAGAGAGGGGGGTAGAATTCAGAGTGTAGCGGTGAAATGCGTAGATATTCTGAGGAATACCGGTGGCGAAGGCGGCCCCCTGGATTGATACTGACGCTGAGGTGCGAAAGCGTGGGGAGCAAACAGGATTAGATACCCTGGTAGTCCACGCCGTAAACGATGTCTACTAGCCGTTGGGAGGCTTGACCTTTTAGTGGCG
>JAYZCO010000014.1:0-50212 GCA_036338285.1 Pseudomonadota bacterium
TAAGATCAACGAACGATTGCATATCCTGGAAGGCCTGCTGATTGCCTATCTCAACATAGATGAAGTGATACGTATCATCCGTGAAGAGAACGAGCCTAAGAAAAAGCTGATGAAGAAGTACAGCCTCTCGGATATTCAGGCGAACGCCATTCTAGATCTGCGATTGCGTCAGTTGGCAAAGCTTGAAGAAGTCAAACTCGAGACAGAGCGAAGTGAGCTGTCGGACGAAAAAGCGGACCTTGAAAAAACCCTTGGTTCCAAGGCACGGATGCGCACGGTCATCAAAAAGGAACTGCTCGCCGTTGCCGAGGCCTATGGTGATGCTCGCCGCTCCCCTTTGAGTGAGGTGGTGGATGAGGCGAGTGCATATAGTGAAGAGGATTTGCTTACCAACGACCCGGTCACCGTCATTTTCTCCGAAAAAGGCTGGATTCGCTCGGCCAAGGGTCATGAAATGGATCCGCGTGAACTTAATTACCGTACAGGTGATGCGTTCGCTCAGGCGGCCAAAGGTCGCACCAACGGTATTCTTGTATTTGTCGACTCACACGGACGTGCTTACAACACGCCAGCACATACGCTTCCATCAGCGCGCGGTCAGGGCGAGCCTTTAACCGGACGTTTCAAACCCCCACAGGATGTACGGTTTGTTGGTGTGGTGATGGGTGATGCGAACGTTAAAGTGCTCATGTCGTCTAACGCGGGTTTTGGTTTCATAGGTCCTTTGGCTGAAATGGTCACCAAGAACAAAGCAGGCAAAGCGGTGTTGTCGGTGCCCCAAGGCGGAAGTGCGTTGCCGCCTTTTAGTCTGGATGAGGTGGAGCTCGAAAGCGGCTGGGTGGCATCGGTGACGGACCAGGGGCGTCTCCTGGTGTTCCCGTTGAAAGAACTGCCAGAGTTGAACAGAGGTAAGGGAAACAAACTTATCAACATTCCCACTGCGGCCTTCAAGAGTGGCGATGAACGCATGATCGCTGTGGTGGCACTGGCAGAAGCACAAGCGCTTGTGGTCCATGCGGGGCAGCGGCATCTTCGGCTCAAACACAAGGACCTAGAAAACTACATCGGCGAACGCGCCCGACGCGGTCGCAAACTGCCTCGTGGTTTCCAGAAAGTCGACCGCCTGAGTGTGGAATAAGAGCTTTTAGGGCTCTTTCCCCCGGGGCCGACATAGGTCACCGTCTTCTGTCAGAGCTATGGTATCAGGTTGAAAACCGGCGCTTTAGAGTTTTGGATAGAGTCGGGTTCAGGTAAAACCGAGTATCAACTGACTTTGATTGGCGACGAGTTCGGCCATTGATTCAGGCAGATCGGTCATGGTGTAGGCAAGGCCTTGGCTATCCCCGTCGATTAGGGGGTGTTCAAAAGGGGCAATACAACGCTTAGTCGTCTCACCAAGTGTCGTCACGATTTGAGCCGAGAAAATGATATCTCCGTGCTTTGCCATTGCAGCACGGGTGAATTGGTCTTCATAAGAGAGGCTGTCCGCCATCGTTTCAAGCTCGACATCGTCCATCTCCGAAGGTGCAGCAGGACAAGCGAGCGTGTCTAAGTAGCAGCGAAATTCTCCTTGGGTTTCGAACTCGGCGAGCAGGGTTTGAATCAAAGCAGAGCCACAAATTGCCTGGTCTGCATCAACGCTCTTTCGGTCGAACAGCAATAACACACCACGATTTTTTAAGGTGGTGGCCACGCCATGATGAATGGCCACGACCTCCCGTGCCATGGTGACAGCGTCCTCAATTGCCTGTGCCCGTGCTTCCAGGTCCAATGCCAGGGCATTGTGCAGATTGACGTAGATGGCAAAACTCTCCTGGGGCTTCGGTGACGGTGTTTCGGGTACGGTCACAATAGGCAACGAACGGTTGCCTTGGGACGAAATTTGTATAGTGGCGACGGTTATATAGGGTGTGAACAGAATGACCAAGAGGCTTAAGACCCAGGCCCAGATGGGAAAGGGGCGGTCGAACGCAGAATCTCTTAGCCCGATGCTGACGTAGCCTGTGATCGTGTCATCCAAAGTGCCAGGTGCCATATACGGCTCGAGAAGCTCGTTCGTACCGCTCATGGCCAGGATGGCGTTGGTTGTGTCATAGAAGATGACCCCCGCAATCTCAGGTTGCCCGACGAGTTCGTTAGCGAGCACGGCAAGTTCAATACGATCTTTGTGTAGAAGATTTGCTGCGCTCATATGGGCGACATTACGCGCCATCGTGCCGCCGAATCGATCCAGTTCGGCGTCGATGTCGTGGGTGGGGTACCAAAGAAAAACCATCAAGCTCGAGCTTAGGAGCGTCGCGATCACGGCGACAGGTAAACTTTGTTTGCTTGGACGAATTATGTGCCACCAGCGCGTCAAACTTCTCTCCGTTCTGAACGGACCGTTTTTGTTACGGCCTTGAGCTCTACGTGGATGTGCTAATTTAGCACAACCTGGGCCAAAGACTTAGAATAGTCAGCGCGTAAGGAGAAACTCTTGGCCGACGAGATAGTACTGATCAACGTATCAGGCAGGGACAAACCGGGTCTGATGTCGGTTATGACAGAGATTCTGGAACGCTATGGTGGGCGCCTGTTGGACATCGGCCAGGCGGTCATCCATGAGGACCTTGCGCTTGGCATTCTGGTGAGCATAGATTCAAGCCAGGCGGGGGAACTCGTCAAAGACACAATGTTTCACACCAATGAAATCGGCTCAACGGTGCGTATATCCAATGTCAGCCAGGAAGAATATCAGGCATGGCTCGAAGCGGGCGGGCAAAAGCGCTACATCATCACACTCCTTGCCGGAGGCACCAGTAGCGGGCCACTGCACGCGGTGAGTTCTTTGACGCAAAAGTTCGATCTCAATATTGATACGGTGCGGCGGCTCACCGACCGAGGGGAAGCCAACCCGGGTCGGGGCCAGGCTAAGTTGTGTGTTGAGATGCGTGTCAGGGGGCGTGTCCAGGACATGGGCGAGTTGGAGTCCGAACTCATGACGGAGGCGGAGCGTCTGAACTTTGACTTCAGCGTCCAGGAAGACACGGTTGCTAGACGGAATCGGCGTCTGGTCGCCTTCGATATGGATTCGACGCTTATTCGCCAAGAAGTGATTGACGAACTGGCGTTACGCCACGGAGTGGGTGACGAAGTGGCTGCGATTACGCGCTCAGCCATGGCTGGGGAGATTGACTTTCAGGAGAGCTTTCGGCGTCGCGCTGGTTTGCTTAAAGGTATGCCCATCTCGGTTCTGGACGAAATCGTCGGGGCGGTCGAACTCAACGTTGGAGCCCGGCGCTTGCTGCAGGCGTTACAACACTTCGGTTACAAAACAGCCGTGATATCCGGCGGTTTTCAGTATGTCGGTGAGCATCTCGCCAGGGAGCTCAATATAGACTATGTCTATGCCAACGCATTGGAGGTGGTCAATGGGCGGATGACGGGTGTCGTATCCGGACCCATCGTCGATGCCGGGCGTAAAGCTGAGCTTCTGCGCGAGACAGCTGACAGAGAAGGGATCGCCTTGGCGCAGACGATAGCGATTGGCGACGGTGCGAACGACTTGCCTATGCTTGCCAGTGCGGGTCTTGGGGTAGCGTTTCATGCTAAGAGCGTTGTGAGAGAGCGTGCGCAACATGCCATCTCCAATTTCGGCCTCGACGCCGTACTCTATCTCATAGGGTTTTCAGATCGCGACATCGATCAAGCGCTGAGCGGGTCTTGATCGATGCTATTGATCGGTGTTGAAGTCATAATCCATCTCAGGGCTTGGCCCCTGGAGATAATCCCCTTGGATGTAGTTCGCTCCGGCCTGCCAGAGGATGGATAGAATGTTTGCATTTTCTATCATCGGCACCACCGTCAGCTTCCCTGAAGCCTGTAATCTTTCGATTGAATTCACCATCAGTCTGCTTTCTTGATTGTTGGCTTCTATTTTCTCGATGAAGGCGTCATCGAGTTTGATCATATCTACCTCGATGTGTCGCAGGATCTCGAAAGGTTCTTCGTTTAGCCCAAAACCACTCAGGGCAACGCGGCAGTGCATTTTGCGCAAACACTGCACGAACTCGCGGGTCTGTCGTAGAAAAGTCGTCGCATCTTTCTCGGTGATCTGAAAGATGACGGCGTCGGCAGGTAGGCGCACGGATTTCATCGCGCTGATAAGCCACGGCGGGAATTCCTCGTCGAGCACACTATTTGCGGACAGACTGATCGTAAGCCGGGTTGTATTGCCTTTGGCCCGATGCTCTGAGAGTGTCCTGATCGATTGCAGAATGACCCAACGGTCAATCTCACCCCTAAGATTGTTGTCGATTGCGGTCTTTAATAATGGGCTGGGTTCTATCTGCTTGCCGTGCTCATCGAATATGTGCGAGGACACTTCATAGTGTGCATCGGAGTCGCCCTTCAGGCTGATGATTGGCTGGAAGCGTAACAGGACCCTGTGGTGATCAATCGCGCCGCTAATCTGGTCAAAAGCAATGCGTGCGTCTTCTGACAGCGGGTCCTCTGTGTTTACGGCAGCATTGGATAACTGCACGGTGTTCGCTGTTTTTTGCTCAATGAGTTTGAGAGACGCAGCGTACGCTTGATTGAGACAGGATTCGATGCCAAGACTTTCGTCGAACGATACACCCGCCACAGATATCGTCGATACCACCTTATGATCTTGAATTTCAAGAACAAGGTCGCCGATAGATTGTTGGAAACCATTGGCAAGTTCATGTGCATGATCCCCGGTGGGTGCAGTGACCGCCAACGCGAATTGATGCGTATTGAGCCTGACAGCGGGATACTCACCGCCCAGTTTGCGCAACTGTGCCCATACTTTGCTTGCAATGGCTTCTGCACATAACAGCCCATAAGTCTGTTGAGTGGCCTCGTATTGGTCCAATGACACACAGAAGAGATAGTTATTGTCGTTGTTTGGTGAGAAGAATTTTTCAGCCGAGCGTATAAATTTCGGCAGGCCAAGGTCCTGTTCAGAGGCGCAGGCGTCGTAAGATGTGGCGATGTTTGAGCTCATGGCGTCTTTGTGGACAGTGACCTGGAGACATTTTTCTCCTTCATATAGTGAATGTTTGAGGGCCATCGTACCGCTGCAATCGCCTGCTGAGCTGGTAAAGCGGAGTACGACATTGTCTTCGCCACTACGCATGTTTTTCAGAGCATTTTTCAGCGGTACAGCACATTTCGCACTGAGAAGATCAACCAGCGAAGCAGAACAGAGCGCATTGAGGTCGTCGCAATTGAAAAGTTCGAGATAGCTTTTATTTGCATGGATGTGCATGCCTTCGTGAACATATGCGATTGCTACCTCCGATGCTTGCAGAAGCGATTCACAGCGCCTTTCAGTCTCTCTTAAAGCGCTGGATAGTTGTTTTGCATGTTGGTGGCTGAAGACGTGTTGGAGTTCGCGATGGACGATGAGCGCAAGTTGCCCCAGGGCATTGGCTGGCACGACATCGGTGATGCCGAGACGAAGTGCGGTATTGGTATGCCAACGATTGGCTTTTGCATCTGGGTTGGTCAGGAGAAGCAAAGGCACATGGGGTGCAATTTCTTTGATGGCCGGGATGGCGTTTTCCAGGCCTTCCAGCTTGTAGGTCAGGAGCGCGATATCGATTTCATTGGCAGAAATAAGTTGCCTAATGTGGGCAAGGTCATCTGAAATACTGAGTTTCGTGGCCATGCCTGCATTGCGTAGCGCCGAGTCAATTTCATATGCGGCGTTTTCTGACTTTTCAGCGATCAGAATGCGTGTTGTGGTGTACGGTGCTGGCTGGGCCGACATGTTTATATCGCCTCCAAGGCACTGTCGTAGCCATCCGTTACTCCCAAATCCTTTACAGAATTTGGCCCGTGATCTTAGGCGCCGGTTGTGGGTGCCAGTTGGCTACAGCTAAGGTCCTCGGGTAATGTCCTTTGTGTTCGAGGGGGGCATATTGCTGTTAGACGTGGTGTTTTCCAAGTAACCATCTAACACTCGAAAGGTGAACTGGTTAAAACTTTTGGTCTTTAGCACGATATCCATCAGAAGACCGGTTGTCGAAAGCCCCTGGCGATGAATGCTGATCTTCTGGTTTTCAGCGAAATGAATTGTCGGGGTGATCATCGTCGCGGGTTGGTCGATCGCGTCGAGGCCGGGTAGGATAAGTGTTCGTTGAAATTCTGCCGCACTGCCGCGCTTTTCAATGGATCGAGCGGCAATTGGAATGGCTTTTGGTGACAGCAGTTCGATGCCCATTTCGCCATTTCGACCGCCCCTCGAGACCCATCGTATTACCGCTACTGACCAGCGGGAATCGCTTTCTTCGCGCAGTGAGACCAGCTCGCCAACCTCAAATACGTGGGGTACATGTTCTGTCCATTTCACGCGATATCCACCGGGACCGCGGTCGAGCACAAGTAGTTCGAAGTGGTCATATTTACGTTCTTTTTCGTCGCGTTCGCGTGATTCGGCAAGGATCTGGGACGTATTGATGCCTGGATTGCCCGGGATGGGTGCTTTCATGTCATATGTCTTTCCCCATGGGCCATCCTCGTTGGGGCTGTTCAGCGGTTCATAGTCCACTTCAAGAAATGGGTTGATTTCGCGTCGCAGATAAGCATCCGCACTCGTGATCTGATCGTTAAAATCGATGCCGCCGGAAAGAAAATAATGAGTTGCAGGCAGGCCCAGACATAGGCGGATGGGCACCTCTGTCGCGAGGCGCTGAAAACTTCGAGGCTGTATATTGATCCAGGATGACAAGGCATGCTCCATCAATTCATTTGTCATTGATTCCGGCACAGACAGATTGCTCGACATGGCATTGAGATAGGCTTCAATCTCGTAGGTCAAAACCTGTGTCCTGATGCCCCGTGAGGTGGAAATTGGTAATGCAAGTTCGCGAAACGTCGGGGGGGTATGACCGGCAAGGTCAACAATGAACCGTGAGTCGTCGAGGGTTTCATCGAGTGAGGCATGTGTCGACCATACTTCCAGAGCGTTAAAGAGGTTGGTTACCTCAATGTGGTTCAACTTGTTGGGATTACATGTCTGCAACAGCAGGACCCTGAGGTAGGTGTCCTCTACGGAGAGGTCCTGAGCGACTGTTTCTTCATCTTTTAGCTTGTAATGCGCAAGGCCCCTGCGTTCTAGCTGGGCGAAAGTGGAATGGAGATAGCCCCAGAATGTTTCGTCAATGGGCGCGTAATGCTGAAGACAACGCAGGATTGTGCTTGCTACCTGAGCCAAAAGGCGATGGCCGATCGTGGGCAGGAGATCTTTCGGCGGAGGCTTTTCATCCTCCATCGCTATGAGTGTGTCGTCAAAAGCGAGTTTGTAGCCGTTGCACATGTTGCGTTGCAGTGTGTGCGGTGAAAGCTGCATGTCTCGGGCGCGTTTGCCCAGTGCCGATCGGTCGATTCGTGTGCAGATGAAATGCACCGTCGGGCGAAGGACTTCGAGCAATGACAGACGTAGTTGTGGACTCATTTGCGCGGTTGCGATCTCATCTGTGGCCTCGTACAGCAGACGAATCGTTTCTGTCGTGTTGATCAGTGGCAGTTCAGATACCCAATGTTCTACTGCCAGGGGCTCGGCTTCGCTGAAGCTAAGTCCTATACCTTTTGATGGATGGATGTGATCGTCGCTCATGCCGTTAAGTATATGGCAATGAATTCCTTAAGAGGGGCTATCTGTGGAATCTACAGCAGTTATTTAGGTGATGGTGGATCTGTCAACGGCGATTGCGATTGCGTGGCAATAAGCCGTTTACTTGTATGGCCGGCAACCTCTTTTACGAGCCTCGGCAGCAAATATCCTGGCAGTTGGGCCTGCATTTCCGTATAGATGGATCTCCCTGTTACTTCATCAACGAAAAAGTGGGCGGTCCCCTGTATTTCGTCAGGCAGGTGTAGATAGTAGGGCAGCACACCGGAGGCGAAAAGCTGCTCGGAAAGCTCAGCCTGTATCGTCGCATGGTCGTTAACGCCGCGTAACAGTACCGCCTGATTCAACACCGTCAGACCGGATTTGCGGAGAGCCTTCAATGCATCCCGAGTGTCGGTGTCGAGTTCCTGTGGATGATTACAGTGCACGACAATGACTACCTGGGCATGTGGCTTGCTCAGCATTTCGAGACATTGTCTACTGATCCGTTGTGGCAGCACGATTGGCAATCGCGTGTGGATGCGCAGGCGTTTGATATACGTCATTGCATTAATGTCTTCGAACAGTTTTGCCAGCGCATCGTCGGTGAGAATGAGTGGGTCTCCACCGGACAATATAATCTCCCGAATGGAGTGATCTTGGGCAAGTTGAGCCAATGCCGAGTTTAATGTGTGCGGTCGATGTGCATCGTACGGGAAGTGACGTCTGAAACAGTAGCGGCAGTGCACCGCGCAGGCCGGTGTTGTAATGAGGAGCGCTCGGCCCTCGTATTTCTGGATCAGGTTGGATGTGATGGTCGCGAATTTTTCTTGAAGCGGGTCGTGGCTGAACCCCGGTGTCTGTTCGAGTTCGCTGCTTAAGGGCAATACCTGGCGCAACAATGGATCGTCGGGGTTGCCTTTTTGCATCTTGCTCGCGAAAGGGCGTGGCACCCGCATTGCAAAGGGGATATCAGGTTCATCGGATGCAGGCAGCCCCAGGTCGGAAAGAAGCTCCGCCGGGCTGCGGTAAGCGCGGGCGAGTTCTTCACGCCAAAGATGAGGCTCCCATGAGGGTACGTTCGGGGGTATCATGCGCGCCGTTTAATTCAACCTGACTGGGGACAATGGCTAACTATTCTACCAATGAATTCAAATCCGGACTTAAGGTTTTGCTTGAAGGTGACCCGTGTTCGATTCTGGAGAATGAATTTGTAAAGCCAGGCAAAGGGCAGGCGTTCAACCGAGTGAAATTCCGCAATCTGAAAACCGGTCGTGTCTGGGAACGTACCTTTAAATCCGGCGAATCCATTGAAGGTGCCGATGTGATGGACATTGAAATGGAATATCTATACACCGATGGTGAGTTTTGGTATTTCATGAAAACGGATGGCAGCTATGAACAGCTAGGCGCTTCGGCTGCGGCAGTGGATGATACAAAGCAATGGCTCAAAGAGCAGGATGTTTATCAGGTCACTTTGTGGAATGACGATCCGATTGCTGTCTCTCCGCCCAACTTTGTGGAGCTGGAGGTGACAGAGACGGATCCGGGACTTAAAGGGGACACAGCGACGGGCGGCACCAAACCGGCGACCCTGTCCACCGGGGCTACGATCAAAGGTGTCCCGTTGTTTGTAAATGTCGGCGATGTGTTAAAAATTGATACCCGTACAGGAGAATATGTCAGCCGGGCCAAATAGCCGCTGGCAACCTGACGGGATGACTTCTGCGCTGATCGCACGCGCGGATATTCTGGGTCGAATCAGGGCGTTCTTTTCTGCGCGTGATGTGTTCGAAGTCCAAACGCCTGTCCTGGGCCGTTACTCAGTCACCGACCCGGATGTGGCGGGGATTGAGGTACCCGGGTATGGGTACCTGCAGACTTCCCCGGAATATTTTATGAAGCGTCTTCTGGTGGCCGGTATGCCCGATTGCTATCAGTTGGGTCCTGCCTTTAGAGCGGATGAAACCGGAAAGTTGCATAACTCAGAATTCACATTGCTCGAATGGTACAGGCTTGGCTTTGATCACGAAGACCTGATGGGTGAGGTGGCGGCGTTGATCGATCTTGTTCTTGGCCCAGAGGAATTCCAACGAGTCACGTATGCAGAACTGGTGGGAGATATTGATCTGCCTCGGGATAAGCTGGACCTGGTTTTTGCGCAAGCTTGTGAAGGGATCACGGGGCGTCATTTCGTGGTCGACTACCCTGCCGATCAGGCTGCGCTGGCAAGGATAAATAGGCACGATGTGACCACGGCCGCCAGGTTTGAGCTGTTGATTGATGGGGTTGAAATTGCCAATGGTTATTGGGAACTCACGGATGCAGCCGAACACCGCGCGCGCTTTGCCGAAGACCTGCGAATAAGACAGCAAAGAGTGCTGCCTACCCCTGAGGTTGACCGGCTGTTCCTGGACGCGCTCGAAGCGGGCTTGCCTCCTTGTGCAGGCGTTGCTCTAGGAGTTGACCGACTGATCATGCTTGCACTCGACCAGACCAGCATAGACCAAGTGTTGGCTTTCAGGTTTTGATCACGCCGATGGATTGACCCATCTTAACCGGCGTTTCGGGCGCCAGGTTCGGATCTAGCGTAATTGTATCCTGCGGGAAACAGCAGATCACCGTTGAGCCCAGCAGAAAGCGACCCAGCTCGGCCCCTTTTTCGAAGTCAAGGTGGTGTTCGTTGAGTTCCACACGTCGATAGGGCGAGAACGGTGACCCCCAAACGGTCTCGATGGATGCCACGATTATGGCGCCAACTAGAATCACAAGCACAGGCCCAAGGATGGTTTCGAAACGACAGACCAGCCGTTCATTGCGCACGAACAAATCTTTGATCGCCGCTGCTGTGTGCTGATTGACAGAAAATAGTGCGCCCGGTTGGGCTAAGGTATGCGTCAATCGTCCCGCGATTGGCAGGTGCACGCGATGATAATTATCTGGCGCGAGATATACCGTTGCGAAATGCCCTCGGTCAAACCCGTCGCCCAGTGCCCCCGCCAGATCGTGGATTTTGTAATGGTTGCCCTTGGCTTGCAGTAGTGTTCCAGATTCGATGGAACCGCACTGACTCATCGTGCCATCGGCGGGACTTACAACGACGTCTGAATCCGAATCTATTGGGCGTGCTCCTGTTTGCAGAGCGCGGGTAAAAAAGGCGTTGAAAGAGGGATAGTCCTCTGGTTTTTCCCCGGTTGCTTCCGATAGATCCACATCATATGAACGCATGAATGATTCGATAAGCAGGTTCTTAAACCATGGGGTTGTCGAGTTCGCAGCAATTCCTGCCAGTCGTGAAAGGCCATGCTGGGGGAGTAGTTTCTGTAGTGTGGTGAACAGCGACAAGTTTCAACCGATGGCTGGGTTTTCGATAGGGGTGTCCTCGCGGTTACCCCATTCCGACCAAGAACCGTGATAGGCACGGATGTTCCTCCCCAGTATACGCCCTATCATGTAGGAGAGACCGGATCGATGATGTGTCTGGCAGTGCGTGATGATGGGTTGGTCAGCATGGATCCCGAGCTGGGTCAAAATGTCGTCAAGACCTTCTACCAGTCTTTGTGCGTTATTCGGATCTTTCAGTAGCAACCAGTCATAGTTTACGGCGCCTGGTATATGGCCTGCACGCGCAGCAGCCTGTTTTTGACCCGAGTACTCTTCGGCCGAGCGAACATCCCATATGGCGGTGCCGGTGCCTGCGCTGGCGGCCAGAACATCGGCAATCTCCGCGATCGGGCTTTCGTCGATCACCAGGTTTGCGTTGTCGGATGGTTCAACGGGGACGGGTTGCCCCTGGGTCATTGCTAAACCCGTGGCCGCCCATGCCTGCAGCCCGCCGTTGAGGTAACGCCAGTTTCTGTGTCCGATCACGTCGAGCGTCCAACCCAATCGACCCGCCCAGCCACCACCTTCATCGTCATAAACGACCACTTTGCTTACTGAGGTCAAACCAATGCGATTAAACAACGTGATCAAGCGGTCACGTTCAGGCAGGCGTCCAGAGGCAGGTGGTACGCCGGAGACCAACTCGGCGGGTACGACCAGCACAGCACCAGGGAGGTGCGCCTGTTCGTAGACTTCGGGCGAGGTGACTTGAATGAGGAGGCATTGATCTGTCTTGAGCTCCTCAGCAAGATCTTGTGCCTCGACGACTGTGACGATGCCTGCCGTATTCACGATGGGTGTTTTTCCTTATAAACGCGCATACGTAATGTTCACATGATTTGCTCGGCATATATGCAACGTGCGGTTGATCAGTGAACGTGCTGGACTTTATCAATCCAGTTTGCGCAGGCATATTAGACCATAGCCGACATATGGAGCGAACATTGAGCGCAGATCTGGTGTGGATGGACCTGGAAATGACGGGGCTAGACCCGAAGTGTGACCGCATCATAGAGATAGCCACACTCATCACGGATGATGCGCTGAATATTCTGGCAGAGGGACCGGTTTTCGCTATTCGTCAGGCACAGGACCTCTTTGATGGTATGGATAACTGGAACCAGAAACACCACAGTGAGTCGGGCTTGCTTGCCCGCATCAAAGCAGAAGGGGTGGCTGAAACCGAAGCTGAAGCCATGACCCTTGCATTTCTTGAAGAGCACGTGGCGAAAGGTGCTTCGCCGCTATGCGGTAATACGATCTGGCAGGATCGGCGCTTTCTGTCTCGCTACATGCCGACACTGGAATCCTACCTACATTACCGCATGATTGATGTGAGTAGTGTTAAGGAGCTGGCTCGTCGCTGGCGACCAGATATATTTGCGAGTTTCCAGAAGAAAAATGAGCACACAGCGCTGGCCGATATTTACGAATCAGTCGAAGAGTTGCGCCACTACAAAGCGCATTTTTTTCAACTACAGGAAGAATCCTGACTTCTGTCTACGCTAAGAGACGTTGCAATGCCCAGTCGATGTGCTCTGCGACCATGGCTGAAGCTTGCGGTCTTGCCTTTTTTAGCGCGCTGATCACCTCATCCCCTGTAGGACCGTTGCCAAGCGCGACACTTAGATTGCGTTGCCATTGTTCAAAGCTGATGCGACGCAGTGCGCTTCCTTCGGTGAGCTCGAGAAATTGCTTTTCCGACAGAGCAAAGAGGTCAAGTAGGTTTGCCTGGGCAAAGTTGTGCCGCGGTGCAAAATCCTGTTCGCTGGTTGTTTGTGCTTCCCTGTTCCAGGGGCAGAAGAGTTGGCAGTCATCACATCCGAATACCCGATTACCGATGGCTGCGCGTAGATTTTCGGGAATCGCGTCATGGTGCTCGATGGTCAGATAAGAAATGCATCGACGTGCATCGAGCACGCGTGGACTGATGATTGCATCGGTCGGACAAACTGTCAGGCAGGCGGTGCACTTACCACAGGGATCGGCGTGACTGTCGCTGGCGGGACTGATTGGCAGAGTTTGGCTCGGCGTTGGGTCGACCGACAAAGGCGCGGAGGTGAAGATTTCGCCGATGAAGAACCAACTCCCCGCCTCTTTGTCGAGCATGAGTGTGTGCTTGCCCATCCAGCCAAGTCCTGCCTTGCCGGCAAAGGCTTTTTCCAGTACAGGTGCAGAATCAGTGAACGCACGATATGCAAACCCCTGCACCGCTGTGTCGATGCGCGTTGCGAGTCGTGCCAGTCGCTTGCGCAGGACTTTGTGGTAGTCGCGACCCAGGGCGTAGCGAGAAATATAAGCCTTGTCGGGATGCTCGAGGATATGCAGAGGCCGGGTGTCGGCAGCGAGATAGTTCATGCGGGCGCTGATCACGCGTATTGTTTGCGGAAGCAGGGCGTCAGGATTCAGGCGTCTCTCCAGATTGCGCTCAAGATAGCCCATATCACCGTGAAACTTTTGCGCGAGGTAATGCTTGACTGCGTTGCTATGCTCGCTGAGGTCAATGTCGGTAATGCCGATCTGTTGGAAGCCGGACTCACGTGCCCAGGCGGCCAGCATTTCGCGGTCCGGGAGGTTTTTTTGATCAACATCACTATCCATGGATGGCAACAGTATAATGAGCGGATTGTTGAGCCAAGCTTGATGGTGATCAGGTTGGATGAAAGGATGAGCGGAGTAAAGTATTGGTGGTGGTAAAACGGGATCGTAAAGCAGCCTTCTATGATGCCCAAGCCAGTCGCGGTCTGGATGAGGCAGTGAGGCAAGGTTTGCCGATATCAGGCATTGAACTCATGCGCCGTGCTGCCAGGGCTGCGTTTGACATACTGTTGCGAGAGTATCCGCATGCGCGCCGTTGGCTGGTATTTGCTGGAAAAGGCAATAATGCCGGTGATGCATACCTTATAGCGTCTTTAGCGCAAGCCCAGGGTCTTGAGGTCGATCTGCGATCGGTCGTTGAATGCGAGGAATTGGAAGGTGACGCCGCGATCGCGCATGCCGAAGCGCGAGCCGCAGGGGTCCCGATCTCAAGGGATATTGAGTTTGAAGCATCCGCGCATGACCTTGTGGTTGATGGCCTGCTCGGCACAGGTTTTCATGGAGCGTTACGGCCGGCTTATGCAGAAGCGGTGGCATGTATCAACAACTCGGGTCTGCCGGTGATCGGGATTGATATACCCTCCGGCGTCGATGCAAGTACGGGAGGGGCGCAGGAGGCTATTCGTGCTGAACGTACCGTCACATTTATCAGCCGAAAAGTGGGAACTTTTACCGGCGCGGGCAAGGCCTGTTCGGGCACGATGCATTTTGCGGACCTTGGTGTTCCACCACATCTCTACCCAGCCCCTTCCGTTGGTACCTGCAGCTGGTATTCCCAGCGCCTACCTGAGCCGAGCGAAAGTGCCTATAAACATCAGCTTGGACAGGTTCTCGTTGTCGGCGGAGATCGCGGTATGCCAGGTGCTGTCGCGATGGCAGCTGAGGCCGCACTGCGGGTCGGTGCCGGTATGGTGACTGTTGCCACGCACCCAGAATATGGTTCGGCGTTGTTAGGACGCTTGCCTGAGGCGATGACTGTGGATGCCTCAGGTGCGCAATTCAGGGAGCGTCTCGAGGTTGCCGATATAGTTGTGCTGGGACCGGGCCTGGGCCGGAATGTCTGGGGAGAAGAACGCTTCAGTGCAGTGGTTGACAGTGGATTGCCGGTTGTCCTCGATGCTGACGGTCTCTACTGGTTGAGCAAGACCGGGAAATGGCAGGGCGGGCCACTTTACATGACCCCACATGCCGCAGAAGCGAGCGCTTTGTTATCAGTGTCGGTGGCAGAGATTGAACAAGATCGGATTGGTTCGGCGTGTTTGCTTGCCGAGAGATTCAACGCCCGGGTGGTGCTTAAAGGTCCTGGGTCGGTGCTGCGACTCACTGACCATAGTGAGATCTGTACACATGGCAATCAGGGTATGGCGAGTGCGGGTATGGGGGATGTGCTGGCCGGTATTGCGGGGGGTGTGCTGGCCGGCGCCATTCGATCTGCTGCGTCACAGGCGTTGTTGGATGAACGTTTTTCTGCTGGCGTCGCGTTACACTCGGCGGCAGCGGATCGGGCTGCTGCTCGGGTTGGGCGGCGAAGTCTAATCGCAACGGATGTGATCCTTGCGTTGCCCGAAACGATGATGGCGGGCGGGCGTTAAATGACCCAGTGGACAGTCACACTGCCGGCTGAAGAGGATACGGTGGCGTTTGGCAGGCGCCTAGGCCGAACGGTTGTCGCCGAGTACGCCGGCACCGGGCTGATTTATCTCATCGGGGAACTCGGTGCCGGCAAAACCACCCTGGCTCGGGGGGTACTCCAGGCGCTTGGGCATTCAGGTGTGGTTAAGAGTCCAACCTATACGCTGCTTGAACCGTACCGAATGGGTGCGCAAGATGCGTTCCACTTCGATTTGTATAGAGTCAATGACCCCGAGGAACTATCATTTATCGGCTTTGATGAGATCATTGATGGACCGGGACTTAAATTGATCGAATGGCCCGAACGCGCCAGTAGCTGGTTGCCCGAACCGACGGTGGAAGTTAGGTTACATGTCACCAAGCCAGATAAATCCACTCAACAGGAACCTGCTCGTGAGGCGAGTGTGCTTTTTCATCAAATATAGCGCTCTTTTTATTCTTGCTCTGCTCACAGCCCAAGGGTGGTGCGCTACTTTACAGGGTGTGCGTATGCACGAAGCGCCAGATTCCACTCGAGTGGTTTTCGATACGTCGGGTCTTGTCCGGTACAAAGTGTTTACCCTTAAGAATCCTGATCGAGTCGTGGTTGACCTTGTCAACGTTCGCCCGGAGATTCAGTTCGATCCATCTGTAGTGGCTGTGAGACGCAAGCGCGTATCGGCACTGCGTGCAGGACCCAGAAAGAGCAACTATCGGGTCGTGATTGATACCAAGGAGCCGTTGGATCCAAAGGCGTTTACGTTAAAACCGATTGATCCCTACGGACACCGTTTAGTCATTGATTTGTTTGTTAAGTCCAAGAAGAAGACAACGACTGTAGAAGAACCACGGCCGGATATGCGCGATGTGGTGATTGCGATTGATCCGGGTCATGGAGGGGATGACCCGGGAGCGATCAGTGCCCGCAAAGTTTACGAAAAGAAGATCGTTTTGCAGCTCGCGGGTAGGATTGTTAAGGAACTCAATGCCAAAGCGGGTTTCAAAGGCGTGCTCACGCGAACCGGAGACTACTACTTAGGTCACCGCAAGCGCACCCAGATTGCCCGTCAGCATCGTTCTGATCTCTTTGTGTCTATTCACGCTGATGCATTTAAATCGGCCGATGTAAAAGGCGCGTCGGTCTATACCTTGTCCGATAGCGGCGCCTCGAGCGAAACGGCCGCATGGCTGGCAGAGCGGGATAACCGCTCTGACCTCCTGGGCGGAGTAGGCGATGTCAGCCTTGACGATAAAGATCCAGTGCTCGCACATGTGTTGCTGGATTTGTCGATGGAAGCCAACCGTTCACAGAGCATTGATGTGGGCAAATCGGTTCTCGCCCATCTTGGGCAAGTGACTAAGTTACACAAAAGTCGGGTTGAACAGGCTTCATTCATCGTTCTGAAATCGCCGGATATGCCTTCGGTCCTGGTGGAGACGGGTTTCATATCGAATCCTGAGGAAGCAAGACGACTGGCTCAGGCCGAACACCAGGATAAAGTGGCGCGGGCGGTGGCAAAGGGTATCGAGCAGTTCATGCGGGCAAATCCGCCGCCGGGTACGCTCCTGGCACAACGGTTACAGCAGCGTGAATTTACCTACACCATCGTGCGAGGAGATACGCTTTCGAGGATTGCGCAGAGGTTCGGTGTGAGCGCTCGTCTGCTGCGCAGTCACAATGGTCTGCGCAATGACAGGATTCGGGTCGGGCAGATTATTCGCATACCCGGAGATGCTTAGTTGAGCCGGCCAAGAGTCAAACGGTTAACGCAGTTTGTCGCTGATCAGATTGCAGCCGGCGAGGTTGTTGAGCGACCGGCATCCATCGTTAAGGAACTGATTGAAAACAGTATTGACGCGGGTGCTAAACAAATCGATATACGCACCCGCGCCGGTGGCGTTGATCTTGTCGTGGTACGCGACAACGGCAGTGGCATCGTAGCCGATGACATTGAGCTTGCGTTTGAGCGACACGCGACGAGTAAGATCTCGGATACTCATGACCTGCTCGGGGTAGCCAGTCTTGGCTTTCGGGGTGAGGCGCTGGCGAGTATCGCTTCGGTTGCACGAGTTAAAGTCACGTCAAAAACCGAGGACAGCCTGACAGGCGCCTGTCGCGAAATACATGGTGGACAGTTGGTCGGTGAGCGTCTGCTTGCGCACCCCACGGGTACCTCAGTCGAAGTGGCGGATCTCTTTTTCAATACGCCTGCGCGCCGAAAGTTTCTCAAGACCGAGCGCACTGAGATGGCGCGAATAGATCAGGTGGTGAGGAAAGTCAGCCTGGCTCATATGGATGTCGGGTTTATGCTTGAGCAAACTTCATCTGCTGCCAGGGGTAAAAGCCTGCAGCTGCAACCAGGGCATATTAACGATCGTTTGCGCGCTGTTCTGAGCAATACGTTTGTCGATGAAAGCGTGGTCGTGGACGAGCAAAGTGGTGATTATCGTCTGCATGGCTGGGTTGGTCTGCCCTCACATCACCGGCGTCAGACGGACCAGCAGTTTTTTTACGTAAACGGTCGTGCAATAAAAGACAAACTTGTAGGACATGCGATCCGACAAGCCTATCGAGATGTGATGTTTCATGGTCGTCATGCGGTCTACGCATTGTTCTTTGAGCTACCTGAGGAGATGGTCGACGTGAACGTTCATCCGACCAAGCACGAGGTTAGGTTTAGGGATGGCCGCCGCGTACATGACTTTATATTCGCAAGCCTCAATCGCGCCCTGCGTGAAATTCGCCCGAGAGACGGGGACATCCCGGCAAGCGCGCCCTTGATGCAGGCCGGCGTTAACGCACCGTCTACAAGCGAGGGCATGCGAGTTTCGCAACCGAGTCTTGGGCTTCAATCCCCTCCGGGGGGTATCGCTCAGGTGATGTCCGAAACCGATGCCGAATGGCAGGTTCTTGGGGAGGGGGATGGTCCAGAGGAGATTCCGCCGCTCGGCTATGCGATAGCTCAGCTGCATGGGGTTTACATCCTCGCGCAGAATGCCAGTGGTCTGGTGATGGTGGATATGCACGCTGCGCACGAACGCATCACCTATGAAAAAATGAAGGCGGAAGCCGAGCGGGAAGGCCTTATTCGCCAGCCACTGCTCGTTCCGTTGGCCTTGGATGTGACCTTTGCTGAGGCGGAACTTGTTGAAGACATGTCCAGCGAACTTGAGCAAGCAGGGTTTGTGATTGAAAGGACAGGTCAGCAGGCAATCACCGTGCGTGAAATCCCTGCGCTGTTGCCGCCAAGGGATATTGCAACCGTAATTGCTGATGTTGTGAATGATCTGGCAGAGCTTGGCGCGAGCGATGAGGTCAAAAGGCGTCAGTTCGACCTCCTCGCAAGCATAGCCTGCCATGGTTCGGTGCGCGCCAATCGCAAGCTTTCGGTGTTGGAAATGAATGCCCTTCTGCGAGAGATGGAACAGACGGAAAATGCGGGCCTATGCAACCATGGACGCCCGACATTTTTCATGCAGAATCTTGAAGATCTCGATCGGCTCTTTTACAGGGGACAATAGTGGGACCGCGGGTGGTTGTACTTGTAGGGCCGACCGCAAGTGGCAAAACGGATGTCGCGATGCGTTTGTATGATGCCTTGGGTGGGGCGTCGGGGGCCCGCCTCATCAGTGTTGATTCGGCCCTTGTATATAAAGGTATGGACATTGGTACTGCAAAGCCATCTGCAGCAGAGCTTAGTCAATATCCTCACGCACTGATCGATATACGGGACCCGATTGATCCCTACACCGTAGCGGAATTTGTACAGGATGCGGATCGGGAAGTCACGGCCGCTCTGGCTGCTGGTGTCATACCGATTCTGGTAGGCGGCACCATGTTATATGCCCGGCGTTTTGTCGATGGCATCGCGGAACTGCCCCAAGCTGACCAACGTATGCGTAAAATGCTGGAAGACGAATTGAAAACGCGCGGGGCTGATGCCTTGTATACGGACCTGTTAGAACTTGACCCAGATGCAGCGGCTGATATTCATCCTAACAATCCCCAGCGCTTGCTGCGTGCGCTTGAAGTCATTCAACTGACCGGCACACCTCTGTCGACGCTATGGCAGCAGCGGGCAGGGGCTGATGCTGAACAACGCCATGGTGTTAAGCCGCAGGTGTTTGGGATCATGCCCGCTGATCGCGGGGCCCTGCATGAGAGGATCATGCACCGTTTTGAGCACATGCTGGCTGCTGGTTTTCTGGCTGAAGTCGCCGCCCTTCGGTCGCGTGGTGATCTGCATCTCGATCTACCCGCCATGCGTGCGGTCGGTTACCGTCAGGCTTGGCAGTATCTGGCAAACGAGCTTGAGGAATCGCAGTTTGTGGCGAACGCCCTGACTGCGACCCGACGTCTGGCCAAAAGACAGCTCACCTGGATGCGCCAGTGGTTGATCCTTAAGAATCTGGATATGGATGAGCCCCACCGCTTGAGTGAACAAATATTTACAGAGGTGGTTAAAACCTAATTGTGATGCCTGGATTTAACGTTATTTTTTATGTCTGTGTTACCCTTGGTATCACTGACGACCTACCTGTGTGAAAGGAGAGCACAATGTCAAAAGGGCATAGCCTACAAGACCCTTATCTCAATGCATTGCGCAAGGAACGTGTACCGGTGTCTATATATTTGGTGAACGGTATCAAGCTTCAGGGCCAGATCGAGTCTTTTGATCAGTTTGTCATACTTCTAAGGAATTCGGTCAGTCAGATGGTATATAAGCACGCAATATCCACTGTCGTACCTACGCGTAATGTCAAACTGGCCTCAGGAAACGAGGAAGAGTAGCTCGAACCCGGCGGGCCTGGTGGCCGCAGGGATATTCGAGCAGCTGGAATCAAGATATGTTGTTTGAACGTGCGGAGCCTGGCAGACGGGCCGTTATCCTACAAATAGAACTCCGTCGTACGGTTAACCCCGATCAGTTGGAGCTTGCAGAACTGGCGCGTTCTGCAGAGATCGATGTTGCGCATGTCGTCCTTGCCCGTCGTGATGCTCCGCAGCCGAATACCTTTGTAGGCAAAGGCAAGGTTGAAGAAGTCCGAACGGTACTGCGCGAATACCAAGCCGACCTGCTGCTGGTTAACCATGAGCTGAATGCCGGTCAGCAGAGAAATCTCGAACAGGCGCTCAGTTGCCGTGTCATGACGCGCACCGAACTCATACTCACGATCTTTGCCGATCGCGCTCACAGCCATGAAGGGCAGTTGCAAGTCGAGCTTGCACAACTTAAACACGCACAGACCCGATTGGTACGTGGATGGACCCACCTAGATCGACAGAAGGGTGGAATCGGCCTGCGCGGCGCGGGTGAAAAACAGATAGAGCTGGACCAGCGCATGCTCAGTATGCGCATTAAGGCCTTTGAGAAAAAACTCACAGATGTTGCTAAACGTCGCAGCCAGAATCGTCGTGGTCGCAACCGCCGGGGTGTGCCGACTGTGGCGCTGGTGGGTTATACCAATGCAGGAAAATCGACGCTCTTCAATCGGCTGACCACGGCAGATGTTTATGCCGAAGATCAGCTCTTTGCGACACTTGATCCCACCACGCGCAAGATACCGGTGCCCGGTCTTAACGACGTTGTAATTGCCGATACGGTTGGTTTCGTCAGTCTCTTACCGCATGCGTTGATTGAAGCGTTCAAGGCCACGCTGGAGGAAGTGGCAGAAGCCGATCTGCTCATCCACGTTGTCGATGCTTCAGATGCGTTGATGAACGAACGTATTGGTCAGGTACGTGACGTCCTGATTGACATTGGTGCGGGCAACGTGCCGGAACTTGTTGCTTTGAACAAGATCGACCTTGTCGACGAATGTCCGAGCCTGGATCCTGGCGGGGCTCAAAAATCAGTAAACAGGCACACGCATTTCGATTGTGCACCGGTGAGTGCTCTGGACGGCAGGGGTATGGAAGATTTGATGGCAAAAATCGGTGATGCGCTGGGTGTTGCCTCACCCCATGAGGTGGTACTCGATTCTTCCGATGGCAAAACCCGGGCGTGGCTTTATCGGTCGGGCGCTGTGCTCAATGAGGCGTTAATGGATGATGGGAGGTTGCAACTGACACTACAGGGCGATCAACAACTGATCGAAGAATTAAAAAACTCTCCTAGTGTATTGTTGTGCCGTGCTGGTACCCTTCCTAGAATTTCAATGGATTACTAATTAAACCTTTTCGGAGAAATTAAATGGCATGGAACGACGGCGGTGGAGACTCGGGAGGTAAAGACCCCTGGGGTAACCGTGGAGATCAGGGCCCACCTGACCTAGATGAAGCGATTAAGAAACTGCAAAATCAGCTTTCGGGCGTTTTTGGTGGTGGTAGAGGCGGGAGTTCAAGCTCGAGTGGCAGTGGCTTTTCCGGCGGTGTTTTAGGACTTGCAGGGCTTGTCTTACTGGCGCTGTATGCCTTTATGGGAATTTATCAGGTGGATCAGCAGGAGCGAGGTATTGTCTTCCGCTTTGGTAGTGTCATGGAGGAGCTTAAGGATCCGGGACTGCATTGGAATCCGCCATTTATTGATCAGGTCGATGTTCTCAATGTAACCCAGGTACGTTCTCATAGACATCAATCGCTGATGCTCACAGAAGATGAAAACATTGTTGATGTGAGTCTGACAGTGCAGTGGGTGGTTGATGACGCGATCAACTTCATAGTCAATGTTTATAACCCTGAAGCGAGCCTCGCGCATGCGACGGAAAGTGCACTGCGCCATGTGGTGGGTAGCGCGACCATGGACCAAGTGATTACTGACGGGCGTGAGGCAATCGCTATTGAAGTGCAGGGTCGACTCCAACAATATCTGAATATATATGGCACGGGTATCTTCGTGCAAAAGGTCAATATCGACCGCAGCGCCCCCCCTGGCCAGGTTGAGGATGCGTTCAATGACGTGCAGAAAGCGTTAGAGGATCGCCAGCGTTATATCAACCAGGCGACGGCTTACCTCGAGCAGGTGGTTCCAGAAGCGCGAGGCCGTGCAAGGCGACAGATTGAAGAAGCGAATGCTTACCGTGATCAGGTGATTGCGCGGTCGGATGGTGAGGCCCAGCGTTTTGAGAAGCTGTTGAAAGAGTATTCCTTGGCAAAAGAGGTGACGCGAGACAGGCTATACATTGATGCGCTGGAATCAGTCTTCTTGAACTCCAGCAAGGTCATGGTGGATATCGAAGGCGGCAACAATCTGCTGTACTTGCCGCTCGACCAACTCACCAGACAGCGACCCACGACCACGGTAGATCAGACCATGCTCGATAATGCAGTAGACCGCCTGCTGCGCGACGAATCGCGCGCAAGATCCAACAACAGTCGTATTCGAAACTAATCGGGAGACGCACATGTCCACTAAGTCACTGATCGGTATTGTTCTCATTCTTGGCGCCGTTGCTGTGGGATCGTCGGCGCTGTTCAAAGTGCACGAAACCGAACGCGCAATCCTTTTGCAGTTCGGTAATATGGTCGAAGCGGACCTTGCCCCGGGATTGCACTTCAAAATCCCCATCGCCCAGGAAGTTAAGCGCTTTGATGCGCGTGTCCTGACCCTCGACTCAGAACCTGAAACCTATTTCACGCTTGAGAAAAAACCATTGATTGTGGACTCATTTGTTAAATGGAAGGTCTCTGAAGTGAAGAAATTCTATGAGCGCGCTTCGTTTGAGTTTGAGCGGGCCCAGAGACTGCTGCAGGAACGAGTCAATGAAGGTCTGCGTAACCAGATCTCGCGCCGGGATATGCACGAGGTTATATCGGGGCAAAGAGACCTGCTCATGAAGGAGGTGCGTGAAGACCTGGATAAGGTCATGCGCGAATATGGTGTTGAGGTGGTTGATGTGCGGGTGAAACGTATCGACCTGCCGTTAGAGGTTTCGTCTGCCGTCTACGAACGGATGAATTCTGAACGGGAAATCGAGGCGCGCCAGTATCGCGCCGAAGGCCAAGAACAGGCTTTGGCCATACGTGCAGGTGCGGACCGGGAAGCGGTAGTGATCGAAGCTGAAGCTTACCGGGAGAGCGAACAGGTCAGGGGCGATGGCGACGCGAATTCGGCGTCCATTTATGCGAATGCCTACAATCAAGACCCCGAATTTTATGAGTTCTATCGCTCCATCAACGCGTATACTACGGTCTTTAAGGACAAGGGTGATTTACTGGTTTTGGACCCGAATAGCGAGTTTTTCAAATACCTTGAAAATGGCGATGGCTCTTAAGCCCGCCGCAAGGTAGAAAGCAGCGCTCATTCAAGGGCAAGAACCTCACGCCAATTCGACATGAAGACATACTGGCGCCTGCCACGTGGCGTAGATGAACTGTTGCCTCCTGATGCTTGGGAGTTGGAAGCACTTCGAAGAAAGGTGCTCGACCTCTTTATCTCCTGGGGTTACGACTACGTAGAGCCCCCGATCGTTGAATACCTCGATGCCTTGCTGGTTGGAAGCGGTGAAGACCTTGATCTGCAAACTTTAAAAGTAGTCGATCAGGTCAGTGGGAGGCAGCTTGGTGTACGCGCCGATATGACCTCGCAGGCAGTGCGAATTGATGCACACAGTCGTGTCACCGACGACGTCCAACGCCTGTGTTATGCGGGTAACATCGTCTTTGCTAATCCACAGCTGGCCCAGGCTTCGCGCGTGCCAATCAAAGCGGGTGCTGAACTCTTTGGCTCGGCGAGTTTGGATGCCGATGCCGAAGTAATCAGACTGATGCTTGAGGCGGTGGAAAGTGCACAGGTTGATAACCCGGTACTTTTGCTGGGACACATGGGCATTTACAGGTCGCTCGTCGAAGACCTGCTCAATTCGGGTGAGCAGGTCGATGAAGCTGAACTTTTTGCCAGCATACAACGTAAGTCCCAAGCTGATGTAGCTGCGCTGGTTTCTGATTCCCAAATTGCGCAGATGCTCGTCGACCTGCCAATGTTGATGGGCGATGCTTCTGTCATTGTTGAGGCACGCGCGCGACTGGCCGATGCGGGTAAAGCGGTTGGCAAGGCGCTGGACGAACTCGAGCAATTAGTCGAACGGCTCCGGGCATATGACGATAAGGGCAGTGTACGTATCGATGTCTCAGAACTGTCTGGCTATGGATATCACAACGGTCCGGTGTTTGCGGTCTATCACCCGTTGCATGGACAGGCGCTCGCCCAGGGGGGACGCTATGACGGTGTGGGCGAGGTATTCGGGCGTGCACGTGCGGCGACGGGTTTTGACCTTGACCTGAAGGCTTTGCTATCGGGTCAGGCGATGCAGGCAGAAGCGATATTTGCATGCTATGCAGATGCCGACACGAAGGCGTTGCAAATTGCAGCGATCAATGAACTTCGGGCGGGTGGTGAGCGGGTACGTGTTGCACTGGTGCCAGATGAAGATCCTCCCGAAGGTTGTAGGAAGGTCTTGGTTTTTGTCGAAGGGTGCTGGCAGGTCGAGTCCCGATGAATCTGATCACCATAAGTAAACGGTAGTTGAGCATGGGTCGAAATGTAGTCGTCATCGGCACACAGTGGGGTGACGAAGGAAAGGGTAAGGTCGTTGACCTGCTCACAGAACAGGTGTCCGCCGTGGTTCGTTTTCAAGGCGGCCACAATGCCGGCCACACCCTTGTCATTGACGGTGAGAAGACCGTATTGCATGTCATTCCGTCTGGCGTTCTGCACGCAGATGTGCAGTGCGTGATTGGCAATGGCGTGGTACTTGAGCCGCATGAACTTTTAAAAGAAATTGTCGCACTGGAGGCGCGAGGTGTGCCTGTTCGCGAGCGGCTTTTGATATCTCCAGCCTGTCCATTGATCCTGCCTTATCACGTGCAGCTCGATCTGGCCCGCGAAAAAGCTCGGGGTCTGAAGAAGATTGGTACCACCGGGCGTGGCATAGGCCCATCGTATGAAGATAAAGTGGCGCGCAGAGGTTTGCGCATCGGGGATATGTTCAGTTGGCAGGCGTTTGGTGCCAAGCTAAATGAAGTCATGGATTACCACAATTTCATGCTAACCGAGTATTACAAGGTGAAGCCAGTCGATTTCCAAAAGACGCTGGACAACTGTGCGGTGGTTGCCGAGCAGATCAAGCCGATGGTACGAGACGTGATCCCTGTTCTCCACGATCACAGAGAGGCAGGCAACAACATTCTCTTCGAAGGCGCCCAGGGTGCGATGCTCGATATTGATCTGGGGACTTACCCCTATGTAACTTCGTCCAATACCACCGCGGGTGGTACGGCGATTGGCAGCGGTTTCGGCCCGGCTTATCTGGACTATGTGCTCGGGATTACGAAAGCGTATGCAACGCGCGTGGGCTCTGGGCCGTTTCCGACAGAACTTTTTGACGACACGGGCGCGAGTCTTGCTAAGTGGGGCAACGAATTCGGTTCGACCACCGGGCGGCCACGACGCTGTGGCTGGTTTGATGCAGTGGCGTTACGTCAGGTGGTTCGGATCAACTCGATTTCTGGTATATGTTTAACAAAACTCGATGTGCTTGATGGTCTGGAGACGATCCGTATTTGTGTTGATTACCGAACTGCAGAAGGAATGGATGCAAATGCAAGTTTAGGTAGCGAATACTATGAAGGGGTCGAACCGGTTTATGAAGACCTGTCAGGCTGGCAGGAGTCGACGCTTGGGGCACAGAGTTTAGATGATCTGCCTGATAAAGCCCGAGCCTATATACAGACCATCGAACAAGCCGTGGGTGCACCGATTGATATCATCTCGACGGGACCAGATCGCAACGAGACCATCGTCCTGAATGACCCCTATAGGTGAGGCTTGAAATGGTTAACTCGAAACTTCTTGAGATACTTGTCTGCCCTGCTACTAAAGCACCCCTTGTCTATAAAAGAGAGCTTAATGAGCTGTGGTGTCGGGCCAGTCGGCTTGCTTATCCAATCAGGGATGGGATGCCGGTGATGGTTGAGTCGGAGGCGCGAGAACTCGAGGAGTCGGAGTACAGCACGCTTAGCTGAGTCGCGTAGCGTAGCGAAGGGAAGATTCAGGATGTGGTTGTACTGGCTGCACGGCAAGAATGAGTACAGTTGTGTACAATCGGTGAGGTTTTTGAAAGCCTGAGGGGAGATATGACCAAACCGACACTCGTGTCGAGCCAGAATATGCCTGACATTACCCGACGTGTATTAGGCGAAGCGCAGGATACACTTGATTGGGTGGGTATGAGTCATGTGCATCAGCCACTGCTGGTCAAAGATGGCGATATCTCTAAAGCCGTACACGCGAAAGTACAGGTGTATGTAAACCTAGCTGACCCGCATGCCAAAGGCATCCACATGTCACGTCTCTATCTACTGCTTGATGAGCATGCCGAGACAAGGCCGTTAACAGCTGCCGGACTGAAGATGTTACTTGGCTCCATCCTCGAGTCACACCACGACCTCAGTTCGAATGCGTTTGTGCAATTTGAGTTTGATCATTTCATTCGGCGTGATGCGCTCATATCCGACAATCAGGGTTGGTCTTCTTATCCGGTGATGGTCAAAGGGACACTGCTTGAAGGCGAGATTGTCCTTGAGCTTTCGGTCGAGGTTCAATACTCCTCCACATGTCCGTGTTCAGCAGCATTGGCACGTCAACTGATTCAAGAACAGTTCGAAGAAGATTTTGGTAAGCAAGGCGAAGTGACGATTTCAGATGTCAAAACCTGGCTTGGAACGGAGGAAGGTATAAAAGCGACCCCGCACAGCCAACGCAGTACAGCGAAAATTCTCGTGAGCCTGGCATCGAGCCTGGACGAGTTCCCGATTACCGATTTGATCAACCAGGTAGAATATGTGTTGAAAACGCCTGTCCAGGCAGCTGTCAAACGTGAGGACGAGCAGGAATTTACGCGCTTGAATGGCACCAACTTAATGTTTGTTGAGGATGCTGGACGGCGCCTTAAATCTGCCCTCCAGGAAGACGATCGCTGGCGTGATTTCTGGGTCAGAATCGAACATCACGAATCGTTACATGCCCACGATGCGGTGGGTGTCTTCACCAAGGGCGACAAACAGGGTTATCTACCCATCCCCTAATGATGTCTATGCAATCGGTAGTGATCAGCGGAGCAGGACTGTGGACACCTGAAGAATACGTGACCAATGAAGAGTTGGTTGATGCCTACAATGGCTGGGTGAATGCGTATAACAAGGCGCATGCTGCGGAGATTGAGACTGGCGAACTCGAGGAAAAACCGCTCTCGAGCGCAGAATTCATCGTCAAGGCCAGTGGTATCAAACAGAGATATACCTACTGTAAGGATGGCATTCTCGACATCGAGCGGATGCGCCCGAGCATTCCGGAAAGGGCCCCTGACGAGCTGTCTCATCAAGCGGAAATGGCCCTGCATGCGGCACGCGGAGCGATGCGGGCTGCAGGCAAGATGGCGTGTGAAATTGACATGGTGGTTGTTTCTTGTGCCTACACACAACGCGCTTATCCGGCCATCGCCATCGAGGTACAAGCAGCACTCGGTATTGAGGGTTTTGGCTTTGACATGCTCGTCGCCTGCTCAGCGGCGACCTTTGCCCTACATCGAGCATACGACGCGATCGCCGCAGGTTCGGCTGGTTGTGTGCTGGTAATCAACCCCGAACTGACGACACCCCAGGTGAATTTTACAGACCGTGACGGACACTTTATTTTCGGCGACGTTGCAACTGCAATGATCCTTGAACGTAGTGAAACTGCACGGGCTGAGCACACATACGCTGTGCTGGGGACAAAGGCCGTCACTCAATATTCCAACAATATTCGCTCTGATTTCGGTTATCTCTCTTATGCGGACGACTCGGACCCGTTTGGAGACAGCAAACTCTTTAAGCAAAACGGGCGCAAGGTATTCAAAGAAGTTTGCCCGATGGCCGCCGAGCACCTGACGGCTCAGGTCAATGCGTGCGGACTTGAAGTTGGTGATGTAAAACGTTGGTGGCTGCACCAGGCTAATATCAACATGAATGAATTGATTGCCAGGCGATTGCTCGGTCGTGATCCAGACCCGGAAGAAGCCCCCATAGTCCTGGATAAGTACGCCAACACGGCTTCTGCCGGGTCTGTGATTGCTTTTAATCTGCACCATGAAGATCTTGTTAGCGGAGATATTGGTGTTCTATGCTCGTTTGGCGCAGGGTATTCCATAGGGTCTGTGGTGCTGCAAAAGCATTAAGGGGCACGAATGGCGGGTTCTTCGAAAAAAGCCATCTATGCAGCACTGACCGGCAACTCTCTGATCGCCATCACCAAGTTCGCGGCGGCAGCGTACACAGGCAGCTCTGCGATGCTGAGCGAAGGTATCCATTCTCTCGTCGATACCGGTAATCAGGTCCTTCTCCTGTTTGGTATACGCCAATCAACCAAGGCACCGAGCACGGAATTCCCATTTGGCCACGGAAAGGAGATCTACTTCTGGTGTTTCATTGTCGCCATGCTCATTTTTGCGCTCGGTGGTACGGCGTCAATTTATCAAGGTGTGCAGCATTTAAGTCATAGTGAACCGATCAATAATGTGCAGGTTAACTATCTGGTGCTGGGGTTTGCGCTGATCTTTGAGTTGGCTGCCCTGTTTGTCGCCTTCAGGGAATTCAACAAAAACAGAGGCGAGCAGACCATCACCAAAGCTATTCGCCAGGGTAAGGATCCGACGCTTTTTGTCGTGGTGTTTGAAGATGCTGCCGCTACGCTGGGCCTTCTTATAGCGCTCATTGGTCTCCTGCTCTATCAGTTAACTGGCAATGGTCTATACGACGCGCTGGCGTCCATCGCGATTGGTCTGGTATTGATTGTGACCGCCTTCTTTCTGGCGCTGGAAAGTAAAAACCTGCTGATTGGTGAGAGCGCGAGCGTTATCGTCCGTGACGGTATCGCGGCGGTGCTCGCGGATGACGAACGGATCCTCAGTACCAATGAGGTGGCAACGCTGCACATGGGGCCGGATTTCATCGTTGTCACGGTCTCGGCAGACTTTGCCAGCAACCTGAGCGCTGACCAGGTGGAATCGGCGGTTACACAGATCAACCAAGCCATCAAGGCGGTGGACAGTCGCATAAAGCGTGTATTTATAGCAGCAGAACGTCCGGAGAATCACGGCACTTAAACGACGAGCGTTGCGACACAAGTCGCGACATGCCGACCTGGTGCCCAGGAGAGGACTTGAACCTCCACGAGCCGAAGCTCACTAGCACCTGAGGCTAGCGTGTCTACCAATTTCACCACCTGGGCATTGCGGGTCCGGCAGGGCCGCGCACTGTACTGAAATCTTTATATGAGTGTCAAACGCTTGTGAAACCGGAGCAACCCGCGTCTACTAGAGCCGTGGCTACAAGTAAAAACAAAGGCAATGAGCGGCGTGGGAAGCGTATCCGCCGCAACCGAGGCTCGACGAAGTTCACTGCATCTGAAGTGCGAGGGTTGATTGGGCAGGCCGGTGGAAGGATTGACTGGCGGGGACTGGTTAGTGCAAGTCAAGCATCGGGGCCGCGGGAAATTACTCAACTACGTCAGATGCTTCGTGGTCTTGAGCGGACAGGTGAACTGCAACGCGACTTCGCCGGCAACTACTATATCCCGTCAACGGGAAGGCGAGAAACGGGTGTTATCGAGCGCGCCGGGTCCGGGCTTGCTGTTAATGGTGTCGCTGTTAAGCACCGCAAAAGATTGTCGCTCAGACCGGGAGACGAGATTCGTTATGTCGTGATCGATGACCAGGCGGTGGCCGAAGAAATCCTCAGCCATAGTGGGCAACCTGTCGTGGGAGTTCTGCGCTGGCACGGTCGTTATGCCCACGTGGAAGCCCTGGGTGCGCAGACCGGAAGAATTGAACTTGTGGCGGTGCCTGACGGCTGCACTGACGGTGACACAGTCGCTGTGCACGTGACGGGCACAAGCAGGCGCGGCCTGGTGGGTGTTGTAGAAAGTGTTATCGAAGGGTCTAGCGTTATTGAACAAGCTGTACGCTCAGCTGTTAAAGCGTATGAGATTCCTGATGAGTGGCCGGAGGCAGTGCTTCGGGCTGCTAAGAAACTGCCAAAATCGGTGCAACCGGGTCGCCACAGAGACCGACGCGATCTCACGGATATGCCACTCGTCACCATTGATGGTGCTACCGCAAAAGATTTCGATGATGCTGTGTATGG
Organism: Pseudomonadota bacterium; assembly: GCA_036338285.1. Taxonomy (GTDB): domain Bacteria; phylum Pseudomonadota; class Gammaproteobacteria; order Pseudomonadales; family Azotimanducaceae; genus UBA4421. The sequence continues at coordinate 30,333 of JAYZCO010000014.1, forward strand.
CGAACCGTTGCCTGGTCACGAGCAGGGATGGCGACTCGTCGTTGCGATTGCAGATGTTGAGCATTACGTGAAAGCAGGGTCGGCACTTGATCGAGAAGCCGTGATACGAGGCACATCTGTTTATTTCCCTGAGCACGTGATCTCAATGCTGCCGGAAGCGATTTCGAATGGTTTGTGTTCGCTGCAACCTGACAAGGTCCGGCTTGCATTGGTCTGCGACATGGAAATCTCGCCTCAAGGGCGGGTGACCGATTTCGAGTTTTACGATGCCGTCATACATTCACACGGGCGCCTAATCTATGAAGAAGTTGAGGCGTACCTTGAACGGGGTGAGCATGGGTGGTCGGACAAAATCTGTCGGTCTCTCGATACGTTAAATGCGGTCTACCGCGCATTTCGTGATGCTCGAGGCGAGCGTGGAGCACTGGATTTTGTCACGCACGAAGGGGTGCTCGTGGTAGAGGAATCCCAGGTGAAGGATATTGCTCCCGTCAAGCGTCTGATCGCCCATCAGGTGATTGAAGAAGCCATGATTGCTGCCAATGTCTGTGCCGCTCGATTTCTCGAAGGGGTGGGGGTGGGTGCGCTGTATCGTGTCCACGAGCCGCCGGATCCGGCCAAGCTCGATGAACTGCGTGAGATGTTGAGTTACACAGGGGTGCATCTCAGCGCGGGGGCTGTTGCACCTGCCGCTCTGCAAAAGGCCCTCGGCCAACTCGCATCGAAGAGAAATGGCTGGTTGTATGGTCAGCTCGCATTGCGCACGATGCGGCAGGCCATTTATTCGCCGGACAACCGGGGCCATTATGGTCTTGCCCTGGAGCGGTATATGCATTTTACGTCGCCTATTCGCAGATACCCGGATCTCGTCGTGCACCGAGCCATAAAGGCTGTTTTAAGAGGCAGGAAATCGCAACTGCCGAGCGCGGATGACCTGGTCTGGCTGGGCGAAAGATGTTCGAGTAACGAGCGCCGTGCCGAAAGTGCGGGATGGATGGTGGATGGTTGGGTGAAATGTGACTTTCTGAAGGACCGGATAGGCGATGTGTTGCCTGGCATTATCGCCACCGTGACCGAGTTTGGTGTATTTGTCGAACTCGAGGGGTACTTCGTTCAAGGGCTTATACACATCTCGATGCTGGGGGGGGACTACTATCACTTTAACCCGCGGTTGTTGAGCCTTGTCGGTGAAAAGAGTGGGCGTCGATTTGTCATAGGTGATCAGGTACGTGTACTGGTGCGCCAGGTCGAACCGCAACAAGGTCGAATCGATCTGGTTTTAGAAGGCACTCGTCCTGAGAGTGGGGGTCGAGGGCGTAAGCGAAGGACAACGCGGAAAGGGCGCGCGAGACGATGATCGAGGTCCATGGAATATTCGCTGTGCGTGCGCAATTACGTGAAGGCGCGAACCGCGCACGATGCCTTTATATACAGAAAGGCAGGCGTGATGCGCGCATTAACGAATTGATCTCGCTGGCGAGAGAGCAGGGAATACGCTACCAGGCGGTAGAAGCTGCGTGGTTTCGGCGGCGTCTCAATGGCGATGAGTTACATCAGGGGGTTCTGCTCGAAAGTCAGGCAGTGCCGTTGGTTCGTGAAGATGAATTTTTCAATATGCTTCCTGGACTTACAAGACCCGTCACCGTACTCGTGCTTGATGGTGTAACAGATCCTCGTAATTTGGGTGCGTGTCTGCGCACAGCCAATGCAGCGGGAGTACAAGCGGTGATTCTTCCAAAGCGACGGAGCGCCCCCATCAACGGTATTGTGCTCAAGACCGCCCAGGGTGGGGTGGAAAGTTTGCGAATTGTTGAGGTCACAAATCTTGCCAGGACGCTCAAACGGCTTGCAGATGCAGGGCTTTGGTTGGTAGGCACCGATGAAGATGCACGCCTGGCCTATGTGGATGCAAGCCTGGATGGTGACGCGGCCATCATCCTGGGTAGCGAAGACAAAGGCCTGCGCAGGCTAACCCGGGAGGCTTGTGATCAACTCATTGCGATCCCCATGCATGGATCGGTGGAGAGCCTTAATGTTTCTGTCGCGGCCGGCGTGATTCTCTTTGAGCGGGTCCGACAGCTTGCACTTTGAGGCGCTTGCGCTGAAGGGATAGTGTCCCTACAATGCGCGACCCGCTCTATGAGTGGTCCTAACCTTGCTTCACGTTGGTAGCGGCGCATGTCGCGTGATTCCCCGGAAGCGAATGTCCGTCTGGCGGACTGAACCAAAAGGAGATGCAATGCGGCATTATGAAGTCGTTTTTCTGGTCCATCCTGACCAGAGTGACCAGGTCCCTGGTATGGTTGAGCGCTATCAGGCCCTAATTCAACGGGGCGAAGGGGTGGTGCACCGTACGGAAGATTGGGGTCGACGTCAGTTGGCTTTTCCGATCGCAAAAATCCACAAAGCGCACTACGTGTTGTTCAACATCGAAGTCAATCAGGCTGTATTGGAAGAACTAGAAAGCGCTTTTCGCTTCAACGACGCAGTTATCCGCAGCATGATTATTCGTCGGGAAGGGCCGGTCACAGGCAATTCTAAGATTTATGACGAAGAGCTGAAAGAGCAGGAGAAAGAACAGGAGCGCGAACGCCGTCGTGAAGAAGAATATGCCGAACGTGCTGCACAGGCATCGGCTGCTGACTCGGAAATGTCGGAACAAGGCGAGACCGCTGAGACAGAAGGGGTTAGTGAGACCGAAGAACCTGCCGAGACTGTAGAGGCTACCGAGACCGAAGAACCTGTCCAGACTGTAGAGGCTACCGAGACCGACCCGGTTGCGGAAACGACAGAAACGGTTGAAGCAGACAGTGAGGAGCAAAGCGAATGAGTCGTCGTATGCATGAATCGCGGAAAGAAGCGGAAATCGATTACAAAGACTTAGATGCCCTGCGTCAGTTTGTCGGTGAGACAGGTAAGATCGTGCCGAGCCGTATTACGGGTACGTCTGCTCGTTTCCAGCGTCGGCTAGCAACTGAAATCAAGCGCGCGAGATATCTGGCGCTCCTGCCGTATACTGACCAACACAATTAAGGCGACATACAGATGAATGTGATCTTACTTGAACGAGTCAATAATCTGGGCGATCTCGGCGACGAAGTCGTGGTCAAGCCGGGCTTTGCACGCAACTTTCTCCTCCCTAAGGGTAAAGCAGTCCAAGCCAACGAAGTGAACCGAGCGGTCTTCGAAGGTCGCCGTAGTGAACTTGAGGCAGCGGCGAATGAGAAACTGAGTGCCGCCCAGGCACGCGTCGAAAAGTTGGTCGATTACACACTGACCATCGTCGTCAAAGTGGGTGAAGAGGATAAGCTCTATGGTTCCGTCGGAACGCAGGATATTGTCAGTGGACTGGCGGCAGAAGGGATCGATGTCGCGCGTAGCGAAGTGCGTATGCCGGAGGGTGTGATTCGTGTTGCGGGTGACTACGAGATTAGCCTGCAGTTTCATTCCGACGTCACGGTAGATATCAAAGTCTCAGTTGTACCGGAGTAAGCCTTTAGAAAGTAGCCGCATCTGCGCGCGCTGATTTCCTCAGCTTTTCCACAGGGTTATCCCTTGCAATCGATTTCGGTTGCGATCACGCTAGATTACCCAAACCAGCCGTCTGATCGATGTCCGAGTACGCGCCCGAAGGGCAGCCCATCAATCTGAAAGTGCCCCCGCATTCCATCGAAGCGGAACAGTCGGTGCTGGGTGGACTCATGCTGAACAATGATGCCTGGTTTGATCTTGTGGAAATCGTCAGCGCGCATGATTTTTACCGTACCCAGCATCAGATCATCTTTGAAGCCATGATGGACCTGGCAAACGACGACGAACCGCTTGATGCAGTCACCCTATCAGAGAGGTTGCGCTCTCAGTCGTTACTCGAAAAAGCAGGCGACGTGGGATACCTTGCGGAGCTCGCAGAGTCCACGCCCGGTGCAAGTAACGTATTGGCCTACGGGCGTATCGTCCGTGAACGATCGGTCATGCGCCAGCTCATCGGTGCCGCTAACAAAATAGCGGATGCGGCTTTCACACCCGAAGGTCGAGATGCCTATTCGTTGGTAGAGATGGCCGAACAGACAGTCTTTGAGATTGCTGAAAATCGCAGCGAAGAAGGTGGTCCAGAGAAAATTGCGCCGCTACTTACGCGTGCTGTCGAGAAAGTCGAATATCTGTTCAACACCAAAGGCGCGATTACGGGTGTGGCGACAGGGTTTGCGGATATAGACAAAAAAACCGCAGGCCTGCAAACGTCGGATCTCGTCATTGTCGCCGCACGACCTTCGATGGGAAAAACCGCTTTTTCAGTAAATATCGTTGAGCATGTGGTCATGAATGGCGGAACTGTGCTCGTCTTCAGCATGGAGATGCCATCTGAGCAAATCGTCATGCGTATGTTATCCAGTCTAGGGCGTATCGATCAGACTCGGTTGCGTACAGGAGAGTTAAAGGACGATGACTGGTCACGATTTACGGGTGCTGTCAGTCTATTGCGGGATAAAAAGCTCTACGTAGACGATACCCCCGCACTCACGCCAGGCGATGTGCGTGCTCGAGCTCGTCGGATTGCGCGGGAGACAGGCGGACTCGATGTCATCGTCGTCGACTATCTACAACTCATGCGTACCGTTGACAAGGCGGAGTCACGCGCCGGGGAAATTTCCGAGATATCTCGATCGCTCAAGGCCCTGGCTAAGGAAATGCGATGTCCGGTGATCGCGATTTCACAACTTAATCGCGCGCTTGAATCACGACCGGACAAGCGACCTCTGATGTCGGATCTTCGTGAATGTGTTGTGGGTGAAACCCTGGTGAATCTTGCCGATGGTCGTCGTGTACCGATCCAGGCGTTAGTGGGCTCCGAACCGGAGGTCCTGGCCATGGACGCTTCCCGGAAAATAGTGCGTGCCTGGGCTGATAAGGTTTGGTCGGTTGGCAAGAAACCGGTTTACCGCATGACGCTCGACAGCGGTCGGGAAATTACAACCACTGAGAAACACCGCCTGTTTACAGCAGATGGATGGCAGCAACTGCGTGATATCGAGGTCGGCCATTGCATTGCCCTGTCGAGAACGATACCCGGCCAGGGCGAACACGACGAATGGAGTGATTTGAAATTGGTGCTGCTCGCTCACATGGTTGGTGCTGGCAGTTACTTAAAAGGGCAGTGGTTAAGTTATGCCACGGCTTCTGAGGAAAATAGTGCGCTCGTCAAGCGAGCGGCTGAAACAGAGTTTGGCGCTCGTGTCAGCAGACGAGAAGGTTGTGGTGGCGGGCATCAATTGGTCCTCGGCGGCATGGGCAATCCTCGGCACCCGACAGCGTTGAACAAATGGTTTCAAGACCTTGGGATTTACAACCAGAAATCGGCTGTTAAGCGACTGCCTGCATCAGTATTTACGATGAGTCAGCGCCAGACAGGGCTCCTGCTCAAACACCTTTGGGCTGCCAATGGCGCTATCCGCCCCCGCGATACCGAAGCGCTGTCCTCGGTTTACTTAAGTACCTCAAGCGCCGGGTTGGCAGGCGATATCGCGGCGCTTTTCCTGCGAGTAGGGATCATTGCGAAAACGCGCAAGGTCTGGCGTGGTGAGATCGAGTTTTATACTGTATTTGTCAGTGGTAGCGAACAACAGCGCGTATTTCTCGATCAGGTTGGCGCATTTGGTGAGGGTGTCGCACAGGCTGAAGAACTGCGTCGAGTGCTTGAAAAATCAACTCGAGTCAACAAAGTTGATGCCTTACCGCTAGAAATTCGAGAGCAAGAAAAAGATTTCATGAGGGCCGGGAGTACTCATCAAGGTCGTAAAGTGGCCATGGGAGGTGGGTCATCGCGCAAGACCGTGCTCCCTGATATTGCACCGCCTCGACAGTTGCTTTCAGAATATGCCCATTGGCGAGGGGATAATGAACTGTCGGTGCCGCCGGTATCCGATATCTTCTGGGACCGAGTAGTTGAAATAAAGCCGCTTGGCGAGCGTGAAGTCTTTGACCTCACAGTACCAGGCCCTGCGAGCTGGCTGGCAGACGGGATCGTTTCCCATAATTCTGGCGCCATCGAACAGGATGCAGATGTGATCCTTTTCATCTACAGGGATGAGGTTTACAACGAAGATACGGAAGACAAGGGCGTCGCCGAAATTATCATCGGCAAGCAGCGCAACGGCCCTATTGGCAAGGTCAGGCTGCAGTTTACGGGCAATCTCACTAAATTCGAAAATCTCGCCTCTGAAGTCTACAACGAGTTTGTTTAGTGGCTAAGGCAAAAGTAAAAACCGCATACGTCTGTGCGGACTGTGGTGCAGAATTTGCTAAATGGCAGGGCCAGTGCAATGTCTGTCAGGCGTGGAATACCCTTTCGCGCGTCAGTGTCGGGCCCATCAAAGAGGCTTCCATCGGCTTTGCAGGCGCGAAAGCGCAGATCAGGAAGCTTGGCGATGTTGAAATCCAGGAAGCAAAGCGCATCGGCACAACATTTAACGAGCTTGATCGGGTGCTGGGTGGTGGCCTGGTGCCGGGATCGGTGGTCCTCATTGGTGGTGACCCGGGTGCAGGTAAAAGTACGCTTCTCCTGCAGGCATGTGCCCGGCTTGCTCAGACGCGAGGGGTTCTCTACGTGACGGGTGAGGAATCCCTGCAGCAACTGGCACTGCGGGCTAAACGTCTTGAGCTACCCATTGATGGACTGGACGTGGCGGCGGAAACTCGAGCAGAGGTGATCGCTGCGCATATCGAGACCCATAAGCCCGAAGTGGTCGTACTTGATTCGGTGCAGGTATTGCAGATGGAGTCGATTGACTCGACCCCGGGATCGATCACACAAGTTCGCGAGACAGCCGCATTTTTCACCCGATTGGCTAAACAAACGGACACGGTCATAGTGCTCGTAGGACACATTACCAAAGAAGGTGGGCTGGCAGGCCCTAAAGTCCTCGAACACATGATCGACTGTTTCATGATGCTCGATAGCCCGGCCGGGTCCCGCTACCGTACATTACGGGGACATAAAAATCGCTTTGGTGCAATCAATGAACTGGGTGTCTTCGCGATGACGGATAAGGGCATGAAGGAAGTGGCCAATCCGTCAGCGATCTTTTTACAACGGGGCGAGATTGATTCTCCCGGTAGCATCGCGACGGTGACATGGGAGGGTACAAGGCCGCTCCTGATTGAAATCCAGGCACTCGTTGACGAAGTGGCTGCAGGATATCCCAGGCGGGTGGCGGTGGGCCTGGATCAGCAGCGCCTGGCGATGCACCTGGCTGTGTTACATCGCCATTGTGGGATTACACTGGGTGATCAGGACGTATTTGCCAATGTGGTAGGGGGCGTACGTATACATGAGACGGGCGCAGACCTGGCTCTGCTACTGGCGGTACTCTCCTCATTCAGAGATCGTATTCTTCCTCGCGACCTCATCGTGTTTGGCGAGTTGGGCCTGACCGGAGAATTGCGCCCCGTCGCGAACGGCCAGGAGCGGCTGCGCGAGGCAGCCAAGCACGGGTTCGTGCAGGCCATTGTCCCTTTTGCCAATCGCCCAAAAGAAACCGTGTCTGGAATGGCGGTGCACGGCGTTCAGAATTTAAGTGCTGCGCTTGAAACCTTGAATCGGTTTTGACGCAAGGGAGCCAGATGCGTCAAATCATTTGCGGTGAATTGGCTTGTATTTCATACGCGTCGGTTGTGCATCGCCTAAGCGACGCTTCCGGTCGGTTTCGTAGTCGCTGAAGTTACCCTCGAACCACTCGACGTGGCTGTCACCTTCAAAAGCGAGCATATGGGTCGCGACCCTGTCGAGAAACCAGCGATCGTGGGAGATGATGAGTACTGAGCCTGCGAATGTGAGCAGGGCTTCTTCCAGGGCGCGTAGGGTTTCCACATCGAGGTCGTTTGTCGGTTCATCAAGAAGCAATACATTGGCCCCGCTGCGCAACAGTTTGGCCAGATGCACGCGGTTACGTTCACCGCCGGAGAGATCGCCTACCCGTTTCTGTTGATCTGTGCCTTTGAAGTTAAAACGGCCGGCATAGGCGCGGGAATGTATTTCATGCTTGCCAATACGAATCGTATCATCACCGTTTGAAATTTCTTCCCAGACGGTCTTTTCCGGTGTGAGTTCGTCTCGACTCTGCTCGACATAAGCCATGTTCACGGTCGGGCCGATGTCGATGCTGCCGCTGTCTGGCGTTTCGTGTCCCGTGAGCATCTTGAACAAAGTCGATTTACCAGCGCCGTTGCCTCCGATGATGCCAACGATTGCCCCGCGCGGAATGTTTGCAGTCAGGTCTTCAATTAGAAGTTGGTCGCCGAATCCCTTGTGGACCGAAGAGAGCTCGATGACCTTTTCGCCGAGCCGCTCGCCAGTCGGGATGAACAGTTCACTTGTTTCCTGTCGGACTTGTTGTTCTTGGCTGACAAGTTCGTCAAAGCGTTGCAGGCGAGCACGGCTCTTGGACTGTCTTGCCTTGGGATTGGAGCGGACCCACTCCAGCTCAGATTTTATCGAGCGCTGTCGGGCTTTTTCCTGTGCCGCTTCCTGGGCGAGACGGGCTTCTTTTGTCTCGAGCCAGGTGCTGTAGTTACCTTCGTAAGGGATGCCGCGCCCTCGATCGAGTTCGAGTATCCAGCCGGCGACGTTGTCTAAGAAATAACGGTCGTGTGTTACGGCCACTACGGTGCCTGGATACTCGTCTAAAAACCTTTCAAGCCAGGCGACACTTTCTGCATCCAGATGGTTGGTGGGTTCATCGAGAAGCAGCATGTCCGGCTTTGCGAGGAGTAATTTGCACAATGCCACACGACGACGTTCTCCACCGGACAGTACGCTGACGGGCGTATCCCAATCCGGCAGGCGCAGAGCATCGGCTGCAATATCCAGTGCCCGGTCTATGTCCCAACCGTCCGCTGCATCAATCTCACTGGAGAGATCTCCCTGGCGCTCCAGCAGGCGGTTCATTTCGTCGTCGTCCATAGGCTCTGCGAACCGGTCGGATATTTGGTTGTACTCTGTCAGGAGCGCCATGATCTCGCCCACGCCCTCCTCGACATTGGCGCGCACTGTCGATTCATCTATAAGCTGTGGTTCCTGAGCGAGGTAGCCGACTTTAATGTCTTTTTGTGCGCGAGCTTCGCCTTCGATGTCTGTATCCACACCTGCCATGATACGCAGGAGACTGGATTTCCCCGCGCCGTTTAAGCCAAGTACCCCGATCTTTGCGCCGGGGAAGAACGACAGATTAATGTTCTCAAGGATTGCGCGCTTGGGGGGCACGATTTTGGTCACCCCTTGCATGGTATAGACATACTGCGCCATTGATGCTCCTTTAAAATAGTCCATGAATGATCCGCGCGAAAGTATACGCGTGCGCTCAGGGATAAGAAGGTGGGTCATCAATAACCACTGCTTAGTCGTGCGTGATGAACATTTTGCATGGTGACCGACTCACCATTAATGAGGCATTCAGTTACAATGTGTTTTGTTGTTTGCACATATTCATGTGATTGTTCTTTCACCCATTAACGAGACGTAAATGTTTACAGGAAACGAAACCATAGCTGGCTTCGACGATGAACTGGCATCGGCTATTGCGGAGGAAACAGACCGACAGGAAGTGCACATTGAGCTGATCGCATCTGAAAATTATGCCAGCCCTCGTGTTCTGGAAGCACAGGGCAGTAAGTTAACCAACAAATATGCTGAGGGGTATCCGCATAAGCGCTATTACGGTGGATGCGAATACGTTGATAAAGTAGAAGTCCTGGCCATTGAACGGGCAAAAACGCTCTTTGGTGCAGATTATGCCAATGTACAACCCCATTCTGGTTCGCAAGCCAATGCCGCCGTTTATCTGGCATTGTTATCGCCGGGGGATACTGTCCTTGGGATGAGCCTTGCAGATGGCGGTCACCTCACGCATGGGGCGTCAGTCAATTTTTCTGGAAGGTTGTATAACGCCGTGCAATACGGCATTGACCCAGATAACGGTCTGATTAACTTTGATACGGTGTGCGACCTTGCCAAACAACACCAACCACGCATGATCATGGCGGGTTTCTCTGCTTACAGCCGTCGTATCGAATGGGAAAAATTCAGAGAGATAGCGGATGAAGTTGGGGCCTATCTTGTCGTCGACATGGCCCATGTTGCCGGCCTTGTCGCCGTCGGGCTCTACCCAAACCCCGTACAGATTGCTGACGTCACAACCTCGACCACGCACAAAACACTGGGTGGTCCGCGCGGTGGCTTGATTCTCGCGCGCACCAATGAGGACGTTGAGAAGAAACTTAATTCAGCACTCTTCCCCGGTAGTCAGGGTGGACCATTGATGCATGCCATCGCTGGCAAAGCGGTTTGTTTTAAGGAAGCAACGCAGGACAACTTCAAGACCTACCAACAGCAAACCCTGAAAAATGCAGAAACCATGTCCGCTGAGTTTATAAGTCGAGGTTATAACGTCGTTTCTGGTGGTACGGATAACCATCTCTTCCTTCTCGACTTGAAGGACAAGGAAATCACAGGCAAGGATGCTGATGCGGCACTTGGCCGGGCAAACATCACGGTTAACAAAAACACCGTACCGAATGATCCGCGCACGCCATTTGTGACGAGCGGTCTGCGCATCGGTTCACCGGCCGTTACCCGCCGGGGTTTCAAAGAAGAAGAATGCGCCCTTTTAACTACCTGGATGTGTGACATTCTTGATGATATAGACAACGACAATATGATCGGGACGGTGCGTGAACGGGTAAAACGGATTTGTGCCGAATTTCCGGTATACCCGGACTAGTGAGGCGATGTGCATTGCCCTTTCTGTTCGCAGGATGACACCAAGGTAATCGACTCCCGTCTTGTTGCGGATGGCGATGCTGTGCGGCGCAGACGCGAATGCCAGGCGTGTGGAGAACGGTTCACAACCTTTGAAACAGCCGAACTTGTCATGCCGCGCGTGATCAAGCGCGACGGCACACGTGAACCGTTCGATGAGGAAAAGCTGAAGTTTGGTCTAACCAAGGCGCTTGAGAAGCGGCCGGTAAGTGTGGATCAAATCGAAGCGGCGTTGACGCACATCAAACATCGGCTCCGCGAAACAGGAGAACGGGAACTGCCCTCCCTACAAGTCGGGGAAGAGGTCATGACAGAGCTGCGTAACCTGGATGCAGTCGCTTATGTGCGTTTTGCTTCCGTGTATCGGGACTTTCAGGACGTGAGTCAATTTACTGAAGAGATTCAGAAGCTCAAGCGCCAGAAGTGAAAGACTCCGACTTCCTTCTTTTGAAACTAACCGTTGACCTCGCCAAACAGGGGCGCTTTACCTGTGCGCCTAATCCTGCCGTGGGCTGCGTTATCGTGCGCGACGGCGCGATCATAGGGCGCGGTTATCATCGCAGAGCAGGTGCAGGACATGCTGAAGTTGAAGCGATCAATGCCGCGGGTGGCGACGTCAATGGCGCCACTGTCTATGTGAGCCTGGAACCCTGCACTTTTGTGGGCAGGACACCGGCTTGCGCTCAGTTGTTGGTCGACAAAGGTGTGCGTCGGGTAGTGGTTGCGGCCCTTGACCCTCACCCGCGTGTTTCCGGGGGTGGCATAAAGTTTCTCAAAAATGCAGGTGTACAGGCGGAACTCATCGTCTTACCTGAAGCGCAGGAACTTATTCAGGGGTATGCCTCGCGGATCGAGCGCGGCCGGCCATGGGTGCGAATCAAGACGGCCTCGAGCCTGGACGGTGGTACAGCGCTGGCGAGCGGCGAGAGTCAGTGGATCACCGGCCCGCTCGCGCGTGAAGACGTGCAGTACTGGCGCGCTTGCAGCGATGCCATAGTGACCGGTGTGGGCACGGTCATCGCGGATGATCCAGCTTTAACTGTACGTCGCTTCGATGCCAAGCAACCCCTGCGAGTGATTCTTGACTCGACCCTTCGTACCCCGCCGGAGGCGCAGGTGCGGACGGATGGTCATGCCACACTTTTTGTTCATAGGCAGGGTGTATCTGCAATCGGCAGCCAGGCGGATATACGCTGCCTCAGCCATGACCCCAGCGATCTCACAGGATTGCTCGAATGGCTTTCCAATCAGGAGGATTGTAACGAAGTGCTCGTCGAAGCCGGTGCCGGTGTCGTCGGGAGCTTTGTTCGTGCCGGTCTCTGGGATGAATGGGTGGCCTATCTTGCACCTAAGGTCATGGGAGAGGGTGCTCAAAAACTGGCGGATACTGTTTTCGCGCAAATGACAGATGTCCCCGAAGGGCATATCAGGGGGGTGGACAGAATCGGTGACGATATCCGAGTTGTCATGACCCGGGAAACATCCTAATGCTGCAGGGGAAGGTCAAGATAAACGTTTGGGCAAGACGAAAAGCGCGCCGTGCACTCGTTCAGGCCCTCTACCAGTGGCAACTTTCGGCTAACTCAGTCAGCTCAGTGCTTGCAGACTTCAACAATGGAGATGCATTAAAAAAAGCAGATACAGAATTTTTTGAAGATGTCCTGCGCAAAACGGTTGTTGAAGCTGAACATCTTGATGCAGTTTTTACACCGTTGCTGGATAGAATGCCTGACCAGCTCGACCAGGTGGAGCGAGCAATTTTACGCCTCGCAACTTCCGAGTTTAACTACCGGGTCGACGTCCCGTATCGTGTTGTCATTGATGAGTATGTTGAACTGGCAAAGATGTTTGGTGCGCAGGATTCTTATAAGTATGTTAATGGTGTGCTGGACAGCCTCGCGGCGCGATTGCGCAGCATAGAGGTGCAGTCGGATGGATGAGTTCCGACTCATCAATGAAATCGTCGATGTTTTAGGTGAAGCGGCGAATGGTCCCTCTATCGTTATTGGCCCGGGCGATGACGCGGCCGTTGTTGCAATCTCACCCGATCATCAGGTAGTGAGTTCTATTGATACTTTCATCGCCGATGTGCACTTTCCGGCAAATGCACCGCCGGCAGACATCGGCTATCGCGCATTCATGGCGAGCACCTCAGATCTGGCTGCCATGGCTGCGACGCCGCAATACGCGCTGGTGGCGCTGACGATTCCTGAAGTCGATCAGAATTGGGTCCACAGTCTGAGCGAGGGGTTTGTCGATGCTGCTTTGTCCTGTGGTATGGCGGTTTGTGGCGGCAATCTCAGCCGTGGGCCACTTGCCCTCACGATCAGTGTCCACGGTGAAGTCCCTCAAGGCAAAATGCTGACGCGTGGTGGGGCAAGTGTGGGGGACGTGATACAAGTGAGCGGTAAACTAGGCAGTGCCGCTGCCTGCGTACGGACCGGCGCGTATGACAACCCAGGAATTCCGCGTCGTGCTTATTTTCGACCGCAGGCGAGAGTCGATCTCGTTAATGTGTTGCGTGCGCAAGCAAGTGCGGGTATCGATATCTCGGACAGTTGCCTGCAGGATCTTGACCATATTCTCAAGGCCTCGCACGTGGGCGCGACAGTTTCGTCGACGTTGATTCCATTGGGAGAAGGTGCCGGCGTTGAGGATGCATTGTGGGGCGGGGATGATTACCAGCTTCTGATCACTGCTGATAGGTTGCTTGATGGGTTCCATGCAATCGGCGAAGTGACGAGTGGTCGTGAGCTGTTGTTGGATGGGGAGCCGACTGAAGCAGGAGGATACGACCATTTCAGAGCTTAAGTTGTCCAACCTGCGTGACCCGGCAGTGTTTTGGGCGAGCGGGCTGGGTGTTGGGTTTGCACGGCCAGCACCTGGGACTTGGGGAAGTATCTTTGCCGTGGCCATATGGTGGCTATTGCTCAGCGAGTTGGGCGTTGCAGCTCAAGCAGCTGTGATTGCTATTTACTTGGTGAGTGCCGTTGTTGCCTGCCAGCGTGTATGTACGCGCTATGGCGTTGATGATGCATCGGAAATGGTTGCTGATGAAGTCGTGGGGATGTGGATTGCTTTGTTGACAGCCCCAAAGGTCTGGTGGATCTGTCTGGTCGCTTTGGCGCTGTTCAGGCTGATGGATGTGCTGAAACCAGGTCCTGTTGGTTGGCTCGACAGTCGTATCAAAGGGGGTATCGGTGTGATCCTCGATGATGTGGTCGCAGGCGCGTTCGTCTGCGCCTTTATCTGGCTGCTTGTGTCGTCGTTGCGTGGACTGGGCTTCATGTTCAGCTAGCCGGACTGGACTAAGGTGGCGCGTTGTTCGTCTGAATGAAGAGTCGCTGACTCAATAACGAATGCCCGTTTGTATGGTTGGCGCTCTGGGCCTGTTATCAGTGGTCGCGTTCGATAACCAGGTCTGCCAGTTTTTCAAGCAAGTACGTTTTTTCTGGAGCTAAGTCCATTTTCATAAGGTCGGACTTGGCTTTTTCGATCAGCACCTGTGCATATTCTATGGCGGCGTCTAGACCCATAAGTTTCGGAAAGGTGTTTTTATTCAGTACTTCATCGGAGCGTGCTGGTTTGCCGAGTTTTGCGGTTGTCTGGGTGACATCGAGGACGTCGTCCATCACCTGGAATGCAAGGCCGACATGGTTGCCATAATGTGTCAACGCGGTGTACCGGCTCGCATCCGGGGCTGTGCCTTCTGCGGCGTGGGCGCCGAATTGTACAGCCACGCGGATCAGGGCTCCGGTTTTGGCGGCATGCAGGGCATGGAGTTCGTCGAGATCGAGGATGTGGCCCTCGGCATCTATGTCAAGGCATTGTCCCCCCGCCATGCCTGCCCAGCCGGCTGCATCGGACAGAAGGCGGATCATCACGATACGCGTGGCATTATCCAACGTCTCATCGGTGGCAATCGTGCGGAAAGCCAACGAATGTAGGCTGTCACCAGCCAGGATCGCATTGGCTTCACCATAGGCGATATGAGCACTGGGCAATCCATGACGCAGATGGTCATCATCCATGGCAGGCAGATCATCATGAATCAGTGAGTAGGCATGAATTAACTCGACTGCGCAGCCTGCCTGTAAAGCCGTTCGTGGGTTGCCGCCACACGCCTGTGCAGCGGCATATGCCAGCATTGGGCGCAGTCGCTTTCCGCCGCCTAACACACTGTGTCGCATGGCGTTGACAATGGCTTGTGCGATGGCGGATTGTTCGGGAAGTAGCGTGGAAAGGACAGCGTCGATCTCGCCTTTAAGCTCGGTGAGACTATGGGTCATCGAGGTCGTTATCTTCCAGGTTTATTAAGCCCTCGTCGGTGAGCATCTGTACGCGCTGTTCTGCATTTTTTAGTGCCGTCTGACAATGACGAGAGAGCTGGACACCTCGCTCGAACGCTTTCAGGGAATCGTCCAGGGTGAGATTCCCACTTTCCATGCGCGCGACAAGTGATTCGAGCTCTTCCAGTGCCTCTTCAAAGCTCAAAGGTATTGGGTGATCGGCGGTTTCTGTATCAGACATGGATTTAAATTGGTCCGTCGTGAAATCAGAGCAAACGATGATGGTAAAAACAAAGCAAGAATATATAGATCCGTTGGCAAGAAAGCGATATGCGCTTGATCAATTAAGACGGTGCTTTTGCGTCAGGCGCCTGTCAGGTTGTGCCCCTCGAACACCCGTACAGTCCGCATCACCCACCGCCCTATGAAGGTGTATGACACGTGCTGATGCAGTGCTTTGCACTGTCTCACAAAGAAATCTTCCGGCCGCGCTTTGCTGCGGCAATTGGTATCCTTAAGGCCCACAACGGTAGGTGTTTTTATGGACGAAGAAGAAAAATTGCGCCTGGCACGGACGATTACGGACGCGCTCGCAACGCCAGAAGAGATACGCGATGATTGGGGAAAAATGATCATTGATACGGTACTCCCGAATGGTGTCTGGGCCCGTGAAGGGCTGAATACTCGGGATCGAAGCCTCATTACCATTGCCGCATTGTGTGCATTGCACCGGCCTAATGAGCTTAAGCTCCATATCGCCCGAGGTCGGCACAACGGCCTCAGTCGTGAGGAAATCTGTGAAGTCATCATGCACATGGCAATCTATGGTGGTTTCCCTATTTCGGTAGAGGGAATGGCTGTCGCGAAGGAAATATTTGCAGAAGAAGACAACTAGACGCGATAAAAGGGCCTACCAAATAGCAGTTATGTATGCGCGGCAATACATAGTGGATTGTTGTTAAACCGAAAGCTTTTTGCTGGTGCTTGGTTTTAGATCGCGTGCTTTATAGCCTGACGCGAGCGTCAGACAAATCCAGACCGAGGTGTTGAAGCTCATCGAGAACTGATCAGATCAGGGTAGAGATCAACCCGTCCTAGGGTCAGATTAAAGAGGGTTTGCCTTTGCAAGGAGGTCCAGGCGCGTTCGTCTTATACCAGGGACACTTTCGGGCGATGCGTTAAGCCGCTGAGTCGTGAATTCTTCAGCCTCAAAGGGCCGCCACTCCACCAAGCCTTTGCCATTGGGATTGCCCGTGCGGGCAAAATTAGTCCAATAAAGCGCCATCGTGTGTGAAAGTGCATGGTCTTCTTCATTCCAGGCGAGCCCCACCTTACCGGTATTTGCGAAAACAAAAGCCAGATCTCCAGAATGATATGCGGCGGGTCGAGGCCCGCTTGGCAACTTCATGTCAGGATCTTCAGGCATATACAGATGAAAGGCAGGCGGCACGTGGTCCATGAAATAGAGATAGGTTGGTTGCGCAGTTCGATGCTGGTATTCCGCCCAGCGCCGCATCGCAAAGGCCATGAAGAGGTCTGTTGCAATGGCGTGCTGGATGGTGCCGGGTGACCCCTCTAGCGCTTGTACATAAGCGGCCTTGATCGCACTTGCCTGGTCGCCTGCTAACCTGGCGAGGTAGGCATTGAGTTCGGCTTCTGTTAATGCTTCGTTGACCGGAAACAGACCGACGCCTTCATCGGCGAGGCATCCCACCATGAGTGGTACCTGAGCCTGACGCCCATCCCGAAAGGTGTCGATTTGTGGCTCTGGTAGCACCCAGCCATCTATGACGATGCGTGATGCGTTTGACCAGCGGCTGCGCTCGGTGGCCGTGAGAATCTGCTCAGGCGAAACTTTCCGCAGCGACGCAAGATCAGAGATGGACAGTTCGTCAACCAGTCGCCTGCCTCGTTCATGCCCGGCCATATCTCGACCCGGGGCAGGGTCGAGACAGGCAGCAGATTGTCCAATCGCTTTGTGGAAGAGGCCTGTAGCCAGCGGTGAGGCCATCAATGAACAGACGCTCTGGGAGCCAGCAGATTGTCCGAATATCGTGACATTGTCTGGATTGCCACCGAACTGTTCTACGTTATCGCGCACCCAGTTAAGTGCAGCGATCTTGTCCAGAAGTCCATAGTTACCCGAGCTGTTGTGATCCGATTCGTCATTCAACCAGGGATGTGCCAGAAATCCCAGAGCACCGAGTCGATAGTTGATCGTGATAATCACCACGTCCAGTGATGCGAGGTTTTCGCCATCGAAAATCTGGGAATGTCCCTGACCTGAAGTGTGGGCACCGCCATGAAACCAGACCATCACAGGCAGGTCACGCGCGCCGGATTTTGCCCAGACATTGAGGTAGAGGCAATCTTCGGAAACCTCGAAGTCACCTCGCTTCCACACGAAAGCACTTGAATGGGTGGGTTGCGTACATGATGCGCTGAAGGTCGCTGCGTCGCGTTCGCCAGACCATGCCGGATACGCTTCGGGGGGGCGCCAGCGAAGTTCACCTACGGGTGGTTTTGCATAAGGGATGCCCCGGTATACATGAATTCCTGTCGCTAGTTTTTCACCCGTCAATGCACCATTTAAGGTATTTACGGTTGCCTGGGGATGCGTACGGTCTTTTGCCATCGTGAGTTCCTCGGGTGCATCGGAGCAGGCCCCCAGCCATAATGATATCAGTACGCAGACCAGCGCTGATTTAGGCTTTGAGGCTAAGTCCAGGCACATCCTGGTATTAGTCGATCAGGAAACGGAGAGAGGGGCCACTTTAGGGCTGCTATTTTCTGTTTGGATCCGATGGTAAATTTCTTCTCTGTGGACGGCCACTTCACGGGGTGCGTTAACGCCTAGACGCACCTGATTACCCTTAACGGCGAGAACAGTCACCGTAATGTCGTCCCCGATCTTTATAGTTTCACCGATGCGGCGTGTCAGAATAAGCATGATGGGTAATCCTGTATGTGTCCTTCTTCTGTGCTGCGGCTGGCGTGACAATCAAGGCTTTAGTGGGCGCTTTTCGACGACCTCCTTGATCATTCGGTCCTGCTCCCAGCCGAACTAGATAGTCAGGATTATTGCATATCGAGATCTGTGTTTGTAGATATAAAGTAACTTGTAGTTAGGCACTTTGTAATTAAAATGCGCGGATGGAAAGGTTGATCCAATCCCGAAAAGAGCGCAAGGCGTCGACAAGACGCAACTTGATTATGTCTTCACAAAAGCTGTTTGCAGCGAATGGCTATGACGGAACAACCCTGGAAGAAATTGCCGAGGACGCTGGCCTGCACGTACAGACGCTTTACCGGCATTTCGCAAACAAGGCCGAGCTCTTAAACGCGGGTGATGAAGAGAGGCTCAACACCTTTCGTATTGCCATTCGCAGCCGTAAGCCGACAGATTGCACATTCAAGTTCTGGCGAAACTGGGTGGAAGACGCGATTCGTCAATTTACCCCTCCTACGGGGCGCGGCAACTACCGGGAGGCTTTGATGGAGCGCAAGGGTCCTGAACCTTACTCCGCAGTTGGCGTTCACTATGAAGATTTGTTAGCCGAATCCCTGTGTAAAGACTATCCCTTGGCGGATGTGGGGACGGGGCTGTCTTTGACGCGTTTAGCGGCAATCTCCCTGCGAGGCGTCAATACCAGTGTCTTACGTAGCTATACCAAAGACTGTGGGTTCGATCTGATTACGGAAGCAGTTGCTGCAGTGGACTCAGTGGAGGCGATCTATCGACCACTGCTTGAGGCTACGATTTCCAGAAAATTCTGAACAGGTGGTGTGGTTTTGTGTCCAGGATGATTAAAACGGTGTAGGCTGTCGTACAACCGTTACCGAAAGTTACACTTATGATGCAATTTGGCACGTTAGGTGCAGCCGGGATCACTCCACGTGCCCTCATAAGCCCGTGTATGGATGAACCGGGGGCGACAATTTATGCAATAGCGGCGCGTGATCATGCACGCGCGAAAGACTTTGCTCGCTGGCACGGAATTCCTAAGGTTTTGCATACTTATGAGGAGGTTGTCACGCACGCCAAAGTGGACGCGGTCTACAATCCCCTGCACATTACGGCGCATCATGAATGGACGCTTAAAGCACTGGCAGCGGGTAAGCATGTATTGTGTGAAAAATCGTTCGCCTCGAACGCGGCTGAAGCCCGGGAAATGGCTGAGACTGCCGATCAGGCGGGTCTTGTTCTGATGGATGCGTTTCACTATCGCTACCATCCTGTCTTCATCCGAGCGAAGGAAATCTATGACTCTGGTGAACTGGGTGAAATCAGGAAGGTATCCGGTGCATTTCATATCCCGGTGACCGACCCAACGAGCATTCGCATGATTTATGAGTTGGGTGGCGGGGTAACGATGGATATTGGCTGTTATCCTATCTCTTGGATAAGGCACATCACCGGGCTTGAACCAGAGACGGTCAAGGCTGAAGCCGAAGAAGGACCACCCAACGTTGATGTCATGTTGAAGACCGAGATGCACTTTGCGAATGGCGTCATCGCGACGACATCAGGCGATATGCGAGCAGGTGTGGGTTTTGAAGCCTGGCTCAAGGTAGAAGGAAGCGATGGCACAATGTATGTGGAAAATCCACTGGTACCGCAAAACGGCAACGCCATCGAACTGAATATCGGCGGGACTAAGCGGACAGAGACCTTTGATCGGCGCCCCACCTATGGATACCAGCTCGATGCCTTCCTGGCAGCGGTGAATGATGGGCTCCCTTTGTGGACCGATGCCTGGGACGGATTTAAACAAATG
>JAYZCO010000015.1:0-87936 GCA_036338285.1 Pseudomonadota bacterium
GTCGTTTACTTTCTATCACCGATACAATCTGCGGTATCACGTCCCCTGCACGCCGAATCATCACCTGGTCATGAATTTTCAAGTCGAGACGCGTAATTTCATCCATGTTGTGCAACGTGGCGCTACTGACAGTAACCCCACCAACAAATACGGGCTTGAGCCTCGCAACAGGCGTGATAGAACCTGTCCTACCGACCTGGAATTCCACGCTCTGGACCTCAGTAATCGCTTCTTCCGCGGGGTATTTATAAGCGATAGCCCATCGTGGTTTACGTGTCACAGTACCCAGTTGCACCTGCTGATCGAGGCTGTTGACCTTGATCACAACCCCATCAATATCATAGCCAAGTGATGCCCGCTGTGCCTGAACCTCATCGACGTAGGTTATGATCTCTTCAAGCGTGGCGACTTGGCGTACCAGCGGGTTGGTCCTAAATCCCCAGGCAGAAAATTGCTCGATTACCTGGGAATGAGTCGCGGGTTGCCACTCACCAACAGACCAACCGAGGCTGTAGCAGAACATCGTCAACGGCCGCGACGCCGTTATTTTAGGGTCCAGTTGACGCAGGCTCCCAGCGGCTCCGTTCCTGGGGTTGATCATTGGCTTGTTACCTGTCTCCTCAGCGCGTCGATTAAATCGTTCGAAGTCCTCGATCGGTATGTAGATCTCTCCTCGGACTTCGAACCTCTGCGGCAAAGAATCCGCAATTACACGCAAAGGCACGGAAGGTATGGTTTTTACGTTGGCGGTGATGTCCTCGCCTGTTTGCCCGTCTCCGCGGGTACTTGCCAGGGAAAGCAACCCATCCTCATACACGAGTGCGACGGCCACCCCATCGATCTTGGGCTCACAAAAAAAAGCCAGCCGCTCATCGGTAGCAAGCCTTCCTTGACCCCGGGTTATCCAGTCCTCAAGTTCTCCTGCTGTTGTGCATTTATCCAACGACAACATAGCCACTTCGTGGCCAACTTTTTCAAATTGGGAGAGCGCCGGTGCACCGACCCGCTGACTGGGCGAGTCAGGCGTGAGAAGTTCCGGATGTTCCGCCTCTAGCGCTAACAGAGAGTCGAATAACGCGTCATACTCCGCGTCAGCAATCTCCGGTGCATCGAGCACGTGATAGCGATGCAGGTGATAGGCAACGGCCTTACGCAGTTCAGTAAGCTCATCTTCGACCGACACGTGTCCTATACCGTTGCTTGAGAATCAGGCCCGGATAGAGAGCCTGCGACGTGCAAAATCGGCGATACGTTGCCGCATATGCTCGCGCGTCTGACCCGTCATGACGCTCATATGCTCGTCTCTGAGTTCGCCAGCAAGTTCAATCGCAATGCGTTGCGCAGTGGACATCATATCGTTGAAAGCTTCCGTTGCGTCTTCTGGCCCCGGCAATTGCAGGAAGAATGACATCCCGGGTGACATCATCGTATCCAGATCAGAAAGATCGAAGGTTCCTGGTTCAACCAAATTCGCCACACTGAACTGCTTGACCTTCGTCAACGGTTCTTTGCGGTGAAATATATTCATATCCCCGTATCGCAACCCCTGAGCTTTCATTGCGCGGACAATATCGTAGCCCTTAAATGGCTGGTCTTTACGCGCAATGACATTCACGATGAGCAATTCCTCTACCGTTCGCTCCAGTTCCGGTGAATACTCTCCAGAGTTTAAGCCTTCATCTTGGTCCACATTCGGCAGTTCTTCGATGGGTGCGGGTTCACGTCTTTTGGAGACTAATTCAACCTCGGCAACTTTGGCCGTCACGGAATCGGTTTCAGGCGCTGAGTCTTGCGGCTCACTCTCAACCGCTTCAGAAATCGTATTTGTCGCTTCAGACTCGGGTTCCGTAAACCGGGGAGGCGCCTGCGATGGTTCATGTGCAGATTGCGCAGCGTCCGCGACTTGCACAAGCGTTGGCAATGGCTCTAGCAGCGGATCGAGATCGAAACTGTCCTGCTCAGCAATCGGCTCTTCACCGAACCGGCGCACGACTCGAGCACCACCGTTGGGGAGTTCACCGCGCAATCGCTCCATATCATCAACGTCGTCAAGAATCAGATCCGGCACGATATCCAATCGGTATGGCTCACGCCTCCCGCGATAGGCAATCAAGAAACCGTGCGCAACGACGAGCACGATCAGAATGCCTCCACTGATTAGAATAAAGTCTTTAATGTCCAACCCGGGCTCCTCAACCGCAGTTTGCGGCCCACTAATCCAACCTTCCCACCACGAAACAGTCTCCTAAGAGGCTGCCATCGCTGTGGCCTCATCCACGTCTACAGACACCAGGCGCGATACACCTGCTTCCTGCATCGTGACACCCATGAGAAAGTCCGCCATTTCCATCGTGATCTTATTGTGCGTAACAACAAGGAACTGCACGTCGGCAGACATTTCTTCTATGAGCGACGCAAAGCGCGATACATTGGCATCGTCCAGCGGTGCATCCACCTCATCGAGCAGACATACAGGGCTCGGGTTGAGATGGAAGATCGCAAATATCAATGCCACAGCTGTCATGGCTTTTTCGCCCCCTGACAACAAATGTACGCTTGTATTGCGTTTGCCGGGCGGTCTTGCCATCAGCGAGACTCCGGCATCGAGAAGGTCCTCCCCAGTTAGTTCTAAATAGGCGTGTCCTCCGCCAAATACTTTCGGAAACAGTTCGCCCAGTCGACTGTTTACCGCATCAAAAGTTTCTTTAAAACGCGTTCGCGTATCTTTGTCTATCTTATGAATTGCCTCTAGCAGTGTTTCCAGCGCCTTGTCGAGATCGTCAGCTTGCGCATCGAGATAATGTTTGCGCTCGTTCTCCTGCTCATACTCGTCTATCGCTGCAAGGTTGATCGGGCCCAGACGTTGTATGCGACGCGCCATGCGCTCAAGTTCTTCGGTCCATTCATCAATTGATGCATTATCGGGCACGTTTTGTTCAATGGCGGCAAGTTCATGACCGGTGGCGGTAAGCTGTTCCAGCAGGTTTGCTTCTTGAACAGATAAGCCTTGGCGCTCGACACGCACGTCTTCGAGTTGTGAGCGAAGGTCGGAAACCTCTGCCTCTTTAGTATGTCGCGCATCTTCGAGCGCGCGCGTGGCTGTTTCCTGTTGCTCCATGTCATCGCGGATTGTTTGCAGTTGCCCTTCAACCGTCACCCGCGTGGCCAGCTTTTTCTTGAGTTCAGCCTGTAGTTCCGGCAGCGGTGTACGGCTGGCTTCGATACCGGCATTCAGGCTCAGTTGCTGCTCGTCAAGACTTTCACGCTGTGCGATCAGACGATCGCGCGCAGTTTCGCTCGCTGCCAGGCGCGATGCCAGACTCTGGCTTTGGACATTGACCTCGTGGTATCGGTCGCGCGAACCACGTGCTTCTTCTCGCGCCTTTCGCAAATTCTCTTCGAGGGCAGTTTTAGCATTGGTAATCTCGTCGCGCTCGTCACTTTCTCCTTCGCGGCGCTGTTCTATTTGAACAAGGCCTGTACGCGCTTTCTGTAATTGCTCCGTTTCGCGATCCACCTGTTCGGCAATATCCCGATCTTCAACGGCCAGCTGCTCACGGCGTACACCTGCTTCTTCAACTTTGACACGAGTAACACCATGGTCTGTGCGCAATTGCGCCAGGTTGTCGCTCAATGAGCTAAGGTGTTGCTGTAATTCTTCTCTCTCTACTTCTACCCGTTCGATGCGCGACCGTCCTTCCTGGGCGTCCAACTGCAATTCAGCGAGCGTACGTTCAGCTTCCTCAACGCGGACATTGAGTGTCTCGATTTCCTGACCGCGCTCAATAATCCCAGACGTCTCAAAGTTACCATGCAGGACCCGTATCCAATCGGGCCCCACCCAGAACCCCTCCCGGGTAATAATGCTCTCGCCAAGGCTAAGCAAATCACGTTTCGCCAGAGCGACAGTCGCGTTATCGGCCGCATAAACGCTGAATAAAATCGAGCCGGCGCTGTTCGCATCCGAGTGGATCATAGACTTAAGGGTAGGCAGCTTAAGCTTGTTGTTGAGCGGGGCTTCCAAAGCGGGCGCTCGCTCAATCAAAGACAGGTTGCCATCAGGTAACTCGGCCAACGAGCTGGCAAAGTCGTTCAGATCATCCACCCGTATGGCACTTAAGAATTCTCCAAGCACTGCCTCAACAGCCAACTCCCAGCCCGGCACCACGGCCAATGAATCACCGAGTCGTGTTTGATGTTCAAGACCCTCCCGGGCAAGCCAGGCTTCAGCCTCCTGTACATGCTGTCCGAGGGCAGCTTCCTGGACCGCCTGCAATGCCGCCAGTTCGTGACGCAGGCCCTGAACTTCGTTGCGTGCATCATCCAGCACCTGTTCTCGTAGAAGAACATCCTCTCGAGCTGCGGCAAGCTCTTTCAAACACTCATCAATTCGCAGGTTGTGTAAGCGCGATTTTACTTCCAGCTGGTCAATTTCCTCCGCCAGCATGCCCACAGTCTCTTCACCTGTCTCACGCTGCTCTGACTGTAGATGCTGCAACTTCTGTTGCCGTCCACGAAGTCGTTGCAGGAGCTGTTCGAGGTGCTCTATACGAGATACCTGCACTTCAGCTTCCCGTTCATTGGCCGAGACCTTGTGGTTAAACGCATCCCACTTTTCCTGCCAGGCTCGCAGCTCAACCTCACTTTGTTCCAGCAGGTCCTGAGCTGCGCGATCCTTTTCCGCCAGCACAACCAGCTCCGGTTCTAAATTGCCGATATCGGTTCCTAACTGCGCAATCTGCGTTTCGTCCATTTGCAGTTGACGTTCTGATTCCGCTTTGCGCTGGTTAACGGAAGCAAGATCAGTTTCAAGCTGCTTTACTCGCGTTTCGTTAAATAGAATTGCTTCTTCAATGCGAGCAACGTCCGCACCCAATTGATAGAAGCTGCCCTGAATAGAGTTAAACTCTTCCGATTGATCGGCATGAATGGCCCTGCTCTGTTCGATCTGAGCTTCGAGATTGCGTTGTTCGGCGACACATTTCTCTAACGCAAGTTCAAGGTCAGTAATCTTGCCCTCGCAATTTGTCAGCTCGGCTTTGAGTTCGCTATGACGCAGCGCATAGAGTTGCGCTGTCAGCAACGACTCATCTGCACGAAGCTCCCGATAACGCTCTGCAGCCTTCGCCTGGCGTTGCAGTCGATCAAGCTGTCTGGCCAGTTCCTCGCGAATATCATTGATACGTTCCAGATTCTCTCGAGCGTGCTTTATACGGGTCTCGGTCTCGCGACGACGTTCTTTGTATCTGGATATGCCGGCAGCTTCTTCCAGATAAACCCTGAGATCCTCTGGCTTGGCTTCAATCAACTGCGAGATCATGCCCTGTTCGATGATCGAATAACTGCGAGGACCAAACCCGGTGCCCAGGAATATGTCCTGGATATCACGGCGACGGCATTTGCTGCCATTCAAGAAATACTCAGACTGACCATCACGTGTGGCTTGTCTGCGTATCGCGATCTCGGCATAGGCTGCATACTCGCCGCCGATACGACCATCCGTATTGTCGAAGATAAGTTCGATGCTTGCTGCAGAAGTTGGTTTGCGGGAATTTGAACCGTTGAAAATTACGTCGGTCAGATTTTCTCCACGCAACTGCTTGGCAGAGCTTTCGCCCATCACCCAGCGTACTGCATCTATAATATTGGATTTTCCACAGCCGTTAGGACCTACGACTGCACATCTATTTCCGGGGAGGGTAATCAGCGTCGCATCGACAAATGACTTAAAACCAGCGAGCTTGATCTGCTTCAGTCGCATACGCGGGTCGTGACACCGTTTACTCTGGTCTGTCGCAGTCCGGTTATTAACCCCTCCGACTCGCCAGGATTGAGCCCCACGAATTTACCCTATTGGTGAAGGCGCCAGTCTACTGAAACACAGCGCTATTGGTAACACTTTTTACCGAAAAACCGCGTTTTTAACCGAAAAATCCCTCTCTGTGCGCCAATATTGCCCAAGTAGGGTGCAGTCTGACCTGATTCGGCTTACCTGGCTGCTGCCAGCGACCGATCTGCTCGGTCGATTTTTTGCTTATCATTTGCCTAACACCCGGCGTGCCAAGGCCAAAGGTATCCCTGAGCTCCTGGATACTGCGACCCTAACTGAAGTTACGCGTCCTCGCTTTGAGGCGCTTGCAACATGCTGATGATTTTCTCTGGATCCGCCTCGAGTGACATCGGCACACTTAGCCACTCCCAATCGCCGGCTTGCTCCATCGCCTGTCCGGAACGGCTGAGACGAACCACTATTTCAAATTCCTCAGCCTCCGAGAGCTTTCTGACATCGCTCATACTCACCAGATCGTCGAGCCGCACGATCATTGGCATCAATTCAGCAGGTCGCCTCACGACCGCATAAGGCATGCCGCCACCCACCGGCCGCGCGATAACAAATACCGTTGCACTTTGCGGTATGTCTCCCTCCGCTCTTACCTCAACATCGATGCCAGGTTGCTGGAATTGCGCGCGCAACCCACGAATTGCAGCAACTAGACCTGCGGCTCTCGATGGGTTATCCAAGCCTGATAACACCCGATTGAGATATACAACCGCCTCACTCGCACGACCATTACTTATCGCATCAAGCGCCAGAATCTCTAAAACTACCGATACATTTGGAACCGCTCCGAGGATCTGCTCGGCCAGTTGGTGCCCGGCATCATCAAGGCTGCCACCCGCTGCCAGAAAACGCGCCTGCAACCACAATACCCGAATGTTGATATCTTCCGGCGAACTTCGATGAGCCAGCGCAAAAGAAGCAGCTGCTTGTGCATAGTCTCCAGTTTTCAAACGGCTCTGACCAAGCAGATAATGCACTTTGACATTGTTGGTATTGGTTTGCCCGTAGGCAGCCAGCTTATCTTGCCATGCAAGCAATTCATCACGATTCTTCTCGGCATCAAGTACAAGTACTGCTTCGGCACCCTTCAGTTTCGGAAGATCGAGATCAACCGAAAAACTAAATATCAGCCAAGCAAGGAATGGAATCACGACGGCGACCGCGAGAATAACTCTGGCAGCAATCGGTTCAGAAACTGTATCCCTGATCGGATCTTTATCACTTGAAAATAGATCAACGGTACTCTCAGCAGCCAGCTCCGATTTGCCTTCTGCACTACCTCCGGCCTGCGCAATCTCTTCGAGACGAACCTTGAGAAGCATCTGCTTGGCTAAGTCCACATCCAGCAACTGTCGATGTTGCCCTCGCCGGCGGAGCAACGGTGCGCCGACAAACGCAGCAGCCATTGCACCCAGCAGAACAATTCCAAGGCCTATCAAGTTTTTTCACCGCTCGTCAGCTTGCGAAATTGTTCTTGCGTCGCTGGGTCCAGATGACTTACATCGACCTCTATGGAGGGGGAAGCATTTGCTCTTTTCAATATTCGAATGACGACCAACAGTCCTATAAGACCAATCACTACCGGGAGCCACCACACAATCCAAGTGCTTGCATTCAGGGGGGGATCATAAAGAACGAAATCACCATAACGATCCCGCATGAAGGCAAGCACCTCTTCATTGCTCTTGCCTTCAGTCACCACCAGACGATGTACTGCTGCACGAAGTGTCTGTGCACTCGTGGCATCGCTACCGGCGATGTTCGTATTTAAGCACTTAGGACACCTTATCTGTGCGATGAGTGTCCTGTAACGGGTCTCCTGTTCCTCCGTTTTGAACTCATATACATCCACGGGTGTGGCCGTGAAGCCGACCATAGGGCCTACCACGCCAGCACAAAAAATAGTGGCCAACATTGCAAGCCCCCAGCGCTCACTACTGATTAGCATGAGCAACCTTAACAACAGACCCATTCATTGAAAGCAAACGGGGAAGTAGCTCTTCCCGCCATATTGTTTCATTCACATCTCCCACGCGTTTGTACACGATGTCGCCTTCTGGACTGACCAGAAAGGTTTCAGGCGCACCATATACACCCAACTCAACTCCCAACAGGCCCTGTTCGTCATATAGAACAAGGTCGTAAGGGTTGCCGAACTGAGCCAGCCAGGACAGTGCCTTGGTTCGTTCGTCTTTGTAGTTGATGCCGACCAACTTGATGTGCGCACGTTCGGCAATTCGGATGAGCATTTCGTGTTCTTGGGCACAAGTAGGGCACCAGGTCGCCCAGACGTTAACAAGCAAAGGCCCGCCACCAACAAGGTCTTCTCGGCGTACGGTTCGTTGCGGGTCGAATAGATCTTCAGCTTGAAAATCCGGAAATGCTTTGTCCAGGAGCGCGGAAGGCAACTCATTGCGGTTATCCAGCCCGAGCCCCGCAAGGAAAAATCCGACCACGAACACAAACACCAGCAAAGGGATATAAAAGAAGGCTTTGTTCACGCAGTCGCTCCCGCTTGCCCTACGCGCCCCTTTAACCGTTGGCGCAGCCGCCGATAACGTACATCAAAAACGGCGACGATCCCGCCAAGCCCCATCAGGAGCGCACCCAGCCA
This sequence comes from Pseudomonadota bacterium, assembly GCA_036338285.1. Taxonomy (GTDB): domain Bacteria; phylum Pseudomonadota; class Gammaproteobacteria; order Pseudomonadales; family Azotimanducaceae; genus UBA4421. Next base: position 8,457 of record JAYZCO010000015.1, read on the forward strand.
CACCCAGCGAACCAATGGTTTGTAATGCAAACGTACGGCCCATGCGTCACCTTCCAGCGGCTCACCGAGTGAGATATACGTATCCGCCAGCAAGCCTGCATCGATAGCCGCTTCCGTCATGACGCTGCCACTCGCTAAATAACGGCGTTTTTCGGGCCTCAGTTGGTAGACAGTTGCGCCATCTCTGACGGTAAAAAGTCCCTGTTGAGAAACATAATTAGGACCTTGAACAGTTTTCACGCCCAAAAATTCAACGTTTAACCTGCCCATCGAGACCTGTCCCCGGGGTTCCATCCGCACATCTTTCTCAACCGACTGAGTCGACGTCACCGCAACACCCAGGATAGAAAATGCAAAGCCCACATGAGCCAACGTCATACCCAAGTATGCAAGCGGTGGCCTAGTCGTCTTGACTCGATTGATCAGGTCTCGGATATGGGTGATCAGAATCGCCAATGAAACAATCACGCCCGCAGCAACGGTAACTGTCCCCGGGCGTAAGATGAATGCGACCAGCAGGGCAACGGTAATTAGGATCGCCCCTTCCCGGGCACAAAAATTCAAAATGCGTGCTTTGTTCGTCTTTTTCCAGTTAAGCACTGGCACGAAACTAACGGCGAGCGCTAAAACGATCATAAGAGGCACAAAAAAACGGTTGAAGAATGGCGGTCCCAGCGATATTCGCCCGCCGGAAATCGCTTCGTACCCGATAGGAGAAAGCGTACCCCACATGACGACCGCTAAACTCAACATCAGGACGGCGTTATTAACAAGTACGAAGAACTCTCTGCTCCAAAGTTGATAAGGGACCGTTGAGTTAAATTTTCCAGCTCTTGAGCCATACAACAGAAGTGATCCGCCAACGATGACGGCGAGAAAAATCAAGATATACAAACCTCGCTCCGGGTCCACCGCAAAGGCATGTACAGAGGTGAGCACGCCCGAACGGATAATAAAACCACCCAGCAGTGAAAGCGAAAAACCAGCGATTGACAGCAACAGTGTCCAACTTTTAAAGGTGCTACGCTTTTCGGTTACTGCGACGGAATGCACAAGCGCAGTGGCTGCAAGCCACGGCATGAATGATGCGTTCTCACTCGGGTCCCAGAACCACCAACCACCCCAACCGAGTTCGTAGTAAGCCCACCAGGATCCCAGGGCGATGCCAAAAGTCAGAAAAGCCCATGACGAATTGACCCACGGCCTGACCCAACGCGCCCATAATGCGTCAGCCTTCCCCTCAAGCATGGCCGCGACGGCGAATGCGAATGGCACAGCCAGCCCCACATATCCTGCATACAACATGGGGGGATGAACAATCAAACCGAAGTCCTGCAGGAGCGGGTTGAGGTCGTTGCCATCCTGAGGGGTCATGGGTATCAAACGCGCAAACGGGTCGCTCGTAAACAGAGCAAAACAGATAAATCCAACATTAAGCACAGCCAGTGTGGCAAGAACCCGCGCATAAATTGATACCGGGTAGTTATCTCGCCGCAATACGACGAACACTGACCAACCGCACAGGAACAGGATCCAGAGAACAAATGAGCCTTCGTGCCCACCCCACACTGCGCTCACCTTGTAGTACCACGGGAGCAAACTGTTGGAATGATTTGCAACGTAAGCAATACTGAAATCGTCACTGACGAACGACCATATCAATGCCGCGAACGACAGCGCCACAAAAACAAATTGACCAACGACAAGACTACCGAGATGGCCCGCCCAGTGTTCATGTCGAGGGTTGCAGAATCCGACGAGGGTGCTTGCAAGTGCAAGAACACCGGCAAGGGTCAAACTGAAGTAGCCGAGCTCAGCCACTTGCGCTGCCATCCTTGGCAAGGTCGAGAAGCTCGGGCGGCATGTAGTTTTCGTCATGCTTGGCAAGCACTTCAACGGCCTTAAATGTCCCATCAGGGGTGAGGACACCTCGTACCAGAATGCCTTGTCCTTCGCGGAAAAGGTCAGGCAGGATGCCACTGTAGGCGACAACGAAGTCGCTACCCTGCCGGTCCGTCAGTTTAAACTGAACATCCAGAGAGTCAGCCAATCGCACAACGGAGCCTTCCAACACCATTCCCCCCGCGCGGATTGTCTGGTCCGTGGGTGCCCGGCCATCGACGACCTGATCGGGCGGATAAAACATGTTGAGATTTTCTTCCATAGCAAGCATCAGCAAGGTGATCGTCAACGCGACACCTGCAAGAAGAAATACGGCCACATACAGCCTGTTTCGACGCACCCGAATCATCAATTGACTTCACCCTCCTGTTTGCCCTCTGAGACTTCGCTGTCCGGGGCATGCAGACTTTGCCATATAAGCTCAGCCCATACACGGCGTCGGTCGGCACGGAGTTTCAAGACGTAGACAACGAAGAATGCCGCAAAGGCGCCATACGCCATCCAGACATACAAGGCATGTCCCCCCATGGCTACAAATTCAGCAATTGAGTCAAATGCCATCGTCACCCCTTGCACGTTCTGTAAGGGTCTGTTCACTTCGCGTTAACGCGCGAACCCAATGTGTACCCCGCTCTCGGGAGAGGATTTCGGTGCGCATGCGGTACAGCACGGCAAACCCTGCAAATGCATACAAACCCAATGACATCACGAGAAGCGGCAGCCACATTTCTGCCGGCATCGTTGGTTTTTCTGTCAGTGTAAAAGACGATGGCTGATGTAGCGTTTGCCACCAGTCAACGGAATACTTAATGATCGGGATATTGATTGTGCCTACCATTGCGATCAGAGCGCTGGCACGGCCACGTAAGTCCACATCCAAAATCGCACTGCGTAGTGCATATATTCCAACATACAAAAACAATAGAACCAGCGTAGAGACGGTTCGTCCATCCCAGTCCCACCAGGTTCCCCAAGTAGGACGACCCCAAGCACTGCCGCTAAACAGCGCCACAGCCGTCAGGAATATACCCAGCGGTAGGCAGGCTGATATCGCCACATCAGCCAGTTTCATGCGCCAGACAAAAAGTACGAAACCAGCGACCCCCATGCCGATATAGACGCTTTGTGCGACCATCGCAGAAGGTACATGCACATAGATTATCCGGAAGCTCTCGCCCTGTTGGTAGTCCGGTGGTGCCAGGACAAGTCCCCACACCATGCCAACCAAAACAAGCACCGCTGCAGCCACTGCGAACCCAGCAACCCATCCGCCGGAAATATCATAAAACCAGCGTGGCGAACCCAGTTTGTGCCAGAGGGATTTGAGCGACATCTGTCTCGTTTATGCGTCTCGTATCATTTCTATATATTCAGTGCAGCTGTACGCTAATCCGTAAACCTGACAATGCTGCGAAGGGCCCAATCGTCACGGCGATCATGCTAATAAAGGCCAACCAGTATAACTGTGGTCCAGCACTCGACCCTAGCAAATGTTCTTGCGTCGCTTGAGTACCAAAAATAAGTACAGGTATAAATAAAGGCAGAACCAGAAGTGCCAAAACAACACCACCACGACTGAACCCAACCGTCAACGCAGCACCGATCGCTCCAAGAAAAGTAAGTGCCGGGGTACCCACAGCCAGTGACAGCGCAAGCACACCCATTGCCTCTGACGGTAATTGAAGTGTCGAGGCAAGAAGAGGTGATAGAAGTACGCAAACGAAACCGGTGTGCATCCAATGTGCGACTATCTTTGCTAGGACGACAAGAAACGGCACATTCGCCGAGACGAGAACCTGTTCTAACACCCCATTGTCGAGCTCGCGCCTAAACATCGAATCCAGCGCCAGCATATTCGTCAACAATACAACGACCCACAGCATGGCAATACCGCTGGAGAGTCTCGCATCTACCGGCACTGCGATCGAAAAAAGCATGACCGCCAGAAAAAGAAATGCGATCGGATTTAATATCTGGGTGGGGTTCGCCGCAAGGTGTTTAAACTCACGAGCAAGCAGACGGGCAAACATGTTCATCGGGCCATAACCGGTTCAATATGCAGCGAGGTTTTGCCGACAATATCAATGACCTGGTGGGTCGCATAGGCGACGGTTTTACCTCTGGCACACGCTTCATCAACAATTCTTTTAAGCGTTCTCTGTCCTTCCCCATCCAGCGCAGTCAGCGGCTCATCGAGTAACCAGACCGAAGCAGGATCTAATAGCCATCGGGCCATCACCACTCGGCGCTGCTGGCCTTGCGACAGCTGCCCAACGGGTGTACGCGCAAGGGCTGCAACCCCCATAGCCGCCAGTACATCAATCAAATCATCTTTTCCGACCTTACCGCCACGCACAGCCGCGAACCAATCAATATTTTCCAGCGCATTGAGAGATTCATCCAGACCGGACCTATGCCCTTGGTAGAGCACAGACCCAATTTCATAGGTGCCCTCGAACTGTGTATGCAGCCCGGCTAACGTTCGTAACAGCGTGGATTTCCCCGCCCCATTAACGCCTGTTATTTCGATACAACCACCCTGCTTGCTGGTCAGATCAATGGGATTAAACACGGGCATACCATCCCGCAGAGCGACGAGGTTTTTGAGTACAAACGTCATAACGGGACGACCTCATAGCACGGTTCATATTCGCCCGATAACTTCATACGCCCTTGCACGGCAAACTGCGTCAACAGATGATCGAGTGCATCAACAAGCTTACGGTCGGCGCGAAGCTTAAACGGTCCGTGCTTGCGAATCGCTCTTATGCCCGTTTCCTTAACGTTTCCACTGACGACAGCAGACAACGCTTGCCTGACTTGAACCGCCAACTCCCCCGGTTGCGCATCCAAACCTAGCTTAAGCGCCGCCACTTCCTCATGATTTGCCAAGAACGGCTTCTGCTGTGCTTCGGGTATATTAAGCAACCAGTTGAAGTAGTACGCATCGCCCGTGCGGTTTCTGTCTCGACGAACGTCGCCAATGGCTTTACTCAAAGCCGTACCGACGGCTTCAGCATCATCAACAATGACCTGATACTTACCTTGTATCCGGTCGCCGAACAGCAATTTCAAAAAGGCATCTACTTCCCGAAAGTAAGCTTGCGCACTTGCCGGTCCGGTAAAAATGATAGGCAACTTAACCCCCGCATTGCGTGAATCAAGCAGGATACCCATTAGATAGAGAATTTCCTCCGCAGTTCCGACACCACCTGGAAATACTATAATCCCGTGCGCAAGGCGTACAAACGCTTCAAGTCGTTTTTCAATATCTGGTAACACCACCAGGTGATTGACCATTGGATTCGGTGGTTCCGCTGCGATGATTCCTGGTTCAGAGAGACCGATAAATCGAGCGCCTTCCACTCGTTGTTTTGCATGGCCGACAGCAGCACCCTTCATCGGTCCCTTCATTGCGCCTGGACCACAACCAGTACAGATGTCGAGGCGCCGCAATCCAAGATGGTACCCAACCTCCTTGGAATATTCGTATTCCTCTCTTGATATCGAATGCCCACCCCAACAAACAACCAGATTCGGAGGTGCACCGGGCTCCATCACCCTTGCGTGCTTGAGAATTTGGAAGACCGCATCGGTGACGCCCGCACCGGTGCTCAGGTCATACCTGGCCTTGTCCGAAATTTCGGTACCGAGATGGACGATGTCTCTGAGTACCGCAAAAAGATGTTGGCGAATACCCTCTACCATGCGCCCGTCTACCAGGGCGGTAGGGGGGCCATTGCGGATACTTAACTGCAAGCCCCGAGTTCTTGGTGCCACCTCAATCGAGAAATCTTCATAGGCATCAGAGATATCTGCGACATTATCCGTTTCGTTGCCGGTGTTGAGAACGGCCAAAGCGCATTGTCGGAAAAGACGCTGCAACGCGTGGTGCTGGGAACCATGGCGCAGGGCAGCCACCTCTCGTTGTGAGAGAAGCTCGAGGCTACCCCTGGGACTGACCTCGATGTCTACTTTTTGTAGGGCCTCGCGCGCCATCACCTCAACTCCGCATATGTCGATGCGTATCGTCGTGCGTCTATATACGACCCGTTAGCGTAGCTGGTATCGAATACCCAAATACAGTTGTCGCGGCATGGCCGGAAAGTATCTATAGCTGCCAAAAGCAAAGTCTGCTCTGTCAGCGTAGCGCTCATCAAGCACGTTGATCACACGTATGGATGCCTGCAAAGCCTCGCTCACGCGCCACTGACCACGCCAGTTTAGCACTCGATGCCCATCGTAATTCGCTGTATTGGCGGCGTTGACATAGTGTTTGCCAACAAAATTCAATTCAAATTCACCGAAAAAACGTTCACTGTAATCAGTGCGCCACCTGATATTACCAAGCCAGCGTGGTGCCGTATCAATCTGGTTTCCATCTTCAATGGTTTCACGTGCATCGGCTAATCGGTCAAACGCATACTCATGCTTGGCAAAGGTTGTTGCAGCCGAGAATGTGTGTGCGCCCCGTACCCAGAATGCTTCTAACTCCGCCCCGACAGATTCCGTTTCACCGTTGGAGATATTGAACGCCTCAGAATCGCGAAGAATGATATTACGTGTCGTTTCCCGGAATATCGCGAACTGCCAGTTAGCCGTTCGATACCCCGCTTCAAGGCTTCGCAATTCTTCACTGTCGAGATCGGCTACCGTCTGGCCACCTCGCAATCGGTACATTTCTGTCGCTTGTGGCGGTCTGAAACCGGTACTGACCGTACCGTATAAAGTATTATCACCAAGCGCCGTTTCAAACCCGAAACGCACACCGACATTGGTGAAGCTGTCATCCCTGCTCGCAGGGCGTGTATATAAGCACCCACCAAATCCACACGGGGTACCATCATCCTTGGTGTTGCCTACAAGGTGATGGTTTTCATAATCATAAGAGAGGTGTTCTACGCGCAAGCTATGCACGAATTCCGTCTTTTCGCCCACATCAGTGCGCAAGTTGTAGTAAGCCGCCGCCATCCACGAATCAACGTCATAATCGTAGTGCAGGCCTTGGGGCCGTGTCGCCACCAGGTAAGCACTGCCCGTAGTAGCTTCTCCTTGAAATTCCCGCAGAGCACCTGCCATATATTCAACGTGAGCACCACCCACAAAATCAACGTTGTCAAAAGCAAAGGTTTTTTCGGCGATCAACCCCAGGCTGGATTGCTCATTTTCCTCCAGAGGTTGGCCCGGCAGAAAATGCTGCAGAAAGCGCATTTTCGAGCGCCGGACATAGGGTTTCAATACCCAATCGTCACGCACCAGTTGAGAGCTCGCGCGCAGAGACCAGGCGTCTCGATACGCCTCTGGATTCGGATTCGTGTCTCGCAGGGCACCTTTCTCGTAGGCATCAAAACCACGTACGAAACCACCGGTTTCCTGATTCAGAAGTGTTGCCGTGAGTGTGTTGCGCAGGGTCCAGCCGTTCACTTCGCCGACATGCGCAAGATGTAATTTCTGCTGCCCATATCCGCTATCATCTCGATACCCATCGGAGGATGTACCCACAAAGCTGAATCCGAGCTTCTGCTCTCCAACGTCTATTCCACCCTGCACCTGGGTGCGATAAAAGTCATACGGGCCACCTTCCACGGCAAACACCCATTCATCGGGGACAGGTGTGACTACATTGATCGCACCGTGCAGTGCATTTCCACCCAGGACTGCACTGGCCGGTCCGCGCCACACTTCAATCGCCTGCGCCTGCTCTGTATTGGCTTCAAACAGATTGTTTATGTTGCAAAAGCCCGCGGGCCTAAGAGGAATACCATTCTCTAAATAACTGAACTCACCACAAGCTCCGGCACCTGTATAAACCGCAGAGCGGATTGCCGCGAGATGTTCCTGCCCACTTCCTCGCGATATCCATACCCCTGGAACCCGGGCCAGTATTTCGTTGACATGGGTCGCACCGGTCGCGCGTATCTCTTCATCGTATATTACGGAGCTGCTACCCGTTTCACCGAGTCGAGATTGAATGCTCGACGAGCCAACCACGACGATTTCCTCAATGGCCTGATCCGATTCATCGGCGTAGGCCAACGTGGCAAAAAAAAGTATCGCCAGCCATAGATTCGACAAAGTTAGTTTTCTATCACGGTTTTGCATACTTCAAGCAGCTAATAATTGGGGCGCGGCACCTTAACCCGCCATAACTGAACTTTCAATCTGTGCGCTTAGGTTCAGATTAGAAACCTGCCGCAAAGCCCTCCTGCGCGTTTACAGACTGAGACGGTGAGAGATTTTCAGATCAAACGTCAACCCAAATTGGTCTAAGAAAGCTGCCACGGTTTTGTACGTGCTGTGGAAGCCCTCAGTTCTCTGCAAGTAGGTTGCTCAAGTTGTGCCGCATAGTGCCCGGTGATTTTCAAGACAGCGCCAACCCATCCTCATAGAACAACGATCACATGATCTGAAGGCATCGACTATGGAATTAGTGCAGCGAATGTCATGGGCACCCGCTAATCCAGCATCTCGATGTCAATGTGCCCATTTTCGGCGTAGTAAACGATTCGAGCGCGTCCGCTGGACAGTAGAATGAGAACTCGATCACGTTTTTCAGCCAACGTTATGTCACGATGGCCGTAGTCTGTACCCTCGCGCAGCACAAAGGCGTCGATCACCCCCATCAGGGCATCCTCGGACAGTGCGTTATGCGGTATTTCAATCATGTGACGGGGTGCTCAATGCGGAGCCAATATCCTTGAGTTTTAACGCTCACAATGCGTTACTAACGTGCGTCATCTTGTAAAAGATTCTGTCTATAAGTTCCAAAAGGACTCGGAACCATGAATGAAACTGAACACATCTTAATCGTTGAAGATGAGCCAATCACACGTGAGCAACTGGTCTCTTACTTTGAAGAAGAAGGTTTCCGCGTCTCTTCAACCGGCTCCGGAAATGAGGTCCAGAAAATCATCGATAATACAGATGTCATTCTGGTATTGCTCGACATCAAACTTCCCGGTAAAGACGGTTTAACACTCACACGAGAAATCAGGATCAACTCCGATGTTGGTATTATTCTCGTCACTTCTAAGCAAGAACAGATCGACCGTCTCTTAGGGTTGGAATCGGGCGCGGATGATTATGTGACCAAACCATTTGATCCACGCGAGCTTCTCAGCCGATCGCGCAATTTAATCCGCCGAGTCCAGCTGCAGCAAAGCCAACGCAAACGCAACCACATCCGGAATTTCGGCGAATGGGTGCTCGATCTCAATAAGCGCGAACTGACCTCTCCCGATGGTGAAGCAATTCAGCTTTCAGCCGGCGAGTATCAGCTTCTGCTGGCTTTTATGGAAAAAGCAGGCGAAGTGATGAATCGCGACGAATTGATGAACCGCATTCGTAATCGAGAGTGGTTTCCAGACGACCGTTACATCGACGTTTTGGTAGGACAATTGCGTAAGAAGTTAGGCGAACGGGCGTCAACGGCGAGAATCATCGCGACGATCCACGGGACGGGGTACCTCTTCACACCCGAAGTAGCCTGACACCCTCGGCTCCGCCGAACGGGCCCTGGAGACAGAATTGACTGCCGAAACCATCTACGAAAGCGTCAGCACGGCGGTTAGTCGTGCGACCTGGCAGGGTCTACCTGCGATAAAAAAGGCGCTTAAGGTCCAGGCGCGGACACCCCATTCAATCATTCGATATCAACGCGAATACGACATGCTTGTCTCTCTTGTCAGTCCACATATCTGCCGGCCGCTGACATTTGACACTCAGAATTATGAAATCTATTTCGAAGATGAAGGCTTTGTTTCCCTCAAAGATCACCTTGCAGGGAATGACCCAAGCCTGATTACCCGTCTGGACCTTGCCATCTCGATTATCACGGCTGTCGCCTCCGTTCACCAGGAAGAAGTCATTCATCGCGACATCAATCCGGCAAATCTGGTAATTCGACAACATGAAGACGGAGAATTTGAAGCCCGCCTTATCGATTTCGGCGTCGCTTCATTCACCCCACAAATTCACGAATCTGACGGCCAGCTCACAGGCACAATGCCCTATGTGTCGCCTGAACAGACGGGTAGGGTCAACCGAACTGTTGATCAACGCACGGACCTCTACTCGCTAGGCGCAACCCTTTTTGAACTGTTCGCGAAACGACCGCCATTCATTCAAACCGATCCACTCGAGCTCATCCACGCCCACATAGCGTCCATGCCCCCCCGCCTGGAATCGATCGTCGACGAGGTGCCCGCGTGGCTGGGTGTAGTGATCGCCAAACTACTCGAAAAACACCCTGAACTCAGGTACCAAACAGCACAAGCCGTGCTCGACGATTTTCTATCAGGCAAGCAATACAACAATGTTGTTGATTTTCAGCCTGGTACGACAGATCGGGTTGAACAGCTCGTCACGCCACAAAAGCTATACGGCAGAGGTGACATCTCAGCCACTCTTTCGGAACTTTACGAACGAACCAAGCACAGTGAAGTCTTGTTCGCCAATATCGTTGGTGACCCTGGCATGGGTAAATCTGCTGCGGTGCGATCGTTAGAACGGCTCGCCACACAAATCGACAACACAACCGCAGGTGTCGACGGGCGTGTAGACGAATTCAACGATGCAGTTGATCTGTGTGCGGCACTGTGCGGTCAGGTTACACGCAAGCTTCTGTCTATGCCGCCAAATACCCACGAGGGCCTGCTTGAGGGCATCAACGCGTGCGGTGACCGTATTGCTCCCCTAATCCAGCGGATTCCTGAACTCAGCGCACTCATCACAAAAAATCAATCCCCCGTAGGTTCCGTCGAAAGTGCCCTGAGCGAGTTTTTATCTCTGCTCGGAAACTCGGGCACTGTTTTCATTCTCGAAAATGCGCAACTGGCACCCGCCGGCTGCGTCGCTGACTTCATCTCACGCTGCCTCGATGTACGTGGGCTTTTCGTCGCCATGACCTGGTCGGATGATCCTGGCATAGAATTTTCAGATCCACGCGTTGCGACAAAAAGCACACTTTTGCCTCTCACCGCTCTAAGTAAGGCCGCTGTACGGGATTTGCTTTCGGACATGTTACAACTTAGCCAGGCACGAGTTCGCGAACTCGCTGGTGAAGTGCGATTAAAAACCGATGGCATTCCAAGCCTAATCCACGAGCTTATTCACGAGCTGCATGCAGATGCCCTCATTTTCTATGATCGGGTGCAAGAATCGTGGTCATGGCGAATTGACGACATCAGAACCTACTTCTTCAACTCCAGCACGGCCCAACGCCTGTCGGCCATACTTGACGATCTACCTGAGCAGACGCGAAAACCATTATGCCTCGGTGCATGTATCGGCGAGCACTTCACCCTTGACCAATGCAACGCGCTGCTCGACAACTGTGAAAACACAGCGCAAGCGCTCCGGCCAGCAGTCACCAGTGGTGCCCTTAAACTGGACATCGACGGACACTACCAGTTCTCGGCTCCTCGTATTCGACTAGCACTGTATGAACGGATTACAGATCTAGACAAAGAACGTTTCCACCTCAAAATTGCAACGAATCTTGCTGAGTCGGCACCGGACCAGCTCGTTAATATCGCCGTGCACTACCAAGCCGCCACCGATCCTCTTCGCAGCGAACCATCCGTACGCAAAGCGTGTGCACATCATCAACAACTCGCGGCCGATCACGAACTGTCACACGGACACTATCGCCAGGCACATCGATTAGCCCGCTACGGCTTACTGATTTCGCACGATCTCGACAACGTTGAAAGCCGCTATGCCTTGGCTAATATCGCCATAGAAGCAGCGCTCAGGTGTGGAGATCTGGATCAATTCAATCAGCAGCTGAACTCGGCAAAATCTCCACAGCAATTTCAAGTACACAAAATACGCGCTGCATTGCTGACCAGTCGTTTCGTTGAATGCCATTCCGAAATCGGAGATCTACCCATACCAGGTCGCATCGCTAAGGGAATCGAACGCCTAAAGAGGCGAATTGACCGTATACCGCATGGAGACCCTGAAATTTCCCGCCCGGCTTCCGAGGAAGAAATCCTCTACGCATACGCTGGCTGGCTGGCTTTACACAATGAAGGACTGATGAGCAGTCCTGCAGCCACATTACTTGTATCTACAGCACGTCAGCAGGGAGCCAGCGACGTTTCTGCGTTTGCTTATTCACTCTCAGCCGGTCGTCATATTTATTCGGGCAACTATCGCCAAAGTGCAAGTTTGGCCTCATCGACAATCAAACTTGCAGACAGTGCAACCGGCAGTGCCTGGGCTGAACGGGCATTGGTACATACCCACGCCCACATTACGCCCTGGTTTCAGTCACTGGATTCCGCAATCTCCCTTCTGGCGCAGACACTTACCCGTGGCTCAGACCTGGAATCCCGGCTTTATGGCAACGCCGTCCTGGTGGTGAATAGCCTGGTCCGTGGTGTCGAGCTGAGCAGCTTGAAACGAAGCGCTGAAATCCGTTTCGTCGAGAACAATCAGACGGAATACACGTACTGCCGTAATCTAACCCGGTTCGCGATCCAGATGGTTGCAAGTCTGATGGGACAAACCACAGAGGAAGTCAGCCCATTCAAAACAATCGCATCGAAACAACCGGAAAAAGACCTCTTCACGAAAACGGAGATATACACACTCAGGCTCTACTTTGCCGTACTTTTTAATGACTATAGAGGTGCAGCTCATGTCTATCGACTCGTTCAGCCTGGGCTTCATTGCATTCGCCACACACCGCTATACCCAACATATCTCATGTGCGCAGCGTTGCTTGCGATCAACAAGCCAGACGAAGAGGGTCTCAGGCCTGAACCTCTGCTGAAGCAACTTCAGGCGCTCAAACGCGGTGCGCCAGATGCTGACTTCGTGCCGGCAAAACTTGCGATTGTCGAAGGCGCTGTATATGCACGTAACCAGGATATCACCCGCGCGCTCGAACGCTGGGAACAGGCGGCGGAGCTCGCGCGCGCCGCAGGCGCAGCCAATGATGAGGCCATGACCTACGAGCTTGCAGCACGCGCTTGCGAACGGTTCGCCCGCCCGGACTTTGCCCGCATGTTTGCGACTTACGCATACCATAGTTATCTGCGCTGGGGCGCAATTGCCAAGGCCACTCAGATTGAAAGAGAACTCCCCGTCGAAAGCACAGCGACAGCCATATCACAGACGGCTATGCTGTCGTTCCAAGCTCCGCCCCAGCACCCGATACGCAATTTTCAGACACATCAAGGATCCTTTCAGAGTTCCAACTCCCACGAAACCCTCCTTGACACAACCACCATCCTGCGTGCTGCACAAACGCTGTCGGGCGAAATTGTACTCGACCGGGTACTCACCAACCTGCTGAAACTGGCTCTGGAACATGCAGGTGCACAAAAAGCCGTGATGATGCTCATGACGGACGAACGATTGCTGGTCGAGGCCGTTGCCAGCGTGGATGGCAGTCCAAGCAAGCGTGTCAATCCACCTGAGCCTTTCGAAACAGGCAGCTACGTCCCCCAGTCGATAGTACAATTCGTCATGCGTTCCAACGAAGCGATCACCCTCACAGACGCTACCCAGGAAGACGTATTCACCCAGGACCCTTACGTGCGGTCATATCAACCCTTGTCCGTGATGTGTCTACCCATATCTCATCGCAGCAACGTCACGGGTGTGCTCTATGTGGAACATCAATGGCTAACGGGTGTATTTACCCCTGAACGTGTAGAAGTCCTCGCCCTGCTCGCTTCGCAAGCAGCCATCAGCATCGAAAATGCCCGTCTCTACGCCGACCTGCAGGCAACACGAGATGAATACCGCACCCTTTACGACAGTGCCATCGAGGGTCTTTTCCGCATCAGTGGCGAAGGCCAACTACAAAGTGCCAACCCAAGGCTTGCATATTTACTTGGGTTCGAAGAAACAGATGCGCTTCTCAGCGAGTACCAAGACCTGATTGAAAGAGTCTTCCTTAAACAGGACCAGGCCCAACAATTCCTTTCTGAACTTGATGAGTACGGCACCGTATCAAGCTTTGAAGCTGAAGGTGTAACTCATGCCGGAGATGTTTTCTGGATGGCTCTAACAGCGCGGCTAACCCGTGATATCGAGAATGGAGACCATATCGATGGATCTTTAGTAGACATCTCAGAGCGCGTCGAACGCGAACAATCAGATAAGCAACGTCACATCGCCGAGGCCGCGACACAGGCAAAGAGCGAGTTTCTCGCCAACATGAGTCATGAAATTCGCACACCAATGAACGCGATTGTTGGCTTCTCCAAGCTTACTCTGGATACAGAGCTAAACCGTAAACAGCACGAATACCTAACCACCATCAGAAACGCAGGCGAAAACCTGATCGATCTAGTCAGCGACATTCTCGACTTTTCAAAAATTGAGGCGGGAAAGCTGCAACTGGAAGCACATCCATTCGATTTAAGCGATTCGCTCCGAGACGTCGAACGGCTCTTCCGGACGGAGATGCGCCGCAAAGGGCTGGAATTCAACGTAATCGATGAAACCAGCGCACACACCAGTTTCGAAGAATCGAAGCCTTTGTTAGGGGATGCTTTACGTCTTCAGCAGGTACTCGTCAATCTGGTCGGCAATGCGTTGAAATTTACCGAGCATGGCCACGTTTCATTACGCGTATCGATATCCGAATACATTCCAAACGATCAGAATCTCGATCAAAGTGATGCAGTCGAGCTTAAATTTTCGGTTTCCGACTCAGGCATCGGTATCGAACAAGCCGACGCCGAGCGCTTGTTTATATCATTTGAGCAGGCTGAGAGTTCCATAACCAGACGCTTCGGTGGTACAGGCCTCGGTTTGACCATCTGTAAAGAGCTGGTGACCGCGATGGGCGGTGACATATGGGTCAACTCCACCCCCGGCGAGGGCACCGATTTTACTTTCACAGCACGCTACAACATGGCAGAGCCGGACGCCACAGAACCTGCCCGCTCCCACCAGACACGCCGTTCCGATTCTTCCGTCCTCTATGATCGGCGTGTTCTCGTCGCAGAAGACAATCCTATAAACCAGCAACTCGCTCTGGAATTCCTGCAGCGCGCGGGCGCCAAGGTAGATATTGCACAAACAGGACAAGAAGCAGTTGCAGCGGCGGTTGAGACAGATTACGACGTCATCCTGATGGATATCCACATGCCACAGACTGACGGCCTGGAAGCAACCAAGATCCTCAGAGACCAGGGGTTATCTGTGCCGATCATCGCTGTTTCCGCAGACGCCCTGACTGAACGAAGAGTCATCGCGCTCGAAGCAGGCTGTAACGATTACCTGATGAAACCCATCGACTTCGATGTATTAATGACAGCCATAGAGAAAATCCTACCCGAGTCAAACCAAATGCTGGGACGACGGGCAAGTGACCTCCCCCGCACCGATGCGGAACCAAGCACAGAACGCTTACGCCATGCGCGCGTGCCGGGTATCGATATCGGTGAGGCACTGAAAAATCACAACGACAACATAAAGCTGATGGTCAAATTAATGGGGGATTTTGGTGAGTATTATGGAGACGCGGGGCCAAGAATTCGCGACATGATCGTCGCAGAAAACTATGAAGACGCCGAGCGTCTTGCCCATAATCTGCATGGCGTCGCTGGCAGCTTTGGCGCCACGCGCTTAAAGGATGCATCTAAAACACTTGAGCTTGCACTGGAAAAAGGTGAAAGCAGTAATCTCCTGGGCCTTGCACAGAGTTTTGAAGTCGCGCTGGCCGAAGTTCTGGACTCTGCAGATGCGCTCGCAAGTAACGAGATCAGTTTCCGCGCTTCGGATATGTCGTCAAACTAAATCAGCTAATTTCAACCACATCAAGCTGATGAGCAGGATGTAAGGTCATCAGGTCTTTGAAGTTATACAGTGATGCATCCCCCAGGTGGGAAGGGGTCACATGACCAATACTTCGAGCAATATTCTCGACCCTGCCAGGAGATGCCGCATCCCAACTTCTGAGCATATCTTTGATGGCCTGACGCTTCAGGTTTTCCTGAGAACCACATAAGTTACACGGAATAATCGGGTAATGGGCAAATTCACACCACTGTTCAATCAACTTTTCACGTATGTAATACAGTGGTCGAATGACGATATGTTTACCGTCGTCACTGCGCAGCTTTGCAGGCATGGCTTTCATACGCCCACCATAAAACATGTTAAGAAACAGCGTTTCGACCACATCATCCATGTGGTGACCCAGCGCGATCTTCGTCGCCCCGATGTCACTCGCGTGCGAGTATAGAATGCCCCGCCGTAATCGAGCACACAGCGGACAGGTTGTTTTTCCCTCTGCAGTCAATTTCTTTACGATGCTGTAAGTGTCTTCTTCCAGAACATTGAACTTGATGCCCTGTGCAGCAAGATACTTTGGTAGGACATCTTCCGGAAAACCGGGCTGCTTCTGATCCAGGTTGACCGCAACAATCTCAAAGTCGATCGGCGCATGTTGCTGGAAGCTCAACAACAGTTCCAACATGGTGTATGAATCTTTACCTCCCGATAAACACACCATGACTTTGTCCCCATCAGCAAGCATGTCGTAGTCGGTCAAAGCCTGCCCAACCAAACGTCGCAACTTCTTATGAGACTTATTTTTTTCGTGCCGGTTTTTACGCAGATCAGCGTTCATCGAACTGCTCGTTCAGGTTTGAGGGCCTATTTACCGGCAAGCCTCCTCGCTTTGCAACCCTGCCCAACATTCATTGGGGACAATGTGAGTTCGTCTGGCCGTGGGAGTTACCCCGTAGCGGGTAGCAGCAGATGGTCGTGAGATCCACGCTGTGCCCGAGCGCTGAGAAGAAACCATGTATTGATCTGCAAGACTTGTCAGGGCGCAATCGACCGGGGCATTAGAACCGACTACGATCGCGTAAAAGCCAGACGTCTGATAGAAATACCCCGACCGGCCAATCAGTTTATGCCTCGCAAGACAATCATTGGCGGCGAGTTAACCAGATTACGTGCACCCAGCAGACCAACAAACACGATGACGATGCCTCCAACGACGGGCCCTACCGGCCAGACCCAAGGGTGCAACCTAATACCGAGTTCGAACACTTCATACTGTAGAACAGCAACAATCAGTTCAGCACCGATCACTGCAACGATACCAGCAAAAACACCCAGTATTAGGAATTCGGCAAACAGGGAACTGCCGATCAATTTTCTGGTTCCACCGAGCGTGCGGACGAGGGCATGTTCGGATAAGCGAGCATCTCGACTTGCCTGAATACTTGCGACCAAAACCAGGCATCCGCTCAGCAGGACAAGAATCATAACAAGCTCAACCGCCTGAGTGACTCGGTCGACTATGCTTTTTACCTGTTCAATTAAAGCATCGATTTCAATCACGGTGATTGTCGGATGCTGACGCAGAAGCTCATTTAGAAATTTTTTGTCTTCCCGGGCAAGATAAAAAGAAGTCATGTAGGTAGCCGGAAACTGTCTCAGCGCTTGGGGCGAGAGAACGATCACGAAATTAGGGCTCATACTCTCCCATTCAAGATCGCGAATGCTTGTCAACGATGCCTCGAAGGTCTGTCCACCCACATCAAAAGTCAGTTCATCCCCGATGTTGAGGGCGTAATTCTCTGCGTATTCACGTTCAAGGCTGACTTCAGCAAGCTCGGTACCCGCATCCCACCATCGCCCCTCTACCACCTCGTTATCTGCCGGCAGGTCAACGGTCCACGTCAGGTTTCTTTCCGAACGAAGTCGCGGACCCTCCCGATACGTCCCATATAACCGAGTCTGATACGCCTTTGCATCTTCCCCATTCACCGCAACCACGCGCCCCCTGAGCATGGGGTACAGAAAATCACCCGCGGTCGCGCCTTCCGAGACCAGGGTTCGCACTTCGTCAACCTCATCAGCACTAATATTCATCACGAAGTGATTTGCAGCGTTTTCGGGCACTTGCGAGCGCCACTCAGTAACTAATTCGGTACGCAGTAAAACAAGTACCAGGAGTAACATGATCGCCATGCCGAAAATCAGTATCTGCACAATGTTCTCTTTCCGTCGCCGCTGCAGGCCCGAGAGCGCCAGACGCCAACCACTGCGAGCCTGCATCCCGGCCACACGGCTCCCTTTTAAAAGAAAGTGGCCAAGCACGCCGAAAACAAAAACAACCGTACCGGCGCCAGCGATCGTCCAAAAGGTGAGAAACAGACTCCCTGTATACCACACGAGGAGCACAAGGCTGCCTACTGCGGCCGCTCCGTAAGTAAGCCACCGACTCAAGGGCGCCACACCAATGTCTCTTCGTATGACGCGCATAGGTGAGATGCTCTGAAGGTGAATAAACGCAGGCATTGCAAAAGAAAGGGCGCATATCAGACCCGTCGCCCCCCCGAGAAAGAAGGGACGTAATCCAGGCGCGGGCAGCGCAACAGGTATCAACGAGGCGAGCAATTCAACAATGACAAGGTGAAGCAGCCCACCTGCGAGCCAGCCAACCACAATACTCATCGCGCCCAAGAATAGAAGAATGCTGAGAAAGCCACTCAGAATCTGTTTGGGGGTTGCGCCCAGCGTTTTCAACACACCCACATGATCATAGTGACGTGCCGCATAACGATGTGCACTCAAAGCCACCGCAATCCCCGCGAGCAAAACCCCCAGTAGGCCGCCGAGAAGAAGGAAGGACTCTGCCCGATCAAGCGCTGACGCAATACGCGGGCTACTTTCTCTGATGCTTATCCATCGATAATTGTCACCCAGAACGATCGCACGCTTGAAATCAAGGAGTTCTTCTTCTTCGCCTCGCAAAAGGAGCCGATAACCGATCCTACTGCCGGGTTGGACAACTTCAGTGGCCGGCACATCGGCGATGTTCATCAGAAGTCGCGGACCCAGATCGAAAAAAGATCCGCCCCGATCGGGTTCAGTGACCAACACCCGACCAACGGTCAGCTCAGCAAGTCCCACTTCAATACCCTGCCCTAACTCAACGTTCAATGCCGGGAACAAGCGCGAATCCAACCACACCTCTCCGGGCGGTGGCACGTTGTCGGTGGGATAGCCTCGTACAAATGGCTCGTCTGAAACGATCAGCGTTCCACGGAGAGGATACTCGCGACTAACCGCTTTAACCGACACAAGCTGGTTGGCATCTCCGACAAATACCATGGATGGAAAAACCATCGTCTGCGTATGGACCAGGTCACGCTCACCCAACTCGCGCAAAAATGCTTCCGGCATGGGGTTAGAACTCGATATCTGCCGGTCCGCGGCAAGAAAATTTGCCGACTCCTGTATCAGGGCCTGATGCAGACGATCAACAAAGAGGCTGATTGAGGTGACCGTGCCTACTGCAACAACAAGTGCAATCAACAAAAGACCCATCTCTCCGGATCTGATGTCGCGCATCGCCATCTTTCTCACCAGCGCAAAGTTCATTCAGGCGCACCCGGAGCGAGTTTCGCCGTATCCACGAGCCGACCCGCTTCGATCGTAACCGTACGAGCACATCGATCTGCAAGTTGCTGGTCGTGAGTCACCATCACCAGAGTTGTACCGAATTCCTGATTCATTTCGAACAGAAGGTTGGAAATCCGCCGCCCGGTCTGAGTGTCCAGATTCCCAGTCGGTTCATCCGCAAAAAGCACAGTCGGATTCGATGCAAAGGCGCGCGCTATCGCTACCCTTTGCTGCTCGCCCCCGGATAACTGCCGAGGATAGTGATCTGCTCGATCACCCAGGCCTACTTTGTCGAGAATTTCGATCGCCTGATCCTGGGCTAAGATCTCCCCACGCAGTTCAGCCGGGAGCATCACGTTCTCAAGTGCAGTGAGGCTCGCTAAGAGCTGGAACGACTGAAATACAAACCCTACGTGCTCACCACGGACGAGCGCCCGCTCTTCTTCATCAAGGCGCATCAAATTGTGGCCGGCAAGTTCAACACTGCCCTCACTGGCAACATCTAATCCGGCAAGGATGCCAAGCAGCGTTGTCTTGCCAGAACCCGATACGCCAACTATCGCAACACTTTCACCTTCATTGATTTCCAGGTCGATGCCATCCAAGATGTCGAGACCACCCGCTTGGGTGGTCACTCTTTTTGCGACTTTTTTTGCGCTGATTACAGTACGACTCATGCAACTCAACTTATTTTGCTTTCTCTATCATCCATTCGGGCGCAACCTTACTAAAAGGCGCACTCTCCTCCTAGGATACATCTGCGCACTTGTGTGCTCGATCAATGCGATTGCAGCCGAACCCCACGGCGACCCAAATCCAACGGTGCTTCTGGTCATGGGCGACAGCATCAGTGCAGGTTATGGCCTCCAAGAGGAACCGGGCTGGGTCGATCTCCTGAATCGTACCTTAATCGAAAAGGAACTGCCTTGGCAGACTATTAACGCATCCGTTTCCGGTGAAACTTCAAGCGGTGCCCTGGCTAGGCTGCCTGAGCTTCTGGGTATACACAATCCCAAACTCGTCGTTATCGAACTCGGCGGCAATGACGGCCTGCGCGGCTACCCGACAGACATGATGAAGGATAATCTCCTGCGCATGATAGATTTAACAACTGCTTCCGGAGCACAAGCAGTCATCATGGCGATGCGCATCCCACCGAATTATGGCCCTCGCTATACGCGCGCCTTCGAAGCAGTTTACAAAGAAGTCGCCGAGCAGAAATCAGTGCCCTACATTCCATTCTTTCTAGAGGCCGTGGCCATTGAGCCCGGCATGATGCAAGCCGATGGCATTCATCCAACCGCACAAGCCCAGCCGCTGATGTTGGAATTCTTGTGGCCTTATCTGACAGAGATTCTTGCGCACACAAGCCCTTCCCCTCCACGCGACGTCAACTAGAAGCAAATTATTCTGCAAGCCTGGTCGCACGCAACGGAAGTTGTCCGCCTGAAACGGTTTACGACTTTTGGGAGACCCCAATGTGCTTCTTGCCAAGGCTTCGAGCCAGGTCGACCTGCTTCTGACGCTCTTTGAAACGTTCGCGTTGAACAATATTTTCATCTTCCGCGCAATGTGGACACCTGACGCCTTTTTCATAGGTATCGGAAGCGATATCTTCGCCGGAGATAGGATGTCTGCAGGCAAAACACTGTTCATAACTTCCCTGGCGTAAGGCCGTGTCTACCGATACGCGCTGGTCGAACACAAAGCACTCCCCTTGCCATAGGTTTTCGGCCTGCTCGACATCTTCTAAATACTTCAGGATCCCACCTTCGAGTTGATATACCTCTTCAAACCCCTGCTGGACAAGGTAGGCTGAGGCCTTCTCACAACGAATGCCACCCGTACAGAACATGGCGACCTTGGGATGCGCTTGCGGGTCGATATTAGAATCGATCCAGTCTGGAAACTCCCTAAAGTTGGTCGTTTTTGGACAAAGCGCCTGAGGAAATGTACCGATGTCAATCTCGTAGTCATTGCGCGTGTCGATGACAAGGACTTGCGGATCCGAGATCAAGTCATTCCACTCCTGAGCATTCACGTGCCGCCCGTTATTCGCGATATCAAGGCCATCTACACCAAACGTCACGATTTCTTCCTTCAACTTGACCTTAAAACGAAAAAAACCCTCATTGCCCTGATCAACTTCTGACCAATTGAAAATCATCTCGCCAAATAGCGAAATCAGGTACAAACGCAATGCATCGAGGTCTTCAAAGGTCCCCACCACCGTGCCGTTCACACCTTCCCGCGCAATGAGTAAGGTCCCCTTTAAAGAAGCAGTCAGGCCAAAGTCGAGAATTTGATCGCGCATCACAACAGGTTCGTCGATTTGCACGAATCGATAAAATGTCAGCGCTTTTCGGACACCCGTTTGATCAGGTTCGGCTTTCATAATCTTTCATCGCTCTAGGTTTTCATTCAGGTCGGCTGTTTTGTACCACCCGCGCAAGGAGGACTCAACGGCGCCTCACCAAATCGGTCACGCCATTCCTCCAGCGTATAGGCATGCACAGCCAGCGCATGCATCCCACCAGAAAACTCCGCTTCTAAGAGGCCGTTGATACGACGATGCCGAGCGATGCGACTGACAGAGTCGAACTCAGCGGAAACGGCCACCACCTTGAAATGACTTTCGGATCCGGCCGGCACACTATGCCCACTACTCTCATCGAGGACCTCGAGATGTTCAAAGATGATTTCATCCGCAAGGCTTTGCTCTATACGTTCTGCACGACTCATGCTCGGTCCATTTACTCACGAGAGACGAATTCTATGAATCTGAGCTGCCCTCGTCGAGGTGTACCATCATAATGCCCGGAAAGATAAGCCCGACCAAAAGCGCATATCCATGCCCTGGGTCAGGACTTTTAATAAGTGCCACAACGCCGCAACCAGCCATTTGAACAATCGTGATAACCTCACCCGGATTGCGTTAAACTAGCCGGATCAGGAACGATTGAGAGGCATTCATGCTGGCGATACTTTCACCGGCCAAATCTATGGACTTCGATTCGCCCCTACATACAAAGAAGTACTCTGTACCGAATTTTGTAGACGAGTCACAAACGCTTGTTAACGAGTTGCGGAAATATGCGCCCAACGAGATCGCTAGCCTCATGGGCATCAGCGACAATCTCGCCGAGCTCAATCATCGCCGCTACAGCGAATGGACTGCTGAATTTCCGGCAGCAAGTGCCCGTCCGGCCATTCTGGCCTTCAGTGGCGAGGTCTATACGGGTTTGAACGGCCCAACAATGAGTACACGCGACCACACCTGGGCGCAGAAGCATGTACGCATCTTAAGTGGTTTACACGGACTCCTGCGTCCTCTGGATCGTATCTGTCCGTACCGGCTGGAAATGGGCACGCGGCTGAAAACCCAGCATGCAGACAACCTCTATGGGTTCTGGGGGAACAGGGTGACAAAAGCCCTCAACGAGGCCGTCGCCGAACAGGGCGATCAAGTCCTGGTGAATCTTGCATCGGACGAGTATTACCAAGTGCTTCAACCGGAGACCGTCGACGCCCGGATAATTAAAATCAATTTCAAAGAGTGGAAAAACGGGAAGTATCGGTTCTTGTCTTTTTTCGCTAAGAAGGCACGAGGCAGCATGGTCCGTTACATGATCGACCACCGAGTCAAAACGCTGAAGGCACTCAAAGCCTTCGACTACGATGGTTATGCTTACAGCCCTCAAATGTCTGAGGACGATGATTGGGTGTTCACGCGTAACAGGGAATAAATTCATGTCTCAAGAAATTGCAGATGACAAACAAACCAGAATAGAAGCTGCGGCTTTTCGCCATCTATTGGACCATCTGGACGAACGCAAAGACGTACAAAACATCGACCTCATGATCCTGGCCGGGTTTTGCCGCAATTGTCTTTCCAAGTGGTATAAAGCAGCGGCCGAGGATGAAGGCGTCGGCATCGATATCGAAGATGCAAGGAAGCGCATCTACCGCATGACGTATGACGAATGGAAGTCCAATTACCAAACCGAGGCAACACCTGAGCAGTTAGCCGCGATCAAGGCGATTGAACAATAACGCGCCGATTCGTCTATGGCCTTTAAGTTAGAACGCACCTGGCAGGAATGGCGTGGTTTGTTGCTCTTTATCGCCATCATGCTGGTGTTCCGATCGGCGATAGCTGACTGGCACCAGGTCCCAACCGGCTCGATGATTCCCTCGATCCTGGCAGGTGATCGTATTGTGGTGGACAAAACCGCATACGATCTGCGCATCCCTTTCACTTTTCTCCGTGTCGCCCGCTGGGCAGACCCACAACGCTCTGATGTTGTGACTTTTGAGTCTCCCGCTGATGGGCGGCTGTTAGTCAAGCGGATCATTGGAATCCCCGGCGATACAGTCAGACTGAGCGACAATGTGCTGTTTATCAACGACAACGAAGCTCAGTACCAGCCTTTACCTAGCGCCAAAATCCCGCATACGTTGAAGACCCTATACCCCTACGTCCAAATTTCATTGGAACGCATTCTCGGTGAGAGTCGAATGATGATGGTACAAAGCAATAATTCTCTGCAGGCACGCGATTCGTTTGGTCCAATTGAAGTGCCACCCGATCATTATCTCGTCCTTGGTGACAATCGTGACAATAGCCAGGATTTTCGCTACATCGGATTTATCAACCGTGACCTAATCCTGGGGAGGGCAAACAGCATCGCATTCTCCCTGGACTACGAAAACTACTACGTACCTAGGAAGGATCGTTTCTTCCGCGACCTCGACTGAGTCGCTTGAACCCAAGCAACACACCTGTACCCAGCAATCCCAACCCAGCCAAACCTGCCACAAAAACAAACGCAGACAGCAAATAGGCTTTGATGACCTCGGGTTCTATACCGTATTGATCACCCAACCAGTAAAGCGCCGCACCCGTGGCTGTAGTGCCGAGAATCATCGTGCGTATGAGCCGCACGTTGGCCAGGCGACGTGCCTCGTTACGCTCAACAGCGTGCGTCCTTCTGGGTTTCCTCTTTTGAAGTGTTACTTCTGAACTCGAACGGTTGTGCTTGGCCATATATTTAGTGGGCATTGGGCTAGACAATTGGCGATGGAGGGGCTTTACCATCGCCCATCTCCACCAGACTTCGTTTATGATGCCTGTTTCTCTGCTGTAAACACATGACTGAATCAAACTATAACAACAACCCTTGGAATAATAAGTGTCCCTCAAGCTTGGTATCTCTACCCCTTCAAATCTATGGTCTCTCGAGTACGAACAACGCCAGGCTACCCTAGCCCGCATCCAGGAGGCGGGGTTTGATCATCTTTTTATGGCTGACCACGTCTCCTTCCGAAACGGATCTGGTACCGATGGATTTGTTGAAGTAGCAGCACTCTCGCAGTTGAACCCCAAACTCGGCGTGATGATCAGCATCTACCTTCTGCCACTGCGTCATCCCCTTCCTGTTGCCAGACAACTGGCGACCATGGCACGTATCGCACCGGGACGAATGATCTTTGGCGTCGGCATTGGTGGCGAAGATCGCCACGAAATCGAAGTATGCGGTGTCGATCCGAAAACGCGCGGCCTGCGTGCCAATGAATCGCTGGATATCATCAAAGACCTGCTTGCGGGCAACGAGGTGTCGTTTCAGGGCGAGATATTCAACATCGAAGCAGCCCGCATCAGGCCCAGCCCAAACACCCCCATTCCAATCATTGTGGGGGGCCGATCTAATGCCGCCCTAGCCCGAACGGCCCGTTATGGCGACGGTTGGATAGGCGTCTGGTGCTCAACGTCCCGCTATGCCGAAGCACTTGCGCAAATTGACGACGAATGTGCAAATGCCGAGCGTAATCCGCCGGAGTGGCTACATGGCTATCAGACCTGGCTTGGCATCGACGCCAATGAGGATATCGCCCGCACAGCGGTGGCTAAAGCCATGGAGTCTTTCTATCACATTCCTTTTGATCGTTTCGAACGCTATACGCCCTATGGCACACCAGAGCAGGTTGCAGAGCAGCTTGCACCTTACGCTGAAAAGGGATGTCGTTTATTTAATTTAAAAGTCGTCACACATGATCCTGCTGACGAAGTTGATCTGGGAGCCGCCACCAAGGCACACCTGGAAAAGCTGGTCGGATAAACAAAGATGGCGAGAAAATCCCACATTGATCTCCTGGGCGGATCGCTCCTGGTTGGTTTCAGTGTATTGCTGGGGCTGAACCAGGCACTCATTAAGGTTGTTAATCAGGGATTCGCGCCAATATTCCAATCCGGACTTCGATCTGCACTTGCATTCCTACCCGTACTTGTCTTCGCCTTGCTCATGAAACGTCGTTTATCGATATCGGATGGCTCTTTAGGCTGGGGCAGTTTAAACGGAATTTTCTTTTGCCTTGAATTCGGTTTTCTATTCGTCGCCCTGGATTACACAACCGTCGCCAGGGTCAGTCTGTTTTTCTATGTGATGCCAGTCTGGGTCGCGATTGGTGCCCACTTTCTCATACCGGAAGAACCGATGAATCGAAACAAGGGGGCCGGGCTGTTGCTGGCCATAGGCGGTATCGGTATTGCACTGGCGTCGAATTTGGGCGAGGCAGGGCCACAGGCCTGGATTGGAGATCTCATGGCACTCATTGCAGGGGTCTTCTGGGCAGGCATTGCTTTGCTGACAAAAACCAAGCTCTCGGGGATCACTGCGGAAATGAACCTCTTGTATCAACTGGCGATCTCCGCAATTGTACTTTGTGCCCTTGCGCCCTTTATTGAACCCGTCATTCGCGAACCGTCTACGCTCATTTATGCAGTTTTCGCATTTCAGGTGATCGCCATCGTTGCCATCGGTTTTCTCGCCTGGTTCTGGTTACTCTCAATCTATCCCGTATCCAACGTGTCATCTTTTGGCCTCTTGTCACCCATCTTTGGTGTGTACTTTGGATGGCTCATTTTTGACGACGACCTCACCCTCGGCTTCATTGCAGCCTTAATTGCCGCTGGCACAGGCATTGTTCTGGTTAACAAACCAGTGAAAAATTCATGAGACGAATCCGGCGGCTTTTATACCTGGGCGTATTTCTTTACGCCTCGGCCGAAGCTGAAAATTACGACCTCCTCATACGCAACGGGACCGTTTTTGACGGGCGTGGCACCCCGGGAAAGACGGCCGACATTGGAATCTGTGGGGATCAGATCTTAGCGATCGGCAATCTCGCCCATGCTCAGGCCACGCACACAATCGATGCGCAAGGCATGGCTGTTGCACCAGGTTTCATCAACATGCTCAGTTGGGCGACTGAATCATTGTTGATCGACGGGCGCGGCCTTGGTGACCTTCATCAAGGCGTGACACTGGAAGTTTTTGGCGAAGGGTCCTCCATGGGTCCACTCAATGAATCGATGAAAGAAACGATGCGATCTGGTCAGGACGAAGCCAAATTCGACGTTTCATGGACCTCGCTGGGAGAGTATCTCGAGCATCTCGAATCCAAGGGCGTGGCGCCTAACGTTGCTTCCTTCATCGGCGCGACCACGGTACGCGTGCATGTGCTGGATCATGCAGATCGACCCCCGACACCCAGTGAGCTTGTACAAATGCAAAATCTGGTTGATCAGGCAATGCTGGAGGGTGCCTTAGGTGTTGGGTCTTCTCTCATCTATGCGCCGGCTTTTTATGCCGACACGAACGAGCTGATTGCGCTAGCCTCGCGTGCTGCAAAATATGGTGGCATGTACATCTCACACATCCGCAGCGAGGGAAATCGGCTCTTAGAAAGTGTCGATGAACTTCTCGAGATTGCTCAAAAAGCGAATACGCGGGCAGAGCTTTATCATCTTAAGGTTGCCGGCAGGGAAAACTGGTTGAAGTTCTCGCCACTGATCAAAAAAATTGAATCTGCGCGCCAACGCGGAATACAGATCACGGCAAACATATACACTTATACCGCCGGTTCTACCGGGCTCGACGCGGCCATGCCCCCCTGGGTGCAAGAAGGCGGGTTTGAGGCCTGGGTTACACGTCTCAAAGACCCGCTGATCCGTACCCGTGTCATCTCCGAGATGAACAAACCTACCGACACCTGGGAAAATCTGCTGTTGGCAGCGGGTGGAGACAAGACAGTGCTGGTCGGCTTTCGTAATCCAGAACTTAAGCACTACACGGGTAAAACACTGTCCGACATCGCGACGAGTAAGGGGCAATCTGTTGCTGAAAGCGCCATCGATTTGGTGATTGAAGACGGCAGTCGTGTCCAGGTCATTTATTTCCTGATGTCTGAATCCAACCTTCGTCGTAAGGTTCAGCTCCCATGGGTATCGTTTGGCAGCGACGCAAGCTCCATGTCTGCAAGCGGCGTCTTTCTGAACAAGAGTACGCACCCCAGAGCGTACGGAAATTTCGCTCGCCTACTTGGCCGGTTTGTACGCGATGAAAAATTACTCAGCCTCGCCGAAGCCATTCGTAAACTCACCGCTCTCCCCGCTGAAAATCTCAGAATTCGCAAGCGGGGCGTGCTGGCTGAAGGGTACTATGCGGACATTGTTGTATTTGATCCCGATACGATTGCAGACACCGCCACGTACGATGCACCCCACAGCCTGGCAATAGGTGTGCGGGATGTTGTGATAAACGGGATACCGGCACTACTTGACCATGAACCGACGGGTGCTTTACCGGGCCGTGTCGTACGCGGACCTGGCTGGGTAGGCCATCCGTAAGCCCATGAACGCCCGGTTCAGCTCGCATTGTGCATCGTCACGTGACGATGAAGAGCTGTGCGATACTCGTTATCATGCCAGTTCTGCCCAACGAGAGGATTCGCATATGCAAGTCACGCAAATTACAACCATTTGTCTCGCTCTACTTGCACTAGTCACGACTGGTCAAGCCTTCGCCCACGGAACGGTGAATCAAAAAGCAGCAACGGCCAGAACAATCAGCTTTCCCAACGTTCCCGGTTATCAGACCTTAGTTGTCGATCTGCATACACATTCTGTATTTTCCGACGGCCATGTGTGGCCAAAGATACGTGTCGAAGAAGCACTACGAGACGGCCTCGATGGCCTCGCCATCACCGAACACCTCGAATACCAACCACACCGTGCAGACATCCTTCACCCGGATCGCAATCGAGCCATCGAGGACGCTACCGCCTCTGCAGATGGAACAGATCTTCTCATCATTCCCGGCTCGGAGATCACTCGTGATGCCCCAGCAGGACATATGAACGCAGTATTCATCACAGATGCCAACAAGCTTCTTAACGTCAGCAATGCACCAGAAGACACCTCCGATGTCTTTGGATACTACGCTGCAGCCAAGGAATGGCCGGCACAATCTGCAGTCGACGCAGCCCATTCCCAAGGCGCTTTTATATTCTGGAATCACCCATACTGGTCACGGGATCATCCGGATGGCATTGCCCGTATGAACAAATTCCACGAGAACAACGTTAAGGCAGGCAAACTGCACGGTATTGAGATCGCCAATGGTCAGAACTACTCAGAAGAAGCACATGCAATGGCAGTCGAACATGGTCTCGCCTTCATCGGAGTGTCAGATATTCACGACCTGATTGACTGGGACCATCCCCCGGCACAGGGTGAGCACCGGCCTGTTAATCTTGTATTCGCCGAGCAGCGTTCTGTTGAGAGTATGAAGGAAGCCCTCTTTGCCCGGCGAACCGTTGTTTGGTTTCGAAATCTGCTCATCGGGCGTGCCGACGACCTTATTCCATTGATCACGGCAAGCCTAGAGGTGAAGTCAGCCCGTTATCGTGAAGGTACACAGATCCTTGATATTGTCATCGCCAATCATTCTGATGCGGACTTTCAGCTAGAGAACACATCTGGCATGACATTCACGGATACGGCGGACATTATTGTCATCGCTTCGCAGCAGGAAACGCGCATGACACTCAAACCCCGCAAGATCCGAAAAAATATACCGGTCACTTTCAAGGTGCTCAATGCGTTGACCACGCCAAAAACTCACCCTGATATCGAACTGACCATTAAGCCCGCTTCGTGACAACCACCCGATTACGGTCTACCCACGGGACCCGGTCATACGACGGGCACGCCGCACCTATGCCAATGCGCCGCCGAGAACCGATATCGGAACCAGTTTGAGGACGATGGCCGGCAGTTGGATATCGGGCATCGGTCTTTGTCTGATTCTGGCCGGCTGCACGCCTGAACAGACAGGCAACGACGCGGATATCTGGTCAAGAGGTCACACTCATACGACAGATCTCTCCTTTCAACAAGGGGTGGATCTGCTCGCTCTGGATGGGGTACAGACGCAATGGCTCACCGGCCAAGGTACTGCCTCATTCACGTTGCTGTTGTCCATCGATCTGGCCCGATTCGAACCCAACCTCATCGCCAAACCCGACATAGGCATTTCCGCACGAGCAGCTATGCTGGAAACCGGTGCTGATATCGTGCTCGGTAGTGGCTTCGTCTCCGAAGCCCACAGCCTTGACCCTGTAGGCCTTCTACACGTGGGTGGAAGCACCCTCAGCCCGCTGGAACCCTATGGTTACACGCGTATTCTCGGCTTCAACGATTCGGGGTTTGGTGTCGTTCACCGCAACGCCTATCAACGGGACATGTTTACATCCGCATTTCAGGCCGGACCCGGCATCATTGAGAAAGGGCTTCTGGACATCAGTGAACGTGATCTACAAAGGCCAATGTATTACCGAAGCTTTGTTGCTTTGTGCGACAACGGTAACCACCAGCATGTACAACTGGGCATCACCACTGTCCCAACTCATCTGCGTACGTTAGGCCAACGCCTCGAGCAACACTTTGCCGCAACCGGGGCTCAATGTCAGGAGGTGGTCAACTTGGCCGGCGACCGTCAGGCGGTACTCGCAATCCGAGCGGGAGAGGGCTTGCTGTACCACGGTGATATAGAAACTCATAAAGTCACTTTACTGAGTTTTAAGCAACGTGCCTGAGTTGTTTTGGGGCACGGCCATAGGTCAGTGTGCGCCACAACCATTCGACAGGCCCATAGTAGTATCGCTTAAGCCACCAGGGAGAAAACCAGAGCTGGAAGACCCAGATCGCCAGTACCACACCATAAATTTCAGCCCGGCCTAACGAACCAACGAGGCCCAGCCCGGCGCCGGTGAACACCAACATGCAGATCAGTGAGTGCATGAGATAATTGGTGAGGGCCATCCGACCCACGGACGCCAGCCTTTGGCCAAACGATGTCTGTACCAAAACCAAGATGATGAGGCTCATCCAGCCAAAGGCCATCCCTATTCTGCCAATATGGTAGGTCGGTTGGAGCAAATTAAAGGCCGGAAGTAATGCAAAGTCTGCTGAAAAAGCGGTGTAGATCTCGTAAAGATTGACCACAATTCCAACAAAAAACCCAACCACCGCCGTGCGCACATAAACCGAACGGGAACACTGACCCTGCAGAAAACCGTACCTGTAGAGTGCCATGCCTATTATCATGAGCACGATCGCATCCCAGAATAAAATGGTGGGCAAATTCGAAAGCAATTGATGTGTCATATGCTCAAACGCCCATGTCATTGCCGTTGCCAGCGACGTGCGTCGAAGGGCCAACTCCTCTTCCAATGCGGCCTGATCGGGCGCCACTTCCGTTCGAAAATCTTCCCACGCGTTCCTGGCCGCAATAAGCTCCTCATGCGCCACCTCACCTTTGGCCTCTAATTGTGCCGCATAATCGGCAGCACCCTTCGCGGCATTGAGAGACATATAAGCGCCGGTATTAAACAGTGTTAACAAAATGACGCCCATAACACTCGCTATGGCAAGTCGCTTCGACGAAGCGTTTCTGCAGAAATAAAGAACGAAGCCGGCCAGCGCGTAACAAACGAGGATATCTCCCGTCCACATGAGGAGATATCCATCGATCAGCCCGAAAATGAGCAACCAGATCGTCCTCTTGTAATGGAGCACCCCTCTGCCGACATTGTCGCGACCGAGAAAGAGCAACACCCCTGCGCCAAACAACATTGAAAACATCGCACGCATGGCACCCTCGGCGGTCAGTTCAACAATTGCCCAGGCGAAGAAGTCTGCCGTGTCCGTGAGGGTCAACCGGGGCACGGTATATGCGGCACTCGCAAAGCCGAATCCAATGATATTGAGTAACAGAATGCCGAGTAGCGCAAAACCCCGCAATACATCAAGACTCTGAATACGCGCCGACTCGACAACCGGATCAGCCATCCTCAAATTCCAAATGACGGCGAGCGGCGACGACATCACAGTCCGGCTCTTGGGCAAACTCAAAATCGTGTACCTTGGCGTAGTAAAGGGTTTCTTCTACCGGTTCGAGCAGATACACAGGGTCATCCATCGTGACCGTCAGCTTCATACGATAGCCATTATCGATAAGTTCGTAACGTTCAATGATCTCCTTAGCCGCGCCCGAATTGACCCCCCTCGTCAATCCCCAGAACTTTGGAGAAAACCCAGAAGTCTTAACCATGAGGACTTTGTTGTCGCGATGCATAATGCGTGCCTGCCCGAGGTCGTATTCTGACTCGGGTAGGGGCTCTACCTCCGAAGTATAAAAATGCCTTACTTCCGGGGCGTGCTCAATTTCTACCCGAACACCATTCTCCACATGTTGCCACTTCTGACTGTAAGGCCAGTTCAACATCCTAGGCACACCACGCGGTTCGCAATTCAAAGACGGGTCATCGTTTATATTAAAGGTCACCAGGTCCCCGCGTGCGCTGTCAGTCAAAGGCCAGTCGCTTGGCGGTTCAAAGCCACCAACCAGATTGCTGCGCAGGGATCGAATCAGTTTCCAGGTACCTGAAAAATCAGACGAAGGCTCCAACGGTGGTTTCGGTGCATTGAGAATTTCATCAGTCGGCCGAAAGGAATGGAAAGTTTTACCATCCCGCCTCGTTGCACTGTTGAGCAATCCAAAGTGTACGCCATGGTCCCGATTGGGGTTGGCCAAGACACTCACACGGCTACCCACGGCCAGCGTGTTGCGCGACCAGCCGTTGCGAACCAGGCCCGGGATAGAATGGCCTTCGAAGGTCCAGTGACGAATCTCCCCGGAAGAATCTTCCCTGACGGCAAGATAGTAATGAGGATTGGTCCATCCCACTTCGGTTACCGTGCCATCAATGGTGATTGTATCGTCAAGATCAAAAGCAGATCGCGAGTGGTGACCGTAAGCTTGGGATACAAACAAGGCAGCAACAACCAGAAAAAAATATCTCACGCCATTAACCGCCTTCAATTCTGGCCATGAAAAAAACTTCACTGTCTGGTTCTATCGGCTCCAGCAGCGGGTCCTGATAGATCTGGCCATCGATGGCAACAGCGGTGCGTTCAAGTGAATCACTTAAAGCCGGCCACCGCCTTTTCAATTCCGCCTCCAGATCCCGGTAGCTTTCAACCGTGGTTGAACATTCCCGCACCCCTTCTGTGAACGCAATAAAGCTGTCAGGGAATACGACGCTGGCCATGTCCATCTCCTTGTTGACCCGAATCAACATGCCACGAAGTCAACCTGGAAAACAGTCTCCATCGACTTCGTCACCTTAAACATACCGAGTGTATGAGCACTCGGAAAAAAAGGGGCTTTAAAAAGCCCCTTTGCTCACCAACGTCAGAATCTAGTCATCAAGTGCGGCAAGGATGTTTGGAGGGGACAACGGCAAGTCTGTAATCCTCTGACCCACCGCACGAGAAGCTGCATTACTGCAGGCAGCCAAAGGCGCAACAATCGGTGTTTCTCCAACTCCGCGCACGCCGTACGGGTGGCTCGGGTTGGGCACCTCGACGATCTCAGTATCAATCATCGGCAGATCAGACGCGACGGGGATGCGGTAGTCGAGGAATCCGGGATTCTCCAAGACACCCTCATCATCGTAGATATATTCCTCGTTCAACGCCCAGCCAATGCCTTGAGCTGCACCACCTTGCATCTGACCTTCCACATAAGCGGGATGTATGGCTGTCCCAGCATCCTGAATTGCCGTATAGCTGAGCACGTCGACCTTGCCCGTCTCCCTGTCAACCCTGAGATCGGCAAAGTTAATGGAAAAACTAGCCCCCGCTCCCTGTGCATTGACCGACGCGCGACCCTGTATGGGACCGCCAGTCTTAGCAGCGCTACCCGCCAGGTCGGCGAGTGTCATTGGATTCACATCTGCATTGACACCCGGCCCTGGAACAGCTGATCCATCCTGCCATTCTACCTGGTCATCATCGACGCCCCAGAGTTGCGCTGCCCGCTTCTTACACTCTGCGATCACATCCTCACAGGCTTGTGTTACAGCCATTCCGGTGGCAAAAGTCGTACGTGAGCCGCCTGTTACGTTGCAAAAACCTGTGCTCTCTGTGTCACCTACCTGGGCACGAACCACATCGTAATCGACACCCAGGGTCTCAGCCGCCATCAGGCACATCGATGCACGCGAGCCGCCAATGTCGGGGCTGCCTTCAATGACCATGACGGTGCCGTTTTCATTGATGTTGATCTCTGCGCTCGACTGCATGCCGATATTGAACCAGAAACCCGCCGATACCCCGCGCCCGGCCCCTTGTGGTACCGGCTTGGTGTAGTTCGGGTGATTTTTTGCAGCCTCTAGACAGGCTTTGAAACCGATGGGCGGGAACTTCGGCCCATAGGGCGCCATCGTACCTTCATCGGCGGCATTGAGGAGCCGCAGATCCAATGGATCCATCTCAAGGGCGATCGCTGCTTCATCGATGGCGCATTCGAAAGCATGCATGGTTTGCGGGGCACCTGGCGCCCTGTATGCCGCAACCTTCGGCTTAGTGACAAGTACATCGAAGGCCTCGACCACAAAATTTTCAAGATCATAAGGTGCATATATCGACATGATGCCTGGCATATGTGGTGCGCCCGCGAACGCGCCCGCTTCGAAGGCAGACCAGGCTTGTGCAGCGGTAAAAGTGCCATCGTTCTTCACGCCCAGTTTGATGCGTGTCACAGTGCCCGATGTCGGCCCCGTTGCTCTGAAAACCTCTTCCCGAGACATCTGCATTTTAACAGGACGGTTGGCTTTTTCCGAAAGCAGCACCGCCAGGGGTTCCAGGTAAATGACTGTTTTTCCACCAAAACCACCCCCGATTTCCGAGGCCACGAACTTCAAATCCGCAATGTCACGGCCAAGTATATTGGCTGTGGCCGCACGCGCCTCGAAGTGGCCCTGAGTAGACAACCACACACTTCCGCGGCCCGTTTCATCGATGCTCGCAACACAAGCATGAGGTTCGATATAACCCTGATGCGCCATCGGTACTGTGTACTCACGCTCGATAATTATATCCGCGCGTTCAAACCCTTCCTCGACGCTGCCGCGTTCGAGCCTACCGATGTTGGCAATATTACTTGGCTTTTCCGGCTTTTCCGGGAGATTGGTGTAAAGATTCTCATCCACAAGCGGCGAGTCTTCGCTCATGGCCGCAACCACATCAAGCACCGGAGGTAACACTTCGTACTCGACTTTGATTGCTGCGAGCGCTGCTTCAGCGACCTCCAAAGATTTTGCTGCTACGGCAGCTACTGCATGGCCATGGTATAGGACTTTGTCGCGTGCCATCACGTTCTTCGCAAGATCATCGATTGTGCCGCCACCTTCACCAGCGACCTCACCTCCGGAGATACCACCAGGGAAATCCGCACCTGAGATAGCGGCAAATACGCCATCTAATGCCAGTGCAGCCGTCACATCCACGTGCTTGATCCGCGCGTGTGCGTGGGGACTGCGTAACACCTTCCCATAAATCATATTGGGCAGGACAAGATCAGCACCAAATCGTGCACGTCCGGTCACTTTATCTACGCCGTCCGGGCGTATCGGACGAGAACCAATCTGCTTGTAATCAACGGCTTCAGCCATCCCAATCCTCCTCGATGTGAGTCAACAATCTTAACCCGTGAAACTTATCACACGATCTAATATGAACCAATGCACTGTTGAAAATTCACCGCACTCAAACACTGCGACCACCATCGACGTTGATCGATGTCCCGGTCAGAAAATCCGCATCTTGTGAAGCAAGATATGTGACGGCCGCTGCGATATCCGCCGGCTGTGCAAGTCGTCCGCGCGGTATGGTCGCTACCAGCCGCTCTGTTGCCTCGTCATCGAGGCTATCAACCCCCATTGCGCCTTTCATGAACCCTGTGTCAGCCGCAACAGGGTTCACGGCGTTGACACGGATGTTGTTGCGTGCGACCTCCATTGCAAGCCCCTTCGTCATCGTTAACACCGCCCCTTTAGTTCCATTATAAGGCGTTACACCGGGGCGCGGCGCTACAGCGCCAATCGAAGCAATATTCACAATAACCCCACCGCCACCTTCAATCATGTGTGGGATGACATGTTTGCAGCCCAGAAAAAC
This sequence comes from Pseudomonadota bacterium, assembly GCA_036338285.1. Taxonomy (GTDB): domain Bacteria; phylum Pseudomonadota; class Gammaproteobacteria; order Pseudomonadales; family Azotimanducaceae; genus UBA4421. Next base: position 44,116 of record JAYZCO010000015.1, read on the forward strand.
ACCGCGAACATTGACCGCAAACACGGCGTCGAATTCCTCTACGGATATTTTCCAGAGCAGCCGCTGATGGTGTGAATACCCCGCATTGTTCACAAGCACATCCACACCGCCGAAAGAATCTACCGCAGTCTGTACCATCGCCTCGACTTGCGACTCTTCCGCAACGTTGCAAGCCACCGCCTCGCATATTCCGCCCGATGCCCGAATGTCTTCGCTTACACGTCCCATACCCTCTTCATTCACGTCGGTCACCACAACCCGTGCACCTTCCTCCGCGAAGCGCTTCGCGGTGGCTTCTCCAAAACCCGAGCCAGATCCCGTGACGATGACCCGCTTGCCGTCAAATCGTTGCATTGACTCATCCTGTGGTAACAAAAATAGGGTTATACCACAGCAACACACGAAATTAGCGCTGAAAGCACAGAGATTCAGAAGGTGCGCAATCAGGATTACCTGCGACAACAATTGCCTCAATGCGGTCTTGCCGATCCTTAAACGCGGCCGGCGTCGTTAAGCTTGCAAATCTGTGCCGGGTGGACATAATCGGCCCACGACGGGCAACATACTAAGGAGGTGATCAGTGGTATCTAATGCGAGTTTTGAGGGTCAGCTCACGTAGTTGGTCCACAACGAACGAGCAAACGGGGCCAGTCATTGACTGGCCCTTTTTTCATTATTCCTTCTTCAATTTATTCAGGCGTGAATTCCGCATTCCCGTTTCAATCCGAAGAATCGTGTTTTCGATACATCATCTACTTCGTGCAAAGATTGAGTGGTGTGCACATCGCCTATAGAGACATATCCTTCGTACCACAAAGGGTGATACGGTAGATCGAAACGATGCAGATAATCGTAAATGTCCCTATCGGACCAATCCGCGATGGGTGCCACCTTAAAGCAACCTTCTCCATAACTCACAAACGGTGTTGCAACGCGTGATTCCCCCTGATCTCTGCGTATTCCTGTAAACCAGGTGCCTACTTGAAGGTCTGTAAACGCACGCTTTAGCGGCTCAACTTTATTGTCGTGATTGAAAGCTTCAAGACCCTCGACACCTTGCTGCCAGCGTTGACCGAAGCGTGCTTCCTGCATCGCTGAACTCATCCTGGCGCTATAAACCTGAAGGTTGAGCGCCAGTCGATTTTGCAAATCGTCGATAAATCGATAAGTCTCGGGAAAAAGATATCCCGTATCCAATAAAACAACTGCAATATCAGGTTTTGCCTGAGTGAGCAGGTGCAACATCACCGCTGCCTGTACGCCGAAAGAAGAAGTCATGACATGCATCCCAGGCAGTTGCTTTAAGACGAGTTGTATTCTCGCCTCGGCATTCAATGCCAGCAAACGTTGATTAAGCTCAGCCACTTGGTGTTCGCTTATGTGGCTTTCGGTCAGAGAATCGGGCGATGTCTGTTGATTCGTCATAGTGATACTTTAGGTATCACTTTTGTGGATGCAAAATACCGTGTTGCCATCTATAAATAACTGGTAGTTATATAAAATATATTATCTATATTATTTTAGTGTATGAAGGGCGTCGCCGGCTTCACCCAGCATTAGGCCTCAACGGACAAGATCGATCAGACGGGCCCGCTTACCAGCCTTCAACCTGAGTCCTCGCTGCAACCAGCGCCTCGTGCGTTCCGACATCGATCGGTGCATGGGGCGCACACCAGACACTGAGCGGCTGCCGTTTAGCCAGCCATTCAACAAAATGGCCTGGTGCATCTGGATTGCCTGCCTGCTTTAGATACTCGGCCACCAACACAAGATCATCTTGCGTATAGGCATAAATAGGTGCGGTTGACCAGACAGACTTTGGCTGTTGGGGCTTCTCCTCAAACAGGGTCAGATAACCGGCCGTATCAAATTCCACGTTTCCCCTCATGCAACGATCATGTACGTCGGGATTTCGCCACGCGCATAACGATCCGCATCCGACCTCACGAAAGTGAGACAAGAAATCCGCCAAATTAAATGTCAGGATATTGTCAGCCGCGAGCACAAGGGCCTGGTCGGGTATATCTGTCATCAGCGCAAGCTCAAGATCAGCCACCGCACCCAGACGATCCGACACCTTCGTCGACCGATTAACAAGTAGATCCACGCTCGACGGGACCGCATCTCGAAAGAGATCGGCAAATCGGGCATTGCTTACCAATGTGATCTTATCTACGTCCAACTCGAACACATTCTCAAGCAGGCGCTCGAGGATTGAACGCCCTCCAACTTCAAGCAGACTTTTAGGAAAATCCCGTGTCAGCGGATGCAAACGTGTTGCGTAACCTGCGGCCAGAACAATGACGTTCATTCGACCAGTCTTGCCCCGTCCGCGATGTCACAAGGGAGCATCCAACTCAAATCAGCCAACTCTTTATGCACATCGGCAAAGTCTTTTTTAGCAGCCCGAAAAACGGCTGCCTGAGCACGGGCATTTACGTAAGCTGCTTCAAGCAGTGCAACGCAACATCCACGAAAGCCCGGCCCACAAAAACGTGCACCCGCCACACCAGGTGTCTCATTCAGTATCGAGACAAGGTCTTTCACCGGTGTTGCGCCGCATTCATAATTGACAATAGAACTTGCAGCGCTCTCGCGCATGAGTTGGCCAAGCGATGAGATATCACCTTGTTCCCAGGCATCAATACTTCGGCTTACGCGTCTGGTTTCGGAAAAAAAATGTTCCGCCCGCCGTCTACTCACAGGCGAGAGGCGATGCCTGCCCTCTTCATATTCAGCATACCCAAAGTCACCCAGTCTAGGTGCGTCGATGTCTTTGCTAGCGAACCGCTTCAACTCCTCGGCTGCTTGCCAGGATTCCTGCACCCGCTGGTTGAAATTTGCAGGTGTCAGCGCTTCAGAAATGCCACTAAACATCACAATAAATTGAAACGGCGTTCCGCCTCGGTGATAGGTCACGGCGTTGTTTCGTGTCTCGACGAGACAAAGACGGTCTGCTTTCGCTAGTACAATCGTAGCCGGGTCAAGGGTTCCGTTATTAAGCCCCATATACCTCTGCTCGATATAAGCATCATGCGCAATGAGGTCCTGGTCGGACAATTGCAAACCGTTGACCGAGGCAACTGCGAGTGTATATACAAGACCCACCGCCGCAGATGAGGACAAGCCCGCACCCATTGCCCCGCCGATCACAACGCAATCGATTCCCCGAACTGTCTTTAAGCCCACGAGATCTTTGCATGCGACGACCGCGCCTTTGGCATAGTCCAGCCAGATACCCTCCTTGGGGCGTACATGCTCGGTCCCAAACTCCCCCGTCTCTTCCATCGCATGACTGTAAATTCTCACCAGATGATCGTCTCGCGGCCGAAAGGCCACCGTTATACCGATGCCAATCGCGGCCGCGGCGACGTGGCCATATTGATGATCCACGTGGGCACCCACCGGACATATCCTGAAAGGCGCCCAAGCAATCCCGGTTGCCTCCTTGTTAAAGGTGTGCTTGAAATAAACACGCGCCTTATCTGCGGCAAAAATATCAGGTTTAGTAGAAATCAATACGGTGACATCGGCGTTTGAGCTGCCTTCAGTTGCCAAAACGCCAGCGTAATTTGGCAACAAAACTATCGACGATGGGTTCACGCAACACATCGTCAAATAAATCGTTAAACGGTGAATCAATCTGATTGGGCAGGCTGTTACCACGATTGTAAACTAAAAAGAGGTCTGTCAACGGCGCGATCCCCCACCGATATCGAAGCTGTGCTGTGAGGAGACTGACCGTGAAATCGTGGTCTGTAAGGGTTCTTTCAGCATTCTGCAATTGTCCATCCCGCAATGGTATTTCGTAGAACCCGTTTTCTCGTGCCCGCACACCAGCCCATTGCATGGACAGTCGAATTTGATGGTTGTGCGAAATATACCAGTTGAAATCCAGCGCCGGCTGCCACTCGGTGCCTTCATACGCGCCGAAGTTTCTATCACCCTGATAGACGAGCCAGCCATCTCTCTTCTTGTAGCGCACATCGATTTTTAGTGAAAAATGATCCGAAGGTGTAATCGTGACGCCCAAGCTACCGTTGAGGGTCCAATCACCGAGGTGCTCCTGTTGCATGCCGAGCGATCCGGAAAAGCTGAACATGTGCGCAGCATTGGTGGCAAGGAGAAAGTCGACAAAGCCACGTTCATCAACCCTGTATGCACCGTTGCCACGGCTATCAAAGTCTTCCCATCGTTGTGGCAGATAGGCAAACGTCGCTTTCAGGGTGTTTCGCCCTGGTAGGTTCATCGAATTGCGCCAGTAAATTCCACTGTCGGTCACCTGTCCCGGTTCGACATTGTACTGCTGTTCTAATACAACGGTGGAGCGGTAGTTCTTAATTCGTTCCGTCAGGTTCTGCTTGTTGTATAACAGCAAATAACGCAACTGCGCGTAATTGTTACGTCGCAGAAACCCCATATCATTAAAATCAACGTTGCCATCCATATATTCGAGTTCAAGCTTGTGGCGCGTCGAACTGCTCAGGGCATACATCACATCCACCAAACCACCATAGCCTTCAACATCCGCCCTGTCCGACATAATAAACTGGCTGTCCACAACGATTTTGCCGGAACCGCTCGTGTAGTGAGCGTCGATGCTGTGTACATAGGCATCGAACAACTCCCCCTGCATGGCCGTACCCATATAACCCACCGAGCGCCGAGTCTCGCCAATGTCTTCATAAAGCAGTCGGGCCACGGCGAAGTCTCTACCGTCACCACGTATGTGCCTCGGCAGGCCGTTAATCGTATCTACCCCCAACCATTCAACCTCATCTTCAAATGCACCCATCACCCCATAGCGAAAATCCCCGACACTGCCCGTCAGTTTTACCGCACCCAAAAGGTCAGTCGGCAAATCCCGCTGTCCCCGATTGGGTGTAACACCATCGGGCACCTCAACCTGACGGGCAGTGCCCCCAATTCGTCTGGTATTCAGTATCGAGATAGGCAAAGGTACGAAGTCTCTGGCATATATACGGCGGGATGTGGATGCAAAGTCCTCATTGCTGATCACCCTCATGATATAGCCCATGCCAGAACGAGGGTGGGCCTCGAACACCTCATTTCCTTCAAGAAAGAACAATCGTTTCTCGGGAAAAAAAGTCTCTGAGGCCGTGAGATTCAACACGACATCATCCGCTTCCACCGCACCAAAATCGGGATTTAACGACAGCGTTCCCTCCAGCGCAGGAGATGGTTTCCACGAAATATCTGCACCCACTCGCACCTCATCATCTTCATTCGCCTCATCTACCGTCATCGACGCATACGGTATAGCCGCGAGCAATGGTACGGGTTCGACACCTGTCACCCCCACCTTGTTAAATGCCGACAGGAAACGTGCAGAAGAATAAGGATAGCCTGGCCATTGATACCGGTGGTTTTTGTGCGACACCTGACGGTTAGCAAGCACACCAATTGAGCGCCTTCCATCTACTTCTGGCATATTCATCATCGACCAGGGAAAGAATGCTTCGACACTCCAACCATCTTCTCTAAGGGCAGACTTGCCAATCCAGGGCCCGTCCCAATCCCGGGAGTAATTTCGTTCCGGCAGTATTTTGCCGTCCTGAACGTTACCGCTCAGCGCAATCATGAACCAGTAACCCACCAGACCTTCACCAGACGTATCCAAGCTCACACCAAAACTGTCTCGATCAAGAAAATCATCGCGAACCGAGTAACGACTCACAAGCGTCTCGGGCGGCTGATACATAATTGCCCCGACGTAAAGTCCCTTTTCGGTCGTAAAAAAACGTACATGCGTTTCGTAGTCTCCGCGGCTACCCAGGTCAGGTACCGCTACCATGAATTCGTCGTAATAAGGAATACCCTGCCAAAAAGCTTCATCGAGCCGGCCATCAAGACTGACTTCGACGGCCGTTTCAACAAAGCCGGGAATATCAAAAAGATGCCGTTGCACGCCCTCAAGTGTTTCGATCACTTTCAACGAATGCGCACCCGCGGGGTCTAACGCTGATGAAGATGGGCCGCTACCGCCCAACAAAACACGCGTCGATGGCTCGCCATTGACAGCTTCCCGGGCCGATTCTGAAATGGCTTTAACGGGTTGTAAGGCCGTTGTTTGGACCGGCAGGTCAGCGACGGGGCGCGACTCTACCCTGGCTCTGTGGGGTCCGGCGGCTGCCATAAACCAGGCGCCTTCATATCCGACTCGACTGGCCCTGGCCACCAACTCCCGACCACCAATGTGCCCTTGCCCGTCATAGGCCAGTACTCGAAACCACACCCGACCTGCTACGTCTGCCTTTTTAATTTCGAAGCGAACTGATCGTTCGGCCAGTGCGCGCTGTGCACGAACAACAGCCTGTTCCGCATTGGCTTGACTGACATAACTGCCCAGGACCGCGGCACCGATAGCCTCGGCATGAGCGGCACACATCCAGACAGTCTCTAGACACAAGAGGACTGCTGCGAGAAGACCTCGCCTCTCCATGGACTCCCCTTCCACGTTTCTAAGGTGAACTTTAAACAACCAACCATTCTAACGGTAACGCCCCACAGCGGCCACTCGACCCGAAGGCAGAGTTGACGCGCTCGCCCCCGGGACTTGAAGGGATCCGCCTCCTTAGCCAAAATCCTCGCTCACACCCGAGGCATGAGATTTACTTTGAACGAGCAGCGACAAGCGCGCATCAATCGACTGATGAAGACGCAATGGTATCGATGGTACGCCCTTGGCGTACTCGTCATAGTTTACGCATCCAGTCACGTTGATCGGCAAATCATGGGGATATTACTTGAACCCATCAAACACGAACTCGGTGCATCCGACACACAGATGGGCTTTCTGGTCGGCCTGACCTTTGCCATTTTCTACGCAACGCTCGGCATGCCCATCGCCATGCTCGCCGACCGCACGAATCGCAGAAACATTATCGCTCTCGCAACGACAATCTGGTCAGCCATGACTGTTTTATGCGCGTTTGTGGGGAGCTATGCGCAACTTGCTCTGACGCGAATTGGTGTCGGCATCGGTGAGGCCGGTTCCAGTCCACCTTCACACTCGATGATTTCTGATCTCTTCTCCCAAAAACAGCGCGCTACCGCCATGGGTATATTCGCGCTCGGCATCAATTTAGGCCTCCTAATAGCCTACCTCGGCGGTGGATGGATGAGTGAACACTGGGGATGGCGCACGACATTTATAGTCGTCGGCTTACCCGGAATAATTATTGCCCTGGTGGTCCGGTTTACCTTGATCGAACCACCCCGAGGTGCCTCAGAAGAGACGCAAAAGGAAAAATCTGATGCGCCCGCTTTTCGTGATGTCGCCCGAACAATGTGGCAATCAAAGGCCACTCGCCATGTCGTCTTTGGATCCGCCCTTGCCGGTTTCGTCGGTTATGGCATGGCCCTCTGGCTACCCGCATTCTTTGTTCGATCACACGGCCTTTCTCAATCTGAGACCGGTCTGACCCTCGCCTTAATGGCAGGTATCGTGGGCGGTTTAGGGACTTTCACTGCCGGTCGTCTGGCAGACTTCCTGGCCAAAAAAGATCCACGCTGGCTGGCCTGGATCGTTGTCATCGGTAAAGGAGGCCTGGTCCCTTTTGTTTTTGCTTTTTTCCTTCTCACAGATCTGACTTCTGCTCTTTTGGTCTATTTAGTCCCCGCATTTTTTGCTGGTTTCTACCTCGCCCCCACCTTCGCAATGATTCAGCAACTCGTCCCTGTAGAAATGCGCTCTGTTGCTGCTGCAATATGCCTGTTTCTACTCAATATCATCGGCATGGGGCTTGGGCCTCAGGGCGTAGGCATCCTCAGCGACATATTGGCCCCAGAATATGGCATTGAGTCATTGCGCTATTCGCTGATGGTCTTCAGCCTCCTCAACCTGTGGTGCGCCTGGCACTACTTCTTAGCAGCGCGCACATTGCATGAAGACACACAAAGAGCTGTTGGGGTTACCATGGTGAATCAGGTCACTTAGATGAACGGGTTCAAACCAGAATGGCTGGGCATACGATCGGTTGACGACTTGCCCCATCGCACGAATCTTACGTAGCAATGGAGACTCCGATGCCTTCACTTAAACCACCTTTTAAACAGACAACAAAACCTTCAATCCTGTCCATATTCGTTGGTATGCATAGGCCTGATTAAGCGATTTACTTTAAGATGACAGCAAGGAGAGACAGCAAAGATGAGCAATACCCACCTCCATCCTGAGTTTTTCGACTTAGTAGGTAACGTCCGGGCCATGCGCAGGCTGAAAACTGATTCTGTACCTCTCGAGCTCATTCGCAAAGTGTTAAACGCAGGCGTGCAAGCGCCATCAGGACAGAACCAGCAGCCCTGGTCGTTTGTGCTAATCACGGAGCAAGAGCGAAAAGAGTGGTTTCGTCAACACTACTGTGCCGCGATTGAGCAGCGCATGCACATCTCACGCAAAGAAATGGAGCAAGGCAACAAGACTATACACAGAGACATGCGCGCAGTGCTTTACCAGATGGACCACATGCACGAATTTCCATACCTTCTACTCGTGTGCGGAAAACGAGACTGGCCATTCAAAGTACCACAAGAAAAGCGCGTTGGGCTTGCGCCACCCAATTATGGTGCAGTCTACCCTTGTGTTCAGAATATTCTTCTCGCCTGTCGAGCGGTAGGATTGGGTGCAGCGCTGACAACCATGCACCAGGTATTCGAGGAAGAACTGCATACATATTTCTCTATACCCGACACCTATGGCGTGGTGGTCACCATGCCCATTGGCTGGCCTCTCGGCAATTTTGGAGCGGTACGGCGAAAACCCGCCGAGACATGTACTTTTTTCGATCAATGGGGTAATCAAAGCCCTCCGCAAGCACAATGAATGCAAAGAACAATTGTAAACCAGATCAACCCAGGGAGACTTTACGATGCACGATCTGACAATACGCAACGGGACGATCGTCGACGGTAGCGGAGAGGCGCGCTTTACCGGAGATATCGGTATCGCGGATGGAAAAATACGCCAAGTTTCCCAACCGGGCACGCTGCAACCTGGCGTCCAAGATATAGATGCAAGCGGCCATCTGGTCACACCTGGCTTTGTTGATATCCACACCCACTACGATGGACAGGTGTGCTGGGACAAGGCAGTCACACCCAGCTCCTGGCATGGCGTAACCACGATTGTGATGGGAAATTGCGGCGTTGGCTTTGCACCCGTTCATCCCGGTAGCGAAGCGGAACTCATCTCTCTCATGGAGAGCGTAGAGGACATTCCGGGTTCGGCCCTGCATGAGGGCATTCCCTGGGGTTGGGAGACTTTCCCAGAGTATCTCGATGCAATCGATACACCTTATGCCATCGATATCGGAGCCCAAGTACCCCATGTAGCCGTTCGTCACTATGTTATGGGAGATCGATGCTACGACGACGCAACACCCGATGATATGGTTGCCATGCAGAGAATTACCCGCGAAGCACTTAACGCCGGTGCACTCGGATTCTCGACTTCACGGTTCTACGGACACCTCGACAAAGCCGGCAATCTCGTGCCAGGAACAAACGCATCAGCAGAAGAGATGCGGACAATCGGCGATGCTTTCAAAGGGCTCGATCACGGTACGATCGAGATCATATCCGATTGGCTTGAAGACGAAGACGAACTGCAATGGATCGAAGACATTGCGCGTTCCACTGGCCGGCCGATCACGACGCTAACTGGGGCCGGTGTCAGAGGTGTCTGGCCGCTGGCAGAAAAACTTAACGAAGCGGGACTGTCTCTGCGTCCACAGGTCGGGGCGCGCCCCGCATCTATACTCATGACGCTGGAAGGCACGATAAATCCAATGCGACAACACGCCGCTTACCGGGAGATTCATCACCTTCCTCTGCAAGATAGACAGGCAATGTTGAAAGACCCAGCTTTCCGCAGGCGTATTCTCAGCGAAGATAAAATGCTTCCACATAACGCCGATGCAGTAAGGATGATGAATAACTACGAAACCATCTGGGTGATGGATGCACAGCTCAGCTACGAACCCGGAGATAAAGACAGCGTCGCCTACCTGGCAAAGGTACGCGGCCAAGATCCTTTGGAAGTCCTGATGGACACGATGGCTGAAGGCATTCCTCTGCTCGTCCTTTTCGGAAGATACCCGGGCGACCTCGAAGATCAACGAGACATGATCGAAAATTCCCTGAGCGTATTTGGCCTCTCCGACGGTGGTGCCCATTGCGGCGTATTGGTCGATGCGAGCGTACCGACCTACATGCTCGCCTACTTCACACGAGATCGAATGCGAGGACCGAGAATGTCTCTGGAGTTCGTCGTTCACAAAATGACTCGCGATACAGCCGAGGTATACGGTCTCCACGACCGCGGGCTCTTGCGGCCCGGTTACAAGGCTGATCTCAACGTCATTGACTACCAGGGGTTGCAGCTTGAGCAGCCGAAGATGGCCTACGACCTCCCTGCAGGGGGGAAGCGCCTGATCCAGGAGGCGCTGGGATACCGAGCAACCGTCTGCGCGGGCGAAATAACCTTCCGAAACGGAGCGCACACCGGAGCAATGCCGGGCCGTCTGCTGCGTGGAAGTCAATCCGCGTAACTGAACCGAGGAGACACCTATGCAACTGGAAGTAGATTATCTGGTCATTGGCAGTGGCGCCATGGGCATGGCATTTACCGATGTCTTAGTGACTGAAACAAAAGCCACAGTCGCCCTCATCGACCGCCATCACCAACCTGGCGGCCACTGGAACGACGCCTATCCTTATGTACACCTGCATCAGCCATCGGCTTTCTACGGGGTCAATTCGCGCCCGCTTGGCAACGACAGCATTGACACTTCAGGTTGGAACAAAGGTTTATATGAACTTGCGACCAACAGCGAGGTTGTCGCCTACTTCGATACCGTCATGAACCAGCAATTCCTACCCACAGGCCGAGTATCATATTTTCCATCCTGCGAATATACCGGCAACGGCGAATTTCGCTCGCTCTTATCAGGCATCCAGCATCAGGCCAAGGCAGGTAAAATCGTCGATGCCACCTACATGAACGTAACCGTGCCCGCGATCCAACCTCCGACTTACGAAGTTTCAAGCAGCGCACAATGCCTTCCGCCAAACGAATTACCCAAGCAGGGTGCCAATGCTTACGTGGTGATCGGCGGCGGCAAGACGGGCATGGATGCCTGCCTGTTTTTGCTAAAAAACGATGTCGCCCCTGAAAAAATTCGTTGGATCATGCCGCGCGATTCTTGGATCCTCGACCGGGCACACATACAACCAGGTGACCAATTCAAAGAAAGCCTCGGTCAGTTAGCTGCACAACAGGCAAAGGACCTTGCAGCCGCAAAGACCGTTGAGGATCTTTTTCAAAGAGCAGAACAATCCGGCAACCTGTTACGTTTAGACCCCAGCGTACGACCGACCATGTTCAGATGTGCAACCGTAACCCAGGCCGAGCTCGAGCAGCTCCGGCGAATAAAGGGCATTATCCGCATGGGAAGGGTCCAGCGCATCGATGAAACCACCATTCACCTGGATACAGGCTCGATCGAAACCACCCCCGACACTGTGCACATCGATTGCTCTGCCGACGGTCTGGCCTGCAGGCCCACGGTTCCAGTCTTTAGCGAGGAGACGATCACACTACAGTCAGTACGCACATGCCAGCAAGTATTCAGTGCCGCGTTCATCGCACATGTAGAAGCGACTTATACCGGCGAAACAGAAAAAAATGAGCTCTGCACGCCCGTGCCTCACCCCGATACCGATGTAGACTTTATTCGTACAAACTTAGCAGACCATTGGAATCGCACCCGCTGGGCTCAAGATGCGGATCTCACCGACTGGTTAAAGCGTTCGCGGCTGGATGGATTCAGCGACACCGAAGAGTCGCTGGCACCAGCATCTACCGAAATGCAGGCGGAACTTCAGGCAATGATGGAGATCATGCAGCAGGCAGCAGAAAATGCCCAGAGACTACTGGCATCCGACAATTCAACGCGCTTGGGCTAGTAGGTGTAACGACGACGTAAATGCACCAAATCCTGATCGGCCAAGCCAATGGATTGTCTGAGATAGGCATCCACAGTCCCATCAAGTGCATAGATCGCTTCGTATGCAGCGCGTAAATACTCTTCCCGCACACCGGCAATAGTCATGATGAGTCGCCTCGATGGCAAATCCTCCGCGCCCTGCATGGCAATAATACGGGGCAATATGGACTGTTCATAATCCACCGCCTCATTCGTAAAGAGGTAATCTGCAATGATGTCCTCATCAGCTACACCGAGGGCGTGCAGGATTAGCGCAGCAGCAACACCGGTTCTGTCCTTGCCTGCGGAGCAGTGCACGAGAAATCCCTGACCATTTGCCAGCCCATTGTTACTGAGAATGTGTTCAAACATCATCCCATACTCATTGGCATGATCTTGGGTCAATTCGCGCGTCAACTCCGTCATGAATTCGATGCGTTCGTCATAGCCGAGCTCGCTGTCGCGCAGACGTGTTCGCATCTCAATTGCGCTGCCCGGATCGATCGGTATCTCAAGTTTCGCGGTTAACACGCGTGTCGGTTCACGTGACTTCTCATCAGCCCGTCGTAAGTCACAGATCAGACCGATGTTGAGCCCCGCAAATGCTGCTTCACCGTCCGCAGTGAGAAAATGCAGGTTGCCGCTGCGGAACAATTTATCCCGCGTGACACGTTTTCCGTCACTTGTCAGATAACCACCAAAATCTCTCAGGTTGATAGATCCTTCCACTTCTTTAATGCGATCGGGACTCAAATTCAATCTCGTCAGTTCAAGCAGCAATGACTATAACTGCAAGGGACCCTGTTTGAGTAATCCCTGTGGGCGACGGGCCTGTGCGGTCCGTCGTAATTGCCAGGCGGCCGGTAGCTACAACTGCACAGAGCCTGGGGTTTTCACCGAACGGTTCTCTATGCGCCCTGAGTGATTCAAACAGAGCCCTCTCATCCCGAGCGCTCTGCACCACGACGCGATCTTTCGTAGAAGTCAGATACACACAGCGATGGATAACAACACGGCGATTTCAAATACCCCAGCCGGGAGATAGATCAATCGGTCAAACGCGGCACGATTGCAGGATCCCCCGGACGTCGCAGCTCGTGTGCCCTGCGCCAACCAGCGAAAGTGCTCAAGATATGCGGAGGGTCATCGTGCAGTTCAGTAAACCCGCCGCTGGTGCTTCGCGTATCAAAGTAACATGCATCTACACGGTCAGCATGAAGTTCGCACGCGAGTGCGAAGCCCATCTCCTGCAACCTCCCTTTCTCACCTTCATAATCGTTGACCAGCACACCGACATGATGAAATCCCTCTTCTCCGGCAGCATACATATCCCGATAGATAGAAGGCGTGTCGTCATGTTGCTGAATAAATTGAATCATCATGTCTCCCAAATACCCAAAGGCATAGCTCACATCGGCCTCTGCAGGTGTATCCCGATACATAAAGCGATCCGTTTTGTGATGTGACGTGACAACGAAAGGACCGGCACCGTACAAGTTTGCCCATTTCTCACAAGCTGATTCGATGTCATTGACTAAGTAAGCTTCCTGGAAAAACTCGTACCGATTAAGCATTCTCATCATCAAATTCTCCCCGAATAAACACGGAGAATATAGCGTGCTGATGAGAAATAACTAGCCCACCTGCAAGGCCAGGGTTCAAACCAACCCGGGGTATTCGTCAAAACCAGCCAATCTACGGTGTCAACACAAACTCGCGGAATCAACAAAGGCACCCGTGCGACGGTGTTGAAAGCCGGGGTCGTGAACGCCTTAAATTAGCAAAAAGGCACATTCCGGCAGCCGATCCAACACAGATAAAGCCGTCGAGCCGTTCATAGATAATTAACAAAAATGTGACAAGTTCTTACATATTATTTTTCCCTATTCCTATACTACGAAGTAGGTCGTAAACGAAGAGATGTAGCGTAATGACTCGACTAACCACGGACCTTATAGGGCGAATTTTTGATGACGATGGCAGTCGATGCCTCGTGACAGACAGAGCTTCAGATAAATCCGGGCATGCGGTAGTACGAATTGTGGCCGCCAAGCCCAGATTCGTGAACATGCCAGTTGACGAAATCGTTCGAAAAGTCTACCCACAGCATTGATTCGACAGTAAGCTCACACGGATCGCGATCGAGGTCTGTGTGTGCTGATCATCTTATTTCTCTCAATTGCACTGCTTGCCTATCTTCTTGAGCGTGCGCGGAGAAAAACATACGCCGTTGAGCCTGGGCTAGCCCTCGATATCGCACTCCCGCACCAATCTGAGTGGGAGCTTTATCACAACGATTTCTCACTTTGCTCTAAAAAGACCCGGGTATGCCTGGCCGAGCTCGGTATTGAACACACATCGCACCACATTAACCTCGTCGAAACCGGCGGATACGAAAACATCTCTAGTCACTTTCTCAGCATTAATCCGGCCGCAACGGTGCCCGTCCTCGTGCACAGAGGCCACCCAATATACGAATCTCACAAGCAGATTGAATACGCTGCCAGTCAATGTCCGACAGACGCCTCACTTCTCCCGGAAGAAACTGAAGCGCGTCAACTCATGGACTATTGGGTGCACAAAGGCGCGCTTATCGGCGACGATCCCATTGCGCACGTGCAAAAGACCGCAGCCAACGCCGTGCCCGGGATGACGCTCCCCGCTTTCGCTGCGATGATTCGGTACATCCCCGTCTACAAGATCCTCGTTGGCTTTCTTTTTCACCGGTTCAGGCAACGCCCGTTGTTATTTCTCATGCTCAAGCTTCGGGGGCTTGAAAGGCTAAGCGGTGATGCACGCCTCGCCCGTGCCATGGGCCGCAGCGCCCAGGCCATGGCGACACACCTCGATGAGCTGGAAGAACTGCTCAAAGACGGACGTTCATGGATCGTGGGTCACCAATTTACACTTGCCGATGTTGGCATGATGGTCATTTTCGAACGCCTGCGGGAAGTCGATTGGCTCGCCCCTTTTATGGATGTGCGTCCGTGCACCGCCAGGTACTGGCAACATTTACAAGCAAGGCCAAGCTATCGCGAAGCGATCGATAAACACCGTCACCCACTGACCGAAAAAGGCACCGCCGACATCATCGAACAGAAACGCATAAATGCCGAATTTGCGGCACTATTCCACCCCTAGCGGACGGATGCCTCGGTGTTGAACTGGTTTGTGCAGGATCTCAACAGACAGGGGTTCGTTAAAACACCACACACCGGCCTGCAACAGCAGCGGAATCTCTTCACCGCAAACCCGATGAAAGCTGTCGGTTATTGCGTGTGACATAAGTGAATTCTACTATGCCCAAACGAGGAGGATCCGCATGCCACATGAATATCACAACATTGTCGTAAGCCAGCGAGAACACATTACCGAAATTCTGTTGAATCGCCCTGAAGCCTTAAATGCCATCACACCCGATATGCACGCCGAATTACAGGCCGCTTTCGATGACTTTGCGGGCGATGACTCAGCGTATATTTGTGTCATCAAAGGGGCTGGGGACCGTGCGTTCTGCGCAGGCAGCGACCTTAAGTCGATCGCCTTCGCCGGCACCTCCAGATACCCTAAAAACGGCTATGCTGGTCTGATCGAGCGCTACGACCTGAACAAACCTCTGATCGCAGCTGTCGACGGGTTTGCACTCGGGGGCGGGTTCGAGATCGCACTTGCATGCGACATTATACTTGCCACAACGAGATCAAGTTTTGGACTGCCTGAACCCCTCGTCGGTGCGGTAGCACTGGGTGGAGGCGTACACCGACTGGCCAGACAGATTGGCTTAAAACAGGCGATGGGGCTCGTTCTGACCGCGGATCGCGTAGATGCAGCAACCGGCTATCAATTGGGATTTGTCAACCAAGTCTGTGAGACCGATGTTTTCGAGGAGACGATTGAACACTGGTGTCAGCGTATTCTCCGCTGCGCACCTTTATCTATCGCAGCGTCAAAAGAAGCGATCATGCGCGGTTTGGATGAACCCAGCCTTGAGGCTTCGATGACAAACCAAAACGACTACCCTGCTTTTTATAAATGGCGCCGATCCGAAGACGCCGTCGAAGGTCCCAAAGCATTCGCGGAAAAGAGACCTCCAAATTGGAGCGGCCACTAGTTAACCGGTATCAGGCACTCCCCTTGCTTTGTATCTGCAAGGACATCGATTCTTTCTTTAGCGGTCAATCGCTCACATCATCTAACGTGAGAGTTATCAGAGCCTCAGTGCTGTCGAAAAATCCGGCACACCCTCCCAGCGTCCAGGGTCTGTCGCGCGCATGACAGCGACAGTTTTGATTACCTCAGGATTAGCCAGCCCGTGTGGGGACAAGCCGGTCAAAACGTTAATGATATTCTCCGCCTGTCGAATGGCACAATCATTTAGAAAAACGGGTGAGAAACCTGCCGTGTGCGGTGTCACGACGCAATTTGGCAAGCTCAATAGTGCGCTATCGGATGGTACCGGTTCGATCTCGGTTACATCCAGAGCGGCCGCTTCGATCTCTCCTGCTTCAAGCGCAACCGCGAGTGCTTCGCCATCGACGATGGGACCACGCGCCGTGTTAACCAGGATCGCAGTTGATTTCATGGCGGCCAATGCAGATGCATCAATGAGGTGATAGGTCTCCTTAGTGGCTGATGTATGTATCGAGATGTAGTCCGCCTGGCTGAGAAGTGTCTCGAGGCTGACCATTTGAACCCCGTATATATCCGCGGTCAGCTGGGGTACATAAGGGTCATACGCCACGATCTCAGCCGGTCCGAAACCGCGCACACGATTAGCAAAGGCCCGGCCAATGTTGCCAAAGCCAATGATGCCAACCGTATGCCCCGCTATTCGACGCACACTTTGGTAGTAAGCGCCGGTCAACCTGGGCTCATCTGCCCATGCGCCCTCTTTCGTCGTCTTAATGGAATCATACAGCCGTCTGGTCATGTTCAGGAGTAACGCCATGGCATGGTCTGCCACCTCGGTCGTATTCGAACCTGGCACATTGCATGCCAGTATTCCCAGTTCTGTCGCGGCCTCGAGATCAATTGAATCCACGCCTACGCCGAACCGACTCACCACTTTCAGTTTCGGACAGTTTTCTAATACATACCTCGATGTCAGGGGCATAACGCCCACCTGTGCACCATCGACATCCTGCATGAGCTCAATCATGTCGTCTTCAGATGCCACACGACCCTCGACAACCTCGATACCGGCGTTTTCAAAGAGATCAAGTCGATTAATTCGACTTGGATTAACGGCTACTTTCATGTGTTTCCCCTATTTGCGTTCATTGTGAAATACTACGCAAAGAAAGGACGGGAGGGAAAATGATGTCATACATCGAACCCCACGCGGAAACAGTCGACGAAGAGACTGAAATGCAGCGCTATCTCTACGATCTTAACGGTTACGTCGTGATTAAGGACGTGTTGAGCAATGAGCAGGTGGCCAATCTTAATGACGCGCTGGACGAACACATTCCGCCGGTGCCTGATAACTGGCTCGAACTTTCCCAAACAGAACGTCTCGGGCTCTACCACACATACCGCTTTGGTATGGCGGGTGGTTCCTACGACACCGGCCCTGGCTTCCTGGCATGGGGACAGGCATTTGTCGATCTCATAGATCAACCGAATGTGATGGACCTCATGCGCTGGCAACTTGGCGAATATTTCCGTCTCGACCGGATTTTTGGCATGCGTATGCTGGATGGTATGCCAAGCGGGCGTCTACATTCGGACTATGGCGCATCCGCCCCATTCACAAATGCTCCCAGGGGAAACCTGCACCCGCAACCTGCGCACCAGGCATTGCATGGCTTTGGCGTCGCAGTCTTCAATCTGACCGACAGCGGCCCGGATACCGGCGGCTTAAGGGTTATACCAGGCAGTCACAACAGCCGCGTGCGCCTGCCAAAGTCGATCCGACGCGATCAGTCGACAGACATTACTGTCTGTCCTGAAGCACCCGCAGGCAGTGTCACTTTGTTTTCGGAAGCCACTACTCACGGCACTCAGGCCTGGACAGCCAGCCATGAGCGTCGATCGATTTTATATAAATACTGTACCTCAAATCTGACATGGTCACGCACAAGGGTAACGGCACCAGAGAGTGCACAACTGACGCCTATGCAGGAACGTTTGCTCGCTGAACCCGCAGGTGGGGGATGGTTCTTTGCATCCGCCTTCGACGAAGACCGTTAAATCCGGATCAGTCCACTGTATCCGCACCTTTCCAGCCATGTCACGCTCTGCTGCAAAAGTCATCGTCCGGATCAGTATGCCAAATGCAAACCCTTGTTTAGGCTACAACCTGCGCCGTACCCAATTTGACGACATCGCCGATGCGTTTTCGAATCTCACGTCGTGACGCCACGCAACACACTGACGTAACCTTCGGCGATGGGGATACCCTCATATTCGCCTCGCCGTTTAAGCTCCGCATGTAGAGCATGCAGACGATAAATAGGCACGGAGGCATAAAGATGGTGTTCAACGTGAAAGTTCACCTGATGGGGGCAAAGGAGCAGTCGGACGAGAGGGTGTGCAATCGTCGTACGGGTGTTGTGCAAAGGATTATCGGAACTTAGATCAGGCACTGCCGCATGCTCAGCAATCTGGCGAATTCGAATGACGGCTGGATATACAAAGATCGATGCTGCAAGCCAGAGCAGGTACAACCAGGGATAGCCCAAAATCGTCATCACCCCCAGCATGGCACTATTCACCGCCAGACCACGTACCAGCGCCGCCCTGGTTTCCGGGTCTTGTTGGTTGAGCTTGAGAATCGCTGCATAGATGTTTTTAAGATTGCGCCAGCCCGTTTGACCTGTCGTGTCTCTTTTGAGCTTTCTCTTCAGTCGTCGCGTCGAGATCGGGTAGTCACTGTAGTTAACAAGGTCTGGATCCGCCTCCGTCCCCACTGCCTGATGGTGTGCAAGGTGTTCGCGCATGTAGGCCCGCCCATTCGTATAGTTAAATGGGCTTGTCAACCATGTGCTGACAAAGTCGTTCAACCGAGGCGAGCGAAACAGGGAACGGTGGCCAGATTCATGGGTCAGGACAAAAAACCCCAATTGTCGACCACCCAACAGGACCGTGCCTATCACCACGGTCAGCGGATGCGGCCACATGGCCACGGCAACAAACAAACCGAATGTCACACCCCACTGGCAGCAGACGACCCATGCGCCCCGCCAGTCACTCCTTTTAAGATAGGGCGCGAGATCGTTTGCATCCAACTCTGTCACGCTTCCACCACACGTGGCGTTGGCTGACTCTGCGACAGATAGGGAAATTCATCATCAAACCCGGCCAGTTCTTTAAAGAGAGCCGGATCAGCACAATCATCTGCAAGTTCCTGACGAAATCCATTTTTAAGGTCTTCTTGTGAGGTGACCATCACGTGGCGATAGTAGTTAGCAATCGAGATGCGCAGACCCGGTTCTTTCCGGGGAAACGCCCCATGCCATGTGGCGCCGTGAAACACAATGGCGGAGCCCTTTTCTGCTTCTACCGGAACGGCTCGACCTGCATCTGTGGCTGCTGGCTTGGCATTCAGGCGGTGGCTACCCGGTACATAAGCAAGAGCGCCGCCTTCCAGGGTATAGTCAGTCAGACACCAGTTACAGTTGGCAGTCAGAGCCTGTCTTCCCCAGGGCATAGGCACGGTTTGTTGGTCGGCGTGAAGACCCAGACTGGGACCGTAACCAAACGCCCCCTGCCATTTAACAAAGGAGTTGTGACTCGAAAACCGCAATGCACGGCGTCCAATCATATGCCGCATCAGTTCAACGACCACTGGATTGACGGCAAGATCGCGAAACAATCGATGCAGGCTACCCAGTTGCTGAATCAAAAACTGCGTCAATTGCATTCGATCCTCGGCAATGGACGTGTCCGGAGTTTCCTGACTGTCAAAACAGACAGCCTCAGCCGGCCCTTGAGCCAGGGAAAATTGACACCCCACCCGTTCCTCGGCTTCGTCAAGCAACACTGCCACCATCTGGTCGATCGTCTCTTCCGATACACCTGTGACCGATGGCGGTAGGACACACAAACCGTCAACCTCAAGCTGCAGGACGTAGGGTTCTAGTCCTAAATCGACCAGGGGCTGGCTGCGTTTTGCAAATGAAGTGTTCTGGCTCAAAACAATCTCCCTTTTTTTCCCGATAAAATACTAACCTTGCTCCTGAACTAACGCCATGTCATCGCTGCCATACCCCTGGCCTTGCAGATTCTTCACGGCCGTCCACATATCCCATAATGTCGCCGCGATGACCACGCCAATGACTACCTGCATGATCGTTGGTATATGAGACGGGGTGAGAATTTTCTCAGCCAGATTTCCACCGTACTCAAGCAGGTTGCCAGATGCGAGTATAGCGAGCGCCAAGCCAATTAGGGCACCATCAAGCACAAGTTCGCTCAGTAGGCCACCACGTCGCCAGATACCCAGAGTAAGGGTCACAACATGTAATAGGAACAAACCACCGAAAACGAAATTCAAAGGCCAAAAATAACCCTCCCATACGGGTGACAGGCTGAAAACGAGTGCATCTGCAGGGAGAAAATTCTGTACTACCACCACATCATTCCACCACAGAAGAAAAAACCCTTCGCCAACCAGATTGGTCACCAGGTCGCTGCGGTCGACTGTACTCATACTGTTGCGTGACAGGCTGGCTGGTTGCCAGTTTTCATACCAGCCGAGCTTTTCCCCGCTGTACTCAATCACTGCAAAGGCAGCAAACACAACAACCACGATCCACAAAATAATTTCAAAGGTCATCGAAAAAAGCTGCCAGGGACCCATCTGCCATTCCTCAAGGCGAGCGAAAACGATAATGGCTGCCACCTGTATGCCCAACGCACAGGTGAGCACCACTCGAAGCGTCTGCCACAACGCAGGGTAGAGCTCAGGGCCAATCAGATATTTTTTTGGCTGATAACTGCCGGCAACTTTAAGCGGGTGACCAAACCCGGCAAGAACTTGCTCTATATCGGCTTCTATAGGCACCGCCCCACGCGCATCTGCAACCTCTTGGGCTTCCTGGGTAATGGCATCGCGCAAATCCTGTGCAATTTCCTCCCGTTGCTCCTTCGGTACGAAACGACACACTTCGACGACGTAGCTTTCAATTAATCGCATATTTCTTACTCCTGGACCTGATTTTGGGCGGTGGGCTGACGATCTGCTGTTATCGCAAGCAGGCACTTCTGCATCGTCAACCACTCCTGTAGCAGCTTTTTGTAGACCTCCCCACCGGTCTGACTCAAACGGTAGAACCGTTTGCGGCGTTTGTTCTCCTCCCGCCACTCGCTCTGCAGCAGTCCTTGTTTTTCAAGGCGTCGGATGAGTGGATAAAGGGTCCCCTCTTCTACCTCCAGTCCCTGTTCTGCCAGGGACTTTCGCAGGGAATACCCATAATGCTCTGCCTTAAGCTGACCAAGCACAGCCAATACCAGCGAACCTCGACGAATTTCTGAGTTGAGTTTTACGGAAATCTCTGCCGTGGCTTCACAGATCATTTCAGACATCACCACACCCGCGCTTTTGGATCATACTCATACTGTACACGGCATACTGTTTTATACATAGTATTTATTAAACAGTATAATGGATCGATTGACAAATATTCATTTAATAAATGCCTTTTCCAGCAATCCTGTTTAACGGCTACTATGGCGTTTATGTTCAATGCAGCAGAAATAGACCATTTCCGTACTCATGGATGGGTAATAGCCCCTGATTTCTGGAATCAGTCTGAGCTTGCAGCCATGCGCGATTCCCTCGACAAATTAATGAACCAGGGCAATCTGCGCAATGTCGCGACGGCAGGCGATGGCACTACCCCGACCGAGGTTGATACAAACCTGCAGTTGGTTCCAATGGCGCCGCACAGCGAATTTTTTGCGTGCATGGCACATGCAGCGAAAGCAAGGATGGCTGTAGCAGCATTAATCGGTGCACCTTTTAGACTGCACCTTGACCAGGTTTTTTTTAAGCCACCGCGTGTCGGGACGGGTACAAACTGGCATCAGGACAACGCCTATTTTCATATCCGTAATCCATTACGTGGTGTAGCAATGTGGACAGCCGTGCATGACGCAAACACAGCCTCCGGCACACTCAAGGTCATACCGGACGTCTTCACAAAAAAAATTAAACATACGCGTGATCCCATGAGCGATCACCATATTCGCTGCTTCCCCGATGAGACTCAATCCATCACACTTGAACTGAAAGCTGGCAGTGTCGTCTTTTTCTGTTACGGAACACCCCACATGACCACCGACAATCAAAGCGCTTACCCACGCGCAGGTATTGCGATTCACTATTTACATCACGGCGAAGTCGAATCTGCGGTCGGAGGCTATCCTGAGCGTGATCTAGTCGCAGATGAGACAGGCGGTCCAGCCCAACCGGAACGATGCAGGCGCTTTGATGAACTCACGACTCCTGTCAGTAATGATCAGGACAGTGCGGTTTAAAATACGTCGCGAAAATTTCATCCGCCTGACGAATGGCTCGTTCCGATCCTTCGATGATGCCAGCAGCCGCAAGTTCGCGGGCGCTGTGCATGCCCGTATAAATTGATGCCAAAGCCCTGACCGTCAATGAGATCACATCTTTATCATCTTCCGCAGAAGTGACCTCGGGTTGGCCAGACTCATCCACTTCAATCTGCCATGTCCCTGTATTCCAATCGGCAAGTTCATCTTTGGCAATGCGCACCTTGACCACACAAGCTCGCTCGCGCGGCATATATCCCCGCTGGCGCAACGCCTCCGGCACGTCGATCAAGCGCATCCAGCTGCCTTCATCATCTCTACCATGCAACATTCGAGGCTCAGCGAATACATGGGGGGCGGGGTCATCAACCGGCGCATTGTCCCAGGTCACACGACCTACGAGGTCATGTCCGGCGATGAACGACCACAGGGATCGATACGCATCCAAAGTCAGCCACCCTAAATCGCGAATCTTGAGTTCTTGAGATCTAGCACGATGTGGGACTTTAGATGCTCGCAGGGTATAGGCGACATACCCTTGTGGCCCATTTGCATCACTCGCCAGCGCCAAATAAACCGGCCCGTCCGGCGTGTCTTCATCAAAGACATTCTCCCGCCACAGGATGCTCGACCTGTGCAGATAACCAAACCGGTTGGCGATGTATTGCCGATAAAGTGCTCTGGCAGGCTCTATGCATTCAGGCATCGACAGGCGCTGGATTGAACAATGACCGCCATCATCATCGAAAAATCTGATATCAACCGTATCGACAGCATAAGCGCGATTCGCGCCTATAGATGCATATCCATATCGTTGGTAGATTGCTGCCTGGGACGCCCACAAACCTGCAACGCTTTGCCCCCGCTCCCGCTGATCACGTATCGCCTGGGTCATGATCCTTCTCACCAGACCCCGGCGCCGATACTCAGGTCGAGTACCGACTGCGGTTACACCGCCAAACGCAATCGCATTCCCATTTGCCCGCATCGTAAAAGGAAAGGTACCGAACGAAGTAACGAGCTTAGGTCCATCAAATGCACAAAGCGTCCAATCCGGATTGAGAGAAGTGGCTGTGATGTTGTCTGGCCCATCACCAAAGGATCCGCCGTACACGTAGGCTGCCATCAACCCGATCTGATCCATTTCACCTGCCGTTGCACAGCGAATTTCAATTGCCATTGCCTATCTCTCCATTCAGCGTTTTCTGTTCCCGGACTTCGCCATCTTCGCGAGCCAATACCATGGTTTCAATATCTCGCCACTTCACGACGTAAAACACACCACCTACCATCGTAACAAGCGCAGCAACCGGGAAGAACACCATGTATCCGAACTGCCCTGCCACCAGACCCGCAGTAGAGCCGGCCGCCCACACTCCCAGATTCCACATACTGGACTGCATAGAATAATCCGTTCCGGCCTGCGCCTTAGAAACCCATCTAAACCGGGATATGGTTACTGTATACATGTAGAGATTGGTCGAAAACGAAAGCAGCGCAACAGTGACGATCAACACCGGCATCGCCGGAATGCCCGGCACGTAGTAGAAATAACAATATACGGCAGCTTCAACGGGCAAGATCGACAACCCAATGATGGCCGTGAAGCGCATGCTTGTTCGTTCGATTAACCAGGGCGTCAGCGTAGCGGCAAGAACACCCCCCGTGATCGCCGACGCCGGCGCCAGAATTCCATATTGACCGATCGACATGCCTTGATCAGCCCAGAACGGACCAACCATCGACAAGAAAAAAAGCTGGCCCATACCAAACATGAACATGAATGGCAGGATGTAGTGCGAGTCTTTTCGTTTGATCGCTTTAACGAGGTCCGCTTTTTGCCCTCTGGCAAGACGTTCCAGCGTTGCTGGCGGTGGCGTCGGTTCCTTTCGCACCATCGCCGGCAATGCCGCGATCAACATGAGAATTGATGCCACAAACATCGTTATTTCCCAACCGAAGTAACCGACCAATGCCACGGCTGCAGTGCCAATCACACTAGACACCGACCCCAGAACATTAATTAGCGAAGTGCCAACCGCGCGTTCATGGTCTTGCATCGCTTCTGCCGCGTAGGCATCAACCGCAATGTCTTGAGCCGCCATAATAAACCCGCCAAAGACTAAAATACCGACGATGATGTAGATGGATTCGAGCGTCGGAGGGAAAAAAGAGAGCGTCGCATAGAGCAATACAGCGACAATCGTTGTAGGAATAATCCAAGACTTGCGCCTACCGATCCGCTCATTTCCATAGTTGTCGACCACAAGTGCGATAAGGAACTTTAACCAACGTGGAAAGGAAGGGAGTGCCAACAGCCAGAACATCTCCAACGGCAATCCTTCCTGGCGAAACAGGAAAGGCAGCGCCACTCCTGTAAAGGTAATGGGGAAGTATTGCGCCATGTGCAGGACACTCAGCGTTGCCAGCTTAGGATAATCTTTCTTTTTAGTATCCGAAGAACGGTCCCCGGCCTCTGCCCCTGGAGAAACTATATCGTTCAAGGTGTCTCCTAAGTTCCCTAACTTGATATCATCCCGACAAGAGGAACAATCATAGCGAGCCGATGAAAATTGAGCGAATCGAATCCCTGCACTGTGACGCTGGATGGCGTGTCTTTTCCTATCTGAAAATTGCCACCACTGACGGAGTCGTAGGCTACAGCGAATACAACGAATCCTACGGGAGTCGCGGGGTCAGCCGTGTCATAGAAGAACTCGCACCTTTTGTCATAGGTCACAATCCCATGGCCCACGAAGCGATATTCTCACGTCTTTATGCCATGACGCGTCAAGCCCCCGGCGGCATCAACGCTCAGGCAATTGCCGCCATCGAGAACGCCCTTTTTGATATCAAGGGCAAGGTTCTGGGGTTACCGGTATACGCCTTGTTTGGCGGTCCCCAACGGACCGAGTTGCCTTTGTACTGGTCGCATTGCGGAACTTATCGCGTACACGAAGCGACAGCCGCCATGATAGGCAAGGCGCCACTAAAATCTCTCGATGACGTCGTTGCGCTGGGCAGCGAGGTTAAAGAACAGGGATTTGATGCCTTAAAGTGCAACATGTATGTCTTTGACGGCAATAACCGAGTTCACAGCCCCGGCTTTGCCCGCTCCGCCAATGTTCCCGGGGCACCGGAACTCAATGCGGAAAAGCCTCTGCTCAATGCACTGACCGCACAGATGAGGGCCCTGCGCGAAGGCGCAGGAGAAGACATGGGTATTCTCCTAGACATGAACTTCAACTTCAAAACAGAAGGCTATTTACGCGTCATGCGTACACTCGAGGCTTTCAATCTCTTCTGGTACGAACTTGACGTATTCAACCCTGAAGTGCTCGCCTATATTCGCCAGCAAGCCAATCTACCGGTAGCATCCTGCGAATCCTTATACGGGATCAGAGAATTCAGGCGGTACTTCGAATGTCATGCCACCGACGTTGCGATCATCGATGTGCCCTGGAATGGTATCTGGCAATCATACAAGATCGCTGCCATGGCCGACGCCTATGAAGTAAACGTCGCCCCGCATAACTTCTACGGACACCTGTGCAGCCTGATGAGCGCGCACTTTTGCGCCAGCGTACCCAACTTTCGCATTATGGAAATCGACATCGACGACATCCCCTGGAAAGATGAGCTGGTAACCGAACCGCCCGAAATCCGCGACGGCAAACTCATTTTGTCAGACAAGCCCGGCTGGGGCAGCGATATCAACGAGCATATTGTGAAAGCACACCCACCGACCCGTTGAAACACAGGATTTGCAAGAAAAGTATCTGGCCCAACCCGCTATACTGGGAGCCGGTGATATCTCCGAGAAAGGTCCTTGCGCACCCACATCGCCCGCCACAGATTGCTCATTCTCCCTCTCTCTCTGTTGATCATGCTTATGGTCTCAGGGTGGATATTCACGCGGGCTACCAAGGTACCGGACTTTGCCCACATCCGCGATGTTAGAGAAAAAAAGGCGCAATTCTTCGCGTATCTGACCCCGGTTGTTGAAGATGTGAATAAAGATATCGAAGCCGATAAAGCGCTTTTACGGCGCCTGGGGCCACCATCCTCTGACTCATGGCTTAATCGGGTTCGCTATCACCGCCTGCGTGCACTGTATATGGATCCCAAGCAACCGATCGTTGATGACTCCGCACGCTACCAGGCACTGAGGAACCGTATCGATACTCTGCCGATCTCTCTGGTATTGATCCAGGCAGCCAAGGAATCCGGCTGGGGAACATCACGTTTTGCGCGCCAGGGATATAATTTCTTCGGACAACAATGCTTCGTTGCGGGATGCGGCTTCATGCCACGACAACGGGATTCGGGCCGCCGTCATGAAGTTGCACGATTCACCTCCCCTCGCCAATCGGTTCGAGCCTACATGCACAACCTCAACACCCACCCGCGATACGAAGAACTACGACAAATCCGAGCCGATCTGCGCGACCAGGGTCAGCCCATTACCGGCACCGCGCTGGCAGATGGCTTAACCGCATACTCAGAGCGGGGTCAGATTTATGTCGAGGAACTCAAAGCAATGATCACAGCAAGCAAGCTGGAATAATCATGTGGCAATTTAGTCGCTGCGCGAGCGCTGTGTTACTCGCGATCTCTGCCTCACTCACCTTCGGCGCTGAACACGGCGTGGCCCTTCTTTATCACCACATTGCCACTCACACACCCTTAAGCACCAGCGTCAGTCCGCAAAAGTTCCGGGCACATCTGCGCTATCTGAAAGATCACAATTTCAATGTCATGAAGCTATCCACACTTGTCGAGACTCTGCGCGCCGGGGATCCACTGCCAGAGCGCTCTGTCGCTCTGACATTTGACGATGCCTACAAATCAGTTCACACCACAGCGCTCCCCCTGGTACGTGAGTGGGGTTATCCAATCACCGTTTTCGTCAACACCGATAAACCCGCCACGCAAAGCCATCTATATATGAATTGGGAGGAACTGGCAGATGTCATTTCAGCCGGGGGCGAGGTGCATAGCCACGGGCATGGACATGCCTCCCTGGCCTTTCCCGAGGACGGTGAATCGATGAGGCAATGGCGACTGCGCGTGCAAGCGGACATCCGCCGTGCAAACAACCTGATAGAGCAACACCTTAGAATCAGACCCGAACTGTTTGCATATCCTTATGGTGAATATTCCCAGGCGCTTAAGGATGTCTTGGACGAATTTGCTCTGGTGGGGATCGGCCAGCATTCCGGCGCCATAGGATTCGGTTCAGATTTTCTGGGCTTGCCACGCCACCCTCTTTATCACGGTGCGGATGACCTGCAACATTTCGCACAACGTGTGCGAACGAGGCCACTTTATTTGACCGCATCTCCAGAAGGCCCCTTACGGGTCGATAGCAACAGCTCAGTAACACTCACCCTACGTGACTCGGGTGTGCTACCCACCGGTTGCTTTCTCAACGGCACACCGATCGCTCTTCACAGCACTTTAGATGGCACGCATCGTCTGCAAGAAACGGGACCATTCCTGCAACGCCGCTCAAAAATCAACTGCACTAAAAAGGACGGCAAAGACCACTATCTGTGGTGGAGTTATCTGTTTATTCGCCCTTAAATCAACTCCGTAAAGCTGCTTCAGTCGTCATCTGCAATCAATACAAGGGTACCTGTGGTAGAAAGACTGCCGCCGGTGCCGTTGACTACGCAGGTTCGAGCCGTGGTTTGCTTACCGGGATCGCCATTTATGCCATCCTCCGCGGTCCCCGATAATTGCCTGTACGCCTCAATCAGCAGAGGCATTCCGTACATGCCACTATGATTAAACGAGAGCCCACCCCCATTGGTGTTGACCGGCAGTCTGCCTCCGGGCGCCGCATGGCCATCTTTCCACAACAAATGCCCTTCTCCGGGATTTGCCAGCCCCAGCATCTCAGCCGTGATCGCCACCGTAATCGTGAATGAGTCGTAGATTTGGGCAAGCTCCATATCGGCAGGACCAAGCCCCGCCATCGTATACGCCGCTTCCGCAGACTTGTCCGCAGAGGTTTGCGTAAAGTCCCCCATTTCGAGCATGTTGCCATGGCTCATACTTTCTCCGGCGCCTGCGACCCACACAGGTTTTGTCGACAACTGTGCGGCCACCTTGGGACTGACAACAAAAACAGCCCCGCCATGGTCCGCCACCATACAACAGTGCAGAATCGTCAGAGGCCAGGTGATCAGTCGAGACTCCTCCACCTGCTCAACAGAAATTGGCCCGCCAAACGGATGTTTCTCCTTAGAGTACATGGCTGCTCTGGGGTTCAGCGTCGCCCAATCCCTCGTGACCTTGGCGATGTGCGCATAATCTTCCCGGACCGTCCCATAACGATGCATGTGCCGAACCATGGCATGGGCATAATTTGACGGAGCACTCCCCAGGCCATATGCCATGGTCATCTCATGGCCAGGGGATGCATTACCCGCACCCCGACCATAGTTTCCACCCCCGCTACCGATTTTCCTCGCGGAATGACCATTTTCACCATGAGATATCAGGGCAACATCGATAATGCCTGAGTAGATGGCTGCAGCAGCATGGTGGACATGCATTTCAAATGAACATCCCCCGACTGCGGTGGTATCAATATACTTTGGTGTGATTCCGAGATGCTCACAGAGTTCGGTTGACCAACCGGTCGAAAAGACGCCATCGATTTTCGACATCGCGATACCTGTCTGGTCGCTCAAGTTTTTGATCGCTTCGATATGAAGCTGTAATGCGGTGACCGGTTCTTCGAGAAATCCGATCTCGTTCGCTTCTGCTGCACCGACGATCGCGGCTGCTTTATACAAGAGTCCAGGCATCTCAGTCCTCCACCACACGCCAGTAGGGAATGAACGTCTCATCATTCGCCTGTTCAAATTCCACCGACACTTTCGCGCCTATTTTTATGTCCTCGGGTTTGTCCGGATCCACACCCCGCAATACGGTCAACATGCGGTCACCCTCATCGAGATCAATATAGGCCGTCACGAAGGGAGCCTTTTCTGCCCATGGGCCAAAGGTGAGATGCTGCACCGCGTAGGTGTAGAGGGTGCCTTCGCCGCTGCCTTGTATCCAATCAAGATTCATCGAATGGCAGTTGGGGCAGATATGGCGCGGATACCAGTGCACACGATCACAATCGACGCAATGCGGCAACATCAGTTTTCCTTCTTTCGTTCCTTCCCAGAACGGACGCGTATGGATCCCCTGTCGGGGGACCGGTAAGTCATAGGACATGGCCTAACCTCTCATGCATGGAATATGACAGTGTAGCGAGAACTCGCTCTCCCGGTCCACGTATGTAACGCATAGCCCAGGCTGAGATTCCCTATTTCGCACCTTACTCGATATCCTGATTGAACTCGGGATCCCGTTTTTCGAGAAAAGCGCGCATCCCTTCCTGTGCATCCGCCGTACCACGGGTCAGATGTACCGCTCGTCGTTCGTCCTGTATCGACTCCTGCAAGCTCTTGGACTCGAACCCGACAATCGTGTCCAGGGCCCCTTTGACCGCAAGCCGGGGCTGTCGTGCCAGCGCTTCACCCAAAGCCTGCGCCTTGGTCTTGATCTCACTCACAGGCCAGACTTCCATGACCAATCCTATTTTTAGAGCTTCGTGACCATCGATTTTGCGTCCGCGTAGAATCATATCGAGGGCTGCGTCACGACCGACAGCACGCGGCAACCGAGCAGACCCACCCCACGCCGGTACCCCACCGAGGTCCATTTCAGGCAGGCCAATCTGTGCTCCTTCACTGGCTGCCAGTCGAAAGTGACAGGCCAAAGGCAGCTCCAGACCACCGCCGAGACAGAAACCGAATAGCGTGGCAATACTGGGCTTGCCTAAATATTCGATCAGATTGAGTACCCGCAGGCGCTGGTCGAGCAGGGCATCTGCCGAGCCTTTGCGCTCTACCCCTTCCGCAAACTGTTTCAGATTCATGCCCACCGAAAAGTGATCTTCACCCTCTGCTGTGAAAACGAGGGCTCGCACCGAGTCATCAGCGCCGAGTTCGGGCACCACCTTCTCCAACTCATCCATATAGTTAAGCGTCATGCGATTGTAGGGTGCATCATTATTGGAAAGCGTCGCAACGTGGTTTTTGATCGTCACTATGAGCGCATCAGACATATCAGGCTCCTCCTAGGCATCAATGTAAGGATATTTCTTTTCTATTCTGTTCTGTTCTGTTCTGTTCTTGAGGGCACCACCCGTGTGCGCCTTGGATTTGCATAATCCTGACCGGGTTTGTGCCGAATCAATATCGAACCGCTGTCTTAACCGCCTATCCGGTCAATATCACTTCGTCCTGATCTTTCGGTACATAAAAATATGAGCCAGGCATGAAGTCATATCCAAGATCGCCCAGCAACCTGCGTTGTCTAGGAGAACACTTCTGCGCGACATCCGGTATCTGGCCATGGTCATAACTGCGCACCCAGAGCTGGCAGTAATTATACAAAAGTACCTTGCGGGTCACCCCGCTCAAATTTTTCGAAGGGCCATGCCATAGCGCATGCGGAAACAGATATACATCCCCGGCTTTACCCATCAACTGCGCAGCACCGGGCGAATAAGGTGTCATCACACGGTCTTCGTGTGCGGGTATTTGCCGCACATGACTGCCCGGAAAGACAGTCAGATTCCCCCTATCTTCTTCTGTCACATCCGTGAGCAAATACATGGCTTTCATGGCAATCGGAGGGCTCGAATCGGCAACTCTGATCTGCCGCAAAGATTCACCCCCATCGGTATGCGTATAACCAGGAAATTTTTCAGTAGGTGGTCGGGCGATCGCCTGGGTCATGGACAACATAAGGTTGGTACCCATGATATCAACGATATAGTCAAAGACAGGTGCCTGATCTATCAGGTCAATAAAGGCCTGGTGATAGCTGAGCAAGTCACGCCGGTCCATAAACCCATCCGGATCAAGATCATGCGTGTGATCTTGCCAGGTATAATGACCGATCGGCAGTTCCGGATGGTTGTCCGGTTCATATCCCGGCACGCGACGCAAACCATCCATCTCCCGGATAATCAATGCTACCTGTTCCGGATTTAACGCCCCCTCGATGTGTAGATAACCGTCGATCTGCCACTGACGACGCTGCTGAGCACTAAGATGCTCCATAGACGATCTCACTGTGCGAATTTTGCCCATGATACGCCTGGCGAGATAAGCAGCAAATCCCTATGATCAAGCCAGATCTCTGAGGGAAGACCATGCGAGGAAGACAGGTGTTTATGGAGAGCCTCGCTCTCCATGGTTGCAACCGAATATTCGGAAATCCCGGCACCACAGAAAACCCATTGCTGGAAAGTCTGCTTGAGTACCCCAGTATTGAATACATTGTGGCCCTCCACGAAGGCGTTGCCGTATGCAGTGCCGGCTTTTATGCACAAGCGACAGGCCGCACACCACTGGCCAACGTGCACGTCGCCCCCGGGCTCGGCAACGCCATCGGCATGATGTACGGCTGCTTCAAAGCGCGGGTCCCGGTTGTTGTCACTGCGGGCCAGCAGGATACGCGCATGCGCCTGCGCGACCCGCTCCTCAGACACGATCTTGTCGAGATGGCCAAACCGGTGGTGAAATGGGCCGTTGAGCCACAGTCCGCCGACGAGATCGGACCGATCATGCGGCGCGCCTTTCAGATTGCCAATCAGCATCCTAAGGGGCCCGTGTTTGTGGCGTTGCCTAATAACGTCATGGAACAGGAAACCGATGTCCAGGCCAGTGCCGCCGGTGCACTCAGCGCGCCTTTAGCACCCGATGAATCAGTACTGACAGCAATTGCCACCAAACTCATCGCGGCTGCTCATCCCGCAATCTGCGTTGGCGATGATGTTGCAGTTGATCATGCGATAAATGAATTTCTCACCCTGACCGAAACGCTCGGCGCTGCGGTATACACCGATTTTCTGCTCGCTCGTAAACCCATCGCAACTGACCATTCCAACTACGTCCGGGCGCTGGCCACCGACGCGGCACAAAATCGCGCCATGCTTGCGGATCATGATGTCATCGTTTTGCTCGGTGGCGTCACGATGGAAGAAATCTGGTATGAGACAGGCTCCGCGCTCCCGAGCGACGCCTATGTCTTCCAGATAGAAGCAGACAGTTCCCTACTCTCACAACATCGGCCAGTCAACGAAGGCATCAGCGGTGATCTTAAGACCCTACTGCAAGGCTTAAACCAAACCATACTCGCCCAAAACAACGACGCAAGCGCAGAGCGCCAGACCGACAACAACGCAAAACTTAAGGCCCGTCAGGCAGATACACTGGCATCCCAGGCGGCGAGATTTGATCAGCAGCAAGGCCTATTGCCCATGGCCGTTTCAGAGGCCGTGTCTGTTTTAGCCGCCAATCTTCCCAACAACATCGTCATCGTCGATGAGTCTATCACCGCTTCCGCCGATGTAGATCGGGCGTTTAGAGGGATAAACTCGGAGGATTTTTTTGCCGGCCGCGGCGGCGGAATCGGCCAGGGCATTGCTGGAGCCATCGGCACCGCGGTCGCTATGCCCGATCGCCATATCATTGCCCTGTCTGGGGACGGTTCTGCCATGTACAGTATTCAAGCACTGTGGACCGCGGCGCACCATAACTTGAATATACTGTTTGTGATTCTCGCAAACGCAGAATATCGTGTTCTTAAACACAACCTGGATATTCATCGACAACGCTTTGATGCGCCCTCGGATCAACCTTATCCCCATATGGACCTGACGAACCCATTGCTCGGATTTGCCGAGATAGCTCTGGGTATGGGCGTTCAAGGAAGCGTGGCCGTAACACCGGAAGAAGTTGCTGCAGGGGCACAACAATACCTGCACCAAAGCGGTCCTTATTTACTTGAGCTTAAGATCGAAGGTAAAGGCTGAAACACCATGCAAACGCATCGCGAGCCTTTGCGCGAGACAAATACCGGTGTCGCAACTGTGCGGCGCCCTTCCACCTGTTCACTTTAAAGGAGTAATCAAATGTCTCTGGCTATGTCCCCATCGGAACGGCAAGCGTTCCTCGCTGACCTCCATGTTGGCGTCATATCACTACCCGACCCTGAACGAGGTCCCTTAACGGCACCGATATGGTACGACTATCGGCCTGACCGCGGTGTGTGGGTACTGTTCAGCCCCGACTCACGCAAAGGCAAGCTCGCAAACGTAGGGACGCGCATATCGCTGGTCGTCCAGAGCGAAAACCCACCTTATAAATACGTGAGCGTTGAAGGACCCATCACGTCCATCGAAAAGGCTTCCGATGACGAACTTGAGGCAATGGCGATTCGTTACCTGGGCGATGAGATGGGTAAGGCCTATGCTGCGGAGGGTGCCGGGACAAGTGTCACGGCATCTATGTCAATCGAGCGCTGGTTGACGGTCGATTACGCCAAGAGAGGCTAATCCTCACTTCGACCATCCCTCGCCCCAGGGCACATTGTGGTAACGCATGTAATTGCGTTCAGCAAACTTCCAACGTCCATCGGTGTGTACGTAACGGTCGTGGTAGTGCCCTGCCTGAGTGAAAGGTCTCCCGTCCTGTAAGAGACGTATTTCAACAGAACATCGACCGGATGCGTGGTCTTCGTCCTCGAACTCGATCACGTGATTTTGTACGAAGGGTTTGTGCGTTTTTCCACCCACGCCATTGCTGTAAAACTCAAGGAGTTCAGCATGTCCCTGAGGCGCGAATGTGTGGGTTCGAAAGGAGCCATCAGCTGCGAACAGTGAAACGATGGTTTCAGCATCCCCATCAACCACAGCATGACAATACCGGGCCGTCAGCTCGCGTATCTCATCTTTTGCCTCAATACGGGCTATTCTCGTCTCAAGGTCGCTCATTGGTTTTCTCCTGTGGGAATTGTGATCTTGCCAGGGTCATCAATCGAGTCCCAAACGGGACAACTGCTCATCCGGTGCATGCAAGCTGATCAGCGCATGTCGCAGCAGGTCCTGCATGCGGGTTTCCAAATCCGCATCATCACCTACCCTATTTTCTAACTCATCTGGATCACCGCTTAATTGATAAAGATGATCATCTCCAAGCTTCGGCTCCACCGCCCAGAATGGCAGGAGATCGCCCGCTTGAAATGGCTGGCGTATGACAGGCACATCGCTACCTGGCATGAAATCGAGGTAGGCTCGTTTATCAGGATTGGGCAAGCGAAAACCCGGACGGGTTGGAATCGGCATTGTCGACCACCGATTCGACCACATTGACAACGGAAATCCATCCTTTTGCGGCGCTCTGATATATTTGTTTTGTCCGTCCTGTATCTGTACCCACTGCCCGTAAATACCACCGATTGCCCAATCCCGAATACGCGTCTCGCCGTCATACAAAAGCGGCAGGATGGACTTTCCGTGGTTTTCGTAGGCGCAAGGTACGTCAAATAGATCGACCAGAGTCGCGTTGATGTCTACGTTGGTGGTCAACGCCTCACACCTGCCACCAGAGATTCCGGGTGCTGCGATTAACAGCGGGGTGTGACCCAGTGTTTCATATTGCGGTACACGGGGTTTACCCCAGATGTCTTTTTCTCCCAGATAGTGTCCGTGGTCCGTACAGACAATGAACAATGTCTCGTCCCATAAGTCCTGCGCATCCATGCTATCGAGGATGCGGCCAAACCAGTGATCAATCATAGAAAGCTTGGCGCCATAATTTGATCGTATTTGCTGCCCTTCCCGACCCGAAAGTACGCCATTTTTTACGCCATCGACCGCATAAGGAATCCAGATCAGCTTTTCCTCATCCCAGTCCGCATCGTAGCGACTGGCCCAGGGTTCAGGGGTATCAAAAGGCTCATGGGGATCGAACTCGTCCACAAAGAGGAAAAACTCATCGTGTGCACGACCGTTTAAATTTAGCCAATCCGCCGTCGCCTGCATGGTTTTCGGCCCCGGAAAATCTGTCTCTTGGCGAAACCAGGTTCGATTCAGATCGTACGGGCTGGATCCATGGGTCAAGCCATGTGCTCTGGCCGGCAACGCCGGCGCACCGACCCAGGTCGGATCAGGTCGGGTTTTCCACGGATCGCTCTCATGACCTCTCAAATACTCCCAGGCGTTAAAGTCGGTGTGATAGTTTTCTCCACCGACCTCGAAAAGGTGGGGATGGTCGCTGAAAAGAATCGTCGGCACGCCCGAGCGTCGTAGCTGGTAAGTAACGGGTCGTTCCCACAGTTCAATCGATCCCCACGGGCGCCAAAGAAAATCCAGATTGCCGACAAGTATGTCATGTCTCGCAGGCATGCAAGGTAAAGAGCCCGTGTAGTGCTTATCGAAGCGAACAGCCCGCTGAGCGAACCGATCCAGGTTGGGTGTCTCAAATTCTGTACCGCCGTAACAACCGAGCAAATGTCGGTTAAGACTGTCTAGAAGCACAACGACCGCCTTGTTAGGTTTTTTCACGAGCCTGTCTCTGGCCGGGGCAAGTCTTTAAGCAGGAACTTCGAAGCGAACATGTACAGCACAGCCGAAATCACATTAAACGCCAGCACCATCAACATTGCCCAGCGTAACGCGTCAGGGCCGAGGTCAGTCCAGGCGAACAACACATCTGAGAGTATCCCTGTAATTTGAGGACCCAGCCCTAAACCTATGATATTTAAAATAAATATCAGTATGCTTGCCGCCAAAGCACGCATACGTACGCCCACCATCGCCTGAGTCAGGGCAAACATGGGCGCAAGATAGGCATGACCCAGGATGTAAGCCATCGCATAAACTGCTAACGCAATTTGGGGGTCATGATAGAGGTAGGTGAATGCGGCAAAAGGTACATGCGCCATCGTCGCGATACCCGGAATCCACAGATACCATCGTCTGTCGCCTTGGCCCATCCTGTCGCAAAGCCAACCTGCACCAAATGTGCCGACCATGCCAAAAAAACCAAGGACAAATAACCAGGTACCAATCTCACCCGTACCCAATCCGTGCGATCGCTCAAACATCATGGGTATATACAGACCGACACCGGAACCCACAAAAGCATGCAGCGCACCCGCTATCGACATGTACCTGAAACTACGTTTTGACCATAAAAAATTCAGAACCTCCCTCAACGGTGGCGCTTCATCCTCTCTTTGCCGATTCACTTCTGAAAAGCCGCGCGGAGGTTCTCGCACCGTTGCATAGACAATCAATGCCAGCAAAACACCTGGAATTCCCACAACGAGAAAAGCCTGACGCCACCCAAAAAGTTCGTTTATCCATCCGCCAGCAAGAAACCCAATGGCCGAACCCAAAGGGATGCCGAGGGCGTATATACCGAGCGCTGTACCCCTGCGCTCCTCGGGAAACAGATCCGAAATCATGGAGTGCGAAGGCGGGCTGCCACCAGCCTCCCCCACTGCCACACCAATACGACACAAAACCAGATGAACAAAGTTTTGCACAAAACCACACATTGCAGTCATCGCAGACCAGATCACAAGACACACACTCAGGATGGTCTTGCGGGACTTTTTGTCCGCCAAGCGGGCGATTGGGATGCCCATGAACGTGTAAAAAATAGCGAATGCGATACCGCCGAGAAATCCAAAGGCGGTATCGCTGATGCCTAATTCATCCTTGATCGATTGTCCAAGGATGCCGAGGATATTGCGATCGATGAAGTTAAAAACGTAGACAATGGTCAGCAATATCAACACGTACCACTGATACCACTTTTTGGCAAATATAGTGCTGTGCGATATTGCCTGCCCGTCCGCTTCGCCCACAAATAATCTCCCCTTCGTCTCCACATTGATGCTACATTTCCGGCAAGGAGGACGCCATGAAATTTGGACTGCGATACTGCAACACCGGACGCTATACCCAGCTCAACGCTGCCAGCGAATTACTCCAGGCCGGCGAGGACGCCGGTTTCGAATCAGCCTGGACCGTTGAACACACAATCGTCCCAGCAGGCCATGCGTCCAAATATCCTTATTCGCCGGACGGCAAAATGGCAGGTGGTCGCGTTGACATTCCATTGCCGGACCCGCTCATATGGATGTCTTTCCTCGCTTCGCGTACGAGCACAATTAAACTTGGCACCGCCATTTTGATCTTACCCCAGCATAGTCCGGTGGTCGCCGCCAAGCAGATCGCAACCCTCGATTACATGTCCGGCGGCCGTATCCTTCTTGGCATAGGCGTGGGTTGGCTGCGTGAAGAATTCGAAGCCATCGGTGCCGATTTCGATACACGTGCAGCCAGAACGGACGAATATGTCGGTGCCATGCGTGCACTCTGGATGGAGGAAGCACCGGCTTTTGAGGGCAAATTTGTTTCTTTTCAGGATGCCTACTGCCGACCCCAACCTGCCCAACAAACCGTGCCCATCATCATCGGTGGACACAGCCCGGCTGCAGCAAGAAGAGCCGGCAGGCTAGGTGACGGGTTTTTTCCGGCAAGAGGTCTATCCGTCGAACTGCTCGATATCGTAAAAAGTACCGCCGAGGCGAACGGTCGAGACCCATCGGCCATCGAGATCACGGCCAGTATGCCAGAGGATCCCGGCGATATTCCCAAGCTCGCAAAACTCGGGGTGTCGCGCATCGTGGTGCCGGTCACGCCCATGGCGGGCATGCATGCACCAATAGCCAATCCCGACGACGTAATTAAGTTTTCTGAATTGATCGATCGCTACACGGATCTGTAGCTAGTCTAGAGAACGGCTTCTGCCATAAAACGCAGAGTTTCCATGTCCTTTACCGATACTAAAAGCGAGGTGACCGGGCTTTTCTTCCAATCGGTGATTCGCTCTTTGATGCGCGCCCGGGAACCGGACAGGGAAATCTCGTCCGCAAGCACATCTGGCACAGCCGCGAAAGCCTTGAGGCGCTCACCAGACATGAAAAGGTTCTGAATCTCCTCGGCCTCATCGGCAAACCCCAGGCGCGCAAGATGGTTTTTGTGCAAGTTGTAGCTTTTTGCACCCATACCGCCCGCATAGAATCCAACCTGTTGCTTGACAGGCGCGAGCGCTGCCTCCAGGTCATCGTTGAGTTGAACCGTCACCGTCGATGCAATGTCAAAGCCATCGCCAGCATTGCTCAGCGCATCGTCATAAAGGCCCATCCGATAAGGTGATATAAACATCGGAATCCACCCATCGCACAGTTGTGCACCCAACGCGACATTCTTTGGACCTTCAGCGCCAAGATAGAGCGGGATATGCTGCCTGACCGGATGTGATATCAGGCGCAGGGGTTTGCCGAGGCCCGTACCACCCTGTAGTGGCAACTGGAAGTAGTCTCCTTCGAAATCAACCGGCGCGTCACGGTGCATAAATTTTCGGAACAACTCGATCCATTCCCGTGTTCGTGCCAACGGTTTACCATAGGGTTGTCCATACCAGCCTTCAACAACCTGGGGGCCCGATACGCCAATGCCGAGAATCAAACGTCCCGCAGAAAAAAGATCGAGGGTGGTGGCAGTCATCGCCACATTAGCCGGCGTGCGAGCAGACAGCTGCATGATCGACGTGCCAAGTTTTAGACGTTCCGTCCTGGCACCTATCCAGGAAAGCGGCGTAAAGCAATCCGAACCGTAGATTTCCCCGAACCACACGGAATCGTATCCCAGTCGCTCCGCTTCAAGCGCGAGCTCGACCTGCTTGTGATGATCATCCACCACGCCCAGCATCAGTCCCAGCTTCATACCTATCTCCTTCAATCAGCCTTCATATCGTCTCACGGGCCTTGATCAGTCTCAAAGCCATGTAGGTCATAACGCTTAACCTCTTCCATCCTGAGGTTTTCAATCTGACGGCTTCACACCAGAAGGCCTGCGCCCTTAAACCCGCGTTCGCAAACAAACCGAACGTGCCGGACGACAACACAAGCGTGCAGGCATGCCTGCACGCTAAGTTGAATCCGTATCCTCAGAAAATCGCGATCGGGTTGACCGGACTACCCGTGCCTCGCTTTACCCGAAGCGGCGCCACCAGCAGGAAAAAAGTCCACCGGTTATGCCGGTTACAGGCTTCCATGAGAAGATCCAGCCTCAGATTGTCGAGCAAATGCAGACCCATAGCGACAATGCCACATTGATGTATGGGCATGGGCCAGCCGTCCGCATCACCACTTGGTATAGCATCCGAAACCCCATCACAGCCAAGAAGTGCAACTTGCCGCTCGTACAACCACTCCACGCAGGATGCATCCAGGCCCGCGAGACCTTCGGCTGGCGACCATGGCCCTTTGACATTGCGTCGCGCGTCCCGACCGGTAGAAATCAAAAGAATATCACCCGCACCCACCGTGACACCCTGTGCTTGCGCACACGCCGATAATTCATCCGCACCAATTGTTTCGTTAATTTCTAGCCATTCCACGCCTCGATGACGAGGAATATCCAAAAGTACGCCACGCCCCGACACACCATCCTTGGCTGCCATGACTGAGTTGCGCAATGCACCGGTGCTGAGAACGTCGCTCGCAGCGAAGCCGTTGTACATCTGTTGATTAACAAAGACATGACACAGCGCATCCAGATGGGAAACGGCCATACCATGAAAAGCCACACCGATATAATCCATTGCCGCTTCGATGCCTTCTCCATGGGTACAGGCATCCCCGGCAACGACCATCATATGCTGCGCGGGTCGCGGGTTATCCGGTGCTGGACGCGTGGGAAATTCCAGTGAGCAGCTGATGCTTTCACCCGACGTCACGGACGTTGCAGCACCCGCAATCATCTCGGGCGTGACGTAATTAAGTGCCCCACGTTCGTCCTCCGCACCCCATTTTCCCCAGTTTTTTACCGACTCGAACAAATTTTCCATGTCTGCCGTTGTGTAATCCATCTCTCTCTCCTAGTGTCCGTTTGCGACTGTAACCTATCTCAACGGCTGGTATCATCCTCTGCGAAGGGAGCAGTCAGGGCTTTGAGTTGCCGCCATGAGCGAACGATCCATATCCGACCTGCGCGTGATTGAAATATCCAGCGGAGTCGCGCCCGCCTACGCGGCCAAATTGCTCGGTGATCAGGGTGCCAATGTCATAAAGCTCGAACCTCCACAGGGTGATGCTTTGCGCCATCACGGGCCATTTCCTAAAGGAAAGGCGCATATTGAGAAGAGTGGCTACTTCATTGCCCTCAACGTCAATAAGCAATCCGTTAAAATGCGCCTTGAAGCCAGTGAGGGCTTGGCAAAACTATTGGCCTCAGCTGACATACTTGTTCACGGGCTGATCCGATCGCAGGCGCTCAGCCTCGGTGTTGACCCGGAGACGCTGGCTGACGAATATCCGTCACTCGTCACGCTTTCTCTCACCCCTTTTGGTGCCACAGGGCCCAATGCAGACCTGCACGCGACCGAGTTGACGCTGAGCAACGCCGGCGGCTGGGCTAACCTGTGTCCTGCAACACATACCGATCCCGAACTCCCGCCGCTAAAAGTGATCGGCGATCAATGCATGTTGATGTCAGGTTTAGCGGGAGCAACCGCCGCGCTGGCTGTCTGGCGTGACGCAAAACGCTCCGGCCAAGGCGATTTTATTGACCTTTCGATGCAGGAGTATGTTGCATCGGTGCTTGAAGTGGGCATACCGGCATACAGTTACAAAGAAGAAATCGCTACCCGTCACGGTCTTCGAGCCCTCATCCCATGGCGCATATTCCAGGCAAAAGATGCTCCGATATTCATTGTGTGCGTCGAACAGGACCAATGGGAGCGCCTGGTGGCGTTCATGGGCAATCCCGATTGGGCGTTTTTGGACACCTTTGCCGATCAGCCTGCCCGCAATGAAAACCAGGACCTGGTGCACATGTTCGTACAGGAGTTCGTCAGCGAGTGGACAGCTGAGGACCTTTACCACGCCGCACAAAAACATCGCATATGCGTCGCGCCCGTATTCACGTTGGACCAGCTAGCCAACAATGAGCACCTCGCCGCGCGATCATTTTTTGAAACGGTGTCTCAACCTGATCTTGGCGATGTGATACTTCCGGGTGCAAGCCCCTTAACGACGTCCGGACGCGCACCCATACGTATGCCTGCCCCGCGTTTAGGAGAACATACCGAATCCGTATTTGCCCAGATTGAAAAAGCACCAACACCGGCGATCACACACACCGCTCAGAGTCCGTTGCAAGGCGTGCGCGTTTTGGACATGACCTGGGCGTGGGCAGGACCGTTCTGTTCTTTAAACCTTGCACATCTTGGCGCGGACGTCATACGACTGGAATCGGCACTTCGCCCCGATCTATACAGGCGCCTACCTGTATACCCGCTGGACATCGAAGAAGGCTTGAATTGCTCAGGCATGTTCAATCAATGGAATCAGGGCAAAACAAGTATCGCCATCAACCTTACCAGCGACGAGGGCATATCCCTGGTTAAGCAGCTGGTTGCTCGCTGCGATGTTGTTGTACAAAACTTCGCAACCGGCGTTATGGAAAGACTGGGGTTAGATTACGCCACCCTGCATGCAATCAATCCGAGGGTTATTCTCGCCAGCGTCTCCGGCTACGGACAGACTGGCCCTTATCGTCAATACATAGGTTATGGTCCGGCTATCCCACCCTTGACGGGCCTCGCGGCCGGCACAGGTTATCTCGGCGGCGAAGCCGAAGAAATCGGCCTGTCGATGCCGGATCCAACAGCGGGTATTACCGCAGCCTATGCAGTTGTTGGCGCGCTTTTGAAACGCGAAGAGACAGGCGTCGGTGAGCACCTTGACATCACTCTGTGGGAGGCCACCGGCGTGCTTAATGTCGAAGCCTGGATGGAATTTGCAATTAACGGGACTCAACCTGAACGCATCGGCAACCGCAGCAGATACATGTCTCCACACGGCATCTTTCGCTGTGAAGGAGAAGACAGGTGGATCTCCATTGCTTGCAGAGACGACGAGGAGTGGCGAAGACTTGCCGGTTTAATCGATGCCGGTTTAACGACTGATCAGCGTTTTACAAAGCTGGCAGATCGCCAATCAAATGAAGGCGAGCTTGAATCATTTATTTCAGCATGGACTGCGCAGCGCGATCGTTGGGATCTCACCCGCCTGTTACAAGCACAAGGTATACCCGCATTTCCAACCCTCAATACCGAGGATGTCGTCCAAGACCCTCATCTGAACGAACGTGGTTTTATTGAACGGCTGACGCATCCGGAAGTGGGTAAGAGAGCCCATGCGGGTATTCCCTGGCGCCTGCGAAATCGCGTTGACGGCATCAGAACACCCGCGCCTTGTCTGGGTGCGGATACGAACCGTCATCTTGCAGATATACTTAATCTGTCATCAGACGAGATCGCCAAGCTCCACCGGGACGGCAACATAGGGTGTTAATACATAGATGACCGGTTTTTACGAGCGAAAGATCCTTCCGCTGCTTATTGATAGCGCATGCAGTCAACCGCCTATGACAAATTTACGCAGCCGTTATGTGTCACAGGCGGCCGGTAAGGTCTTAGAAATTGGTATCGGTAGCGGACTCAATCTCTCGCACTACGGTTGTGCGGTTGAATCTATCACCGGAGTTGATCCCGCTGAGGCGCTAACCCAAAAAGCCAGACAACGTGCAGACCGCATACGGGCAGACGTTGCCGTTATTGGTGTATCCGGTGAGTCGATCCCGGTGAGAAGCGAAACATTCGACACAGTGGTGTGTACCTGGACATTGTGCAGCATTCCTGATCCTCAGGCGGCGATCGCTGAAATGTATCGGGCGCTGAAACCCGATGGCAAACTTATCTTCGTAGAACACGGTCAATCGCCCGAACCCAAGATCAGCAAATGGCAACAGCGCATTGAACCGTATTGGAAAGTCGTTGCAGGAGGATGCCATCTGACCCGGCGCATCGATGATCTCGTCACTGCTGGCGGGTTCGAAATAAAAAGCTTCGAGTCAGGTTATCAAAAGGGACCTAAGATCGCGGCATTTATGATGCACGGGATTGCCACCCGATAACCAACAAGGACAGCCTCTGGTCACGCGAGGCCTTCGACAACCATCCATCCGTGTTTCGCCGCGCTTTGTGCATGAGGCCTCTGCTCGAGTGCCGTTTGCGAGGAAGCATTCCCATCCAGTCCACGCTTGTATACGCCCTGGCAAATGGCCGACAGCCTGAATTTGCAAAAAGCGATATGAAACGCCCAGTTGTCGACTCCTGAGCGCCCGGTTAACGCACAGTACAACTCGATCAGCGCCTGCTCTTCTGGTACACCCAGCGCTTTGATCTCCGCACGGGTGATTTCATCGCTGTAGAAGAACTGGCAGGCAATGGCAAGGTCTCCCAACGGATGCCCGATGGTAGATAGCTCCCAGTCAAGTAATGCCTTGATCTCTGATCCGTCCGTGGCA
>JAYZCO010000016.1:0-15545 GCA_036338285.1 Pseudomonadota bacterium
AACGCGATCACGATGACGCTCGGCGAATCAGCCCTGGCGGCAGCGGATAAAGCGGATAAGGCCAAGGACGAAGATCGACAGCGCCCGTTTCACGGAGTGCCGTTTACGGTTAAAGAAAATATCGATTTGGTGGGCACACCCACGACGCAAGGCTTGGCGGCGCTGGCCGAGGCAGTGCCAGAGCAGAACGCGCCCATAGTCGATCGCATGATCCATTCCGGTGCCATACCCATTGCACGGACTAACTTACCTGAAATGGGCGCGCGCCTTGATACCGATAACCCTTTACGCGGAAGAACCAAGAACCCTTGGAATCAAAAATTGACACCCGGTGGATCGAGCGGTGGAGAGGCCGCGGCGCTGGCTACCGGTATGACACCTTTCGGCTTGGGCAATGATATTGGTGGGTCGCTACGTAACCCGGCCTATTGTTGTGGTATCGCGGCGTTAAAACCTTCTATAGGACGAGTGCCTTTTGTGAGTTCGATTGAGCCTGTTGATATGGGCGTATCAGGTGCTTTCCTGACCGACGGTCCGATGGCGCGATCGGTCAACGATTTGCGCGTCGGACTCTCGATACTGGCGGGGAGACATATTGATGACCCGCAATCTGTTGACGTACCGCTTCAAGGTGTTGTTCCACAAAGCCCAAGAGCGGCGCTGGTGACGGAGATGGT
The DNA here is from genome assembly GCA_036338285.1 of Pseudomonadota bacterium. Classification (GTDB taxonomy): domain Bacteria; phylum Pseudomonadota; class Gammaproteobacteria; order Pseudomonadales; family Azotimanducaceae; genus UBA4421. The sequence continues at coordinate 678 of JAYZCO010000016.1, forward strand.
GGGGTATGACATCCCGGGCGCGATCAAAGGTGAGATCGAAAGAGCGGGCGCCATACTGTCGGACAGAGGTTGGTCAGTAGAAGAGGTGGAGGCACCGGAACTCGACCGTGTATATGAGATTTGGGGCAAGATCCTGATGCAAGGATCTTCCTTTGAGGAATCAAAGGACGTGGTAAAGCCCGAGACGCTGGCTTATCTGCAACGGCTGACGGCGGTATTCGATATTCAGTCCTTAACCCTGGATGAAGCGATGATTGAACGCCGACGATTGAGACGACTGTGGTCGGCTTTCTTAACTGAATATACGGTTGCTGTTGGCCCGACCTGGGCGACATTGCCATGGCCTATCGATACCGACTTAGACCCCGATAAGGGCATTGGTGTATTAAGGGATAGTTGGCCATTTATCGCCCCCGGAAATGTGCTTGGGATTCCTTCGGTTGCACTTCCTACCGGTGTTTCAGACGGGTTGCCAACTGGAATCCAGGTGTACGCCGAGTTATATCGCGAAGACTTGTGTCTACTAGCGGCCGAGATGATTGAGTCGGAGTCTCACTGTCCGACGCCAATCGAGCCCGTTCGCTGATATTTAAACCTACCTTGCAGGACAAGCCGGGTCGCTCACTCGGACCATTTTGGGCCTGCAGTTGGGTCTGCAGACGCCCTATGCACGGGATACACTTCCCAGATTATCGACCACCGATCTATGCTGTTTCGCTTGCAACATCTTCAACTGGCTCACCAAGTTCTTTGGCTCGTTCGAGCCGACGCGCTTCATCGGACGGCAAATGGCGTTGTGCCATCACAAGAAAGTACAGCGCCGGAAGCAGGCTTAAGATTGCGACCGCGATAGCGGCACGCAGGGCACCTGCATAATCCATTCCAGAGGCATAAAACATGTCTGAAATCTGACCAATGACATATGGCCCCAGGGCAAGTCCGATGAAAGTGTTCAGCAGAATGTAGAAGGCACCAGCGACTGCCCGCATGCGAGGCATGACCAGATCGCTGGCGGTACTGGGTGGTACGCCACCTCCGCAGGCAGAGAAAGCCGTGAGGAAAAAGTTGATGATGTAGACGGTAACCAGGCTGTCTGTATAAAGCACCCACAGTAAAAGCGGTACTTTCCCAAAAACGACAATATAGCCCAGTATCAACCTACCGGAAGGGATGATTTGCTTGAGCTTGTCAGCCAGCATGCCTCCCAATGTGATGCCACAAAAACCACCGGCTGCTGCACCGATGCCGATGTACATGCCGACTTCTGCTGCCCCAACGTCATAGACGCGCAAAAGCAGGGGAGGAACCCAGAATCCAGCTCCGTAGCCGATGAATGCCATGGTAGGAAAAGCGAGCATCGTATAGATAAAGGCTTTCGACCCGAACATCATCTGATGCGTGGCAGGGTCGCGAATCTTAAGCGATTGTGTCCAGGTTACGGTTACCCAGACGCCGAAGGCAGTGGTCACCCATTGCGCGATACTCCCGGTCAGCAGGATTAAACCCCAGGCCGACAGTGCAAACAGACCGGCCAGGAGCAGGTTTTTACGCAATACGCGTGGGTGCCCGCGTAAACCGATCAGATTAAAAGGGGGCAGCACAGCCATCAATTCCTGGCCAAGCAGCCGAAAAGGATGGGGGTGTTTGGCCGTCGTTAAGCCTTCGCTGATGCCTCGGGTGGGCTCGCGTAAGGTACGTACCCATATAGCCATGACTATGCCAGGAATACCGACGGCCATGAACGCGACCTGCCAACCTTTGAGTCCAAAGGGCGGATCGACCGGATAAGCCGCGGCCCAGGCTTCAAGTATATAGCCGCCCAAGAAAATCCCGATACCGGCACCGATGTAAACACCGGCGGCATAAATCGCAATGACGGTGGCTCGCAGGCGGGGTGGGTAGTAATCGGAGAGCATTGAGTAAGCGGCAGGGGATGCGCTGGCCTCGCCTATACCCACGCCTATCCGTAAAACAGTCAGTGTACCGAAAGACCGTGCCAGTCCGGAGGCGGCAGTCATGATGCTCCAGAATCCGAGTCCGACCGAGACAAGGCTTCGGCGTGTCCATACATCGGCAAATCGAGCCAGGGGGATGCCGAATACGGCATAGAAGACGGCAAATACGGTGCCGTAAAGAAATCCCATCTGAGCATCGCCAATACCGAGGTCGGCTTTAATGTCCTCGGCGAGAATGCTCAGAATGTTACGGTCTATAAAGTTAAAGATGTAGACCAAAACCAGAACGAATAGAACATAGTGGGCGTAACGCCCACCCGTTTTAGTTTGGGTCGCATTGGATTGATTCACTGTCCGTTGACTGCCTCTGTATTCCCCATCGCGCTGAGAGTATCTGGACGGGCTATCTTTAGCTACTACGATTAGATTCGTGGTAACAAAAATTGGTGACCTAAAATTTGCACGACGTCGTCGTATATTGAGGTGTAGGCCGAATAAACATGCTTTCCATCTGCACGGATTTTGTTTCTGAAATGTCTTTATACCTGGGCATCAAAGCAGGCGTTCTCGCCGTTGCCTGCTGTTAGATCACGCCCCCAATCTCCCTTTGGGTACTTGCTTATGTCTGATGACAAAACTCGCATACCATCAGCCTGTCGCATGATAAAAGGTGAAATTTCAATTACATTAAAGTTGTTACTACAGCCTTTGCACAAATCTTACGGAGCGTACAGATGAAAGTTGGCCTGCTGATGGTTTTTCAGAATTTTCAGGATGGCATGAGCGATGCCGCGGCGTATGAGCGGGACATGCATCTGGCCGGGCTCGCTGAGCCGCTCGGCTTTGATACGTTAAGTGCCGTCGAGCATCACTTCTGGAACTACGCGATGTCACCCGACAACCTGCAGTTCTTGAGCTATATGGCAGCCAAAACTGAACGCATCAGTCTTCTTCCGGGTGCCATCATCCTGCCATGGCATAGCCATCCTCTACGTACGGTAGAGCGCATGCTGGTGTTGGATCACCTAAGCGGTGGGCGTGCTCAACTGGGTGTGGGCCGAGGCTTGGCCCGTCGCGAGTATGAGGCTTTTGGCGTTGATATGAACGAGGCGCGAGACCGATTCGATGAGGCGGCGGACATGATTGTACGCGGGCTTGAAACCGGAATCGTTGAAGGCGAGGGCCCTTACTATCCGCAAAAAGCGATTGAAGTACGCCCGCGAGGAATCGATGGCAAGAGCTGGCGTGATCGCATCTACGCCGTGGGCATGTCATCAGATTCGGTGCCTGTGGTTGCGAAAATGGGCGCAAAAATGATGAGCTTTGCGCAGAAGCCATGGGCGGAAATGCAGGATCATTTTGGCACCTACCGAACACTCTTTGCGCAAAGTCACCCCGACCGAAAAATCCCCTCGCCGGTTTGTGTAGATTTTTTAAGCTGTGATGAAAGTGCGGACAAGGCTGCGGAATTGGCTCGCGAGCACATGGCAAATTACTATGTGACCGTGATGGAACATTACGAAATGGCCAGTACCCACTTCTCTGAGATGAAAGGGTATGGTGACTACGCAACAGGCGCGCTGGCATTGCAGGAATCAGGCATGGAAGAAGCAGCCAATGGCTTTGTCGACATCAATACGTGGGGTACCCCTACCCAGATACTTGAGGGGTTAGAGCAACGCAAGAGAGACATTGGCGATTTTGACCTGACTGTGCAGATCAGCTATGGGGGCATGTCCCATGAAAATGCAGAAAATAGCATGCGGCTATTCGCCGAGAAGGTGTTACCAGAAGTTCATTCCTGGGCAGACTAAAAGGGTGGAGAGGAAATCCGTTGATTGCAAGTTGCGCTCAGGTCTAACCGCATTCATCACGTCTATCCTGCTGGTGGGATGCGGGGCGGATACCCCACCGGTCGCGGTCGACCCGAACAGCATGCAGGCAATACAGGATGCCATCCGGGCTAAGGAATCTCATCCTGGCAAGACGCATTATGATCAGGTGTGTGCGACCTGCCACAACGGTGCGGTCAAGAAAGCACCGCACAGGGAGATGATTGGGTTGATGACCCCGGAGTCTATTTACGCGACGTTGAATCGTGGGGTTATGCAAACCGAAGCGGCCGGGCTCACTGTCGGTGAACAAATAGCCGTCTCTGAATACCTTGCTGGGAGTTCCTTTGGCGCGGATGTTGGCGCCTTACCCCTATGTGATGCCGGCCAGGTATTTGATCCAAGCAAGCAACCCCGATCTTCGGCATGGGGCTTTGAGGTGACCAATACGCGGCATATCGAAGGGGCTGAAGCGGGCATCGAACGTAAGACTCTGGCGGACTTAACACCCAGATGGTCGGTCGATTTCCCGGGTGCCAATCGAGCCCGCTCACAACCTGCGTTTGCCGGTGGGCTTTTATTCGTGGGCTCGCACAATGGTCGTGTCTACGCTTTGGACCAGGACAGCGGTTGCGAGGTCTGGTCTTTTCAGGCCGCTGCAGAAGTTCGTACCGGCATCTTAGTTGAGCCTTCAGGGTCTGAAACGGCGCTGATTCACGTTTTCTTTGGTGATGTGCTCGGCAACGCCTATGCACTGGATGCTTTTGACGGTGCCCTGCAGTGGCGCGTGCGCGTGGACGATCACCCAAACGCGACCATCACGGCGGCACCTACCTACTATGACGGGGTGCTGTTTGTTCCGGTATCCGCTTTGGAAGTGAGCCTCGCCATTGATCCACATTATCCCTGTTGTACCTTTCGCGGGTCCATATTGGCATTGCATGGGGCGACGGGAGAGACAAAGTGGCGGGCCTACACCATCGATCAGCCCGCCACCGAGCAAAAGAAAAACGCCGCCGGCACACCGATGCTTGGGCCTTCGGGCGCGGTTGTTTGGAATACGCCTTCGATCGATGTCAAACGCGGCCAGCTTTACTTTGGTACCGGTGAAAATATGTCGTCACCAGCCACAGACACCAGTGATGCGCTGTTCGCGTTAGACATGCATACAGGCGCGGTTAAGTGGGTATTTCAAGCGACTGCAGGAGATGCGTGGAACGTCGCTTGCGATACGGACACACCGGACAATTGCCCTTCAGAAGACGGGCCCGACTTCGATTTCGGCGGCCCAACTATCCTGGTAAACAGCGCAAGCCATGGTGATCTGGTTGTCGCCGGGCAAAAGTCGGGCTATGTGCATGCCATCGATCCTGATACGGGTGACCTGGTGTGGCAGACCCGAGTCGGACGTGGCGGCATTCAAGGCGGGATTCATTTCGGTATGGCCGCTGCGGGACAGCGATTATTTGTTCCGATCAGCGATATGTCAGACGGTCGAACCTATGAATTTCCGGATCGCCCTGGCATGCATGCGCTGGACATAAACACCGGGCAACTGCTGTGGTCGACGATCCATGCGGATCGTTGTGAGGGACGTGCCTTGTGCCATCCTGGTATTTCACAAGTCCCCAGTGTTATGGGTGATGTTGTGATTGCGGGTGCGATGGATGGATGGTTGAGAGCCTACGCGGTGGACAGCGGCGAGGTCGTCTGGCAACTGGACAGCACACGCGAGTACGAGAGCGTGTCGAGCAAGCCGGCCAGGGGTGGCTCTTTCGGTGGTGCGGCAGGTCCTGTCGCGCTCAATGGCAAACTGGTGGTGAGCTCCGGCTATGGCATCTACAACCACATGCCAGGCAACCTTCTCCTCGTCCTTGAGTAACGCAGCACGACTGGGGTCGTGTATTGAACCTAGGTAGCATGCGTCAGTGGGTGATCTGTTCCCTCACACGAGGCAACACGTTTTTCGCCATGTATTCGATTCGGGCATTGCCCTGCTCAAAGGGCTCGCCAGGGAATTGCGCCCAGAAGTGCACGTCCTTGATCTCGGGATACTCGTTCAGTAGAAGGGTAAGCGCCGTCACAGCGCTGTTGCCGTCGTGCATTTCGTATAAGCCGTCGCGCAAGGCATCTGCTGGGCTGGCGAATTCAGGTGTTTGATCCGGCGGACCAAAGGCCCCCCATTTAATGTATTGGTTTATCTGGTATAGCGCATAGTCACCGATCAGAGTGGCTTCCTTTTCAGGGTCAGCTGATATCACAGCCCAGTGGCCAGCGAAAATAGCACCCTCGCTGCGCGGTCGCCCTGCTGCGTCGAGTGCCTGTATGTATTCAGCGTGCCCGATCCCGCCTGTGGACAGGAAGCCATCGCCTAAACGTGCTGCCCGTGCGATAGCAGGTTCAACCATGCCGCCCATTAACAAGCGCGGTAATGTGGGCGGGACAGGTGCGACCGTCAAATTGTCGACCTGAAATCTCAGGCCTTCGTGGTTGACCGGTTTACCACTCCATGCCTGACGAATGATGTCGATGCCTTCTTCCATCAGACTAGGCCGATGCTTGAGCTGACGATCGAAGTAGTCGAACTCGACCTGGCGATAACCGAGGCCAACACCAAGGTCAAAACGGCCCCCGCTCAGGATTGACAAAGTGGCGGCATCTTCGGCTAAGCGGATAGGATCCGCCAAAGGTAACAGCATCAAGTTGGTGCCTATCTGCAAATCCTTCGTTTTCTGGGCAATGGCGGCTGCAATGACGAGCGGGGAGGGTGTATAGCCATCATCCACAAAATGGTGTTCTGTGAGCCAGACTGAATCAAATCCCAGCGCTTCTGCCCATGCAATCTGTTCAAGGGTCGTTGTATAAAAATCTTCGAAACCCATCTGCTGCGCCGGATTTCTGAAGTCATACCACAGGCCGAAATTCACTTCGCGTGTCATGGTTGCCTCTTTGCTTGCTCTGTTCAGCCAGTCTTTGCGACGTCGTTAGCTTGCATTGTGAATGCTGCTCGCTACGCTTCTGCGAAGGTGCGCCGTTGCACAAAAAGAATCACGCACATAATTGCAAGCAAACCGTGGGCTGCCATTCCTGCGGCCTGATCACCGGCGAGGGCGAGGGAAGCACACAGTCCAGTATGGAATACGAGTAATGTGCCGAGCGCGATGGTGATGGATTGAAGGTGATGGCGATGTGGCCACACCCAGATGGAAATGCTCGCAATTGACAGGGCTGCAAAGCCGTAGTGCATGGACCACATCTGACCTGAGCCCGCTGCGCTTATACCGTCTGGTCCGCCAATAAGACCGGCTGCCGCCAGACCTTCGGTTAACGCGTTGAGTATCAATAATAAGTTCAACAGTATGTTCATTCGCCTTTCTCCTGATGTGGATTGTTCCGAATAACCATAGTACCGGCTGCCAAGTCGTGGAGACACCTGCGCTTCGGCGTGAAGATGAGTAACTGATCCAAAAAGGGAAGAATCATGAGCGTAGGCACAAACACCACAAAGAGGACGGGAAAAAATAACGCTCGTATACAAATGAGTCTGAAAAAAGGTGCGACACTTGGCGAGGTGCCTGAAGCTGGATTGGAGACGATGGCGATGCCCAGCAATTTCTTGCCAAGGGTTTGTTAAAACCCCAAATACCTTTGCGCGTTGGCCAGGACGACTTTGCTGGCGACGTCTTCACCAACTGCGTCAAACGTGGCCTGAGCGGCTGTGTACGCGCCGGGATAGGTGGAATCGAAGTGAGGATAGTCCGAACCCCACAACACTGATTCCAAAAGGTTTTTCTCGGCCATCCAACGCAGTCCTGTCTCTTCGTCTGCTTCCATCGAGACAAAACACTGTTCCTGGAAGATTTCGCTGGGTCGGCGCTTGAGCCACGGCGTATGATGGCCCATCACTTCGAAATGTTCGTCCAACCGGTCGATCCAATAAGGGATCCAGCCGAGCCCGCTTTCGAAAAAGCCGACGCGCAAGTGAGGGAAGCGATCCAATACGCCGCCGGCGATCACATCCATCATCACGGCCATTTGACCAAAGGGATGCGCAATCATGTGGTCGTAGAAGATGTTGCCCGCGTAACGCTCGGAGGAGAACCCTTTCATTCTCGAGCCGAAACTGCCGTGAATGCCAATGGCGATATCGTCAGCCTGCGCGATCTCCCAGATTCGATCGCACCGCTCGTCGTACAGCGCGAGGCCGTTGAAACGCTCTGGTCGGATGACAACTCCGCGTAAGCCCAGATCAGCCATTCGTGCAGTTTCCGATGCTGCGCGCACAGGGTCTTGTAGCGGAATAATACCCATACCGAACAATCGGTCCGGATTTGTTTTGCAGAAATCACTCATCCAATTGTTGTACGCTCGGCAGGTTTCGGCACTGACGTCGACATCCCTGATATCGCCCCACAACAAGTGGACTGACGGGAAGAACAAGGCTTTGTCGATGCCTTCCTCGTCCAGCACATCGAGTCTTGCTGCGGGATCGTACCCGCCGGGTAATAGGTCGGCCCAGGTGAGGTTTTTGCCTTGTTCCATACCACCGGGAATACACGCCTCGGCAGGCCCCGGCCCGTCATCGCCCCGGGAATATCCGTCGACTTGGAGTCGGCTGCGTCCGTTTTCGGTGGTGACCTGAAGCACTCGGTCACGCATATTGGCGGAAGTATATTCTGTCCACACTGATTCGGGCTCGGTAATGTGGCCGTCCGCGTCGATCACTAAACTTGGTCGCATGTTCAACTCCTGTTCAAGTCGATGATTGGCTTTGCGGGTTATTCAACTCGGCCAACCTTAAACGCTTCTTAAGCATCATGGTACTCGCAGCTTAGCGGGGTTGTTAACAAACGAGAAGGTCAGGTCGCGGTGACAGTGTTGTTCGCGAACGCTGAATGCCATGGCGATGTCTCGAATGCTCAGCAGCTATCCTCCGAGTCCGTGGGTGTTGTAGTCTGGATTGCTCGCCAGACGCGCTCCGGTGTCGCTGGCATGTCAATGTGGTTGACGCCGAATTCGGACAAGGCATCGACGACGGCGTTGATCAAGGCGCCCAGTGCTGGTGTTGTGCCACCTTCACCCCCAGGTCGAATGCCAAAAGGATGTGAGCTCGCAGGATACTCGGTGATGACGGCATTGATTGGTGGGATGGTGTCGCTTCTGGGCATGGCGTAGTCCATGAAGGTGCCGGTCAAAGGTTGGCCATTGTCAGGATCAATACGAACTTCTTCACACAGTGCCTGGCCGATTCCCTGGGCCACCGCGCCATGGGCTTGACCGTGCAGAATCAGTGGATTTACTGCCAGACCGACGTCGTCGACCCCCGTCCAAGACACAACTTCCACCATCCCCGTCTCGGGATCCACTTCGACTTCACATACGTGAGCACCATAGGGATAGCCACCCGCGTGGTTGGTGATATCGCCCACGGATTCAAAGGGACCACGCAGTTCAGTGGGTAATGTATCTAGATCCCGAGCGGCCTGGGCCACAGCACCGAGGTCGGCGCATCCGCCACCTGAAGCCGTGAAGGTCCCGTCAGCGAAGGTGAGGTTGTCGTGGGTGGTTTGTAATAGATGTGCAGCAATCGCCTTGCCTTTGCTGACAAGGGTTTCGACGGCCTGGGCGATGGCGATACTGATCAGGCGCATGGAACGCCCGGAATGGGAGCCCCCGCCCACGCTAATCCGATCTGTATCGTTGGCAACGAAATGTATCCGCTCGAAGTCAATGCCGAGCCATTCGCTGACAAGCTGGGGGAAGCTGGTTTCATGGCCTTGCCCGCTACTCATGGTGCCGACAGCGAGTTCCACGCTGCCGTTGTCGCGCACTTTTAGTTCGGCACGCTCGCGCGGTACACCGCTGGTGATTTCGATATAGTTGGCGATGCCGATGCCGCGACAGCGTCCCTGTGAGGCTGCTTTGGCACGGCGTGCCGAAAAGCCCTGCCAATCGGCTTCGTCCAGGGCTCGGTGCATTGCAGCGCTATAGTCGCCGCTGTCATAGGTTGCGCCGACGCCGTTGGTGAAAGGCATGGCGTCGTCGGGTATGAGATTTCTTCGCCTGAGCTCGACGCGATCAAAGCCGCAGGACGTGGCTGCAAGATCGATCAAGCGTTCGATGATGTATATCGCTTCCGGGCGTCCTGCACTGCGATAGACGGCTGTAGGCATGGTGTGGGTCAGCACAGCGTGACCTTGAAACCAGACGTGGGGGATGCGGTAGACGCCTTGCATCATCGAAAGGCCCTTGCGCAATGGCCAGAAGTAGGCTGTCTGGGCGCCGAGGTTCACTGTGTTTTCTCCACGCAGAGCCAGGAAGTTGCCCTGTTCATCCAACGCTAACTCAGCCTGTGAGACGAAATCCCGCGCCTGGTAATCACTGAGGAAACATTCCAGGCGTGTTGCTGTCCATTTGATTGGCCGGCCCACTTTTCGTGCAGCCCAGGGCAGTAGGGCAAATTCCGGATAGAATGCATTCCGCGTGCCGAAATTGCCGCCCATGTCGCCGAATACAACACGGCATTGGGAGGGCTTAACGCCTAATATCTCGGCCAGTCGATCACGGGTTCGGACCGCTCCGGATCCCGAAGCAGTTCGCAACGTGTAGTGGTCGTTGGTCGCATTGTACTCGCCGATGACAGCTCGGGGCTCCATAGGCACGCCGGTTACACGATTGACGATGCCGTCGAACTCGATGATGTGTGCAGCACCGTCAAAAGCTTGCTCAGTGGCTATTCGGTCGCCCACCTCGCAAGTCAGCGCCATATTTTGGTCGCAATCCTGCCAAACTCGAGGTGCCTCGGGCATCATTGCCATGCGGGCGTCAGTGACGGCAGGTAGTTCCTCATAGTCGATCTTGACTGATTCCGCGGCGTCGACCGCACCGGCGGGAGTTTCCGCTACGACGATGGCCACGGCTTCGCCGACGTGGCGAACTCGGTCTGTCGGGAGCAGCAGGTGCTTGGTTACGAACACTTCAAATCGAGGTGGCAGGCGCAGCGTTGCATCCGGTGCTCCGCTCCAGCTGACATTGTGTGGAATGGGTGCGAGCCTGTCGGCGGCGGCATCGGCGCCGGTCAAGACAGCTAAAACGTCTGGCCTGGCGGCAGCAGTTTGCACGTCGATCGAGTGAATTGTGGCGTGGGCGTATGGTGATCGCACGATGGCAGCATGACAGGTCGATGCCGGTGTGACATCGCTTGCAAAAACCCCCCGTCCGGTGAGGAGCCGGTGGTCTTCAGCACGCCGTTTATTCGCGCCAATGCCGTCACTCCTCTGATCACCTCCATGCATGAGTAGAATTCCGTGAATTTAAGCCAGTGCCCTTGATATCAGGTGTGGGCCTTGTCCGCCAGTGACTTCCACAAATGAGCTCTACAGTGGATACCGGGGGACGAAATCATGCAGAATGAAACCTATGATCATCGATGCACATGCGCACCTCGTGCCAGAAGCACTCTTGGCCGAAATCAAGGCCAGGCAGGCGGAATTTCCATCCGTTTCATTGGTCAGCAAGCACGAAGCCGACCTTGCTTTCAGTTTTTGTGATAAGAGCTCGACGCGATCCGTGGCACCCTCTCTGCAAGACGTCCCGGCACGCCTTGATTGGATGAGGTCGACGGGTGTAGACAGGCAGGTCGTCGGCTGTTGGCTGGACATGTTGGGATACGAATTACCTGCAGCAGAAGGCAGCGCATGGGCACGGATGATCAACCGGCACATGGTGCAAGTTGCCCTGGCACATCCCCAATTTGTCCCACTGGCGAGCGTTCCGTTGCAGGATGGTGCACGGGCCGCGTCGGTTCTGAGAGAGGCATTGGATGACGGCTTCAAAGGCATCATGATTGGCACCCAACCGGATGCGGCGGGCGGGGTACTGGATGCACCTGACCTCGATCCGTTCTGGGGTATGGCCCATGAATCAGGGGCGATCGTGTATGTCCATCCGGTGTTCGAATGTGGTGATGACCGCGTGCATGACTATGGTATGGCCAATGCGGTGGGTCGCATCACGGATACAATGATCGCCGTCTCGCGGATCATTTTCTCCGGCCATATTGCACGCTACAGCGGTGTCAGGCTCGTGGCGGTGACGGGTGGTGCGGCGCTACCGTATGTATTGGGCAGGTTACAACGCAACTTTGAACTTAACCATGCAAACCTGAGTGATCCTCAGGCAGCGTTGCAGCAACTCTATTACGACACCATTGTGCACGATGCGAGGGTATTGCGTTTCATGGCCGAGATCGTGGGTGAGGATCGTATGATGATGGGATCTGATTCGCCATTTCCGATCGGCGACGCCAGTCCTTTAGATGTCGTCACAAACGCCGGCTTTACCCCAGCGCAAATGAGATGGATCAATGGTGGCCTGGCGGCACACCTATTCGGTCTCGATGTATAAGCAGATCACGGCGACTGTATGCCTTGTTTACACTTCAACCTGACCCTTATCCTCAGACAAAAGCAATCTACCCGCTTTGTCCGACATGTGGGCTTGTGGCTAATGATTCGGGGCTCAATTGATCTGTAAAACGATCGAAGCGAATTTCTGGACGGGATATAGTTAAATACGGGATCGAAGAGGCAGGGGAGGTTTTTGTGGCAGAAGCAATCGAGACTGAACAGAATTACACAGTGTGCACGATTTGCGATATCGGTTGTCAGCTCCGAGCTGAGGCTGAAGATGGCAAGCTTAAGCGCATCATCGCGCACGATAACCCGCATCTGGCAAGCAATGTCTGCTACAAAGGGATCGCTGCGCCCCAAATCCATAATCATAAGGATCGGCTGACAAAACCGCTTAAACGGATAGGCGAGCGTGGTGAAGACAAGTGGCAAGAGATCAGCTACGAGCAGGCCATGGATGAGATTGCTGGTCGGCTGCAGAAAGTGGTTGATGAGTACGGGCCGGAGGCGCTGGCGGTTTCAACGTCCGGTTGGAATACCCAGACCACCCACAGCATGGACCGCCGCTTTATGAACGCGCTGGGAACCCCTAATTATATCAGTGGGGTTTCCTTGTGTGCGGGCAATACCGCCGCGGTCAACAAGCTAACCTACGGTTGGTTTGTAGGTGCGGATATACCGAACAGCCAATGTGTGGTGCTTTTCGGCCACAACCCTCGCAAGCACAGCTGGACACCCATCTACAATGCGATCAACCTGGCGCGGAAAAATGGTGCCAAGGTCATCGTGCTTGACCCGCGCATCTCCGACCAGGCCGAACATGCAGATCTTCACCTTCGCTTACGCTCGGGCACGGATGCGGCCATGTGTCTCGGTTGGCTGAACGTCATCATCAACGAAAAGCTCTACGATGAAGACTTTGTTCGCGATTGGACGGTCGGTTTTGAAGCGCTCTGTGAACGGGTAGCTGAATATCCGCTGGAGCGAGTGGCGACAATCACCGGAGTGAGTGCCGAACTCATCGCCGAAGCCGCTAGAGCATATGCAACGGCAGAGAGTGCCTGCATTCCATGGACACCGATCACCGATATGCAGATCTCATCCACTTCAGCGATTCGGCTGCACAGCGTTCTCCGCGCATTGACTGGAAACCTCGACGTGCGGGGCGGGGAGTTGATGGGTGGTTTCAATCCTAACTACCTGCCGGAATCCAAACTCGGTTATCACGAATTATTGAGTGGTGAGCAGCGCGCAAAACAATTGGGCTCAGATCTCCATCCGGCCTACACGTATCGAGCGCAGGATATGCTCGGTGACGCGACAGAAAAAGTCTGGGGATATCCCTATGCCGACATCGTCATGGGTTGCTACATGGCGAATCCAAGTGCGACATTCCGGGCAATGGTGAGCGGTGATCCGTATCCGATCAAGGCCTTCATCACGCTGGGCAACAACACGCTCATGAGCTACCCCAATCAACACCAGATCTACAAAGGGCTTATGAATCAGGACCTGATCGTCGCCCATGAGATCTTTATGACGCCGACGGCGATGCTTGCAGACTATGTACTGCCGGGTGACGTTTTCAGTGAGCGTAACCATATTGCCGATAGCTGGAGTTGGCGCACGGGCTTGACCCTTTCCCAGAAAACCGTCGAACCGCCGGAAAACTGCACCGGCACATTCCAGTTCTGGCACGATTTAGCCCATCGCATGGGCTTTGGTAACTATTTCCCCTGGGACAGTGTCGAAGAAGTGCTCGACTACCGGCTTGAGCCGTCTGGTATGACGTTTGAAGAGTTTCAAGCCAAGAACTATATGTACGCAGAGCCTCCGAAGTATAAGAAGTATGAAGACATTGGTTTCGCCACCCCTTCCGGGAAAGTGGAGCTCAAATCGAGCGTTCTTGAAGATCTTGGTTTTGACCCACTGCCTTACTATCGGGAAGGTCCTAGTGTGAGTGAAGCCTATCCTTATTATGTATTTACAGGTGTGCGGGAAGATGCCTTCTTTCAGACGGGGCAGCGTCAAATTGAGGAGTTGCGCAAGCGGATGCCTACACCAAAGATTTTCATGCACCCTACAGATGCAGATCGGCAGGTGATAGCGGATGGTGACTGGGTGAGGCTTGAAACTGAGACAGGGCATGTCACGGCCAAAGTCTCGGTGCAGGATTCCATGAAGGAAGGACACATCCGGGTGCCACATGGCTGGTGGTATCCCGAGTTGCGTGGCTCGGCTGACCTCGCTGGCGCGTTTATTAGCAGTGATGCCGTGTTGTGCCCTGACGATCCTGAAAATCTTGATTACGAGCAGGGTATCCCACACTTCAAAGGGTTCCCGGGCCGGATTGTTAAGATGGATGCACCACCGGAAGGCATGTCAGAACAGACTTTGAATGGCTAGAACGTTAGGCTGCTTAGCTTGCACTGTCCTGATTTGACGTTGCTTCAGACGCGCCTGTTACGCTGATCGCACCAGCACCACAGCGCCGATAGTGGGATGAGAGCAATTTCGTGCTCAATAAGTGCGAATTGGCGTGGAAGGATGATCTTGATTTGGGAGTTTCCATGGCAAAGATAGGTATTCATTTTCCGCAAGCAGAGATAGGCAGTGACTTCATTGTCATCCGAGACTTTGTGCAAGCCGCTGAAGCTCTGGGGTTTAGTC
>JAYZCO010000017.1:0-39534 GCA_036338285.1 Pseudomonadota bacterium
GCTTTGCCAGTATGCAACGACCCCGCATCATCCTGCGGATACACCGCGACGGTTGGGATGTCCAGCTCCGCCGCCGCGCGCATGATACGGATTGCTATCTCCCCTCGGTTCGCCACCAGTAACTTCATCACTCCCCCTACCAGGTATCGACGTTCGGGCGTTTTTTGTCGACGCGAGTCGGCGTCTTCGGCACGGTGCGCAGCGCCTGAGCGATCCAGTCACGCGTCTCTGCCGGATCGATTACATCATCAATTCCGTAGCTTGTTCCCCCTGAATTGACCGCACGCGCTTGCTCAACAAGTTCTCCTACCAACCGCTCGTAGACCTGTTGGCGTTGATCAAGGTCTTCGATCGCATCGAGTTCTTTCCCAAAAGCCAGGCGCACACTGCCATCAATCGTCGTCGGCGCAAACTCTGCAGTAGGCCAGGCGACCGTAAAGAAAGGCTCCATCGAGCTACCACCGCACATAGCCTGGACCCCAAGCCCGTAGGCTTTACGTAACACCACTCCGAAAATCGGCGTGGTCATATTGGCACCGGTCACAAACAGCCGGCCGCACTTTCGTAACAATGCCTGTCTCTCATGTTCAGGACCGACCACAATACCGGGACAATCCATCAGCGAAAGTACCGGCACATCAAAAGTGTCACATAACTGCAGGAAGCGGGCCGCTTTGTCAGACGCATCGCTATCGATGGCACCAGAGAGGTGTTCTGGGTTGTTGGCAATGAGCCCCAGAGGCATGCCCTCGATGCGTATAAATGCAGTGACAATGCCTACACCAAACGCGCGACGAATCTCGAGCACTGATGCCTCATCAGCAAGCGTATTAATCACCTCGCGAATGTCGTACATCTCGGATCGATCTTCCGGAATGATATGCCGCAGTTGTCTTTGGTCGGCGGCGGACCAGTTTTCAATCGATCCCTGAAAATAGGAAATATATTTTTTCGCGATCTGAACCGCTTCCTCGTCGTCTTTAACGAGAATGTCGACGACACCGTTCGGTACCTGAAACGACATTGGACCGACCTCTTCCGGCGTATAAATACCCAGTCCGCCGCCTTCGATCATGGCCGGCCCACCGAGGCCAATTGTTGAATTCTCTGTGGCGATAATGACATCGCAGCAGGCAAGCAATACCGTATTGCCGGCAAAACAACGACCCGAATTGATCCCGACCAGGGGTACCAGGCCACTCAACTCAGGCAACATCGTAAAGGTATAGCTGTCAATGGGTACGCCGCCTCCACCCCGACCGGCAATGTCAACAGATGCAGACTCAGGTTCTAAACCCGATGCTTCACGTAAGCCCGACGCGATCGCCAGGTCTACCTTGGCTGCAGGCTCACCCCCGCTAATGCCAGGTCGTCCACCACCCCCTTCTGAAAAAAGGATAATTGGTAGACGAAAGCGTTTGGCCAACACGTACATTCTGTCCTGCTTATAGTGGCCTCGGCCACCTTGCGTGCCCGCAACGACCATATAGTCATAGTGCACAGCGATGACGCGAGAATGCTCCTGTGTAAACAGATCCCCATTTACATGGCCGATGCCCATAAGCAGGCCATCGGCCTGTGTGGTCTCACGCAGCCATTCCTCTTTCTGCCAACTCGATGCAGTGACTAACGGTCCGTATTCACGAAACGTCCCGTCCAGCAGATCCGCCAGGTTTTCCTGTGGAGAACGCTGTTGTTTAACATGCCGCTTGGCGATTTTCTCTGCACGATATTCCTCTGTCAGATAAGCCTGTCTTTCGGCCAATTCGGCGAGATCACCTCGTGATTGGCCGAGATCGACAGGTGCTTTGCGAGGCAGCACATCTGCCGCCTCGCCCGTACCTTGCACCACCACCAATGGATCACCACGCCTGACCGGCGCACCCAGAGCAGCGGGCAATGCGAGCACAGAGCCTGCTCGATCTGAACGAACGATGTGTCGTAACTCAAGAGATTGAATAACAACCAGCGCCTGGCCCTGCATGACCGTCTCGCCCGAAATCACCTGCACGCCGACAATGCGCCCCTGTACCGGAGCTGTGAAGGTCATTGGCGCACCGAGATCCAGGGCTCGGTCCACCGCCTCCACAATCGCCTCAGACTTCACCTGGGCATCATGGGTAAACAGTGCCAGCGGGTCCGCACTGTCTTCTACCTGTGCACCTGCAAACCCACCTGCAGTCCCCCTCCCTGCCGCACCTCCACTCCTGCTGATACGTTCAAGCTGCGCGTCCATGCCTGCCAGGAGTTCACTCATCCGTTCATCCACAAAGCGGGTATGTACAGCACCCTTAAAAAACGCGTCATGGGCCAATATACTCATCAGAAAGGCGATGTTGGTTTCCACGCCTTCAATACGAAACTCCGATAAAGCACGTTGTGCGCGTGCGATGGCTTTACCAAAGTCAGGGGAAGGAGAATAGGCGACCACCTTCGTTAGCAAGCTGTCGTAAAGAAGGCTCGTTTCGTATCCACCGTAACCAAATCCATCGGTGCGAATGCCTGGCCCGGTCGGTACCTCATACGCCTTAAGGGTCCCGCTCGTGGGGTGTATCTCTCCATCATCGCGGACTGTTTCCATACAAACCCGAGCTTGAATCGCATGACCTTGGGGCACAATATTTTCGTCTAACCCCAGCTCAGCAAGACTCGATCCTGAAGCGATCCGCAGTTGTGCCTTGACGATATCCACGCCCGTGACCTCTTCCGTCACGGTATGTTCTACCTGCAATCGGGCATTCGCTTCGATGAATGCAAACGTGCCTGTTTCATCCAGCAGAAATTCGAACGTCCCGGCACTGCTGTAGCCGACGCTTCGCGCAAAGCGGGCGGCTGCGTCGATGATGTCTTTACGCAGACCTGCATCCAGATCCGGCGTGGGCGCAACCTCTATGATTTTCTGAAAACGACGTTGCACACTGCACTCACGATCGCCCAGTTGGGAGATTCCACCGTGCAGATCGCCCAGTATCTGCACCTCTATATGGCGTGCATTGTGCATAAATTCTTCGACATAAACCTCGTCGTCGCCAAACGCGGACCGCGCTTCTTGGCGACAACGCTCATACACAGAAGCCAGGTTTGATGCCGCAGATACCATACGTGAACCTCGACCACCGCCCCCACTGATGGCCTTGATCATCATGGCTCGCCCCGCACCCAGCTGCGCAAAGAAGGCTTCTGCTTCAGCCAGGGACACAGCATGGTCGATGCCACGTATAACAGGTACGTCTGCTTTGATCGCCGCTGCACGTGCCTGTGCTTTGTCGCCAAATAGTTCCAGCATTTCTATGCTGGGTCCGACGAAAGTCAAATCCGCATCAGCACAGCACCGTGCGAATTCAGCATTTTCCGCCAGAAATCCGTAACCAGGGTGTACCGCATCACAACCCGTCGCCACAGCGGCAGAGACGATTTCATCTTTATCAAGATACGCAGGGGTACCAACACCGGGCAAAACAACCGCTTCATCCGCCTTGCCGGTATGCAACGAACCCGCATCATCCTCTGGATAGATTGCCACCGTTGTCACGCCAAGCTCCGAGGCAGCGCGCATAATGCGGATCGCGATCTCGCCGCGGTTGGCTACTAATAACTTCATAAAGTTCCTCCCATGCTTGAGTTTACCCAAACCTTTGGCTCATGAGGATGGGGAATTGAGTCTAGGGGCTGTGATATTCCTTCGTAATGGGAGTACCGTAACCTGCAAACCAATAGGAGCGGACCATGGGCACTGAAATCGAAGGGTTCCAAACCACAAAACGAACGCTGTTAACAGCTGCGGCGGGTATCGCAGCGACTGTCGCCGCCACACCCGTTCTCGGTGCCACTCAACCCAGTCGAGTGGCAACCCGGCCACTTCTTCCCAACCACGAAATGAGGCCACTCGCCTTTAATCCAGCTCGCTTACAAGACTTATCTAAAAAGAACCTTGAGTCGCATTGGTCAAATAACTATGGCGGTTCAGTGCGTGCATTAAACGAAATCAACCGGCGGCTGTTCGAAGCAAGGGAAACACCCGACCTGCCTGCCTATGTGTACAACGATTTAAAACGCGAGCACCTGATGCGTACCGGTTCGGTCGTATTACACGAATTGTACTTCGACAATCTGGGTGGCAATGGTCACGCACCTGCAAATTTGCGCTCAATGCTCGGCAGGGCTTTCGGCACTTTTGATGAGTGGGAAACTGAATTTCGGCGCATTGCGGCAGGACTGGGTGGCGGGTCCGGATGGGTCCTGTTCGGCTATAACCAGCAATTTCAAATGATGGAAAATTACTGGATGGCGGACCATATGCACGCACCCGCAACCACCCTACCGCTCCTGGTGATGGACATGTATGAGCATTCCTACCACATGGATTTTGGCGCTTCGACCAAACGCTATATAGATGCTTTTTTTAAAAATATTAATTGGGATAAGGTCGAAGCACGGCTGCACAACGCGGTATCATAAGGCTGTTAGCGTAACGCCTCGAAGCGCTCGCTTAAATATTCGGAGCGTGGCTTGTCCTATAAACTTCAAGGGCAGGTCGGTTCGTAAGTGTTCTTAAGTATAGTAGACGATACGTTCGTAATACCCTGGGGGGAAATTTGGCCAGACTCAGCGACGATGAACTCGGCGCGATAACAGACGCCTTTGAGCGATTGTTACGCAATCAATGCAGCGAACAGCACGTACGTCGATGGATGGAAGATAAATGCGGTTACGATGACAACCTTTGGCAGGCCATGGCGCAGATGGGTATCACGGGGCTGTTAGTTGGTGAGGAGTACGGTGGCGCAGGGGTCGGCATGGTGGCAGTCGAACGCATCATGGAGATTGCCGGAAGTGCCTTACTTGGCGCACCACTACTCACCAGCGCTGTCATGTCCGTCGCGGCCATCCAGGCAAGCGGAGACGAAACCGCATGCAACAACCTCCTCCCTGGCATAGCAGACGGTTCTTCTATCGCCACATTGCTCATGACGGGTCCGAGCGGCGGCTGGCGTGAAGAAACAATTGACCTGCAAGCCAAAGCCAACGGTGAGGAGTGGCATCTTTCAGGAAAGGCCTGTTACGTACTCCACGCGCGCAATGCCGATGTTTGGCTGGCTGTGGCCAATACCGATGCAGGACCGAGCCTGTTCGACGTCTCGCCAGGCGCCCACGGCATCACCTTAAGCACGCTGCCCAGCTTCGATCACACACTGGTCCTCGACGAGGTGATTCTTGATGGCGTGCCAGCCACCTGCATTGGTCAGACAGGCAAAGGTTGGACGGCCATAGAAAACGCCCTGAATGCAGGCACTATCGCTTTGGCCGGCGAACAAGCCGGCGGCGCTGAACACATACTCCAAATCGCCGTCGAATACGCCAAAATACGCCACCAGTTTGGTCGCCCCATCGGTAGTTTTCAGGCCATCAAGCACATGGCATCAGACCTGGTTTTAGAAGTGGAGTCCGCGATATCAGCCGCCCGAAAGGCCGCCTCAGTCGCGGACGAAGGTGCCGAGGACGCTGCTACCTGGCGTAACTTAGCGGGGTTTTCCTGCGCAGATGCTTTCACCCGCACAGCAAAAGACGCAGTGCAGATGCACGGCGGTATTGCTTTTACATGGGAACATCCCGCACACCTTTACCTACGTCGTTCGCGGGCAGATGCCCAGCTATTCGGTACACCTGAGGCCTACCGCGAACGTTACCTGACCAACCTCGGAGGTTGAAAATGAGCGATACTCAGCCTGAAATTGAAACCGTACAAGAAGAAGTCCGAAGCTGGCTCAAAGCAAACTGGGACCCGGCATGGCAAGGCCAGGAACAGGATGGACCCGACAGAATCTCATGGTTGACTAAAGTCTTCGATGCGGGATGGGCCGCCCCTCAATGGCCTAAAAAATGGTTCGGCCGAGAATATGATGATGCGCGCGGACGTGTTGTTAGAGAGGAATTTGCACGGGTTGGAGCATTCGGGACTGGCCAGGACCGTACGAATCTGTGGATTAACACCCTGCTTGCGGCCGGCACGGATGAACTCAAACAGCAGTTGCTTCCCGGCCTCATGCGTGGACAAATCAACATGTGTCTGCTCTACAGCGAGCCAGGCGCAGGTTCCGACCTCGCGGGCGTCCGCACCAGCGTCAAGCGCGATGGCGATGACTGGGTGGTCAATGGGCAAAAAGTGTGGACTTCCGGTGCAAAAACCGCGCACTACGGCATGCTGATTGCGCGCACTGACTGGGAGGTGCCCAAACACAAGGGACTCTCGTTCTTTTTTCTGCCCATGAACCAACCAGGCGTCGAAGTCCGGCCTTTACGCCAGGTGACCAACGAATCCCATTTCAACGAGGTTTTCATCACCGATGCAAGAGCACCTGCTGCCAATCTACTTGGTAAAGAAGGTGAAGGGTGGAGAGTGTTGATGACCGCGCTTGCCTATGAACGTTCTTTCATGGGTGAGTCCGCACGCGGCCCTCGCAGTGGAACCTCTGTCGAGCAAATGCCGGGCGAAGACGAACTCGTCGCCCTTGCCCGAGAGGCTGGCAAGCTCAATGATCCAATCATCCGGCAACGTCTGGCCCAAGTGATCGCCTGGCGTGAACTCAACAACCTGAATACTGAGCGCGGCAAAGCCGCGCTCAAGCTGGGCACATCATCCTCTATCATGTCGTTAGGAAAGCTCGCGATGTCACGCATCCTGCATGAGACGGCACGATTGCGCACAGACCTGCTCGGCGTCCACAGTCTGCTTGAAGGATCAGACTATCCACACGCAGAAGATGCAAACTTTCTGTCTTTAAACGCTTATTTCACATCCATTGGGGGTGGCACGGATCAAGTCCAGCGCAACATCATTGGTGAACGGGTGCTGGGACTGCCAAAAGAACCAGAAGTTGATAAGGATATGCCCTTCCGAGAGGTCAAAGGGGGTTAGTTTGTCGACCAGGCCTAGGCAAGCCTCACGGCGATATAGGCACGCTTGTTGAATTTCCCTAAAAGCCTGGCAAAAAAGTCCGCCAACCACATCTGGACACCATATTTTCTACGCAGTGCAGCAAGTGCTGTGTCTGTAAGCGTTAAGTCTTTGATGAGATAGGCTTTTGCCTCATACCACTCGCCGAGCAATTTACCCCGGCCATCACACTTTGCGATTCTCGCCTTATCACTGTTTCTAAGGCGTTTGACCTTGCCTGCCTCACCCGCCGAAAAGATATAGAACGTGTCATCCTCAAACGCCGCCCACACTGGCGTAGCGACCTCTTTCCCGGATTTTCGGTAAGTGACCAGACTGACGTAACGCGCTGATTGCAATTGTGTAGTGCTCATTTATTAAGTATTGGCAGCAGAATGTTCGAATGCAACCTTAACCCTTATTTCTTGCCTCTCCTTTCTCGGCGGGCCTGGCGTCGTCGATTGATCGTCGCGTAAACGTCCTGCATCTGCTCTGCAACAGACGCACGCAGCAAGCGCTGCGTGACCATCATGCGCGGCAGGTTGGCCGTGTTGGGTGCAACCGAGTGGAGTAAGCGCAAATCAGCAAAATAAACATCACCCGGCTTCCCTGTCAGCTCAACTACTTTAAGTGGGGTGTCATTGATGTAAGCCACCTCCTTGAGAAATCGTTGCCGATCAGAATCGTTCTTATCCATTAAGGCTCGGAAATATTCCGCTCGTGCGAGCCGGCGACGAAAAGTTTTGGAAGGGATGATACCGGCGTCGTTAAGCAATTGGTGAGAACCGGCAACCATCACAGAACCGCCACCACCAGGTTCGAGCCTTTGCAGAAAGGTAAACACCTGCACACCAGCCCACCCTACGTCTCCTGTGCGCGGAAAATCTATGTGCCACATACTATGAGGAAGGCGCCATTGATGAGCATTGGGCGGTGTAAAGAGGAACTGGGTATATGGGGGTGTGGGTATTAACTCGTCACCGCCCACAAACTGGCGTGCCGTTGCCAGAACGTCGGGGGTTAGGAGTTCCTTGAACAACCGAGATGATGATACGCCACTTAGCGTCTTTTTCTGCCGTTCGTCAGGGACGACCCATGTGGCATCCACCTCGGGTTTAGCAATGGTCCACCGCCCGTCAGCCCAAAGACCGGCCTTGCTCAGCCGCCCGTAGACATAGTCTCTGGCAGCGAGTGCCACTTTCGACGGAATCAGGTTTTTAATCTGTACCAGGCCCCAATCTGCGAACGTCTGCAGATCCTCTTCCTTCAGTCCCATGGAACGGCCGATCAATTCAGCATGCGCTGTAAGTATAGGGAATACTTGCCGCTTCGGTGGGATGGCACAAGTTGCTTTACCTGATCTTTCAAGCTGTCGAGATTCGGCTTAGGCGTACCTTTTCGGGGCATAGGGTTGTTCTGTAAAGTACTGCAAAGGTGGCAGACATACACCTTCTAACCCACCCGTCGAGCAAAGCCTAACCTTTCGCTCCGTCAAAAAATTCTGTAAAGCCCGCGGGTGCATAGGGCCCTATGACCACCTGCTCAAGCACACCGATGCCCGACCGTTCCCCGTCACTGGCTCTGACCACCTGTTGGGTGTGCAGGTGCTCACGCGCCAACATATCAAGCTGTCTTGGGTCGAACGACTCACTGCCCGTAGCGAGTTCGCCTTTCCACATGCCTTGTCCCCACTCCGTGTGCCCGTAGCCCAGACCCTTCATCTGAAATTTCAGGACCGGTTCGAGTTTAATGGTACGAATTTCATCTTGTAAATTGATCAGATCTATCTCCGCTGACGCAGCCAGACGCGTATTTGGCTGGTAGGTGATCCGATGGCGCGCGTCAGCCATGCGTTCATCCTTACCATCCAGTACCCCTGGTACATCTGCCTCTGCCTCATACAATGGGGCGACGATCCCTTCTCTCACCAGCGGTTCACCCATCGGACCATCAAAGAAGATCGCATGGGAGACATGATCTTCCCAGAACAAAGGAGCCCAAACAAAACAGATACCATTGGGTATGTTAGGGGCACCACCGGATTCCGGCTCACCCACCCCGCGCACACCCCAGGAACGATCCTTCGTCCCATGGCACACTTCTTCGATCACCTCTAAGCTCCCTTCAGGATGCTTTACCCACCCCGACCAGCGCCCAAACTGATCAAAACGCGTGGCGTCCATCACGCGTCGGGCACCCTGCCAGAGCGTCTGGTGTGCTTCTTCAATCGAAGCAGTTCGCGCGCTGAAAGTAAGATCGCAACTGATGCCGCTATCATTGTCATTCAGCACCACCCGGGCCCGCTTCATTGGCTCAATAATTTCTACTCGAAAAGGCCCGCACGACATATCTGTGCGTTCAGCGGGTGCGCGACAGGAGCCATAAAAGCAGTGTTGCAGTTTATTTGGCTGAACAACGCTGAAGGCGCAGTCAAAGATTCCACGGTGCGGGTAGACCGCCATACCGACACCAAAGTAATAGGATCCGTCATTGGCATATCCATTAAACCACGTACGATCATACACATTACGGTCACTCGTGACCGGGTGGGCAATCGGTTCTGAGGTTTGGTGCACGGGAAAGTCATCAAGTTTATTGAGCATTGCGACCCTTTCAAAGACCCTAAATTAGAAGTGTCAGCGTACCGCTCCTGAGCAGCGATAGGAACTCATCATCTCACCGCTCGAGAACCGATCTTAAACGAGCAACCACACCATCCACACCCTGACCCGGCAGGATCTCTTTGGCTGCTGCTCGGGCATGATCATCGCAGTGCCGCGGGGCCGCACTTTCACCCGCCCAAGCCAGCATCGAGACATCGTTGACACTGTCTCCTATGGCCAGCACCTGTTCTCGGTTTATCCCGAATTCCTGCGCCAGGGACTTAAGTGCGTTGCCCTTATTTGCTAGTGGTGCATGCACTGCCGTCACAGATGAAAAATCGAGCAGCGAAACCCTTTCGCCATAACGCTGTTCGATGACCCGATGTACATCGAGCGCGTGTTGGCGACCACTAATAATATCGATACCGGTCGCACGAACACCCGAACGGTGCGGGTGAGTATGAATCTCCATCTCAACGCCGGAAACATCTGCAAAAAACTGCGCCTCTGCACAATGCTTTGTGACGAGGTAGCGAACAGAATCAAACCATGCCAAAGGCCAATTGCGTTGATCAGCAAACTCGAAGAGTTCCGCGGCGATATCCTCATCAATCGCATACCCATGGCGAAGATACCCATTGCAGTCGTGTATTGATGAGCCCTGTTGGCAAACTAACGGCTGATCCACCCGCAGATGCTCAGCCACACGCAGAGTGCCCGGAAACATCCTTCCCGACGCGAGTACGACGATAACACCCGCATCGCGCAGGTCGTGTATCACTGCGGTCATCGCAGCATCGGGCAACGCATCGTAGCCTACGCCTGGTGGGATGAGCGTTCCGTCGATATCCAGGGCTATGAGACAAATCAAAGCTTCAATTTACCCGCCGGCTCTTTGCCCGAGCGTTTGAAGATTCTGATTGTGAATCTCGCGGTCTATCCGGTAACGCGACATGATGTAGATCGCCACGAAATACAAACTACAGTACGTCGGCAAAAAGAAACTGGCCAAATCCTTTCTCATATCAGGGGTCATTTCCGCCACAGTCTTAATGCCATCCATGCCGACAAACGAGACGATCACGCCAGCCGATATAATGCCCAAAGCACTCACTGCCTTCGCTCCGAAACTCCTCGCGGCATAAAAAAGACCTTCTGAACGCCTGTTGGTCTTGATCTCACTGTCCTCGACAATGTCCGCCATCATAGAATCCAGCATGACGCCACCAACGATAAAACCGACCACTTCCGTCATCACAAAAAATGAGTAGCAAATAAGACTGGTCCAGCTCCCGGCCTCAGGCCAATAGCCTGTAAGCGTCATCAGATAAGGGATTGGGTACAGGAAAATAGCACCCAGCAAGGCGCCGATCGCCGCCTGCTTCTTGCCAAGTTTTCGTCCAATGGCAGGGGCAAGCGGATAACTGATGAGCGGTGAAGCCAGAACAAAAACACCCGTTATCGCAATCTGCGTACCGGTGAATTGAAAAAAATACGTCACGTTGTAAAGGTATAGCGCCGTGCTCATGCCACCAGCAGCCCCGACAATCAGAGAATAAATGAACAGCGCACCGAAGTTTGGGTTCTTCAATGACTGAAAAATCTGTCGGATCTCTCGGACAATCTCAGAAAATTTGAAAGATTCTGTGGGCTGAGGCATCGCTGCTGAGACTTTCTGGGTGCCGAATGAAGCCAGGAGGATAGACACCGCAATGACGACTGCGCCCACCTGGCCATAGATCGCATACCCGGTGGCGACCGTGAATCCATATGCGCCCGTCCAGAAAAACATATTGACCGTATGTATCCCGTTGCCCCCCATCCAACCGAAAAAATGACGCAACATCAGCCACTTGTTCCTTGCGTCGTAGTCCTTGATAAGATCGGGGAGCAGCGCGATCGATGGCACCTCAAAAAGTG
Organism: Pseudomonadota bacterium; assembly: GCA_036338285.1. Classification (GTDB taxonomy): domain Bacteria; phylum Pseudomonadota; class Gammaproteobacteria; order Pseudomonadales; family Azotimanducaceae; genus UBA4421. The sequence continues at coordinate 11,458 of JAYZCO010000017.1, forward strand.
TCACCGCGGTTCGAATCGATAGGGCCATGACTAAAACGTAGAGAAACTTGTTGCCATCGTTGATTTCAATGACCGGGTTAAACAATGCATAAAAGCACAGCGGCAGCGTGACAAGGCCTACATACATAAACGGATGCCTGCGACCGAGTCTTGACTGGGTTTTATCGGACCATTGTCCTAACAGCAGGTCTGAAAAGGCATCCCAGCACATCGCGATCGCCAACGCCATGGCGGCCCAGGTACCCGGTATGCCCAACACTTGGGTCGAGTAGATAAGCAAAAGGTAGCTGAATGCGTTGTTTTTTATACCATAAGCCATCCCGGCAGACCCGTAATACCAATAGACCGGGTCCCGTTCGTCAGATCCTCGTGGCATATCCCCCTCCTGAGTATTTCTTCGTCCCCCAATGCACACACAGAGCCTCGCAGGAAACTACGGCTCTGGCAAACCCTGAAGAGATTGACATCTGCCTTAGTGTTCCGTCGCGTCTCGCTCCCAGGCGATCGACTTCAGGTCAAACACAGAACTGGTTCAACCCTTGCGCGTTGTCACGCAGGATCAGGCGTTTCTCGTGATCGTTAAACGCGGAGAGGTCATCAATATAGTTACCGGGCTCGGGTAAACCCTCAATATGCGGCCAATCGGATCCAAAGATCACTCGGTCTGTGCCCATATAGCGCGCCACTTCTTCTACATCATCTTCCCAGAACGGGTTGATCCAGACATGCTGCTTAAATGTCTGTACCGGATCCTGAGCGAAATACCCCGGTGCTTTGCGGGCCATTGACGTCAGTTTGCGGAACAGATCCGGCAGAAATTCCGACCCATTCTCGACCGAGGCGATGCGTACATTCGGATATCGTTCAAATACTCGGTCAAGGATCAGAGTCGCCAAATAATCCAGCGCGGCGCGTTCAATATTCCAGCTTTTGATAGACAGCCTCTGTTTTCCTCGACCGCTAAAATCTGCAGAAAAACCGTCTTCGGCATAACCGTGCGTGGTGTACCCGCTGTCCCCAGCATGGATAACAACGGTTATTCCTGCCTCGTTAACACGAGCCCAAAAAGGATCGAACATTGGGTCTCCCGGAGAACGCGGACCCTGAGCCGTGTGCACTGCAGCGGGGCGCATGCAGATCGTGCGTGCACCATTTTCTAAAGCCCACTCCAATTCGGTGACTGCCCATCCAACATCGGCCATGGTGATATAGGGGGAGCTGAAAATCCGCTGATCGTAGGCAAACCCCCAGTCTTCCTTAAGCCAGCGATTGAACGCACCAAATGCCAACGTCACTGCTTCCGGATCTTCTTTCAACAACTCTTCGTAAAGAATGCCTAATGTCGGAAACAGCCAAGCCCATTCAAGCCCTTGTTCATCCATCACTGCCAGGCGAGATTCAGGATCACGATAGTGCGGGGGAATCGGTTCACGCTGTTGAAGCTGACCCTTAATCGTCTGGTCACCGGCCCGACCCCGAAAAAAGTCATACAGCACACCCGGCTTAGCGATGGGATCAAATGTCGGGTTTGACACGGCGCGCGCAAGTTTACCTGCAACCAGATGCTGCCTGCGGCCGTCAACTTCACACCATTGCACCGTGCGTGCTCGATGCTCTGGATCAAGATGGCGCGTAAACGCATCTTCCGCTTCGTAGTAATGGTTGTCGGCATCAAACAGTGTGTAGCCGATGCTCGATCTACTCATAATTCCTCCTGCATTGCCACACGATCGTCTTGAGGTTTCAGTTTAACGATGGAACTACCGGCCTCGTTTTCCAGCAGCAAGTAGACAAGCCCGTCGTAGCCGATCTCAACATCACGAATCCGTGCGAGGTCCTTGATCAAAGTTTCTCGATGCAGAAGTTCCGTACCATCAAAAACCATTCGGAAAAGCGAACTGCCTTTCAGCGAGCCGATCAACACATTATCCTGCCAGCCAGGAAAGCGGTCACCCGAATAAAAAGCAAAGCTCGAAATAGCGGGCGATGGCGTGATGTCAACCAGCGTCTGCTCCACCTGTTCGGCTTCAAATTCAACCGAGTTCGCTTTATGTCGTTCTACAGCTACCCCAGCGTACTCAAGGCCCAGAGAGAAGTACGGCCAGCCATAATTCCGTCCAGGCAGGAGCTCGTTGAGTTCATCTCCACCTCTGGGTCCCATTTCTGAATTCCATACCGTTCTTCGAACCGGATTCCACTCAAGCCCCTGGGGGCTTCTATGCCCGTACGTCCAGATCGTCTGGCGCACAAATTCCTTGGCACCCATAAGAAAAGGATTGTCGAGCGGAACCGAGCCATCGTCACCGACGCGGTGAATCTTGCCGTAGGGGTTATTCAAATCCTGCGGCGTCGTATCGAGTTCCTGTGCGGGTTTGATACCCACAGAAAGATACACATGCCCCTGATCATCGAAGGCGATGCGTCCACCCGCACCGGTATCCGGCGTCGCACTGTAAAATGCCAGGGGCGCCTGCCAGATTGTTTCAACGTCCGTCCAGCGACCGTCAACGATGTGTCCGCGGTCAAGTCGGTTCATCGACGCTTCCATGAGACCCTCACCACAAGCTTCGCCGCAAAGGTCCGTGTAATGGAGGTAGACCCACCCGTTTTCTTCATAATCCGGATGGGTGGCGACATCCAACAACCAGCCTGAGCCATACTGCACACCCATTAAATCGATTGAGCCACCTGTAAGCGGCGTGCCTTCAATCAGATCCGATTGCACCCCCTCCGCCGAGACGAAAGACAGACCCCGCTCCTTTTCAGTCACCAACAACGAGCCATCTGAGAGTGGCTCAATAGAAAAAATCAGGGGTGACAGCCCGTCAATCACCGTTTCGATCAAAAAATCATGCGCCTCGCTCGACAGCGCCTGGGCAGGCATATTGACCTCGCGGTCGAAGCGAAAATCAGCAAAACGCTGGCCTAAGCGGCGTTCGCCTATAAAAATTGACAAACCCTTGATCTCAATATCACTCAATATCTCTGCAAATGCCGGCGTTCCCAGATCCGGATGTCCGTACTTTATGCTCTGCTGTAAGGCGACAACATTGTCACCACCATTTAACGGACCCCCCACCAGAGCAAGGCCGTCCGATGTGCCTTCAAGGTCGCCACCATGGCACTGACCACAGTTTTCGACGTACAGGGGCACATATATGTCGGGTTCCATTATGTAAACCACGTAGAAGAGCGCAGCGGCGCCCAGAGAGGCAATCACCGCCAAGCCGATCAGAAATATTTTCCACCAGGCCATAAATCTTACCTGTCGGGACAATGCAACGGTTATACGCTTTTCGTTTGCAAAATGCGAAAGTCAAAAGCAGATTGCACCCTCTCCCGACGCTTAATCTGTTCGTTTCAGCTTAAAACGTGTATTTTTTCATCGAGGCAAATATTTGTTGTAGACACCAACGGAGTGAACTTGAGTATCCGGCAGAATCCGTCGCAGCCATGCGTCACAGGTGCACACCACATAGGCGTGGATCGAGCTGGAAAACCCCGCAAATAGACCGTGCCACGTGTTTACGGCATCGATGTACGGACGCGCTAATTTCAACCAGATTAAGATAAAACATGACGACCAACGCATACGAGCAAGACCTCAAAAAAAATCCCGCCAACTACCAACCCCTCACACCCCTTGTATTTCTAGCCAGAGCGGCAGACGTACACCCTAAACAAACGGCGATCATCCATGGCAACTCAACCACCAGTTATGCCCAGTTCTACACACGCTGTCGCCGTCTGGCCTCAGCGTTAGCCGATGCCGGTGTCGCCCGAGGTGATACTGTATCTGCCATGCTGGCAAACACCCCGCCTATGTTAGAAGCCCATTATGGTGTGCCGATGGCCGGTGGTGTGCTTCACTCTATCAATACGCGTCTCGATGCAGCGGTGATCGCGTTTCAGCTCGATCACGCAGAAACCAAGGTACTCATCACCGACAGAGAGTTTGCCGAGACAATCGATAAGGCGCTTGCCCTAGCCCAAGTCCAGCCTTTGGTAGTCGACTATGACGATCCAGAGTTTGCTCAAACAGGGGCATTGCTTGGTGGTCATGATTACGAAGCTTTCATCGCCACGGGCGATGCTGAATTCGATTGGAAAATGCCCGACGATGAATGGGACGCCATCTCCTTAAATTACACATCAGGTACAACCGGCAACCCCAAGGGCGTGGTTTACCACCACCGAGGCGCCTATCTTCTGGCACAGGGCAATGCAATCACAGCCGCCATGCCCAAACATGCTGTCTATCTATGGACACTGCCAATGTTTCACTGCAACGGCTGGTGCTTTCCGTGGACACTGTCTGTGATCGCAGGAACCCATATTTGTCTGCGCTGGGTACGCCAAAAACCGATATGGGATGCTTTGTCCGATTATAAGGTGACGCATTTGTGCGGGGCGCCCATTGTTATGTCCACTTTGCTCACCGCTGACGACGCGGATAAGCGCGTTTTGGAACACGCTGTTAACTTTATGACAGCTGCAGCGCCGCCCCCCGAGGCAACCCTGGCGGCGATGAGTGAGGCCGGGTTCGATGTCACACACCTTTATGGGTTGACGGAAACTTATGGCCCCGCTGTGGTTAATGACTGGCAGGATGAATGGAATGCACTCGATCCGGCAGAACAGGCGACACTCAAAGCCAGGCAGGGGGTGCGTTACGTTGCCCTAGAAGGCTTAAGCGTGCGCGATCCGCAAAGCATGCAAGCCGTACCTGCAGACGGTGAAACACTGGGCGAAGTGATGTTCCGCGGTAACGTGGTCATGAAGGGATATCTGAAGAATGCCGAAGCCACTCAACAAGCCTTTGCCGGCGGTTGGTTCCATTCCGGAGATTTAGGTGTGATCCATCCTGATGGATACGTGCAGCTGAAAGATCGTTCCAAGGACATCATCATCTCCGGTGGTGAGAATATCTCTTCGATCGAAGTAGAAGACGTGCTCTACAAACACACAGACATCCAGGCCGCGGCTGTCGTGGCTATGCCGCACGACAAATGGGGAGAAGCGCCATGCGCTTTCATAGAGACGACTCCGTCTGGCACAACGCTTGACGCAGAAGCTGTTATTGCCTGGTGTCGTCAGCATCTGGCGGCCTACAAAGTGCCGAAAAAAGTCGTTTTCGAGGAAATCCCAAAAACATCCACCGGCAAGATACAGAAATTTGTCCTGCGCGAACGGATTAAAACGCTTTAGATTTCAGCATAGGAAACAAATTCGTTAAAGGCCTTACGTTTTATATCCGGCACCCTAACATCTGCTGCCGGATAGCCGGTGACAAGCAAAAGGTAGGGCCGTTCGTTGACCGGACGATCAAGAATCTCATTTAAAAAACCCATCGGGCTCGGCGTGTGGGTGAGACAAGCGAGCCCGGCATGATGCAGGGCGGTGATCAGAATGCCCGTTGCAAGTCCCGTAGACTCCATCGGATAGTAGTGCTTTACCTTTCTTCCGTCTGGTAATTTCCCGGTTGTCTGCGCGAAGACTGCAATCAGCCAAGGTGCCGCCTCAAGAAATGGTTTATCGGGATCGGTACCTAATGGTGCCAATGCATCGAGCCAGGCCTTGGGTGCTCTGCGTTCGTAAAACACCTTCTCTTCGGCTTCGGCAGCTTCCCGTATGCGCCGTTTCGTTTCCGCTCCACTGACGACAACGAAGTGCCAAGGCTGCAGGTTGGCACCACTCGGTGCCGTACCGGCGGCCTGTAGCGCTCTGTCAATAATTTCCCGCGCCACAGGTTCGCCGGAAAAATTTCGGACCGTGCGTCGTCTTTGCGCTGTCAGATAAAATTCGTCAACACGCCTGGACATTTCTTCCTCGGAATAACGAGTAAAACCGGTCAACGGAACAAAAGAAGGCTCTGGCATGTCTGCACGGTCTCCTATGGCTGATTTAGCTGGGAAAAGGGTCTCCGCCGTCGGGCACCCGTCGCAGAGCAAGGCGCAATGCGTCTTTGAGCGTCGTCGGTGGTCGTTTAAGTATATTCGTAACCGCCGAGGTCGTTCGACTGCCAAGACCCTCCCTGAACGCGCGGTTGAACTGCAGCAAAATGCGGATATGCCAGTCAGGTTGGCCCGCCCTGCGCAAATTTCGCTCAACCTCCTCATCTGTCTGTTGCTCGTATGCGATGTTTTGGCCGAGCAATTCAGTCAGGATAAGCGCAACCTCGTTGTACGTGTAGGCAACACGATCGGTAAGTGGCAACGTCTGCCCTGGTGCCAGGCTGGGATCAAGTACCAGTCTAGCTGCTACCTCGGCAATATCGCTCACATCCACCATGGCGATCGCGGCGTCACCTACCGCACTTCTGATGACACCTGACTGCTTTGCACCCCGGAGCTGAAACAACAGATTTTGCACGAAAAAATAGGGATGCAGGAACGTGTACTCTAAACCCGCTTCCTGTATCGCCACTTCCGTCTCAGCGTGCCAGGCACCACTGTCTACGTATGAACCGGAAAACGTGGCTAAACCAGAAAGTTTGACCACATAACTGTCATTGCGCTTTGCCGCCTGGACAACATGGCCCTGATGCCTGATCTGTTGAGGATGCACAGGTGAACAGAGGAATACGGACTTGACACCTTCCATTGCACGACCCACGCCGTCGGCGTCTAGCAGATCAGCGATGCATACATCCACGCGATCCCCAAAACGCCTCTTTGCCGCCGTCACATCTCTGACCAGTACCCGCGGCCGCAGGTGACGGTCTAGGAGTGCCTGGACGACGCGACTACCTACCCGTCCGTTGGCACCCGTCACCAATATCAGATCTCCGGCCATTCTCTATTCCTGAACATAATCGTGTACGGTTCTACCTAACGCGTCTTGTCTGAGCCTTAAGTAAGGCCTGTCAAACGATTGAATTGATTTCAAAGACGCCCTGCGACTGTACGCCACGATCTCAAGGATACGCCCAATGCACGCAATTTATGAGACGTATCGAGGCAAAACCGGGAAGACAACAGCTATACCTACCCGTTGCCAGAATGCCCATACGGTGACCGTACGATGCTGCCTCAATGCTACATGCCCCGAGGTATTCCCGGTGTTTCAATTGCCTGAATTTCAGCCATTAAGTCTCTGGTCGCCTCTGCACTATCAGCTCGGTAGGGAAATGCCATACTCGATGCATATTCCCGATGCTCACGTACAAAGTTGGGCAGATTATCAAATGTTGAGACCTGGGTGAGTTCAAGTAATTCATCGTCCGTGATGACCTCTTTCATCTGCTGCCACTCGCCTCGCAAAGACAACCCATGCAGCTTATCGCCCAGATACTTCAAACCGTGTAATTCAAGTACATCGTGGTAGGTGCGCGTGGAACCATAAAAGGAAAGCGCCTGACGAAGGCCGTCAAGGCCCTTTGAAATTTCCTCGTCACTGGCACCAAAAACCGTATAACCACTCGAGGCGATTTCGATGTCATCCCAGGTTCGCCCCGAGCGCTCGAGGCCAATCTTGATATTGGGAAGCATCACTTCGCGCATATACTTATCCGTCATGATGCCACCGTGAGGCAACACCCCATCTGCCACCTCGCCTGCCACCCGAGCCATTGCATCGCCCACCACTGCCAGGTAGATCTTCGGGCGCGGAAATTCAATCGGGCCGGGGTTGAAGTTCGGTGTCATCAGCGTGAATTTATAGTGCTTGCCCAAGAATTCGGCTGGTTTGCCGTCCTGCCAACAATCCCAGATGGCCTTCATCATCTGGATGTATTCTTTCATGCGCGGTGCAGCTGCCGACCAGGTACCACCAAAACGCCGTTCGTTGTGGCCCTTAACCTGGCTGCCGAGTCCAATATTGAACCGCCCTTGCGAATAGGCCTGCAAGTCCCAGGCTTCCATGGCCAGCACCATAGGACTGCGTGGGAAAGCAATGGTGACAGATGTCTGTAATTCGATGGTTGAGGTTGCCGCAGCCGCAATGGTCATCGTCTGTATCGAATCGTGAGCCAGCTCTCCGCATCCGATATAGTCATATCCGTTCGCTTCAGCTTTTTCAGCCATCGGATGTACGTCCTTTAGCCAACCACCAACCACTGTGCCGAGTTTCATAGGTATCTCCTTCCCAGTTGATCACACATCACAACGATTAAACTACGATCAACGCTGTGCCAACAAGTCACGCCAGACCATAGCGACACCGGGCAACGACTTATCCCGGGGTAAGCGCACGGTAAAGGTCTTGCTCAGTTATTTTTCAGGCGGGTACTTAATGCCCGTATCACCCCTTCGAGGTGTTTGTGGTAGTCACTGTTTACAGCCGTCACCGCGTTACTATGTGCTGCAATGACAACCCTGGATTTCGGATCGACAAAGATTTGCTGACCGAAAATACCCCGAGCTGCGTATTCGTTCTGGTTTAACCACCACAAGTAACCGTAATAAGCAGCACCTTTGGAAGGTGACGTCGAGGCAGTCATCCAATCGCGAGGCAGGACCCGAGTGCCGTCCGCCAGCAAACCCCCGTTCATGGCAAACAGGCCGATCCGGGCATAGTCACGCAACGTCGCACTGATACAGCAGCCACCAGTTTCTCCGCCACCGATACCCCCTAATAACCAGTTCGCATCACTTTCCATGCCATAGGGCTGCCAGATTTTGTGCGTGAGATAGGTCGACGCGTTATTGCCTATGGCAGCACGAAGAATTTCACCCACCAGATTGGTTTCACCGGTGTTGTAGTTGAACACCGCGCCAGGTTCTGCCACGTTCATTAACGAACCCAGGTAGCTGACAAGAGCCAGGCCATTGGCGCCGCCGGCGTTAGCCACGTCCGAATCCGGATCGGCATAGTCCTCGTTCCAGGCGATACCCGAGGCCATTTGCAGCACATTCTTTATCGTGATGTTTTCATAACCCGTACCTCTCAGCCGAGGCAGATAGTGCGCCACCGGTTCATCGACGCTACGAATATAACCGTCTTTGATCGCTGCACCCACCAACATCGAAGTCACGGATTTTGTGACCGAAAACGAAACCCACTGAGTGTTTCGACTATGCCCATCGGCGTAATACTCGAATCGTACCTGGCCATTTTTTGTGGCGATGAGCCCACGCGAGGCACGCATCTTAAGAAAATCATTCAGCCCAAAGCCCGTGCCTTCAACTGTGTAAGTCAGATCTGAGAAATCTTCGGGGGCTTCATCGAGCCGATGAACCGCTTCACTCCTCGGAATGTGCCGAACCGGATAGAGCTGCGCCATCCTCTTAAACGCAACATCACGTTGATCCTGCGATAAAAACAACAGACTCGTCGCGCGGCCTGCGCGCGCCTGTGCGATGAGGTCATCGAGGATGCTTGCCTGTGATGCGCTCACATCTGTGGCAATCAGGTACTGACCAAACAGAACCGAAGTACTCAACCACAGCACCATCAAACATTTATTTTTCATGCAGACTCCAGATATCACGAGATATACCAAGCACAGCATAGAGGAAACAGCTCAGCCCAGTCGAGACACATCAAGATCTGTCAAATCACCGTTTCTGCGGACTTATTCCTCATGCAAGATACGCATTTCCTGAATCCACTCGGGTAGGGCCGCCAACAGGTCGTTGGTCTCTACAGGACCCTCTACCACATTGAAAATTCGCCACCGGTTATCTTCCAGGGTGCCCGATTAATCATGCAGAACTCACCACCGAAGGGTGCGATATCACTGTCACCTAGATCACCCGCCAGGATGAGGCCCACACCGGTTCGATGATGTGCGAAGGCCTTGCCTGTATGTACCACCCCAGCCCGGCCCTAGCATCGATAAATACCGTCCAGGCAGTCCATCTACGCCTCATTGCAAACGGGCTTAGACAGAAACCACAGCAGGGCTGCCATGACAAGTTCCATGATGATTAAGGGCAGTGTCAGACTGGCATCATGGACGGCCCACGCGAGCGTTCGTCCAATTGCAGCCAGCCCAAGGAGTGCCACGGGCGCATAAAACCATTGGCGATTCTTCGTCACGACCCCAGCCAGTACAAACAGCCCCAGCACCAGAAAAAAAGACGACAGGTCGCCCAACTGCGTGCTGAGTCCTCCCCCTTGAAGCAGCGGCATCCCCAAGCCTTCAGCTGCCGCAGCCGGGTTGATGTACCAATTCAGACCATTAAAGACAAACATGATCCCCAACAGCGCCAGCAGAGTCGTCATCCCCAGTCTTATCGCTTTGTTCATTGTGTTCTATTCCTTCTATTTGTATGCAAAATCATCGTTTTTCGACCACGGGCAAAGTCAGTCGAAGATTTTCGGCCCATGCAATTCTGTCGACCGGCCTATCGAATACGGCCTGACTCATCAACGACCCACGCTATGATGAACAGGCATCTGGCGCAAGGAAACAGTGGAAAATTTTCACAAACGCTGCGCTGAACACAATCTGAGACCAATCGGTCCAAACGCTGGCCGCACAGCGCAACTCATTGGTATATTGCACTTCTCGCGCTCACTGGATTTTCCGTATGCCACCCCGAAACCCGCATCGCCCGTTCACTCCCAACCCCGATATGATTGCGTGCTTGCCTGGTGTGAGTGGCAACGAAATCAATGGGCTTGGAGAAACCGAAACGCGCCGCCCCGGTATGGTTTTCTGGGCACCAGACCCGGATGAAATTGTTTACGGAGAGGTGCAGAAGTGGTTTTACAAACGAGAACCGGCCGATCCGGAACTCATGCGTGAACGCGCCCGACGCAAAGCGATTCTTGAGGCACCGCTACCCCCACTGGCGACCACACCTGCAGATCGCTCATCACAAGACTGGCTATCACAACTTACACAATTCATCACAGCCGGTGATTGCGAGCGTATTGGCGCGACTCCATTGCGTCCCGAATGGGTCTACGAACACCATACCACCGACTTCAAAAACGTGATCATGCTCGGCGTGCAGCACGACTATGAAAAGCTCAAATCTGCACCGGACCAGGTGGCCGGCGCGGATGTCACCCGTCAATACGGCCGGGCCGCGGCCGCTGCAAAAAATATTGCAGGGTGGCTGCGAACGGAAGGCTGGGATGCGGAGCCCGTGACCGGACCCATGGTCGGTAAGATCCTCATGATCCCACCTGCACTTGCCTGTGGCTTTGGCGAGTTGGGTAAACATGGTTCGCTCATCAACCCCGAATTCGGTTCAGCATTCCGCCTCGGTGCCATCCTGACCGACGCGCCGATCGCATCCACGCCGAAAAGAGAGTTTGGTATCGACGATTTCTGCTCGAGATGTCGCGTCTGCGAAAACGCCTGCCCGCCATTCGCCATCGAACCGGACAAAAAGACCGTACGGGGGGAGGAGAAATGGTACGTGAATTTCGACAAGTGCATCCCTTTCTTCGCCGAAACCTCGGGCTGCGCCATTTGCATTGCTGTGTGTCCCTGGTCCCGACCCGGCGTCGGTCCCAACCTGGCCGAAAAGCTCGCCCGCCGCGCCAAAAGATTGCAATCGACGACCGACAAGGGGTGAACTCACCTTCCATTCCTTGATCATGGTATTCACTATGAAAGCGAGTTGACGACCAAGACGCGGCGCCCTGTCTTAGCACGCTTGCCCTGATCTGCCTCGGGGTGCATAGTCCTTGACTTAATTTGCTCAAAGGGGGAGCCATGCGAATAGGCGCAACGATATTTAATCAGAACTATGGCGACTGGGATCGCTACGAGGCAGAAGAACGGGGGGAGTCAGTACCGGAACGGCCACCGGTATCGGATCGGCAGGTTTTCGAAGAAGAACTCAACCTCGCCCGAATTGCCGATGACCGAGGCTTTGACAGCGTCTGGACCATCGAGCACCATTTCACACCCTACACGATGGTTACCAATCCACTGCAATACCTCACGTATGTAGCAGGCATCACCAAAAATGTCGATCTCGGCACGATGGTCACAGTACTACCCTGGCACAATCCGGTCCGCGTCGCCGAAGACGTCAACATGCTCGATGCATTCCTGGGCCCGGATCGAAACATCATCTGTGGTGTGGGACGAGGGCTTGGCCGTCGCGAGTATGAAGGCCTTGGCATCGATCAAAACGAAGCGAGAGAACGTTTTGATGAATCCCTGCAGGTACTTAAGCAACTCCTGGCAACCGGCAGGTGTACTTTCGACGGTGATTTCTATCAGCTCAAAGATGTTCGTCTGCGGCCACAACCTGAAGCTGACTTAAGCGAAAATCTGTGGTGCGCGGGAGGCACCGAACAGACTGTACAGATTATCTCCAAGCATGACGTGCGACCTTTAACCATACCCACCCAGAGCCTGGAATTAGCACTTGCCAACATCAAACGCTATGCACAGCTACGCGAAGATGCAGGACATAAACCTGCATCGACTAAACTTGCAGTTTGGACTTATATATCCGAAGACCACGACGAGGCTGCGGAAATGTCAAAAAAGTATATGGGACAGTATTCTGATTCTGCACTACGCCATTATGAACTTCTGGGAGACCACCTGAAGGACATAAAAGGCTATGAAAGCTATGCCGCGCAGTCAGAAGCACTGCAAAAGGATTCTTCTACCTTCAGCAACGCTTTTTCGGAATCGCATCCCTGGGGCACGCCAGAACAAGCCATCGAACGCGCAACAGAATTAGCCAACACCTTTGGCACAAACGAGATGATGTTTGTATTCCGATATGGAGACATGCCCATCGAGCTTGCAGAAAAAAGCATGCACCTGTTCGCTGATAAGGTGATGCCTCAGCTGAAAGAAATACATACCAAACCTGTATCAGCCGCTGCCTAAGGCCAATCAAAAAAGGAGCGTTTTGTGAGAATTTCTTCCTTATTGAGCTATGCCGGCGGTTTCAAAGAAGCGGTCGAAGAAATCCAGACTCTGGAAAAAGCCGGGCTCGACGTCGTTTGGGTACCTGAAGCCTATTCATTTGATGCACCCAGTGCCATGGGCTATCTGGCAGCACACACAGATAAAGTGACGATCGCTTCCGGTATTCTTCCAGTCTATACACGTACACCCAGCCTGCTTGCTATGACCGCAGCAGGTATCGATTACTTATCAGATGGTCGTTGCATGCTAGGCATCGGTGCATCGGGGCCGCAGGTTATCGAAGGATTCCATGGTGTTCCGTACACCGCACCCGTCGCTCGTATTAGAGAGATGATCGACATCTGTCGCTCTGTCTGGCGTCGCGATCGCGTACAGTATCTGGGGGAACATTACCAGATACCTCTGCCACAGGATCAAGGCACGGGCCTTGGTAAGCCCCTCAAGTTAATCAACCACCCATTGCGCGAAGATATCCCCATTGCCATCGCCTCGTTAGGGCCTAAGAGCGTGCAAATGACTGCCGAGCTTGCAGATGCATGGTTGCCCGCCTTCTATACGGCAGAGGCGGCAGAACAGGTCTGGGGGGACGCGCTCAAAGCCGGAACGGCCAAACGAGATGCAGCGCGACCGCCGCTGGAAGTCTTCGCCGGTGGCGCGGTAGGGATCGGCGAAGGCCTGGAAGACCTTCGCAACCTGGCACGCCCACAGATTGCCCTCTATGTCGGTGGTATGGGGGCACGTTCGCGAAATTTTTATAATCAGATTTTCACAAAATCAGGTTACGGCGACGCGGCGACAGAGATACAAGACCTTTATCTTTCAGGTCAGAAACAAGCGGCTGAGGCAGCCGTTCCCGATGAATACCTTGAACGGAATTCGCTAATCGGTCCACAAGGCTTCGTTAAAGATCGTCTGTATGCACTTAAAGAATCCGGGGTCACCTCGCTCAATGTAGGTTTCATTGGCACAACGAGCGATGAGCGGGTGCGCAACTGCGAGTCGCTTCGAAACATCATCGATACGATGTAAGGACTCCGCCTTACTCTACTTTACCTGGCCGCGCGGCTGACGATCTGTTGCACAAGTTGCTCAACCCACAGATCCGCACCGGGCATAAACCAGACCAAGATGGCTGTCAGAATAGCCACAATCACCACAATCTTGTAAAAGGACCTCATCTGCCGACCTGTCTCGGACCCGCCTCGAAGAGCCATACAGCGCCGGCTTCTACCGCCTGCCTCGTTGTACGAGACGGATACTTCTCCTGAATCGCAGCGGCGATGCCATCTAAAACTTCCCCCGCATACACCCGCTGAAGTTGCCTTTCGTAGCGCACTTCGCCGATACGTATAACAGCACGTCCATCGCGTTCGGCCTGGTCAGGCCACTGTTTCCACAACCGACCGACGAAGGAGTCCATATACCCGGACCAGACGTACAGCTTGCCCTCGTATTCAGCAGCCCAAATGCGTCGGGAGAGTGGCGGAGTAAGCAGTTGCAGCTCTATCCAGGGCACATCCCGAACAAAATGCCAATCGGGTTCAACGCCATCAAATAGCACGCCTTCGATAAGAGGACCACCAGCGAAAAAACGACCGGGCCCATCACTGAAACGTTGTTTCGCCGCTGCACTCATCACTGCGACCAGCGGAATTAAGGCTAAACAGACGATAACGACAACAATTTTTCTCATTGACCACGGATTAAGTTACCTGTGAATCCACAACGCTATGCTTTGACGCTCTAAAAGTCGATGCCCAAGCCTTAAGCCATTCACCCGTGCCGATATGGCCTGCCTGTGCCTTAAACGAAGCCTTTGCATAAATTCCACCGGGCAAGGCCTGTCGAATTCGTACGCTACTGGCTATGCTCTCTGTTTGCCTAGGCTTGTAGAATCGGCAAAATTTATTTCTATCCATGACCCGAGCAATAAGCAACCAACAAGAGAGGTTCCACATGTTCCATAAGCTTCGCATGGTCGGCTTTATCGCATTGTCTTTGCTGCTTGCAAGCCACGCCTTTGCCAAGCCAAGTTCTACCAACGTTCTGCTCCGCCACCCCGAGGTGCAGGGCGCGCTTGCGATCATCGATGCCTGGATCGAGTCCGTTAGAGCCTACAAAGGCATACCTGGCATCTCCTTTGGGGTTATCGTGGACCAGGAGGCGCTTTACAAAAAAGGCTATGGCTATGCAAACCTAGGAGACAAAATTCCGGCGGATTCCGATACAATTTATAGCATCTGTAGTATCAGCAAACTCTTCACAAGCATTGCTGTCATGCAGATGCGTGATGCTGGAAAATTAAGCCTGCGCGATCCAGTTGAAAAACATCTCCCCTGGTTCAAAATTTCACAACAGCATGCGTCCGCCGGACCTGCCAGAATTCTGGGATTGCTAACTCACTCATCAGGACTCCCTCGCGAATCCGACTTCCCCTACTGGGCCGCTGACTTTCCATTTCCAAGCCGTCGCCAGATGATAGACCGGCTTAGCACACAGCAAACTCTTTACCGTGCTGATAGCCAATTCCAGTATTCAAATCTAGGGCTCACACTCGCAGGCGAAATTGCGGCGTCTTACGCAGGCACGTCCTACGCTGAGTATGTGCAACAGGCGATTTTGGATCCGATCGGTTTATCGAATACCCGAACCTATTTCCCAGTCGAGTTGCACGCCAATCAAATGGCTGTCGGCTACACCGGAAAATTTCGTGACCAGAAACGCCAGCCTGTCGAGCCATTCGATACCCGGGCCATCACACCGGCTGCCGGATTCACCAGTTCTTTGAACGATTTAGCTAAGTTTGCCAGTTGGCAGTTTCGTGCCCTCAACGCCGAGGCAGATGATGTTTTAGACCCAAACACGCTGCGCGAGATGCAACGGGTACATTGGGTAGATCCCGACTGGAAAGTGACATGGGGCCTTGGTTTTGAGGTATCGGAGGTCAATGGCACCTCCGTCGTGGGCCACAGTGGCGGGTGTCCAGGCTATATCACTCGATTATCGCTCGTGCCCAGGCACAAATTGGCGGTTATTGCCTTGACTAATGCGGCAGACGGCCCTGCCGTTTCGATCACAGCAAATGTATTACGCACATTGAGCCCTGTACTCGGCAAAGCCGCCAAGACCGGCAATGACGACGCAATAGAACCAACCTCACATGGCATCTCTGATGATCTGTCTGAGTACGAAGGCAACTACATTTTTGGTTTATGGGGCGGTGAGGTGGCAGTACGAGTTTGGGGTAAAGAACTCGCCTTCGTATCTTTACCTACCGATACACTCGACACGATTAACAAATTGAAACGCATCCACGCCGATCGCTTCGTCCGTGTGACAGATGCCGGAGAGCCCAGAGAAGCCTGGGTGTTTGAGCGAGATGAACAGGGTGCACTAACCGGCGTACGACGCCACAGTATGTTGCTGCGCAAAATTCTCTAACGCCGGGTTTCCTCAAAACATGGGTCAATTATGCGCCAGCTGCTGACCTACAGTGTCACCCACCAGGCGTGAGGGCCTCGCTTTCCTCCCGTATCCATCGTGCACACGCGAGCGAGTTTTCCCAGATCGAATACTTGTGCCCGCCGCCATAATCTGGAAAGGGTATGAACTCGGTAGAAATCGTCTGCATATTTTTGTCACCTGATGTGGACCGATAGACCAGGAGATTACGCACAACCTGTTTCCATGGCGCTAGGCTGTTTTCATCCCATGCATCGACATACTCACCATCACCGGGTTGTACAAACGGATACTGCACCCCGCGACCAGGGCGACCTTTATGATCTTTGGCGAACGTATTACGAGGATTATCAGGCACAGCCGCCCGAGCATGTGCATGGCACACAAATCCACGGTTTATCCACTCATCACATACATTGCCTGGCAAGCTCGGATCGAGGATAAGAGATCCGTCTGCAAGCGCTTCGGCTAAACCAAACATCTTACTCTCCGCTTCATTGTCCATCTTAAAAATGACATGCGAGTGATCGAGCGTCATCCTGAATGGGACACCGTGCGTCTCCACCATGTCGGCGACTTGCACGACTCGCCTGAAATCTTCAGACCACATATTGATATGGACTTCAAATGTCGGTGTACAACCGCAGGCTTCTCCCCATTCGCTCGCCTTGAGATAGATTTCCATAACCTCTTCATCAGTCACCGGACGACCCTTGGCATGACGCCAGAAAATCTGGGTGTTGTGGACTTTACTGCCTAGCCGCGCACCAAGTTCAAGGTTACTCCGCAACAAATCTTCATCCTTGCCCAACTGATAAAACCACCCGCCAGCCAGTATAGGCAGGTCATATTTTGCGCTTAGATCAGCATAAGCAGCTTCTTCCTCAAGCGGTGGTGTCTTGTCGTAATAGTCATAAACCCCCGACTCGCTCACCATGCGAAATCTAGTTTCCAGATCAAATGGCGCATCTGCGTCCGTGTGCATGACACCTGCTTCTGTGATGCCTATCTTTAGGTCTTCCATCATCCGCCCCGAGACTTTATGAGGAATAAAATACTTGCACCCAGGTGTAAGTGCCAGTGGGTCTTGCGCGGGATCACACTTATGGACCGAGACGGATGGGAGAAAATTCGGCACAATGGCTAATTCGGTCGCCGTTCTGGGGAGTCACGGCGGGTTTATGCATATTTCAATTTCTGCATCAGTTCGTACGACAGCTACACGATGGCTGAATGCGCACCCGATTGTTATTTTAAGTCTGGCATTAACGACGATGCCCCTAAATACCCTTGCCGATGTACGCCTCGGCAATGTGGTATTCGGCAGCTGGCTCAACTTAGCCTATGCGGTAAAGACTCAACAAAGTGCCTCGGATGCTTTGCAGGTTGGCATGGAGGTCTCCGACGTCAAGGTCGATGGTAAGCGATTTTATCGTGTGCACTCCGACCTGCTCTCCGAAGGCGATGCCCGCGAACTTATTGGTCGCGCGGCTAGACAAGGCTATCGTGGCGCGTGGTTTCTACCAGATCCCACCGCCCATCTTGCACCCACGCAGCCCGCCCAGGCCACGCCACTAATAACATCTCCGGCGCCTGATCTCGGGCCGGCTTCCCCCTCTTCAGCTCCACCTCAACTCGTTCAAGTTGCGGGAAAATCTGATGAGCCTATACAAGTCAGCTTCCTTCCAGATGCAGACATCCAGCTAGACGGTCACGTCAATGACACGGTTTGGGCCAGCTTACCCGTGCACGACAACATGCGTGTCATCGATCCCGATTCTATGGCAACACCTGACTACGCAACACATACTCGGCTATTTTTTAACAACGAGGGCTTATACATCGCAGCCGAAATGCAGCAACCGGTGGACACGCTGGTGGCCCGTCTTTCATCCCGGGATCAGTTCATCAATCGAGATGCCTATGGAATTACCATCGACACTTCGGGCGAAGGCCTTTACGGATACTGGTTCAAGGTCAACCTTGGTGGCTCACTGATGGATGGGCGTGTTGCTCCGGAACGCACTTTCAGCGAACAATGGGATGGGCCCTGGAGAGGGGAGAGTCAAAGAACGGCGACCGGCTGGAGCGTAGAGATGTTCCTGCCCTGGTCGATGATGGCGCTTCCACAAGGTACAGCCAACCGCCAGGTCGGCATCTGGATCGAACGTAAGGTGGCACACAGAGACGAACTTTACGGCTGGCCAGCACTCCCTTTTACTGAGGCGCGATTCATGTCGGCTCTGCAACCAATGGTTCTCCCTGACCTGAAAGCACAATCACAGCTGGCGGCGTTTCCCTATGTGTCAGCGACACATGATGCAGTCGCAAAAGAGGACGAGTATCGCGTCGGCGTAGACCTCGCCTGGCGCCCCACACCCAACACGCAGTTAACTGCAACTCTGAACCCGGATTTTGGCGCCGTCGAGTCAGACGAGGTGGTGGTCAATCTGACCGCGTTCGAGACATTCTTCCCTGAAAAGCGACTGTTTTTCTTGGAAGGTACCGAGGTATTTGTCACAACACCGCGTTCGGATCTGCGACGATACCGCTCTACCCGCCAAGGCAGCGGGGCCAGAGCCACCCCTAAAACATTCGTGCCGGAGCCAACCACCCTGCTTAACACACGCCGCATTGGGGGTCCTCCGCGCCATCTTAAACTGCCCGACGGCGTGGAAGTGAACCCTGTAGAACGAGGTAAACCCACCGACCTTCTCGGAGCCGTAAAAGCCACCGGCGCTATGGGCAACTTTCGTTACGGCTTTCTGGGTGCATTCGAAGACGAAGTGGAATTACCAGGCCGAGTGACGGCTACAGGGAAATCGATCAAAGTAACCGAAGAGGGGCGCGATTTTGGTGTCGTTCGGGCCTTGTATGAATCGAGCGGAAAGTCCCGCCGTTCGATTGGTTACATGGGCACGCTGGTGACTTTACCGGAAGAAGATTCGACTGCACATGCTGTCGATGCTCACTATTTGTCTGAGAAGGGGACGATAAAATTTGATACTCAGGTGATGGCCTCCGATGCCGCCGGATTACAGGGCTACGGCGCACTGGCAGACCTGGTATATACCCAACGTCGCGGGCTGACCCATTTCTTTGGCTTCGACTACATCGACGATCAATTCAATGTGGGCGACCTCGGTTTCATACGACAGAACGATATCTGGTCAGGACAGTACGGCATGACTTTGCAGGGCGGCGGCAAACCAGGCGATCGCTTTCGCTACACCCGTCATGCCATCTTCATTAATGCACAAACCAATACAGACGGGTTCCTGAACCGTGCGGGTATCTTCACCAATCAAACTTATCTCTTACAAGATAACAGTCAGGTACGTTTCGAGGCAGACTACTACCCCAGCCGCTGGGATGATGTAAACAGCCGTGGCAATGGGATGTTTAAAACGGATGGGCGTTGGTTTACGCAAATAGGTTATGGCTCTGACTCTTCCAAACGATTTTCCTGGAGCGGCACTTTAGGGGCGGAGCAGGAAGAAATTGCAGGAACCTGGACCTACGCCACTGATCTTGGTTTCACGTATACACCCACGGACAATCTGACTTTCGAATTCGACGTCACGTACAAAAAACGCGACGGTTGGCTCCTCTACCGCACCGGCCGAAATGTCGCGACCTACAAAGCAGACGACCTCAAACCTCGTCTTTCGCTCGATTATTTCATCTCCGCCCGCCAGCAGCTGCGCCTGACAATGCAATGGGCAGGCGTCCGGGCAGAGGCACTGGACTATTGGTCGATACCGCTGACTGATGGCGACCTGGTTCAACGAACATTACTTCCAGGCGCCAACAACGAAGATTTTTCTTTATCCAGACTCACCGCCCAACTGAGATATCGCTGGGAAATCGGTCCGCTATCGGACCTTTTTGTGGTCTACACACGAGGCAGTAACTTTATGCTCGACAACGACGAAGAAGGTTTCGGTCTTCTTTTTAACGATGCCATCGATGACCCGATTCTTGATTTTTTAGTGCTTAAGCTTCGCTATCGTTTCGGCACCTGACATCACGCCCACTCTTGAAGACGATGCGTAACGATATACATCAACATTATCCCTGCACACAACCCACCTGCCATGGCGCCGGATTGATTGAGGTCGATATCCTGTCGTCTACCCCCGCAAAACCATCCGCACCACAAGTGCACAAAAATTTCGTCAGCCTCTCACCACCATGGAGATTTAAATGAGCGCATTGTTCGGTCCCGTCGTACAGCAGGGTTACGTGGTACCTGACGTGGAAGTCGCGATGCAACATTGGCTGTCTCGGGGCATCGGTCCCTTCGTATTTGTTGATATCAAGGACTTGCCCGGCATTTATCGCGACCAGCCCATTGAGGCGGCTATGCAGGCCGGTTTTGCGTACTCGGGAGATCAGCAAATCGAGGTGATCAGGCCTTCCAGCGAGCACCCATCCATCTATCAGGACTATCTGCAGAGTACTCCCCAGGGAGGCTTGCAACATCTGGCATTCTGGGTAGATAACATCGATGAGAAGCTGGCGGAGCTTGATGCCCAGCACATTGCTTACCAAGTCTGGCAACGTTACGGTCAACCACCCCAGTATGATGCCCACGCATATCTCGACCTGGATCATCACACCGGTGTGATGATACAACTCATGGCCCGGAGTGAGTTTTACACTTTATTGTTTGGGCTGCTTCAACAAGCGGCTAACAACTGGGATGGCCACTCAGCACCCATACGCATACTGGATCTGCCAAATCGCACATTGGTCGCACGGGAGTGACAGATCTCCTACCTCTAAAATGAATAGGCTACCGCAACCGTTTCAGCACCATCCAGGCAAATACGGCAGAACGGTGCATTTGAGAAGCGCACGATACGTTAACGAAAAGACAGTCCCGATAAAACCGGCAAAACCATCACCGATTAGAGACTAAGCCCTTGAGCAGATTCGGTGACCGTGCAAAACCAATCGCTGCAGCGACGCGTAGCGCGGGTTCCAGAGGATACGGCAACGTATGGATCCCGCCATGCACGCGCAATCTTCCCGGCACGGGCATTTCAGGGTGCATCCAATCACGCAGCGTCAGTAGACCATTCATACACCGAGATTGCTCTGGGGACAGGGTATCCACCCCAAATACTCCAGCGCCAACAAAAGCAGCCGCGAAAACAGGGTGTGTAAGGGATCGCGTACGGGTAATTGCAGCGGTATTCGCCGATACCCGAAGGGGCGTGGCTTGTAATGTTCCTAATTGTCCATGCGAGGCCCAGCACTCCGCCATCAGTATCTTGCCCAGATATTGCGCAGCCTGATAACTGGCACCTTGTGTGCTGACTACCGTGCGAGTTGCAATCGCATCCTCCACACTCACGCTGCCACCACCCAGCAAACCCAAACCCGCACACAGGGTTTCCCAAAAAGGCCTCGTATCCGCTCGGACGCTCATGGCAGCTCGGTCTTGCACAGACAGCGCCGTGGGCGTCGTGGGTGAAACCAACAGGGTCGCACTCGTAACCAGTTCAGGGGGCATAGCGTTCACTAAAGCATTCATACTGGCGACCAGACGTAGCTCTCTGGCCTGGCCGGGCGCATAGGCATAGAGCCCAAGATCAAGCGGCCTACCATCAGCAAAAGCGATGAGTGTTGCGAGCACTTCGTGCGGCCGTTTGAGTAAATCCGCATTGTCTGCCGGCCAGAAAAGACGACCAGACATATCCGCAGATCGCCACCAACTCTTTGGTGGCGGTTGCGTATCAAGCCACAGGACGTCAGCACCCGCTTCTAACCACGACCGTGTCGGTGCCATTTCAGCACCCGCACCAAGCATTGCAATCCGGCGACCCGGCATGCGGATGAAGTCATCTTCAAGGAGGTGCTGACCCACCCAGGCAAATGCCTCAGCCACCTGCGGTGTCACAACGTTGGCTTCTGCCAGCATCAAGCCAAATTCACCCAGCTGCGCGATATCCCATCGTGCACCTTTAAATACAAGGCCGGGTTGCCATCCCGGTCGACCCGTAAAACGGTGCTCGACAAGTGCCAGCGGAACTGCCTTTTTCTCCAGAGATGAATGCAAGGGCTGATCGACGGAACCATCTGACCACACGATGTACTGCTCCAGCGCAGCGACAATATGTCGCGATATCCGTTCACGCTCGGGGCTTGCCAATCGTGCTGCCTCAAACCTCGGAAGCACTTCAGGATAGCGTTTTCGGAAGGTATCTAATGTTGACGGCAATGCAACTGAACTCAGCGCGCCTGGAAACGCGCCAACCGCATCAACAAGCAACGCGTGCAATACTGTGAGGGCGCTTTGATTTTTCGCCAAAGCGACTTGGCTTCCGGACTCGGGATCGTACATGCACCTAGGCCATGGATAAGTAACGCGAGACTACCACTGATGGCCATTTAAGGTTCAGGTTTGCAGACCAGCAGACCACGCAGCCTATATTCCATTATGATGTGCAGCGGGATCCAAACGGATAAGTCTCAGCGAAGCGGGTAATCAACGAGAAACACATACCTGA
Organism: Pseudomonadota bacterium; assembly: GCA_036338285.1. Lineage (GTDB taxonomy): Bacteria > Pseudomonadota > Gammaproteobacteria > Pseudomonadales > Azotimanducaceae > UBA4421. The sequence continues at coordinate 34,234 of JAYZCO010000017.1, forward strand.
CCGGATATTTGAACAAGAGTGATCTACCGGCAAGGGGCCAGCCTGCCAGCACGAACTTACGGCGACAGGCGACGCAGTAGTCGCTCATCTCGGAATACTCGGGCACAGGATATGATATCAAAGGGAGGGAGCGAACAACGATGAGTGAACCCATCGAAACCCGAGATGCCGCTGATACATCCGCACGCCCCCATGCGGGCAAGCTGCCGCACCAATCGCCACTGTTCGTCTGGATGACGAGTTGGCTCCTGCTTGGGCGTTTCTTTCTCGCACTGTACGTCGTACCCCATCTGGCCCTCGGTACAGAATTGTCTACCAATATGACGAGCGTGCTTTGATCTACAATTATAGCCCTGGACATTTCGTCCAATGATCCTCTCCTGGCGTACTCGTTTGTTGTATGGACTTGGTCAATTACCCGAAGGCATCAAGAGCGCCGCTTTCGGCTTTTTTCTGCTCTTCTATTACAACCAGGTCCTGGGGCTATCCGGCGCCCAAACCGGTGTGGCGCTGTTTATTGCCTTACTTTTCGATGCGATCAGCGACCCCCTCGTTGGGGCTCTTTCCGATTTCACACGTTCTCGCTGGGGTAGACGACATCCCTATCTCTACGGCTCGGCACTACCCTTTTCCATCTGCTTCGCTGCCCTGTTCATTCCACCATCAGGGCTTTCCGAAACAGGCCTTTTCGTGTGGCTGCTGACCTTCGCCACACTCACGCGTACGACAATGAGCTTCTATCAAGTGCCCTTTCTTTCCATGGGCGCCGAACTCAGCCAGGACTACGATGAGCGCACGCTGCTTGCTGCACTGAGAAATGTATTCCAACTCCTCGGCATGTTCGCCGTGCTCATCGGCGGGAATCTGCTGTTCTTTTCAGAGACAGAGACTTTCAGTAATGGCCAGCTTAACCCGGCAGCGTATGCACCGTTTGCCTTCGCATGCGCACCGTTGATGTTTGCCGGCGTGTGGTTGACCGCTATTGGGACACACGATCAAATCGCGACCCTCCCTAAGCCCAGCGACATTAAACGCCCGCCTCTGATCCGCGCCGCGATGGGCGATGTGTTCACTGCATTTCACATCCGTGCATTTGTTGCCGTGGTCGTTGCCAGCATCCTGTTCGGTGTAAATCAGGGCATGATCCAGGCACTTCATCTGTATCTCGCCACCTATTTTTTCGAACTCGCTAACACCCAAATCACGCTCCTGTTTGCCGGGGCTATCGCAGGCATCGTGCTCGGCAGCCTCCTCAGTCGTCCCTTAAGTCAAATCATCCATGAGAAACGAACCCTATTCATTGCAGGCTCACTCTGGTACGCAGGGTGGACAAGTATCGTCATCATCCTACGGCTTGTCGGTGTGCTGCCCGATAACGAACATCCCTTAGTCGCGCCCTTGTACATCACTTGCGGCTGCATATCCGCCATTGGCCTCGGCGTTGCGATCCCCATGATCGGCTCGCTGGTGGCAGATATTACCGATGAGCATGAACGTCGCCATGGCACTCGACAGGAGGGTATCTATTACGCAGCGGCCTCATTTGCCGGCAAAGCCGTGGGCGGGGTCGGGCCGATTGTCGCCGGCATCATCATCGACATGTCAGGTATCACTCCCGGCACCCCTCCCGGTGAGATATCTGCAGAAGCCATCACACGTTTCGGATGGTTTACCGGGCCCGGAGTGATCACCTTATCCCTACTCTCAGTACTCGCCATATCTTTTTATAACATCACTCGCGCCCGGCATGCTCAGACTCTGGCGGACTTAAACAGGGAATAGCTGGAAATGAAAAAAAGCGCGTTATGCAAGCCAACACCCTGGATTGACTTACCTTATGGCGTTTTCGACCATCGGCGAGTTCCAGGTGCGATACGATTTGGTACAACCCAGGCCAACCCGGTAAAGGTATTTTCAAGCCTGCTGACAGATCAGCCAAACAGGACAAGGGCTGGTTTGTTTAGCGATATTGGGGACCTCATTGGTCTCTAAGACCACCGAGCACACTATTGCATCGACACGCGCTCGAGCCGCCATGCCGTGGTATGACTTTCCGGAAACCGAAACAACTCTCGATAAGGTCTGGCAGGAAACCCGGAGACTGCTGCAAAAAGAGGGTATATACGATATTCCTGGCCACCTCGACCATCACACGCCGGCTGAGGTGTTGTGGCAAGACCCCCAGCTCACACTCGGTCAATGCTGCGGGCTGGACCTCTTCGACTCGAGAACTGATGTCGTAATACCTATCGCTGCCCCCATCATGGCAACGCTCGATGTGTCGCCCGGACATTACTTTAGCCACATCGTTGTGCAAACCCCCGACTGTTTAGAAGGTCAGCTGGTTTGTGCGGTAAACAGTGTCTTTTCATATTCCGGATGCACCGCTTTATTGCGCTGGCTCGACAACAATGGCTATCAGGACTATAAATTCGTTTTGACAGGCTCTCACTCTGCCAGTGCCGCGGCATTAAGGAGTCAACGGGCAGATATCGCTGCCATTGATGCCTTCAGCTGGCAGTTCCTCGCGCAAGACAAACTCACGATCATCGGGGCCAGTCAGCAAGCCACTGCACCACCGTTCGTCGTTGGCAAGGAATCACCTATCGCTGGCGAACTTATCACTCAATCGTTGCATGCGGCATTTGCGCGCCATGGTAAATCTATGGGCATAACGGGCGTCATCCCGGTAACACGTGAGCAATATAGCAGTTTGCAGACCCGCCATACCGCACTTAGGCATATGCTCGTTAAGTGAGACGTCCCAACTTCATTCAAACTAACCCGCCTAAATGAGCCCCGTACCACGCCAACCATTGCCAAATTCCAGATTCTGCTCGCCGGAACCATAAAGCCTACTTCCAGTCATAGGATTGAAGTTTGTATTTTAGGTCGGTAACTTTGTCCGCTCAGAGCCTGGGGTATTCAGTGCCATCATGTGGATTTGGAATGTGAAAAGCATGCACCGGTACGTTGCGTGCTGTGTTTTATTCATGCTTATTGTCTCCTGCGGGCGAAATATTGAACCGACACCGGCGATGTTGGAAGCATCGATTCAATGGCTCGCTCTCCTGGACGCGGGAGAAGTTGAACAGGCCTACCAAGAGACCGCGTCAATTTTTCGCCCAGCCGTTACCCAAGAAGCGTGGCACAATGTCATGGCTGATGTACGCACACCTTTAGGCGCGTTTAAGGGACGTGCACTACGTACGGTGATCGCCAAAGAAAACCCCACAGGTTCACCTGAGGGCAACTACGTCCTCATGACCTTTGATTCGAGTTTTACGCACGGTCAGGAAGTCATCGAAACACTCACATTGTTTCAGGAAAGCAACGGGATCTGGCGGACGGCAGGTTATTTTGCGAAGTAATTCCAGTAAATAAAGCATTGCGCGGTTAAATCTAGTAAATTACGCGGCTTGTTTTTGTAGCTACCTATCGGGGACGGATTACGGGTCGCATCTGGCATGCCTAGCTGCCTCAAATAAGAAAAATTATGACAGAAATGGTTTCAAATTCTGCCGGGTGGCGTGATTTCCTGGAACTCTGCAAACCCCGGGTCGTGCTGCTGATGCTCCTGTGCGCGGTCGTCGGTATGTATGTTGCCACGCCTGGACTAGTCTCCATAGCCACTGCCGGCCTCGCACTGTTAGGTATCGGCCTGGTGGCCGGATCAGCTGCTGTCGTTAATCATATCGCAGACGCCCACATCGATGCGCAGATGGCACGCACACAAAACCGACCCATCGCGACAGGTAAAATCGCTCCCCTACAAGCGGCCGGGTTTGCTGCGATTATCGGCGTCATTGGGATGATCGTGCTGTGGTTCGGTACCAATCCACTTACCGCGTGGCTGAACCTGGCCTCCTGGGTAGGTTACGGCCTCGTTTACACGCTCTATCTGAAGCGTGCAACATCCCAGAATATCGTGATAGGCGGTCTTTTCGGTGCCGCACCCCCGTTATTTGGCTGGACCGCAGTCACCAACAGCATTGATCCGGGCGCTTTGATCCTCGTGCTGATCATTTTCACGTGGACACCTCCACATTTCTGGGCTTTGGCGATAGAACGTAAAGAAGAGTATTCCCAAGCCGGCATACCCATGCTCCCCGTCACCCACGGTGATGCATATACTCGAACACAGATCATGATTTACACAATCGTTTTGGTCGGTGTAAGTCTTCTCCCTTATTTCGTCGGCATGTCCGCCTGGATTTATCTGACGGCCGCTATGTTGCTGGGGCTGGGCTTTATTTACTCGAGCGCGGTTCTTCTCCGCCAGCGAAATTCCAACGCTCCGATGCTGACATTTAAGTATTCGATCTGGTATCTGGGCTTGCTATTCGCAGCACTTCTTATCGACCACAGTGTCATGCATGGGTTCTAGTCGAGCCTACCGATCAGCCGGTAAACGACGATCAGGATGCCAAAACCAACATACATACCGATAAGCCCTACGGCCATCAGACCACCTTGTTGTGGGGAGACAATACCCTGGCCTACGAGGTATAGGATCAATATCATAAGTGGCACTAAAGTCCCCAGAACGATGCCGATGACTTTCAATTTTCTTTTTGTGGGCATCTTAATCCGGCAGCCAGCTTGAGAAATCCCAGTCTACGGTTCTCCCGGCCACGCGTCGAATCGGTAATCGCAAGATTTCTTGCGAGACATTGGCAAATCGTGTATTAAAGCCTCCGTCCGGCTATCGGCCGGCGAGTAATTTCAGTGTGAACGGTCGAACCCAATGAAAGATGAAAGCAGCCCATCGACGGAGAATGTCCGTCAAGATCGGCTTTCCTTAGTGAAACGCCTAGCACAGTACGCCGGCGCATTCATCGTGACCGGGTTCGTCCTTTGGTTTCTATTTGGTGTCCCGGTATATATTTTGTTCGACAAGTTCCTACGATGATGGAAGGTCCCTTTGACGATCACAAGGAGCCTACACGTCGAACGGTTTTATGCCAGATTGGATGGCGATCGCGTGTAAATACAGACCAAAATTCTTTCACTAAAACGTTAATTTAAAAAGAGGATTGAGCTATGGACAACCCCCCCATGTTGAACCGACGGAAATTTATCACCCAGAGTGCCAAGGCTTTGGCTTTGATTCCAATGGTCACAGTCACCGAAAGTCGGGTATGGGCAGCAGAAAGAATCACGCAAGACCACCCCACCGCCTCTGCTTTGGGTTATGTCCACGATGCATCGAAAACCGATACCAAAAGATTTCCCAAGCGCTCAGGACCTGAAGGGGCTAAACAGTTCTGTTCTAACTGTTCACAATACAAAGAAACAGAA
>JAYZCO010000018.1:0-3980 GCA_036338285.1 Pseudomonadota bacterium
ATCCTCGCCGACACACTTGCAGAATTTTCTGACCCTATACAGAGAGCGATCGAATTTGAGAAGCGCACACTTGAACGTATACGCCCCATTTACGATGCAAGTCTGAATGAAGACAAAAATGGAATTCGCAGAGCCGCTGCCGTTCGTGCAGGCAAAGACCGGAACCCCCCCGACAGTCTCAAAAAATGGTTCGGCCTCGCCTTCGCAGATGCATTGCTTGCCGCCGTGCGCAACGAAATGCACGTGTTCCGGGGCATGATGCGCACTGTCAATCTGATCGAAAAACCCGGTGCGTTTCTTAAGGATGCAAAAATCAGACGGACTGTCTTGCGTTACATGCTCAAGGGCAGGAAGGAAAATGGCCGGTTTCGCGTACAACGGGGACCGAGCCGAGAAGAGATGTTGAGGTTCGTCAAAAACCTTTAATGGTATTGAACAGGTGCCGTTAAAGCGGATGGCTTAACCACCCGGACTTACGGAACAAGTTGATCCGACAAGGGCCGGTTAGTCGAGACGTTTTCCCAACGCGGCAGCAGCCTGCTTATAGTTAGCATAGGACTCCTTGATCGTCGCAGAATTGAGAATGACTTCCGCACAGAGTTCTTGCGTCTCAGCATCAAACACCGAGGTTTTTATCCAGTTCGATTCCGTGCGTCGACTTTCAGAGAGCGCAATGATTTCTCGCTCGAGCAAATAAGGGTGATCGACAAACAATGGCCCTTTGATCAGTTTGATCTCTTGTCCTGCAAATAAACCCACCGCGGGTCCCTTTGACCGGTAACCGGACGCGCCGCTGCTGTACTGAGTCAGCACTGAGATCATTTCCATTGGAATGACCGCCTGCTCCCAGGGTGAGTCCTTAGCACCTTCTATAGAATAGTAGGGATGAGGCTCAGTAATCACCGCCAGTTTCTGTGCCAGGGAAAATGGATACAAGTCACCCATATGCTGATCAAAGGCCATGTACACTGCTTCAGGATTACCTGCACCTTGCTGACCCACAGACAGTTCACTCAAAATGACCAGTTGCTCTGAAGGCTCCAACCGGGCCATGCGCCTGCTGATTTCAGTCTCTCCATATTCCGGGCCTAAGCTCGCCGTGCCAGTAAGCACCGGCGTGCCATCGAGTTTTTCAGCGCCAATGCGAGTAATATTTGAACCCTCAGTCAACGGCGCTACAAACGCACGCACCTGCTCGCCATCAACCACCATGTTCTGGTAGTGCACACTGATGCAGCCACGTTCAAAAAACTCTGTCCCAAAAGTATCTTCTAGGAGATTAACGAATTGACTGAAATGGGTCGGTCCCTCGATCGGGGCCCCCGCAAAGCCAAGATCTTCTGCCACCTTGTCATCGTGCAGAGACAGGTGACCATCGTATTCCTGCGTCGCTAACATCTGCCGCGGATGACGGAACTCACTGTAAATCAACTCTGACATATATTTTATTTTCCGATTTCAAACCACGAAATGATAACGCCATTGTTTTACCATGTGCGGCTCAATTTATACCCCTTGGGAGGGCGCAGTGAAGGATCTTTTTTCCGTACAAGACAAAGTCGTCATCGTCACAGGGGGCTCTCGCGGCATCGGCGAGATGATCGCTGCTGGGTTCTTAGCCAATGGAGCCAAGGTGTACATCAGTTCGCGCAAAGCCGATGCCTGCAATGCCACTGCCGAACGCCTACAGGCTGAATTTGGCGGTCAGTGCAATTCAATACCCGCCGATATGTCTACCCTTGAGGGCATCGACGGATTCTGTGCCGCATTTAAGAACGGGGAAGACAAACTGGATGTCCTCATCAACAATGCGGGGGTCGCGTGGGGTGCACCACTCGATGAGTTTCCAGAAGTCGGTTGGGACAAGGTGATGAACACGAATGTGAAAGGTCCGTTCTTTCTCACTCAACGCCTCTTGCCTCACCTTGAAGCAGCAACATCTTTTGAAGAGCCAGCACGTGTGATCAATGTAGGGTCAGTAGATGGCATCAAGACGCCTATATTTAACAATTTCTCTTATGGTCCTTCCAAAGCAGCCATCCACCACTTAACCCGGGTACTTGCTGCTCACCTCATCAAACGCAACATCATTGTCAATGGCATTGCACCAGGCCCATTTCCCACCTGGATGCTGTCAACGGGTGTCGGCGACGGCGATCCGGAAAACACCGACTGGGATGCAGTCGGGCGCAATAATCCTCGGGGGCGGGTTGGCCGAGCAGAGGACATCGCGGGACTGGCCATATTCCTAGCCTCGAAGGCGAGCGGTTTCACCATCGGAGATGTGATTACCTGTGACGGCGGTGCGGTGGTTTCCTGACGCGTGATTGTGTACAAAGCCGGAGCCTGGGGCTCAACCCTTAACCTCAGGCCGCACTTTCTTCCAGACCGGCATTTAACGCTTCGGTTTCTTCCAGATCCTCACGGATCATCTTGGCACCGGCAAAGTAATGCACGGTCGCCCAAAGGTTAGCGATCAGCCCAATGCATAATGCGTAACGAAGAGATGAAACACCATATGCCGGTTCAAGCACGTCCGAGATTATGCCAATGACATAAGGCCCCATACCCATACCAATGATGTTCAGCATGAAGAGCAGAATCGCAGATGCCACCGCACGCATGCGCAAGCTAACCAGGCCCTGGGTCATCGCAAACGATGGCCCAAGATACATGCCACCAAGAATCGAAACGACAAAAAGGGCAGGAATGACACCCCACAGATCGCCATAGAGATATGCCACGAGTTGGAACGGCAGCATCGTAAGCGTCGAGATACCCGAAATCCATAAGTACCAGCGTCGATCATCGTAGCGCTTGGAAAGGATGTCTCCGAGAAAGCCGCCACCAAACGTACCAATCGCGCCTATCCCAGAAATGACAGCCAGCCAGAAACCCACCTCAACAATGGGTATCTCATGACTCCTGATGAGAAAGGGTGCGTTCCATGTACCGGCACCATAACCGACGAACGCATGCAAACCTGCCGCGAACCCGATGTGTCGAAAAGACCTTTTTTTCCAGAGAAATTTGAAGACCTCCCCCATCGAAGGTGCGTTCTCACTGGCCACCTTGCTTGGTTGTTTCTTTTCGGACATTCCTCGCGGCGGTTCCTTCAGCGTCGCAAGCAGCAAGAAAGCCACCAGCACACCTGGTACACCAACCAGATAAAAAGTCATTCGCCAACCGAGTTCTTCTGCCCCCCAGCCACCGACGAAGTTGCCCACCATGGCACCGACGGGTATGCCCAGCGCATAGATGGACAGTGCTGTGGCACGCATCTCGACCGGAAAATAATCGGAAATCAACGAATGTGACGGTGGACTCGCGCCCGCTTCGCCCACACCCACTCCGATACGAGCGATCAACAGCGTGAAAAAGCTTCCTGCCATCCCGCAAAGTGCGGTCATAGCACTCCAGATAATCATGGAGATCGACAGCACCTTTACACGGCTCCAACGGTCGGCCAACGCTGCGATCGGAATGCCCAAGGTCGCGTAGAAAAGGGCAAATGCCAGCCCGCCGAGCAACCCGAGTTGTGTATCGGTCAGTTCAAGCTCGAGCTTAATAGGCTCAAGCAGAATCGATAAAATCGATCGGTCGATGAAGTTGATAACATAACCAAGAAACAAAACCGCCAATGCATAGTTGCGGTACTTAGCAGAATAAACTTCGCTCGCCATAAGTCGTCAAGCCTTGGCGCTGTCGCGCATGGACACAGCTTCATGCCAGCGTTTGACATTGATACATTCGTCCGGAATCCCAACGCGCGCTGCACCTGCTGCAAAATCGATCGTACATAACGCCGTAATATCGGCAATACTAAACGTATCACCTGCCACAAATTCACAGCCAGCCAGTTCCGCATCCAGCCGCTGATAAAACCGACCGAGAGATGCTTTGCCTCGCTCGGCAAGTTCTGCAATCGCAGAGACCTCCCCCACATTACCGCCGAGCCCCCGGGTCGCAAACCCAGGGAA
>JAYZCO010000019.1:0-33082 GCA_036338285.1 Pseudomonadota bacterium
CGTCTGCTGAGCGCCAGGTCAGAAAAGCGTTGGTGAGGGTCCGATCATCGGACAAAGATGCTTGGAAAAACGGGTCAGTCATGTCCACCGGCGAGTCCGTGTACATCTCATCCCGGTAGTTGGCGTCAACGCCCACCGTCAAGGATCCGGCATCACCAAGTGCGGCGGTATACTGGACCCTCGCTTGCCAGGTCAATTCAGGTGAGTAGCCGAGTTCGCGCAGGCCTGCAATGTTGCCAAAGACCGCAGGATCTGTGCCAGGAAGTTGGTCAATGATCTCTTCGATGTCTGCGTCGAGCCAGCCGATATTCAGGTTAATGACGAGACCATCGATAGGCGGCAGCCAGGTGAGTTCGACCTCTGCACCCTTCGACTCCACCTCACCCACGTTTTGGAAGCTCTGCACCAGTGCTCCATTGGTGAGCTGAATGACAGCGACCTGCTTGTCTTCGTAATCATTCAGGAACGCCTCGATATTGAGGCGCACGGTGCCTTCCGCAAACGTAGTTTTGAGTCCCGCAACATAAGTGGTCACCGTTTCTGGATCATAAGTCGGCGCTATCGGCGCCGATCCGGTGAAGGTGAAACCACCAGACTTAAAGCCACTAGACATACCGCCATAGATCATGGTGCTGTCATTAGGGCTGAAACTCAGCTTCACGCTGGGCGTGAATTCAGACCACTCGTCGTCTCCGACCTTGTTCTCCGGAAACACAGTAACCGTGTCAGCGCTACCGTAATTGATGATGTTCCCCAGCTGATCTCTGTGCGGCATGAAGAAACTAAAGAACGGCATCATCGGGAACATCTGTGCACCCATCGGCGAGAGGACCAGGGGCGCCTGTTCCAGGCCTGGTATGTTCACGAACCCGGCCACGTGTTGCGTCAAGGTGACCGAGGCGATCTGATCGATGTCCTTCTCATCCTTGGTGTAACGGCCGCCAACGGACAACTGCCACTGATCGTTGAGATCCCAGTCGATGTTGGCATAAAAAGATCGCGACTCAGTCGTTCGATCATCCTGGGTCGTATTTTTTACGTGACTGGAGAGGAGCCGAAGTAACGGAGTCTGTGTCGTGAGGGATTCGTTTTCGAACTCTCCATCTAAGTAGTAGAGGCCGAATACGGCGTTAATGTTGTCACTGGCGTAGTTGAACTGGAGCTCCTGGGAGAAGTCTTCGACGTCGCGCGTCTGCAGTGTGTCGATGAAGACCTGGTCAGTGCCGTCAAAATCGAACGGCATGACGTTCTCGAGTTCCCGACCCGCGGTGATCGATTTCAACGACCAGCGATCGTTAAGATCCCAGTCAATGGTAAGTGCATAGCCTTGTGTTTCAATTTTGTACTCATCAAAACCACCCGCAATGTGCGCGGTATTCACGTGATCTTCATCACGCGGCAGGCTGGTATCCAGGCTGACACCTGGTGCCAGGTAGGCCGCGCCCGGCACAAACATGTTGGCCGTACTCAGGAGCGCCTGGAAGGTACCTAATCCCGCTGCGCCAGCCGTCTGAACGGCAACTCGCGTCGGGACGTAGGGGTCAGAATCATCGTCCATCATGTCGGCGACGAATTTCATTCGGAGTGAATCAGTCGCCTGCCAGATCAACGTACCGCGTGCTGCCACCTTGTCCTGGCTCGCATAGTCATCGCCGTTGAAGAGGTTTCGCTGATAGCCGTCCTGGTCGATCTTGGAGATCGCAATGGAGCCGAAGAGCTTATCCTCTGATATCGCACCGGACAGACCTGCACGAATGCGCCTGAGGCTATCTGTACCGACCTTGGCTTCCACCTTAAATCGGGTTTCGTTATCGGGTTCCGCACTCACATACTTAACGGCTCCACCGATGGTATTGCGCCCATACAGATGGCCCTGAGGCCCCTTGAGGATCTCAATCCTCTCAACGTCATACACATCGAGCAGCGCACCGGTCGTGCGATTTAGGTATACGTCATCCACATATACGCCCACGCCCTGGTCAAAGCCCGGATCGTTGCCGATGCCGCGTATAAACACCTGGATTGCGCCCGCGATCAAGCCATTGGTTTCGTTGATCGTGACGTTTGGCGTCAGCCGTGCAGCTTCGATGATGTTGTCGATGCCGCGTTCTTCTAGGTCTTCCGCATTAAATGCAGCAACTGCTGCAGGCACATCCTGAGCATTTTCACTGCGCTTACGCGCCGTAACGACGATTTCTTCGATCACCTGTGCGCCCTGTGCCATGACGGGTGCTGCAATCAGGGTGCCCGAAACACCCAAAAACATGGCTGCAGTACCCATGAACAGACGATATATCAGAAAATTATTAGACATTTTTTGAATCTCCACCTCTACCCTAGCAAGACAGTTTGTGTTCTTTGCGCAGATATTACAACCAAGATTCACGAATATTGATACTTTTTTTCGAAAAATTACCAAAAACCTCAATATTGTTCATGTATTTGACGCAAGTGCTTGGAAGCGCGATAGTGACGGCAAATCGTTGAAAGAGGAGACCTCGGTTATGGCGAGTCGTCATCTATGGACACTAGGACTCCTTCTGTATGCCATGTCGACCTACGCGGCAGACCGGCCCAATGTCATCATCATGCTCGCAGACGACCTGGGCTGGGCAGACGTCGGCTTTCACGGCGGTGACATAGAGACCCCGAGCCTCGATCGGCTGGCGAGCCAAGGCCTAGAACTCCACCGTTTCTACACGACGCCAATCTGTTCACCCACGCGTGCCGCGCTCATGACCGGGCGCAATCCCATTCGTCTGGGCGTTGCCTACACAGTCATCTTCCCTTGGCACAACAACGGCATCCATCCCGATGAAAGATTTCTCTCTGAAGCGTTCTTGGACGCGGGTTACCAAACTGCCATGGTTGGTAAATGGCATTTAGGTCACGCGCAGGAGACCTACCACCCCAATCAACGCGGCTTCGAACATTTCTACGGGCACCTGCACACAGAAGTGGGCTACTTCCCACCGTTTGCCAACCAGGGCGGTAAGGATTTTCAACACAATGGTGTCTCGATCAGTGACGAAGGCTACGAGACCTTTCTCATTGCCGACGAAGCGAGCCGATACATTCGCGAGCGCGACAAAGCGCGACCCTTCTTTTTATATATACCCTTTCTGGCACCGCACACCCCTCTGGATGCTCCTCAGGTACTCATCGACAAATACCAGGATATTGAAACCGATCTCCCACCGGCCCGAAGCAAGCAGACCGACGGTACCCGTCGCACCTCCAAGCTGCTTCTGCAGCCGAGTGCTCGCCCCATGTACGCAGCCGTAGTAGACGCTCTGGATCAGGCCATTGGCCAGGTACTTAACGTCCTGGATGAAGAACAAATCTCGGACAATACCCTCGTGCTTTTCTTCAGCGATAACGGGGGTGCCGCCTACTCCGTGGGTGGTGCAAACAATGCGCCATTGCGCGGCGGTAAAGGCGAGGTCTTCGAAGGTGGTATTCGAGTCGTCGCGCTCTTTCGCTGGCCGGATCAACTCGAAGGCGGACAGAAGATGGATCAGATTATGACCGCTATGGATGTCTTTCCCACCCTCATGGATGCGGTGGGCATCCCGCCCGGTAATCATTTCAACTGGGATGGTTCAAGCCTTTGGAGCGCGATCAAAAATGGTACCGATAAGCCACGCACTGAAGATGTCTTCTTCATTTCAGAAACGCCCATCTACGGTCAAATCAACGTCACGCTTTTCAACGAGACCTGGAAGCTGGTGCAGGAACTCGAACAGGACCAACTGACTGTGGACATCACAAATCACCTATTCAAGATCTCGCAGGATCCCAATGAGTACAATAATCTGGCTCACTCACACCCGGACGTCGTGCAAGAGATGGCACAACGAATCCGCCACTGGCGCGCTCTGCACCCCATCAGTGGAACCCGCTCGGCGCTGGCGCCACCACCCGGATGGCGCGCACCCCGAGACTGGGCGACCTATCCGCGACCAGTCGAAGACTTGCAGGAATCGGCAGCGCCTGGCATGGCGCCGACGGAAATGATCGAACGCATCCTCGACATGCAACACGGCGAGCGTGGTCGTCTTGTATACGATTGCGTCACTCGCTGGTACCTTGCAGGACTATGCACCAAGAACGAATAAAGACTGCGGCAATATTACTGCTATTTTTAGCCTGCGTTGCGCAAGGCGCGGAGGCACCCCCGATCAATGTGTATCTCGCGGACTCCAACAACCCCATGGCCCACGGCAATCCCTCCCAACAGGACAGTGTCGTACAAGCCGGGCCGACGGGCCCCAACCTCACACTCACCGGCGATCAGATCGACTATGTGCCCGTGGGTCCGGGACACTTTGGCACCACAACCTCCGGTCTGTACCCCGATAACAAAAGAGTCTTCTGGGGGAATGGGCTCGATCGTATCGTCAAGATCGACCACGAACGTTTCGAGGTGCTGGCCACCTACTATTTCCCGGGCGCAAAGACCTACGGAGAAGAAGAAGCCGAGGAAGCCATCGCTCAAATGGACGAAAGCAACGACGGCCTCCTGGCCCAAATCCGTGGCTTTATGACGATGCTTAAGTACCGCGACCTATCGGCCATCTACACACTCCTCGACCGCGAGCACAATTACTACATCGGTGATCGTGAGGGGAATCTCATCGCCTATGGTGACGCAGATCCGACGGATTCAGCGTCGGCCATCGTCAAATTGCGGGCGACAAAGTTGCCGGCCGAGATCACCGGTTTTGTGATGGGGCTCTCCATAACCTACGACGGATGGCTCCTGATCGTCACAGAGCATGGATGGGTCGTTGCGATCAAAAGGGATTTTTCCGAAACCCGCATCGTGCGCATGTTGCACAGCGAAGGCGCAGAAGACAAAGCGACCGGCCCGACCGGACGAGGCTGGATTCGTAACGCACCCGCTATCGACTCCGAAGGCGGTATCTACATCGTCTCCCAGGCGCATATGCACAAGGTGGTCTGGGATGGTGATCGTCTCTCCACCGACCCCACCGATGGTGCCTGGACTGCCCCTTACGACAACACCTGGGGCCATGGTTCAGGCGCAACACCCTCACTCATGGGTTTTGGCGATGAAGACCAACTGGTCGTCATCACCGACGGTGCACCCCAGATGAACGTGGTTGCCTACTGGCGGAACAACGTCCCCCAGGACTGGCCTGGCCTGCCTGGACAACCTCGTCAGGTCGCCGGTATGCAACCGGTCACCATGGGCAATCCCGATCTCACAGAGATTCAGTCCGAGCAATCGGTCGTTGTCGAGGGTTATGGGGCCTTGGTCGTGAACAATGAACCCCGCCACGTGCCGTGGTATGTCCCATCTCAAGCACGGGGCATTTTCTATGGCCTCTTAGGGAGCAATCCACGGCACCAACCTTTTGGTGTGGAAAAGTTCGAGTGGAACCCGGATAACCGAATTCTAGAGCAGGCCTGGGTGACGAAGGATATAAGTACGCCGAGTGCTGTACCCATCGTCAGCAGTCAATCGAACCTCGTCTATCTGATCGGTGCACGCAACAACCAGTTTACGCTTGAAGCCATGAACTGGCAGACCGGGGAATCCTGTTTCCACTACGTGATTGGCGGACAACGTTACAATGTGATGTACGCAGGGACGCTGATCGATGAAGCGGGACGCATCCACTATGGCAGTCCCTGGGGTCGGGTACGTCTCAACACCGAAGTTCCATCGACCACGCCCCGGCAAGCAGACCGCCTCGGCTGCTAAACCTCCTCAGCCATGGACCTAACGCCTACATGGGGATAGGGTTTTTGTTAAACGATTGTACGTTTAATGTTAGTTTTACTGACTATTAGTGATTTTTTGTCCATGTTTGGCACATATATTTACTATATTTCTCTCTAAAAAGGCATATAAATTACCTATGCCGTGGCGGAGGGTGTTCTGCCGCTACTGTGAAAACGATACGCGTCTGCCCACCTACGATCTGTACTTCGCGCCCTGCTCGTTTCGGGTAGCGATGCTTCTAACGCCCTCCTGGATCTGTCGATTATTCTTATTTCCAGTCGATATTGACGTGCGTGCGACCGCACTGGCGTGTTGCATTTAAGCTGTCGTGCGACAGGGCTTGCATTGTAAGAACTAACCAAAAATCCCTTCACTAAAGACTTACCTCGACAAGCCTGCGGTCCTGTATCGTCAGACTGCAACCGTTGGGCCCTTTTGCGTGCCAAAAAATAGGTATAAAGGCATAACAAAAAATAGGTATAAAGGCATAAGAAGAACCATGAAATTACGACTAAGCACCGCGCGCATTGTTGCTTAAAGCGATGCGCCACTTTGAAATGCAGTTTGTCGAACGATTGGGCGCGAGCAGATGCTTGCCTGGCAGATTTTCATCTATGCGGCTCTTATCTTTTGACCATGCAAAGAAATGATCAAAACCTGGCAACGGGCATAGCTTTTCCATTAGTCGTTGATCTTGACGGAACACTCACACCCTCCAATACACTCTTAGAAGCGATCTGCTTACTTGTTAAGCAATCGCCGACAAAGCTGGCGCGCGCGCTTGGATGCCTTACAAAGGGCAGAGCCGCGTTCAAGGATTATGTCGTTGCCAATACCAGCTTTTCAGCCGCGAAGCTCCCTTATCGCGAGAATCTGCTCGAGTATCTTAGAAAAGAAAAGGGCAAAGGGAGGCAGCTCGTCCTTGCGACTGCTTCTCATCGAACGGTTGCCGATCTCGTAAGCGAACATCTCGGCATCTTTGACGACGTAATCGCCACGAGTTCCACAAACCTTAAAGGCAGGCGAAAACTCGAAGCCATCCGAAGCAAGCTGGGCGAAGATTTTGTTTACGCCGGTGATAGTTCTGCTGATCTCCCCGTTTGGGAAGCTGCAAAAGGTGCCGTATTAGTCGGTGCCAGCACTGCAACGACAAAGATCGTCGGTCGCACAACACCCCTAGAAGCTCAATTCCCTCAAGCGTCTTTTGGATTGAAAAGATGGGCCATAGCACTCCGTCTACATCAATGGCTCAAGAACCTGTTGATCTTCGTTCCACTGCTGACGTCATTTTCATTTTTTGACTCAGAAAAGATCATCATATCCTTGTTGGCCTTTTTTTCGTTTTCATTTGCTGCATCAGCGACTTACCTGGTCAACGACCTTTGGGATTTGCAGACCGATCGAGCACATCCACGAAAGCGCCTGCGGCCGCTTGCTCTCGCGGAAATATCTATCGTATCCGCTCTTACCGTAGCGGGCGTTCTAATCGCCTTAGCCTTGTTGTTGGCTTTCGTCATTTCTACCCCCTTCTTGACAATAATCGGGTCCTATCTCCTGATTACGACCAGCTATAGTTGGTTCTTAAAGCGTTATGTGATCCTTGACGTGATGGTCCTATCCGTCTTGTACACCCTTCGGATACTCGCGGGAGCGGCGGCCATCATGGTGACGACCAGTACCTGGCTACTGGCGTTCTCCGTCTTCATATTCTTAAGCCTGGCATTGGTGAAGCGCTGCGCCGAACTGGTCTCAATTGAGCAATCAGGCGGAAAAGCGACCAGTGGAAGGAACTATCGCGTCGGCGACCTGGTCGTTCTCTGGCCGTTGGGCGTCGGGGCTGCAATGTCTGCAGTCGTCATCTTTGGACTCTTCATAAGCGCGCCGGAAACAGTTGCTCGCTACCAAAGCCCCTTACTTTTGTGGCTGGTCGCGCTTGGGTTGGTTTATTGGCTGTCACGTCTGTGGATTAAAACTGCCCGGGGAGAGATGGAAGATGACCCGGTTATCTACGCGCTAATGGACCGCAGTAGCCAAGTTGTTGTCGTGAGTATGATCGCGGCTATTCTTGGCGCGTATCTCATTAGCTGGGAAGCCTTTTACGGCTAGGCGCTTTGTCGCCGTTTGAGTGAGGGTGTTACCTTTTGCGGTAAGAGACTACTGAGGAAATCGTTTGATGGATATTAAGGGCAACGGCATCGAACCAAAGTGGTACAGGCCAATAGAGGCATTGCACGATTTTGTGTTGAGTAGCGGCCGAGTGACTTATATGCCCGTTAGCGCCGTTACGTCATGGCTTCGGTCAACCGAACGAACGGTCATGCAAAGACAGGCTGTCTATCTCTTTTGCTATAGATACGAAAAGGCGATGTTCACAAAGCGGGGCATACCGCACTATTTTTCTCAACTATGGGTGTTTTAACTATGTACTGGTTTGCATTGTTCGTAGCAGCTATTTGTAACAGCGTTGCTAACGTTGCGTTTAAGAAAGCAATTGTTCGCACGCCTTTCGATGGTGGCGTTGACGGTGTCATCCAACTTCTGTTGGAACCTTGGATGTGGCTCGGTGTGCTTTGTGCAGGCTCGCTGCTGGCGTGCTACCTATACTCGTTGAAAGGCATTGATCTCAGTATTGCATACCCTGCGGTCACGGGCCTTGCAATGCTTGGCATTGTTTTGTCTGGCGTATTCACAGGTGAAGGAATAACCACATTGAAAATCGGCGGAATCGCCCTGGTCCTCGCAGGAATTTCGCTGCTGTACCAGAGCGCCTAAACGCTTCTTGGCGCTCTTCGTAGCCGCCCATCTTCTGCTGATGCACACACACCGTAATCACTTCTACGAGCTTAAGAACTTCTGGCTTCAGGGGATTCTCTGCCTTGCTGGACTCTGACTTATTTAACCTGTTTAAGAGGCGGGCTAAGGCGTATACCCGCGCCATTCGTGAGTACTGAGGAAGACGTGTTTTGCCCAAAGAAGCGCGATTGATCAAAGCTGACGTCGATAGAAAAAGAGTCGTCTGCAGTGAGGTCTATCAACCCCACTTCGTTGAGCGTTGGGTAAGCGCCGCACGCTTCGCCAGCGTCACAGATGTAATCGTCATTATCCATATCAGAGCCAATGAACAACTCGTAACCGCCGCTAGGTACATCATTAAACGCCACTTCGTATGCGCCGTCATCGGCGGGGCCAAGATTGTTCTGGAATTGCTCCAACATGGTGTCCGCTGGAATTAATAACGCAAACAGTGTGCCGGAATCTGCAAAAAATTCGTCGGCGCTTACGCGGACGGTGACCGTAATATTGCTGTTGCCCGCAGTCGATTCCACTGTCACCCGCGAGCTATAGCTACCCACTGAGAGTGATGATCGATCAGCCTGTATCAGATAGCTTCCCAATTGGTTGTCGTCGACCTGATCGGGCTGCAATGTCAGCCACTGAGCGGTTTTTTCGACCTTTGAAACGGTTAAGTCGCCGCCACCTGAGTTGTAGATAGAGAACATTTTTTGGTGTTGGGTAAGACCAAAGTCGATGGGATTAGGCGTGATTGATAGAGATGGCGCCAGCGGTGCCAAAGTTCCGTCTGCCAACGCTTGAGCTGACGTTACGGCTTTGAGCGCGTTAACCACCCCATAGCCGAAAATATCGTCCAACCCGCCAACTCCAAGGTCGTCAGTCATACGTCCTTCTATCAACAGTCGATCAAAATCTGCCGGGCTAAGATCTGCATTGACCGACTTCATCAGCGCCGCGATTCCTGCGACATGAGGTGCTGCCATCGAGGTGCCTTGATATGATCGATAGCCGTAAAGCAGTTCCACTTCACGGTCACTGCCGATAGTACTCAGAATGCCATCGGGAATGCCGTCAGCATCAGCATCCTGATTCAAGTCGCCCCCCGGCGCAGTGATATCCAATTCTGGTCCATAGTTTGAGTAGCTGGTCAGTTCGTTACTTTGATTGATCGAACCGACTGAGATTACGCCCTCATACGCCGCGGGGTAGTCACTCGAACGTCGGCCGTCGTTACCGGAGGCAGCAATCAAAACCACACCTGCCTGTCGAGCGGCATCCAGCGCATCCGCTTCGCTGGCGGAAAAACCACCCCCGCCCAAACTCATATTGATGATGTCAGCTGGTTGAGAAGGTACGGTGTCACTGGAATTAGACAGCCCCGCAGCGTAGCGGATCGCCTGAATTAGATCGAACGATGTTCCACCGTATCGACCGAGTACGCGCAAAGGCATGATTTTGCTCTGCCAAGCGATTCCAGCCATGCCAATCGAATTGTTACTCGCCGCTGCTACGATGCCGGCAACATGCGAACCGTGAAAGCTGCTACTGCCATCGCTCAAACCCAGATCGCCGGAATCCTCCGCATCGGCATCAATACCATCGCCATCGCGAGCATTATCGCTGTCACTAATCATGTCGTATCCATCGACAATTTGACTTTGCAAATCTGGGTGATTCGAGAGTATGCCGGTATCCAGTATGGCAATACGCACGTCGGCAGAGCCGGTGGTAACATCCCAGGTCTCAGGTAGCCGAATTTGCGGATAGTTCCATTGCTCCTCGTACAGCAGGTCATTGGGCTGCACGTTTCCTTGGCGAAGATAATTGGGTTCCGCGTGCTCGATATCAGAACGCCGTTGTAAGGCCTTGATTGCCCAGAGGGTTTCCCTGCGTTCATTTTCCTCGACAGATAGAAGGTGAGTACCACTTCGCGCGATTAGGCTGGGATTCAACGCTTCAATCAAAGCCCTCCTTTGTGCATCATCAACAATGGTAATTCGCTGCACGAGGCTGCTGTCTGCGTCACTAGCAACCATACCCTGTGACCGTAACCAGTTCATGGCCCTGGGTTCCGAGGCGCCCTTGACCCCAGTGGTCATGGTCACCAACGCCTCGTTCGTGACAAAACGGTGGAAGGTCGAAAGCAAAGACGCCCTGCTGTTTCGAGCAGAGCCAACCCCGCTGCCGACGGTGAGGACATAATTGGAAGCGTCGCTGAAAGAATAGACGCGAACATAATATAGGCCGGCGCTCGGCACGGTAATCACTTCGGTGTTTCCCGTGCCCAACGAGTCTGCGACCAGAACCTGCCCGCTGTCGTAAAGCTCAAGGTCGAGGTCAGGGTTGGTGCTAGCGTTGTGGTCGCCGATGGTCATCACAATCTGATCGTTCGCTTCCAGTTCTATCAAGAAGAAATCCTCATCGCCGTCGCGCCTGAGATTGCCGGTGCTACCAGTCTGTGGCTGGTTGACATAACCCCCCAAGCTGCCGGGTGCCGCAACCGTTTGCGCGGTTGCAAACGAATTATTGGAAACGACGTCTGTAGTGATGTCATTGACGTCAGAATCTACTTGAGTACCGGGCGCGATAAAGATGGTGCCGGTAAGGTTGTGCAATTCAACGGGACCTTGCTTAGTCAGTTGCAGTGATCGGGTGGAGACATTCCCTACAGCATCTGTCAGCCGTAATTCCGCATTGATAACACCAGCAACAAGTGTAGTTAGATCAACGGTGATCGCCTGTTCGCCGGTGGCATCAATGTCACCATCACGGGTAATGGCATCGCTGCTGTCATCAGTATCGTCAACAAGTAGCGAAAAGCTCGCTCCAGTTTCGGCGTTGGATATAAAAAACTGGAAGGTGGCCTCATTACTTTCATCGACGATCTGGGTTGCGGAGGTAAAAGTATGTCCATCAGGCGCGTCCTGGTCGATGACGTATATTTCTTCCGCGATGTTACTGCTGCCGGCAGCATTTGTTGCGAAGAAACGCAACGTCATGGATTCATCGATCGTGATCGGGCCGGTATAAACGGCAGAACCTGTGGAGGGTTCGCTGCCGTCCAGGGTGTAATAGATGGTTCCGTCGACAGTGGCAGTGAGTGTGATCGTGATGGGCGTAGCATAGGTCGCACCTGTTGGCGATACACTGACAGTAGGTAATGTGGGTGGGGGGGTGTTGTTGCTGTTACCACCACCACCACCACCGCAAGCAGCCAATAGGCTACTGACGACCAATGCGATCAACCACCGTCTACGCCTATTGCTAAAACCCATTACTACTGTGGCGCAGTTGTTGACATTCATATTCTCTCCGCGAAGTTGTAGCCCAGACCGTTGAACAAGTCGTTTGTTATTTGAGGCACAAGTACTCGCCTACGGCGAGCCATTGGCGCTGGATCATACGGAAATCATGCAGCGAAATGCAGCGGGCAAGCCTTTTAATCCTGACCGAAACGCTCCAGTTTAAATCCTCATCCCTGATACAGCGACGGACAGACATCCCGGGCTAGCAGAAACCGGTAACGGGCCGCCTGTTATTCACACAATCTCCGCCACCGTTTTTTTCGCCCGCCGCCGCGCCTGTCGTTCAAGGCCCATCGACTTGATCATGAATCTGAACGGACCTATGGGGTTAGCCTTGAATTTTCGCCACAGCAGCCTTTTCAGCGCAGGCCTGCCGTCATAGTTACCCTCGCGTTGGCCATGGCCGAGGTGCAAACTGATTTTCGGTATATCAATGACATCCATGCCCAGATTCAGGGTAAAGCGCTCTGTTTGCGGCAGCCGACACTCATCATCATCACAGGCCTGATAGCGGACAATGACTTCAATGTCACAATTCTCCGCATCAAGCGGCCGGGTTTCACTGACCAGCTCTCCCACGGCATAAAAGGGCACCACCAGATCAACCGTGCCGCTCCAGACAGGCAGGTCGAGCCCCATAGAGGAAAGGTGCAGCGTTTCGGCTGGCGGTGTCCTCATGTCCTGCGTGATGAGACCCGGCGGCCCTGACACCTCGATGCTGGTGGCGACCATTCCATCAGGCACCGGTTCACCGTATATATGGAGCCCGTCGGCCAGTTCAAAGCGCACCACCAGATGCCGAATAAGGCCCTGCCGAACGGTCCCCTTACCACCCCGCACCGAAACACTGATACCAATGTCCTTATCGCCCCCATCGGCCCGCGGGGCCTCTTCGTCGAGTACTATTTTACCCAGGGCAGCATCAATCAACACTTCCGGGCTGTCCCTTTTTTTATAGGTGTCGTGAAAAAATTTTGCCGTCACCACACCCGATTCGTCACAGACGTAAACCCCCGGGAACGGAATGCCGTAGATCAGAAAATCATCGCGAGACACTTCGGTATTCAGAATCCGATATTCGCGAATCACCCGTGATTCAGGATCAGACAGCAGGGGAAAGGGGATGTCCTGTTGCTCGGCGAACTGCTTTAAGGTGGCCTGGTCATCGTAAGAAAGCGCATACAGTTTAATATCATTCGCTTCGAACTTAGAAAAGGCATCTCGCAACTCACCGAGTTGCGTCCAACAAGGAGGTCACCAGACCGCTGAACGAAAAAAAACCAGGACCGCTTTCTGGCCACCTCTGCTGTCGTGAAATCGAATCGCATTTCCGTCGGCATCAGGCAGAGTGAAGTCCGGTAACACCTCTCCGATATCGGGGCCCGTCGGATGGCCATCAGGCAAACCCGCACGTCCTGGGTGGCCTAACGGCGCCGGCGCATCAAACCCATGCTGGTCGCGTTCAATCGTCATTCATGCCGGTCCTTTTATTAAGGTGTCGGGCAGCACACCGCATAACAGCTTTCAGGCACCACCGTATCCCGTAAATCTGTATACCCCAGCATACACCGCTCGCCCCGGACATATCACTACATCGAAGCTCATAAACTTACGATGCGCCACGCCGATCTAAGCGTTAGTCAGAACGTCGGATCACGCGCGCAGAGTCAGGTCCTGCCACGAAGAACTAAGGCGCCGCCATGTCATCGATCTGGTCAATCTCCCGCTCGGGTTTTCGGCTGACCGCCATGACCAGCGCGCACACAAACATGAGACCCGCACTCCCCCACCAGACGCTGTCATAACTGCCAGACTGATCAAAGACATAACCGGCGACCGGCGCACCGCTGGCACCCAGCAGCAGCGTAAATGGCGTTGCAAAACCGCGTATTGCACCCACTGCCTCGCGTCCAAAGTACTCCGCCCAGACCAGGTTACTCACATACATCATGCCGCCGATCCCGACCCCCCATACACTCATGGCAACAAGCAGCGTAAACAATCCCTGCACATATATGGTCAGGATGACGCCGAAGCTCAACATCGCGAAACCAACAAACCCCACATAACGCACGGGTATTCGGTGACCCGCCATGCCAAAAAGATACATACCAACCCCCGCTAAGACTGCGTCCCAGGCAATTGCCAGCCCAACGTACATCGGCTCAATGCCCTTATCGATGAGCTCCGGCAATCTGTGCAGCGCGATGGTCGAGATCGCGAATGCCACCATGCCCATGGTAAATGTCAGCTGCCAAAAAACAGGGGTTCGCCTTGCTTCTTTGAGCGTCCAATCTGCTTCAACCGGCAGATCAGGATGTTCCCCGGCAGACCGATCCAGCCCATCTGGTCGTAAACCCATGTCTTCCGGCACCCGCCGCATCCAGACGAGACACATCGGGCAGATCACAACAATCCCCATCACCGCGAGAACGATCCAGGTTGTACGCCAACCAATATCATCAATAAGGACCTGGGTGAGCGGCATAAGCAGAACCGCACCGACGGGTACGCCAAGAGACATATAGGCAATGGCTTTAGGCCGGAGTGCTACAAACCACTTAGTGACCGGTACGGTCGTGAGTAACTGGCCAGGTCCAACCAGCCCCACCAGCCCCATCAGTGAGAACAGCACCATCAGCTGCCAGCCCGCATCGATCCCGGCAATGAGCGCCAGACACAAACAACCCACGAGAGTGGAGAGCGGCAGCAGATAGCGAACCCCGTGCCGGTCAAGTAGGCGGCCAATCCAGGGGCTTGAGAATGCACCAAACACTTGTCGAAGGCTCTGTGCAGTCCCGAACTCTGCTCGGGAGATCGCCAGGTCCGCCTCCATGGGTTGTATAAAAAGACCAAAATTCAACAGGCCAAGCCCCATTGACATGGCGTTGGCCACGGCACTCACCCAAACGATGCGCCAACCATAAAACTTTGGCTGATCCCGACGATCTTTAGAAGTCTGTGTCACGCTTCCCCCAGGGCAACGCGAGAGCATAGTGGATCAGCCAGTAGAGGGCATCCATTTCCACCTGTTTCCAACAGGCTCGCATGTGGTATCTTTTACCCAGCATTCCTAAAAGTGTGAGGGAAATATGGGTGCACTAAAGATAATTGGACAAATTCTGGGGCTCATGGCGCTCCTGCTGCTCGTGACCATCGTCACGCTTCGTGCAGCCAATCAGAATGCGGACGGGCCTTCTATTCTCTTTCCCGGCGGTGAACTGGTATCCGGTGAATTGCATACCGGCCCGGACCCGGACTGGCGTTTTACCGACGACATATTCACCATCGAACTCCAACTCGATAATCCCCTCAGCTCGCGAACGATCTTTGTGATGGAAGCGCAAGGCAAAGTCTACGTCCCGTCCGGCTATATGAAATCTTTTCTCGGTCGAATCTGGAAAGATTGGGCATTTCAGGCCGATGAAGGTGATGGTCTGGGTGTTGCGCGCATTGACGGCGTGCGCTATCAGCGCAAGCTTGTTCGCGTAAAAAACGACCTGGAGATTGAGGCCGTGGCGGCCAAACTGGCGGCCAAGTACGGCGGCGGCAGCGCAGAAGCTCAAGCGGGCATCAAAGCATCGATTAGTAACGCTGAGACCTGGATTTTCGAACTTGCACCACGGGGAGCATAATCCAATGACCATGAAAACCTATCTTAGGGTCTGTGGTATCGTCTCAGTCGTCTGGATTATTGGCTTGCTTGCGATTCCTGGTTTCTCTGACCTCATCGAGCAACTCATGCTCCTGTTCCTTTCCACCAACGCGAGATAGATCATGGCTGAAGCTGAAACCTTCAACTGGAAACAATATTCTAATGCCGCCCGCGAGCGAGCGCTGGCCTTGGGGAACCGAGGTCCGATACGCTTTAACAAACAAGGTCGGCTTACAAAAGACATACTTTCAGCTTACCGACGCACCGGGTTCTATGTGTTCACAGGGGTTCTGGACGAAGGAGAAATCGAAGAGCTGGTTCGGGAATTCGATGAGGTCCTCGACAACGCACCCATTGAGGAAGACGGCAATGTAGACAAACACGGTCAGCCGGTAAAGTTTCCCGGCTATTATTCACTGGCGTCAAATGGAATATTCACACGCGACCAGGGCGAAGCAGAAGAAGATGCCAGGGCAGTGGTCGGCCTGGTATCGCACCCGCTCATGATGATGGACTCTGCACTTCGGGTGTATGGTCACCCCAAAATTCTGCGTATGGTCGCCAGCATCAACGGCGATGACTTCGTGCCTTTCCATGAGGCTGTTTTCCACAAAGGTGCAGGTGATGGAGTGCCAACCCCCTGGCATCAGGACGGGCGAACGCACTGGACTGAAGATGGTCAAGCGCTGGAGCAACTTGACGGGACTGGCAAGACACATGGCTTTAATCTCAGCGTTTCCTGGTCACACTGCACACCCGAAAATAGCCTGTGGGTCGTACCGGGCAGTCATCGTCATTGGCGGCTCGCTAACGACGGTGCGTTCCCGTCAATCGATGAGCACCTGATAGATGCCGTGCCGATGATGCTCGAACCAGGAGACTGCGGCATGGTCAACCGCAGTTCACTGCATGGTTCTTATCCCAACCACTCTGACGAGCGACGCATCACCATGGTGTTGGGTTTCCACAATCGTGCTTCAGCGATCGGTGCGGAAACCACCAATGTGCATGCCTTCAACCGGCCGCCCAAAGAAGGAAAAAGCATCAAATACAGCAAAGCTTACGTGTTGAAACGCGCACGCATGATACCCCTCGCGATAGACGCAAGGCGGCAGTATTACCCCGACGAAATTCCCTACGACTATACCGGGACTTATACTGGGAGCGCTGTGTGGAATGAAGCTACCCGAGCAGAGATCAGCAAGGAAGGCGATGAGTACTGGCAACAAGACATTACGCTCTAACCTATATCCTGAGTAGCCAACCAGCCCATATAGGGTTTGTTCTAATCCTGCCTGTGCTTCAATCGATAGCCTAAATCAACGCAGGTAGCGGTCGAGATACTCGACTGAGCCTGCCACTTCGAAAACCGGCACATCCTGATGCTTGCCCGGATTGACGTGCATCGTCTTCTTCTTGCTGCCCAAAAGGCCGAACAGTTCGATGCAGGCATCTCGCGGGACAATCTCGTCATCCCACTGCACAAGGAAGCGTACCGGACATGTCACTTCCGGTGCTAGACCAACCAGATCTTCGCCGTTGGGGCCCCAATTACCCATTAAGCCCAGGAGTGCGACCTGTATACGCGCATCGTTTGCCGTGACAGGCAGACCCATCATTGTGCCCATGGAAAGCCCCCACCAACCGGTAGGTCGCGCGCCCTGTTCGGCTTCGATGAAATTGAGCGCAGCATGCCAGTCTGCGATTACCGTCGCAGTGCCTCCCTCAGCCGCCCATGCTCGCGCGAACGCATTGGGGCTTGCGCTTAGGTCCTCACTCGCTCGATCACCGTGCCCTGGTCCATCAATGGCCATCGATGCGATACCCTTGTCGGCAAGCCGGGTAGCCATATCGACAAGATAGTCGATTTTTTTGTGGGTCGTGCCGCCATGTCCGAGCAATACCAGCCTGTCTGCACCCCCATCCGGCTGCCAGCAAACACCAGGCACTTTATGCCCATCGACAATAAGCTCAAACCCCCGTTCAACCAGACCATCAACCGCCTCGTCTTTTCCATTCCAACTCATCTTCCTCTCCTGCTTTATGTCGGCCTACTGCACCCCGGCGTTAGCCTGTTCATGCGCATCCCACTCATCAACATTTGTTCCGTACTCGATCATAACGTGCTTCTGATAGGCTGGTCGTTTTGTTAGCCGTTCATACCAGGCCTCGAGATTCACTAAATCGCCCCGCTCGATGTCCAACGTCATATAGCGATACATGATCGCACCATTGACCAGATCGGCCATGGTCAGGTCATCACCACATATATAATCCCGTCCCTGAAGCTGGCTGTCGAGTTGCACAAAGATGCGTTGGCAGTCGGTGGTCATCTTCACCTGCTTGTCTTTAGGAATCGCAAGCCCCCGAACTTTTGCCTGGAACAAAGGAAAGAATGCAGCTGAGATATCGCTGCGATGCCACTCCATCCACATATCAGCCATCGCCAGGGTGCCCGGGTCACTCGGCCAAAGGCTTCCCTCACCATACATGCGGGCCAGATAGCGAACACAAGCGCCCGATTCCCACACAGTCCGGGCGCCATCTCTTATCGTCGGCACAACCGAATTGGGGTTGGGATAATCGTCTGGGTAACCAAACGAGCCGCCAATGTCATGACGGCGATAATCAATACCGAGTTCCCCCAAGGTCCACATCACTTTTTGTACATTGGCAGAATTCCGCCTGCCCAGAACTTCAATCATGACCTCCCCTTAACACATAACACCGCTTCATCCTGGTATCACTATAAGCAGGGGGGGGCAAATGCGAAAGCCCAGCCTGTCGGTGACATTTAGCGCACCAGGGCAGACACACAGGCGATATAAACGTGTACAGTTCAGGTCTCGATAAAAACAATAAAACGTCCGGGAGAGACAATGTCGAAAGGGGCGCCGGTAAATCCCTATAGCAGCACGGTCACGCGATACTACGCGGTGGGGGTGTTGACGCTCGTCTACACATTCAACTTCATTGACCGGCAACTGCTGGCGATTCTACAGGAATCGATCAAGGCAGATCTGAACCTCATGGACTGGCAGCTGGGGCTGTTGACCGGTTTCGCCTTTGCGCTGTTTTACGTCACCGCTGGTATCCCCATTGCTCGCTGGGCGGATCGCAGTAACCGCCGCAACATCATCGCCCTGGCGGTCGGCACTTGGAGTCTGATGACTGCCATCAGTGGTCTTGTGCAGAATTATGCACAACTCCTATTAGCGCGTGTCGGTGTGGGCATTGGCGAGGCCGGGGGGAGCCCTCCGGCGCACTCGATTATCTCCGACATCTTCCCTCCTGAAAACCGCGCCGGTGCCCTCGCTTTTTATTCTATGGGGGTCAATTTCGGCATACTTTTTGGTTTTCTCGCGGGCGGATGGTTGAACGAAATTTTCAACTGGCGGGTCGCCTTCATGGTCGTAGGTCTACCAGGCATCCTCGTAGCCCTGATCGTGCGCTTCACACTGCACGAACCGATCCGCGGGCTATCAGAAAATCGCCAAGTGACCGAAGAATCCAACGTACCTTTTACCGATGTCTTGAAGTTGCTTTGGAGCCGCCTGTCTTTTCGACATATGGCATTCGGCGCAGCGCTCAACGCCTTTGCAGGCTATTCAACCTCTAACTGGACGGCGTCT
The DNA here is from genome assembly GCA_036338285.1 of Pseudomonadota bacterium. Classification (GTDB taxonomy): domain Bacteria; phylum Pseudomonadota; class Gammaproteobacteria; order Pseudomonadales; family Azotimanducaceae; genus UBA4421. The sequence continues at coordinate 19,138 of JAYZCO010000019.1, forward strand.
TTTATGATCCGTAGCCATAATATGAGCACCGGCGAACTTGGCACTTGGCTTGCCGGAATTATGGGCCTGGGCGGTGCAATAGGGGTTTTTTGTGGCGGCATTATCGCCGAGCGGCTCGCCCTTAAGGACATTCGCTGGTACATGCGCCTGCCCGCACTCACCGGTGTCGTCTGCGTGCCCTTTATGGCTGCTACCTACTTGGTAGACAACGCCTATACCGCCTTAATCATCTCCATCGTGCCGGGCATCCTGTTTAATGTTTATCTCGGCAACACGCTGGCCATCACCCACGGATTGGTCGGGCTGCGTATGCGCGCGCTGGCATCGGCGATCCTGTTTTTCATTCTCAACATTATTGGTCTGGGCATCGGACCCTGGCTAACCGGCTACCTAAGCGATCTTCTGTTCCCGGCCTTCGGCGACGAATCCTTGCGTCATGCCATGCTCTATCTCTTACCTGCGGCGATGGCGTGGTCTGCCGTCCATCTGTATATCGCATCACGTCATATAGAAGGAGATCTCGCCCGCGCGCCGGACTAGACAGAGCCCCAATGCCTAGAAAACCATGCGCCCGAGGCTTTCCGCAACCAACGCAGGTTTGTCCTGTCCTTCGATCTCAACGACGACCTCATTCATCGTTTCGATCATGCCGCCTTTGATCTCCGCACGTTTAAGCGTGCTGGTTGCGCGAATACGCGCACCCGCTCTTACAGGCGAAGGCATGCGGATGCGATCAAAACCGTAGTTGATCGAAAGTTTTTGCCCTTCGAATCTGGGCCCTTCTTCGGCTTGCGAACGCGGCAGATGCCCCATGACCGCAATCGTTAAATTGCCGTGCGCGATGGGTCCGCCAAACGGACCGTCCTCAGCCCGATCTACGTCTACATGTATCCATTGATGATCCATCGACACATCCGCGTAATCGTTGATACGCGCCTGTGTTACTTCAAACCAATCTGACGGCGTGCCCGGTTGATCTATCCCTGCCTGCAACGCCTCCAGGGCAATGGCCATATTCTTTTCTGTGTCACTCATGCCCTATTCCTCCTCGTTACCTGTTATTTGACTACGTCTGCATATCTCTTCTTGTTTAAACCATACATCAATGTAAAGCCAAGACCACCGCAGGCTTCGATGTACTAAAGCAGCACCGTCATGAAGCTCAGCCCTCTATATCTCTTCAGGATGGATAATCCGCTTGCTTGCCGAAACGATCATACAAATGACTCATATGATACCGTCTCGCATAAGGCGTTCGATCAGCTCGTTTTCGTAGCCGAGTTCCTGGAGAATTTCCCGATTGTGCTCGCCCAGTGACGGCGCTCGTTTCGGGCCGACCTGGGGCACGCTCGTGATCTTGACAGGATGGTTAATGATTAACGGAACAGGGTGCTCCGGGTCCTGTGGTTTCACCGCCATACGATTTTTGAGAATCTGCACATCTTGTGGTGTTTCTTCAACCAACGCGATGCGGTTCACTGGTACGTTGTATTCGTCAAAGATTGCAAGCCATTCATCCGAAGTTTTCGAGCGCACGACAGGCTTTAACTCCTCGATCATCGCACCCCGGTTCTCCCACATCAGCTCCAAGGTCTCGAAACGTGCATCAGTCAAAAGATGCAAAACATCCATCGCCGCAAACGCAAGGGAGAGGAGTTCCTCGTTACGGACCATGTTGAATTGCAGCCATCTGTGATCCGCACATTCGTACACGTTGAACATGCTGGGATAGACTTTAGCCACCTCACGATAGGCCTCCATATCACCGCCCGCCATCGCACCCTGGGCGACGCCAGACACACTCCACAGCCCATTTGCCAGGAGTGAAGTATGCACCATGCCACCTTCGCCGGTGCGCTCACGATGCAGCAAGGCGGTGACGATCCCCGCATATATGGCGACTCCCGTTGGATGATCTCCCATACCCGCGAGACCTTGGGTAGGTCGAGTACCCCGCTCCCGCATAAGGTCCATGAGACCACTGCGTGCCCAGTAGGCTAGTTGATCAAAACCCTTGCGCTCCCGCTCCGGACCTTCTTCGCCGTAAGCGGTTAAAGACGCGTAAATCATCGACTCATTAATAGGCCTCAGCGCGTCATAGTCCAGGCCCAGTGTTTCACGCACCCCGTACGGCTGGTTGGTAATGAATACGTCACACTCACCGACAAGCTTATGCAGAATTTCTTTGCCTTGGGGCGTCTTCAGGTCGATGGTCATGCCGCGCTTATTGCGCCCATCCATCTGCCAGAACCAATCCACACCCGAATTCGGTGCGCCTGGTAGCCCCGAAAGAATGCGTAACATATCTCCCTCACCGGGCTGTTCAATCTTGATGACATCCGCACCGAAGTCTCCCAACATCATGGCCGCCACAGGCGCAGCGATCACAGTGGCACAATCGATGACTTTGAGCCCCGAGAATAAATAATCCGTCATGGTCTTCCTCCACACCCTATTTAACTCATCGATTTGGCATACTGCCAGTCCAATCTTTAAGTACATGGGGAGAGATTGATGAGCTGGCAAGACGACGTTGACGAACTGAACCGACAGAAGCTGATGGCCGAAGCCATGGGAGGGCCTGAAGGCGTGGCATTTCAGCATGGTCGTAACAAACTCACGGTGCGCGAACGTATAGACATACTGTCCGATGCGGGTTCGTTTCAGGAAATCGGTGCACTGGCCGGCACCGCTTCCTGGGAAGGGGACCGGGTAGAACATCTAAAACCGTCAAACACCGTGATCGGTACCTGTAAAGTCGATTCTCGCAAAGTGGCTTTTTCGGGTGGTGACTTCACGATCCGCGGCGGAGCTGCAGATGCTGCGATCGGTAACAAGCGCGATCATATAGAGCGCTTTGCCCTTGAGGCCAGGATCCCATTTATCCACCTTCTCGACGCCACAGGCGGCAGTGTCAAAACCTTTGAACAAATCGGCCGAACCTACCTGCCCGGCAACAGCACCGGCGGCGGCCGCGTAGCAGAAATGCTCGATTCCGTTCCGGTTGTCAGCGCGGTACTTGGTTCGGTCGCAGGCCTACCCGCAGTACAGGCTTGCCTCAGCCACTTTAATGTCATGGTGAAAAATACCAGCCAGGTCTTTGTTGCAGGGCCTAAGGTGGTGGAGCAAGCCACCGGTCGCGCGATCAGCAAGGAAGACCTGGGTGATGAACGCATACAGGTTAAAAACGGAGTCATCATGAACCTGGCAGACGATGAGGCCGATGCAATTGACCAGGTCCGGCGTTTTCTCTCCTACCTCCCCAGCAATGCGTGGGAAATGCCACCTCGAACTGAATCTACGGATGATCCAGAACGGCGGGAAGAAGCGCTTCTTTCCATCGTCCCGCAGAATCGCCGCCAGATATACGACCCAAAGAAAATTCTCAACGCCGTGCTCGACCAGGACACCTTTTTTGAGATGGGGCCTTACTACGGCAGGGCACGTATTACCGGCCTTGCCCGAGTCAACGGTATCCCCTGCGGCGTCATGGCCAACAATCCGAAATTCAATGGCGGTTCTATGGACATCGCTGCTGGTGAAAAGACGCTGCGCCTTCTCGATCTGTGCGATACCTTTCACCTGCCACTGGTTTACTTCGCGGATGAGCCGGGATTTTCGGTCGGTCAACAACAGGAAGAGCTGGGGATTATCCGGGCGGGCGCGCGCGTCGTCACAGCTTTTTCCAACAGTCGTACACCTTACATCTGCTTTGTCGTACGCCAACTGTATGGCGTGGCCGGTGGCTTACACAGCCGTAGCGACGGACTCTACCGGCGCTATGCCTGGCCATCTACACACGGCGGGTCCATGCACATTGAAGGCGGTACGGCCATTGCCTACAAACGCGATATTGAACAAGCAGACGATCCTGATGCCAAGCGCGCTGAGATCGAAGCAAAGTTACACGCCATATCTTCTCCCTTTAGAAATGCCCATGCCTTTGGTATTGAAGACATCATCGATCCTCGAGAGACAAGGCCTTTGCTGGTAGATTTCTTAGAGGATGCGTGGCGCATCCTACCCACACAGATGGGTCGCCGCACAGGATCCAGCTATCGACCCTGAACTACTCGGCCTGTAATACCCCGGTTTCGAGCAGCCCATCAACCTCAAAACCAGGCAAGTCGAGCCATTCACTGAGGACTACGTGGTTGTGTTCTCCCCGATAAGGCGCAGGCCCACGTACACCCGACCGGGCACTCGAAAACCGATAGGGTGACTGAGTGATGGGGCGCGTACCTCCTGCACGGTCGTCAATATCGACAATCGCACCCCGCGCTTTAACCGTCGCCTGCTCGCGGATATCCACCGGATCACGAACAATCCCCCAGGCCAGATTCATCTCGCTCATTTTACCTTCTACTTGTTCCCATGTAGCCAACGTCATCAGGTACTCTGCAACCGCTTCACGGCGGAGACGAATTTTCTCGTTTAATTCCATTTCTTTGTGGGTTGGGTCAACCACGCCATGCTCCCCGGTGAGTAGGATCCATAGATATCTGAAATCAGCAGAAATCAACACAGGCCCCGCACCGGTCTCCCAGGTATCGTTCGGAAGGGGTCCGGTTGCTTCAGAGTCTTCGAGCGCATAGTGAATTTGGTCATCGGTGCAAACCGTCGCGTCAACCATTGCGATATCGATATGTTGTCCTTTGCCCGTACGCTCTCTGAGAATGACAGCAGACAACAGGCCCACCAACCCATGCAACGACGCATTGGTGTCGGCAACGGACAAAGGCATATCCCGACGCGGGATATTGCCGCGCATAGCCTGACGCGCAATCTGCCCGGTTTCTGCATGTACGATGGGTGCATAAGCAGGTCGGTGCGACTCAGGCCCGCCCTGACCAAAGCCGGAAACCGAGAGCATGATGAGCCTAGGGTTAACGGCTGAGAGTGTTTCGTAACCCAATCCCAAGCGGGGCATCACGTCCGGGCGGTAGTTTTCAATCAGAATATCCGCTTCTTTAACCAGCTGATGCACTAATTTCTGAGATCCGTCGGCGCGAAGGTCAATACAAATGTTTCGTTTACCTGCGTTCTGCTGGTGATAGTAACCGGGTATCTCCGCAATCACCGCCCCCCACATACGCGTCACATCGCCGTCCGGCGGCTCAACTTTGACCACATCGGCACCTAAGTCACACAGCATACGCCCGGCAAACGGACCCGCCAGAACCCTTGAAAAATCGAGAACCTTAAGACCCTCGAGCGGATATTCCAGATCGCTCATTCACTCCTCCCAATCGACCCCAGGCGAGTATAACAAGGCTAGAAACCATCGCTGAGTCACATTTTCTGCCTTTCTTATCTACATTGATGTTGAAAACGTCACGTGCTACTTTTCTACACATTATAAGTTTGATACTTTATTCCGACCTGTCTGCCGACGACGGACACGAACTGGAGAACTCAATGTTGCGATCACGATTTATTCTACTGAGCACCCTTCTTATGCTGGCCACTTCCGCCTGGGCCATCAAAGTTGCAGACCGTGTAGACAACTTTCGATTGTTCGATCACACCGGTGGTTCTCACGAACTTTACTACTACGATGATGCAAAAGCGGTCGTGTTCTTAGTGCAGGGCAACGGCTGCCCCATCGTGCGCAACGCGATGCCTCGTTTCAACGAACTACGCAACGAGTATGCGGACAAGGGTGTGCAGTTTTTCCTCTTGAACTCCAACCTGCAGGACACGCGTGAAAGCATCGCTGCCGAAGTCGAGAAATACGCCTATGAGATCCCGGTTCTGGTCGACGATACACAACTGATTGGCGAATCCATGGAGCTCGTCCGCACCGGTGAAGTGTTTGTCCTCGACCCGAAGACCTGGACTGTGGCCTACCAAGGTGCACTTGACGATCGGCTGAATTATGAAAACCAGAAGCAAGAGGCGCAGAACCACTATCTGAAAGATGCCATTGACAGCATGATTGAAGGCGAAACAATCCAGGTGGCAAGCACCAATCCCTTAGGTTGCCTGATCAACTTCCCCGAGCAGCAGCAACTCGCCAAAGCCAAGCACGCGCAAATCTCCTATAGCGAAGACATTGCCCCCATCCTTTTGGACAACTGCGTATCCTGTCATCGCGAAGACGGACTGGGACCCTGGGCCATGACCGACTACAACATGGTGCGTGGCTTTTCCCTGATGATCCGTGAAGTGCTTCGCACCAAGCGCATGCCACCCTGGCATGCTGACCCAACCGTGGGTCACTGGGGCAACGATCGAAGTCTCACCCAGGAAGAGATCACCACGCTCGTGCACTGGATCGAGGCCGGTGCACCGCGGGGCGAGGGCGAAGACCTACTCGCTACAAATGATACTCATTACTTCGACTGGGATGCGCAAGATACATTGGGCACACCGGACTACGTCATTGATATTCCTGCCATGGAGATTCCAGCCACGGGTGTTGTTGATTATCAGTACCACACCGTTGAAAACAGTATTGGCAAGGATGTCTGGGTCAAGGCTGCCGAAATCCTGCCCGGCGACCGGGCAGTGTTGCACCATGTGATCACCATGTTCGGCAACGAGATCACGGAAGGTGAATACAAAGGACGCTTTAAACCCAGCGGTGGGCTACGCGGCTATGCACCGGGTCTTAACAACGACGGATTTCCCGAAAATACCGGCGTCATGCTCCCGGCCAACACCAAGTTCCAATTCCAGATGCACTACACGCCGGTGGGACGCGCCACGGTAGATGAATCCAAGATGGGGGTTTGGGTCCACGATGCGCCACCGACACACAAAATGATTTCCATGTTCGTCGCCAATACGAAAATAAAGATTCCTGCCGGGGCCAAAAACCATCGAGAAACCGTTGAGAGGAAGATCCCTAAGGATGCCTACCTCTACAGCTTGATGCCTCACGCGCATTTCCGCGGCAAGTCGGCTGAGTTTAGAGCAGTCTATCCGGATGGTTCATCGGAACTTCTACTCTCGGTGCCAAACTACGACTTTAACTGGCAAACGACCTACGAGTTTAGTGAGCCGAAGTTCGTTCCGGCGGGCACCAAACTAATACAGACCAACTGGTGGGATAACTCCGGGCAGAACCCGGCCAACCCGGATCCGTCCATCGACGTTTCCTGGGGTGAGCAAAGCTGGGAAGAGATGCTCTTTGGTGCATTTACCATGCGGTTTTTGACCAAAGAAGAGTCCAAGGCGGAGCGTGCCATGCAGGTGGCATCCAGCAAACCGGTGTCCAACGCCCGTTAAGTACATCGCGTGCACACGATGATAAACGCCGGCCGGTTAACCGACCGGCGTTTTTTTTGCTAAAGCCATGAATACTGCCAATGAGCTTTCAATGAACCTGCAGGCGCGCGCACAGGGGCTCGTCGAAGAACTACGCACCCGTTCGACAGAAATAGATGATACCCGCCACCTTCCACAGGATATTGCTGAAAAGATGGCCGCGCAGGGCTTCTACAGGCTCATAACGCCTGTTGAGCTTGGCGGGCTCGGGGCCAGTCCACGCATGATGTGCGAAGTATGTGAAATTCTGGCGACAGCCAACGGCTCTGCAGCCTGGTGTGTATTTATCGGTTCAACAAGCCAATATCTGTTTGGTGCACTATCTGAAAAGCAGCGCCAACGCATGCTTAAAAACCCAAATGTCATTACCTCGGGCGTGTTCGGTGACAGTGGCACCGCGCAATTTGAAGAACGCGACGGACACCGGGGCTACATCATCAACGGTCATTGGCGTTTTGGTTCCGGATGCCGAAATGCGGCATGGATCTCCGGTGGGATTCATGAAGTCACTGCCAACGGCGAGCTCGTGCAACGAAAAGCGCCTTTAAATCGCGTTTTTTTTGAGCCAGAGGAGATTCAGTTTCTGGACAACTGGCATGTGTCGGGACTGAAAGGAACTGGCTCGTGTGACTACACCGCCGAGGATGTTTGGGTAGAGGAAGCGCGTATGTCGACCACCATCGAATATACAAAATGGGTAAACGAGCCGATCTATCAGTTTCCTCGTTTTGGTCTTCTTTCGATCCCCTGTGGTGCGATCGGGCTAGGCATGGCACAGGCCTGCCTGGACGAGATCATCAGCCTGGCCAAAGAACAAACACCCACAGGCAGTCGCAGGACACTGGCCATGCGCGCGACTTTACATCGTGATCTTGCTACCCACGAGGTCGCTTTGCGGGCCGCTCGAACGCTCTTCTATCAGACGATCGATGAGGCCTGGGAGAACGCACAAATCGAACGTGAAGCGCTCGAGTGGCGCATGAAACTGCGCACGGCAAATATTCACGCTGTCAGCACCGCGCTTGCCACCATCGACCGCATGTACACGGTCGCGGGAGGCAGTTCCATCTACGCGCCATCATGCCTTCAGCAGCACTTTCGAGATATGCACGTAGTCTCACAGCACATGATGGTGGCAGAACCAGTGATGGAACTCGCCGGGCGAGTTTTATTGGGCCTCGATCAGACCGCACCCGGCCTGTAAGCAAAGCCTACGCTCTGCTCAGATACTTGGTTCGATTCTGAGGATGATCCTTAGGTTTTAGCCGTAGCGCCATCGACCGGCACACGTTGTGAGCCAACATCGCCGAGAATTTTGTACAGACACGGGACAAGGACCAGTGTAATGACCGTGGCAAAGAGGATCCCGAACGCAAGCGATGTTGCCATCGGCACCACCATTTGTGCCTGCATCGAGGATTCAGAGAGTATCGGCAGTAAACCAAAAAAGGTCGTCAGTGATGTGAGCAGGATTGCCCGGAAGCGCGCTCGTCCGCCATCAATCGCTGCGCTGGTTGCATCCATGCCCTGCTCTACTTTCTTGTTCACATGATCAACAAGGATCAGACTGTCGTTCACCACCACCCCTGAGAGGGCAATAATTCCGACGATGGATAGACTTGAGATAGCGATTCCGAGTATCCAGTGGCCAACCACGGCACCGACAATACCAAAGGGGATCACACTCATGATGATCAAAGGCTGCAGGTAGGACCGGAGCGGAATGGCCATGAGCACATAGATACCAAACAATGCGGCCATAAAGCCGTACCAGGACTCCTGCATGCCCATGCGCTCTTCCATGGACGACCCGTCCAGATCCACCGAAACACCCGGATAGTTGCGCAGTAATTGCGGCATATATGTCTTGAGCAGATCATCCGCGATACGCCCCGGCTCTACGACTGATAAATCAGCGTTTGCCGTGACGGATACCGTGCGCAGACCATCAAGACGTCGTATCGCACTGAAACCGGGCTGCATCGTAAACTCGGCCACGGCACTAAAGGGTATCTCACGTCCATCTGGCAGGCGGATCCACATGCTTTCCAGGTTACCCACACTACGTCGTTCGCTCTTCGGGAAACGCACCATCACGCGCAGGTCCGAATCCCCGCGTTGCACCCGCTGCGCCTCGGCACCGTAGAATGCTTCGCGCACCTGGCGCCCGAGATCAGCCAGCGTTATGCCGAATGCCTCCGCTTCGGGCTTGATACGCAGCTTTATTTCCTCAGGGCCGGCATTAGCCGACATCTCGACTTCGTAGAGTCCATTGATACCACGTAAATATTCAACGAGCTCGTTTGCAGCCTGCTCGGTCAGGTCGTAGTTCTTGCCTTGCAGTTTTAGCGCAATCGGAGGTCCGCCGCCCATGTGCCGGCTCGAGGCAAAGCGGAGTTCCTTCGTTCCCGCTACTTCGCCGACTTTCTCCCGCCACCGGTTTTCGATTTCCTTGGGCGACACGCGACGATCCTCTTTGGCAAGCTCTACCTGAAAACGACCAATTGTCCCGCCTCTAACGTAGGCAAAGATGTGTTCGATGAGGTCACGATCTTCGTCAAGTTCAACCTTGAGCTCTTCATTCACCTCTCGCAGCGCTGAATCCATTTGCTTAATGATGCTAACCGCCAGACTTTCAGGCACACCTTCCTGCAATTCAAGGCTGCCCATCACGAAGTCATTCTCCATTTCCGGGAAAAAGACGAAACGCACGAAACCACCCCCGACAAGCCCGCTAGAGATAATAATCAGGGAAACAAACAGAGCAACGGTCGCATATCGATACTCAATCGCCCGCGCAAGCATCGGTTCATAAACATTGTTGATGAATCGCTTAAGTCGTCGGTCAACCCAATTCGTAATCCCTTCCTTCTTGCTGTGTGAAGACTTCATGAGCGCAAGGTGCGAGGGCAGAATCAGTTTGGATTCCACCAACGAAAATAACAGACAGTAAATCACCACCCAACCCATTGCCTGATTAATGTTCTGGCTCGGTCCAGTAATGAAAAGCTGCGGCGCGAAGGCCATGATGGTGGTGAGCACCCCGAACGTTGCAGGCACGGCTACCCTTTGCGCTCCGGCGACGATATTGGGCATCGTATAGCCTTTTTCTTCCGTCTCGGTATACGCAGCCTCTGCAATGATAATGGCATCATCCACGACGATGCCTAAGACAACGATGAACGCAAACAGAGACATGATATTGATCGTCACGCCCATCACGGGAAGCATCATCATCGCACCGAGAAAGGCAACCGGCAGACCAATGATCACCCAGGCTGCAAGCTTTATATGCAAAAACAGTCCCAGAATGACGAAGACAAGCATCGCGCCCATCAACATGTTGTTGAGCAGCATGTCCATACGGCCTTCAAGGTAGTATGTGGTATCCGCCCACACAGCCAGCTCGACACCCTCCGGCAAAGATTTGTTGCGCTCTTCAATATATGCACGCACGGCCCGGCTAATCTCTATTTCATTCTCTTTTTCAGTAGACGCCACATTGATCCCCAGGCTCGGGCGTCCATCAAAAAAGGCATAGTTTTCAACTTCAGTAAATCCATCATGTATGGTGGCGATGTCGCCCAAACGCACGCGCGTACCATCCGGATTGGTTAAGAGCACGATGCGCTCAAACTCATCCCCACGATATGCCTGGCCCAAAGCCCGAAGACGGATATCTCCCGATTCTGTGCGAATTGATCCACCGGGCAGATCAACGGACCATTGGCGAATCACCTGGGCAATTTCGGCGAGGGTTAAGCCGTATTCACGCAAGGTGAGCTCAGATACTTCTATCGCGATCTCGTACGGCCGAGAACCCCACAGTTCAACAGAGCTGACTTCCGTTAATGCGAGGATTTCGTCGCGCACGTCTTCTGCCAGCGACTTCATCGTCGCCTCATCCAGATCACCCGATAGCTGGACGTTCAGTGCGCCTTTTTCAAATTCCTGTTTGCTGATAATCGGACGTTCGGCATCCAGAGGAAATGTGTTGATGCCGTCAACGGCAAGCTTTACTTCATCGGTTACATCACCAATATCGAAGCCGTTTCTGACTTCTATCATGACCTGGCCGGTGTTCTCGAACGCCATACCCTGCATTTCGCGGATGCCTTCGATGTTCTCGACCGCTTCCTCAATCTTGACGACGATGCCTTCCTCTACCTCTTCAGGACCTGCTCCAGGATACGGCACCGCCACTGTGATGATGTCGAAATCAAAGGATGGGAAACTCTCTTTTTTCAGACTAAAGACCGCATAGAGCCCTGCCATAACAATGAAGACCATGAGAAGATTGGCGGCAACGTGGTTTGATGCGAACCAGCCGATCAGACCAGTGACTCGGGTATTTTCAGACATGCTCAGCTTCGCATACCGGTCACTCGAACCTGCATACCGGGAAGCGGTTGATCGATCGGCGTCAAACAATAACGTTCGCCTACCTCAACACCACCCGAGATATAGACGAAATCATCGTCACGCCGCACGACATCCACTTCGCGTGGATGTATACGCATGTTGTCATCGACCATCCACAGTACCGTGCCTCGTTGCATGGCGTGACGAGGTACGATAACGAGGTCGCCCGCGGTCCGGCCTTCGATTTCTGCCGCAACAAAAGTGCCCACCAGAAGTGGCGCTCTACCGACGCCGATAAGATCATATGGATCTTCGATCTGCGCCACGAGATAGAGCACCCGGCTGTCGATATCAAAAACACCTTCAGAACGATCAATCACGCCCTGCCACTCCAGATCGGCACCGCCCAACGTCGCGCGAAGCGTCACCGCAAGTGTCTCGTTGCTACGAATCTTCTGTATATCCAGATATTGCAGATCCTGTTGCGTCACGGGCAGTCTGACCTCAGCTACATCAACGGCGAAGGCGAGCGCCAGCTGCGAACCGACGTTCACATATTGGCCCACGTCCGCAATTTTGGTGCGCAGCAGACCATCGTACGGAGCGCGTATCACCGTACGGTCCAGATCGCCTTCTGCTTTCTCGAGATCGGCTTGCGCAGATTGCACCATGGCAATCGCCTCACGAAGCTGCGGTTTACGCAGTGCCAGATCCGTGCCCGGACCCTTCTCGGGATCAAATTTTCGCAATCTTTCCCAGTCCGCTTTCGCGTATCCTGCAAGCCCACGCTCGGTCTCCAGTTGGGTCGCCGCACGCGCCACTTCCGCCTTCGCTCGCTTCACGACACTTTCATAATTGCGCGGGTCGATTCGGACCAGTACGTCACCTTTGGCAAAAAAACCTCCACTGACGAAATTGGGCGAGACTTCGACAATCTGCCCAGCAGCCTCAGCGATCAAGGTTGTTTCCGTACGTGGGGCAATCGTTCCATGAGATCGCACAGCATGCGTCACCGGTTCAAGTTCGATATTGGCCGCTTCGACCAGCAATGTTGGCGGCGGCGGCGGGTTGTACTTTGCCTCAGGGCGCGCGGCGAACATGGATATCGCGATGATTGCCGCCACCCCGATAAAGGCAAATGGCAGTGAGATTTTTAATGCTTTGTTCATAGTGACGGCTTTTACGAACTCTATAATACAGACATTTATCTAGCGTATGGGCTGGCGCGTCGCGCGTCGTTCATGATGGAGCCCATCACGCCTTGCCAGGTATGGATCTGTTGCCTTTCCATCACCATAGCGGCGAACCATTTCCATGCGCGGATCGCTGGTAAATATATGGCCCGCCCCCTGGCATATTGTAAACCCCAGAATGTCCTGAAGTTCGGGAGGGAATGTCATCATTCGTTCCGGGTGTACGCCCAGCATGAGGTTTTCCTGCTGTCGCATACGCCCGTTGCAGTAGTTGATCGTCATCGCATAACGCGTCTCTTCGCTCACATTGGCCCCGGCTCCGTGGTAACAGGTACCAACCACGAAAGCGATACTGCCAGCAGGCATGATCAGACCCACTGTGTCGAAGGCCTGGGGTGGTTGCATCGTGTCTGGGTCAGCATCTGATCGATTGCTGCCAGCAACCACACGTGTCGCCCCCGTTTCTTCGGTAAAATCACTCAATGCCCACATGGTGTTGCAGACTAGGTTCGGGTGAGGGCGTGGAAACATATAGACCATGTCATCGCAGTGAATGCCTTGAGCGGCTTCTCCAGGCCCAATGACCGCACTGCCCATCGTCGAGAGCAGAAAGTTCTCACCTAACACAGGCTCAAGCACCTGCAAGACCCAAGGGTGTATCGCTACTTTCTGCCAGATGTCTGCATCGTTAAGCAGATCAAACCATCGTCTTGTGTGGAAACCAGTAAAAGGTGCTGGAGATATATCGCCCCCTGGGCGAACTGATTCGAGCCTTTCCAACTCCGCCATCAAGCCCGCCTGAAAGTCGCCGTCAATGGCATTTTCCATGATGGAAAATCCCTGTTCCGCGATTTGCTCAACATGATATTGAATTTCTTTGTCAGTAAGCGGGCGCAAAGACGCATACAGGCCGTTTGTCACGGCGTAACTCCCCTGACAGGTAATCCCGCCGCCTCATATGCCCGATCAATAAGTTGCATTTGTTTAAATCCGTCCCAGGCATCGGTCCACAAAGGGAGCCCATCATTCACCGCTGCCAGGAAGGCATCGAGCTGGTATCCATAGGTGGGGCGCCGATCAAAGGTCTCTGTCCGCTTAGTCCCGCCGATATTCAGTTC
>JAYZCO010000020.1:0-20136 GCA_036338285.1 Pseudomonadota bacterium
TGAAAAAGGCGCTCGCACTGATCGAGGTGCAGCCGAGTTAAGCCCTTAACCGTCATATCCGGAACAATTTCAAACTTGCATCGAGCAACACGACGCATCGCGTCACCTTCATAATCAAAAATATGGAAATGCTTCGAAATAAGCGCCTTCTCTTCGGGCCCAAGGTGGGTCATGACCGCAATCAGGTTCCCCATGGTGCCGCTATGTACGAACAAAGCGGCCTCCTTATTGAGGTATTCAGCAAACCGCCTCTCCAGGCGATTGATTGATTCGTCCTCACCATAGTCATCCACACCAATATCGGCAGAGGCCATGGCTTGTCTCATCGCCACAGTTGGCATCGAGCACACATCGCTGCGCAGATCAACTATAGGCTTCATGAGTCCGAATTCACCTCGTCCTGTCCCGATGTGTAGGCTTGATCAAGGATATCAACGCCGGGAACATAACTGAGCTTGCCGCCGTCCACATAGAGTGTCTGACCGGTCACGTACTGGCTTTCTTCAGAAGCAAGAAACAATACCGCAGCTGCCACGTCCATATTGGTCGCCATGCGGCCTACCGGCACCGTCGCATTCCAGCGCCTGCGATAATCCGAATCACTAAAGAAATTTTCGTTCCACGGACCCTCCACACCACCAGGGGCGACAGAATTCACCGTGATGCCGTGATGCCCCAATTCCAGTGCCGCCGCCTTGGTCAGTAAAGTAATTCCACCTTTAGCCGCGTTGTAGACCATGAGATCCTTCTGTGCAGCGTATCCACCGACGGATCCCAAATTGATGATGCGGCCATAACTTTGTGAAACCATGACCTGAGCTGCTGCCTGCAAGCAGAAGAAAGGACCTTTGAGATTCACATCTACCATCGTGTCCCAATAATCCTCATCAATCTCAGCCATGGGTCGACGCTCTGCAAAACCGGCACTGTTTACGAGTATGTCTATGCGGCCATATTCAACCGCACAACTTGAAAACAGGCGTTCTACGACTTCTGGTTTGCGGACATCGGCTTCAAATGCAAAAGCTGACAATCCCATATCCCTGAGTTGATTTGCCACCGATTGTGCACGTTCGAGTTTCAGATCAATGATCAAGACGGTAGCGCCAGCCCGCGCAAAACATTCAGCCAAACCCTCGCCTATGCCTCGACCCGCCCCGACGATTGCAACCACCCGGTCCGCAAATGCTTGCGTCTCAATCCAAGGTAAGCTCATGTCTTATCCAACATTATTGATTCGTAAAGCACTCCCCGCACCATCACACCACGCACCCGCTGCAGGCGTCAACACCGCAAGCATTTGCCGACTTGCCTTGCCCGGGAAAAGATTGCATTAACCTATACACCTGGCGGGGTTTGCACTGACCTTTACCTATTGCCACCGCCGGCGTTATTCTCGAAAACGATCATCACAGCAACGTTAGGCAGTGATCATTGCAAACACTCGCAAATAGGAGCAATTTCACTCTATACACCGAAATCGAATGCCAAGTGTGCACGCGATACAAAATTACTGCTTCCCCATAGGGAGGTAACCAGGGACGACAACTACAAACCGAAACTCGCATTTGCCCTGGGCCGCATTTCCATTACCTGTGAAGCCGTCAAAAGACTACACATCTATACTTTAATAATAGCCAGGAGGATGGGCATTGAATAAATCTCGGTTACTCATAATGTCCCTTGTGACCTTGTACTGTTCTGTTGCTTTAGCAACAGAACAGGGTGCCTTTTATTTACTCGAACAGGAAGAAATCGACATGGCGCGCACACCGCAATACGAAGAGAGTGTGCGTCATGCCATCGCAACTGCCAGACAGTCTAGACTCGGTGTAGCGTTTGAGTGGCAGACTAGCCAACACGGAAACACTTATTATTATCTGTCTCGCTTACAATCACCTCAAAGACCTCTTGTTAGCAACATCGAAACGCACACACACGCCCATAAACTGGCCACTCACCTCGATCGCGACGTGATAAATAAATTCCTTTCAATCACCGCATCTGCAGTACGTGAACGCAAACTATTCGTACTCGAGCACACACCTGAATTCGATTACCTGCCCGGGGAACCCCTGACCAACACAAAATTTAATTACATAGACATTGTGCAAGTACATGCGTCACGGGTCACTGAATTCAAGCAGGCGACCAAGAGGACCATTGCGGCTTTAGGCAAGGGCGCCTATCCGATCGGTTTCAACACTTTTCAGATCATTGAAGGCGCGCCAAACACCACCCATGGACCGAGTTACTATCTGATTTCTCCCTATATCACCCGCTCCCATTTCTACGAAAAACATCCGCTGGTAGACACGGTAATTCAGGCGATCGGCAAGACTGCCGCCTTAGACCTTTTTGCAGGACAACAACAGAATCTAGTGAGCGGTCATTCGTTCGATCATATTCGCCGCTTCGATCTCAGTTATCAGGTGACCGTCCCACCGTGATCTACTCTGGCTCCTGGTAAACCAGCCAGCTGCTCGATTCCCGATACTTTTGAACACCCGCTCTGGACAGCGGCGCCGGGTGCATCTCCCCTTTGGCCCATAGACCCAGTTGATCTTTAAAATGCGGGCTTGACGGGTTTTCAGAAATGCCCGGCGGGTTAATGGACTGACTGTTGTCTATATCGGAAAAGTCCACAATCTGCGCATAGTTCTGTCCAACCGGAGACCATATAGTCTGTATGGCCCGAACTGGCAGCGGCGGTGAATCCAGGTCATGCTCAGGGGCAAAGGAACCCATCCCCAACCAATTTTCCTGGTACGGCATGGTATAAACATGGCCTCCATTTTCCACATCACCGGCGAAATCGGGTGCCAAGGCAATCCCTTTCAATAAATACTTTTTCAACCATGCCCTAAGCCCCTGAATTTCCGGTAATTTTCCACTCTCTCGAAACTGTGGTATCAGTTCGCGAAACATATAAGACGGCCCTTCTTCGGTGCCGGCGTACCCGAATTTATGAATCTCGGCAACACCCTCAGTTTCGAGTATTTGTAAGATGCCACTCGCAACCGCATAAGCCTGACGATCAACAATCAATTGAAAGTCCCAGTCTGCAAGCTGATCCAAGGCCTTCGCCACGGTTGGGTCAACAGCAGGTTCTTCGGCCATTGCAGCAAGTGCCAGGATGACAAAGTCTCGTAGCGTAGGATTGACGGCATCTCGATGGACCTCATTCAAAAAATCGTCCACCGAAAAGTTGCCACTACGAGCAAAGAGTTCTGCGAGCCGTTGAGCGCGGGGCCCTACACCACGTGCCGGCCCTAATGGATAGGGATACCATGATCCCGCAGGCAGCTGATTAGCCGTATAGATTTGTCCCGAACGCGGATTCAATAGGCTCGGCATTAACTCGAAAGGAATCATCGTCCATTCTTCTTCGCCCGACCAGCCCTCGCGCGGGAGCCGCTCTTCGGTGGCGCGCGCCGGTGTACGGACCAGCGTTTGATAGCCGATATTGTTTTTTGAGTCAGCGTAAATGATGTGGGGTGCTGGTGAGGCATATTGTTGCATTGCCTTCCGGAAGCTCGCCCAATTTCCGGCACGCATCATTTTCAGCACCCCTTCCAACGAGGACTGTTCTGCCGCCGTTGCCGCCGTTGTCAGTGCATAAACTTCGCCCGCCAAGACACCATCCAGCAATTCGTTGACCACGTTGCCATGAACAGTACTGCGTACCTGCAACGTAACTGGATCTCCATCTTTGATCTGAATCGTCTCATTGCGTACATCGAATTCTTCCCACTTGCCCTGCCTTTCATATTGATTCGGGTTTTCTGGGTTGGTGCGCTCCTCGAAAAGATCAGCATGATCACCCAACAAGGCAGTAGGACCCCACGCAACATGCTCGTTCCACCCAGCCAACAGGCCCGGTGAACCGATGGCAATGGCCCAGCCTCGGGTATTGTAGCGCCCACCTGTTAAATGAATTTCGTAACCAAAGCTCGGACTACGCACCAGTACCTGGGGGTCCGACTGCAAGATTGGTTTACCCGTGGCAGAGCGGGACGGCCCCACCACCCAGTTCTGGCTTGCCTTAAAGTCTACCTTTCGGGGGTTAAATTCGGACACGGCCCTCTCATCGCTGGATACCTGCCGCAATCGTTCGTAGGCTTCAGGGTAGGAACGCTGAAATTCCTCTTTCGACACGATTTGTCCAGCATCATCAACACGCGGCCATTCAGCTTTGAGCAACCGGTTCGTTCGTGAACGAGTCAACGCACCCCGCTTCGCCAGCACCTCATCTTCCCACCCCGGCATGAAACGGTCACCGATCCAGTGCCAAAGGGTAATACAGTCAGCCGCCCGCCACGGCTTTGGACGGCCCCCGTATTCGTCAAACAGGGGAGACAGCTGATCTGCGTGACGCTCAAGGTATGCGTTTACGCCGGCAGCAAATGCCTCGAAGGTCGCGCGGGTGTCCGGTTCCAGACGCTCAACCATCCTTTCACCCAATTGCTTAAAACCGAGAATTCGATTGCGCCGGTCAAGTGACACAAACCGATTATCTGCGCCTGGGCCGAGAATTTCTGCTAACCGTCCCTCAGCTGCACGGCGACGCAACATCATTTGAAACATTCGATCCTCGGCCATCGCGTGGCCATATCCAAAAAACAGCGCCTGCTCAGATTCTGCGTATACATGTGCGATACCCCATCGATCACGGATGATCTCGATCCCGCCGGGACCGCTCGATGAGCCATCGCATGCTGTCAAGCCATTCAGCATCACCAGCAACATAGACAGCCGTATAATCATCTACCTAATCCTTTTTCTATTTCAGACCTGCATCTGTTACTCACGTTGTGCATGCCTCAAATTCAACGAATTCCAGTACTGCTCGATCTGCTCCAACGTCCGTCCCTTAGTTTCCGGGATCACCCGCCACGCGTAGAGGGCATACAGAAAGCAGGTACCAGTGAGTACCCAAAACGTGCCCGACTCCGACCAGGCTAACCAGGTCGGGAACTGCTCTGCGACTAAATAAGTTGATATCCAAAGGAAAAACGTACTGATTCCCACCGCCTTGCCACGTAGGTGAGTGGGAAAGATTTCTGATAACAAAAGAAGCGCAACAGGACCCGGCCCCAGAGCATAAAAAAACAAAAACAACAATATGAAAGCTAAAACGGCCAGGGGCGGGAATATACCGGCATAGAACTCTAAGCCCACCAAAAACATACACACACCCATACCCAGAGGGCAATAGGTCAGGAGTGATTTTCGGCCTACACGATCCACTATGGCCAGGGCCAATATCGTCGTCATAAAGTTAATGGCGCCCACTGCCAGCATTCCCTGCCAGGCCTGCTCCTCACTGAAACCAAGCTGTAGCAAAATCTTCTGAATGTAATAGATCACAACGCTGATACCCGTGATCTGATCGAAGATGACCAGCATGATTCCAATGAAAAGGGCAACGCGCAGACCGGGTGCGAACAATTGACGCGCGGACACATCTTGAGCGGCGATGCCCGCCTTAATTTCCAACACCATGGCGTCGATGTCTGTCCCACGTTCTACCCGGGCTAGAATCGCCCTGGCTTCGTCTACGCGCCCGTTCTGTATCAGCCAGCGAGGGCTCTCTGGAACAAACTGGAGCGCAATAACAAATGCCGCTGCAGGCAGAACCTGGCTTCCAAATGCCCAGCGCCACCCGCTTTCTACCTGCCACAACTCATCACCCAGATTGCCCGTGATCGAGCCAACGATATAGGAAATCAGAATTCCAAACGTGATCACTAACTGGTTCAAAGTGACCACTCGGCCACGCAGATGGGCCGGCGCGAGTTCAGCTAAGTAAACGCCAACGATTGGTAGCGATACACCAATACCCAAACCACCAATGAGGCGCCCAACGTCAAATTGAGTAAGCGTCGCAGCCAGACCTGTCGTCGCTCCGGAAACAAGAAATGCAAGACCTGCGAGGATCAGCACACGGCGCCGGCCCAGAAAGTCACCCAGCCAACCGCCACACAGTGCACCTAAAATCGCACCAGCGAAAACGCTGGCCACGGAAAAACCAAGTTGGGCCGCATCCATCTGGAAATGTGCTTCCAAAGCCGGCATAGCACCCCCAATCACACCGGTGTCGTAGCCGAATAAAAAGCCACCCATCGCAGCAGTGAAACCCACCAGCCAAACATAGCTGCCTTTTTCTGCCGGATTTAAGACGCTCGACATACCTTAATCATCCTCCGAACACGTCAACCCTGATGCGCTGCTGCAACGGAAATGGGGTTACCTTATCTGACAATCACGGCATCAAAGCAGGGGCCGATATGCACCAATGCCGAAATCACTGCCATAGTCGCGATGCATTCCAGCTAGCCCTCTAAGCTGACCAGCCTGAGCATTGGCCGTAAAAGAAACCTCCAAAGCTTCTTCACAATCGCAAGCAGTATGCAATTTGGTAACCTAAGCAACACTGGACGTCCTCCCAATGCTTAACAAGCGCTTTGTCCCAGCTCGAAGCGGTTAATTGCGGTATCCGCCGCGGCCGCTTAAGCTCATCAGCAAACATCGTTTGGATCTGCTGATGGACCCGACCATAGCATGGTATCGAACATCGCTCGACCCGGACTTGCTGACAAACCTTAACAAACGCAGCAATGTGAAAGGCACTCTGCAGGCTGTTGGTCACCTCTCTTGCATGATCGCAACAGGTGTAGTGGTCATCATTTGCGCATCGAATGGTTCCTGGACCTGGCTTGTTGGTGCACTTTTCCTCCACGGAACCGTGTGCGCTTTT
Source organism: Pseudomonadota bacterium (assembly GCA_036338285.1). Lineage (GTDB taxonomy): Bacteria > Pseudomonadota > Gammaproteobacteria > Pseudomonadales > Azotimanducaceae > UBA4421. The sequence continues at coordinate 6,761 of JAYZCO010000020.1, forward strand.
ACCATCAACGGTGTACATGAACTTGCCCACAACACGGTCTTTAGAACCCGATGGCTCAATACCGCCTTCGGTTACGTATACGCTTTCATCGGTTGGCACAACCATTTCGCCTTCTGGGGCAGCCACACAGAACACCACAAACATACGCTGCACCCCCCTTACGACCTTGAAGTCGTGCAACCGGAGGTATTCACCATTCGTGGATATTTCTTTCAAGCACTGATCAACCTTCCCTGGTTGCGCGATGTCCCAAAGCTGCACTGGCAATACGCCACAGGACAATTTAACAACGAGTGGGACCAACACTGCTTCCCCGATAAAAACCCTGCAGGCCGACGACCTGTCATCTGGTGGTCACGTATTTTGCTCTCAGGGCATGTATTAATTTTGTTCGCGGCAATGGCAACAGGCCAATGGATCATTCCAATCGTGTTTTCACTCGCTCCGGCCTATGGTGCATGGCTCTTTTTTCTCTGCAACAACACCCAACACTGCGGCTTGATGGACAACGTCAACGACTTTCGTTTGTGCGCAAGGACCATTGACTTGAACCCTGTCTTGCGATTTTTCTATTGGCAGATGAACTACCACATCGAGCACCACATGTATGCCGCGGTACCTTGCTACAACCTGCACAACCTCCACAAAGCCCTTGTATCTGACCTACCACCCACGCCGAAAGGGTTGTTGCAGGTGTGGATAGAGATCAACGAGATCATGCAACGCCAGCGTACAGATCCACGTTATCGGTATGCCCAGCCATTGCCGCTACGGCGCGACTCTCGGCATTCGCTGTAGGCGGGCCTGAGGCATTCTTTCTACCTGACGGCTGTTTGATTCGATTTGTGGGTAAGTTGATACGAAAATTCAACCGGCCTGACCATACGAGATTCGTAGCAACTTCAAATCATTCTCAGTATCGCTGCGACACTGCCCGGTGTTTTGATACAGATGAGTCTATTAAATTCTATCCAAAGGCTTTTTGACAATCGCTATGCGAGTCCCTCTGAAGGTACCAACCCATAATTCACCACCGATGGATATCGCCGCTGTGCCACTGCCAAACTCCTTGCTCGCAGGTATTTCAGCCACTTCTTCATGTGTCATGGTCTTCGGATCGAGAAGCGCCACCACCGTGTCCACGCGGCATACCGGTACGCTGGTGAGGACGCAATCCTGCAGAAGCTGAACCGGGGTCGTTCGTTGCCCGGTTGCAAGGATTCGGCCATCAGGCAGGTATCGAAGGTTATCAACTAAAAAACGGGTCTTTGTTTCTGACGCCGGCGTTGATGGTTTAAAGCGATTGATCTTTCTGATGACGCCATTAGCCCACCCCACCACATACAGCCACTCGTTATCGGCAGAGGCGAGGATTCCATTGGCAACCGAAACCTCACTATTGGGAACCATTTTCCATCCATCAGTCAGACGCCACTCGTATACACCCCCTGTATCAGCGGCTTGAGACGCACTCGACAGCGCTTCAGATTCAAACGATTCGTTTAACTGGGGATTTGCCGTAACTGCCAGTGCGTTATCTGCTAAATACGTAACAGAATTGGCCGCAAGTCCTTCAGGCAAGATGACACATCCCTGCCATCTCAATGAAGGCCGCTCCCCTTTCAGACTCAGGTTGAATACTTCAACAGATTCACGCCCCCCATGGTTAACAGCGTAGACGGTGTATTCATTCTCATCGTCCTGCCTAAGGCTGATACCATGTACCGAAAATGCGCTCGGGTCGGGAGCACCCGGGCAACTTCGATACAGATCGATGGCTTCAGAGGCGAAATCCGGGGATGCTTCATAGTGCGCACGCGTCGTGACATTAACGATGCTAAAGCCACCGTGAGACCAATCAGGTCGTCCCATTCCACCAGTAATCACGAAATCTGAATCTCCAATTCTCAGCAGGTCTTCGGCACTTGGAATATTGCAGATGAATTCGTAGCCGTTAGTTCCCTCACAACTTTCATTCGTTGCACCAGTAGACGGCAACAGGAATAGCGCCGACAACACAAAAACAGGCATGACCCCAGACACAATTTTGCTCCTAGTACACTGAGTCATCGCAAGGCCCTCCGATTCAATCAATGCCAACCCAGACTTATACATTTCTTTCTTTATCATGGCTTGTGATGCACACAAGCAAAACTCGAACACCCTTTGCGAGCAGTTCATCGCGCTTGATCAGAGTTTGTTGATAATTTCCTGACCACCGACCACGGACATAAGCACGACTGTCTCGCTCACTTCTGTAATGGGTATGTCAAAAATCTGCCTGTCCAGCACAATAAAATCGGCATCTTTGTCCACTTCGAGTGAACCTGAAGAGTCACCAACCTTGTTGGCAATGGCACCGTTGTGCGTAAAAATTTTGATGGCGGTTGCAAGATCAATTGCTTGCTCGGGCCAAAGTGTCTTCTCACCGTTGCTGAAAGGGTCAGCGCGCGTCACCATCGATTCAATCGCCGGCCAGGGGTTTGGCGTGGGCACGACATTCCAGTCAGATCCATAAATAACGAGCGCTCCCGACTCTACCAGTGCTTTGATTGGCCAGGGCTTGCGATCCGGCCCAAGCCAGACCTCCCAATCAAGTCCTGCAATGGGATACCAAAGCATCGGGCACATCTCCGCGGCCACATTGAGCTCAGCAAAGCGTGGTATGTCGTCAGGATGAATCAGCTCCGCGTGGGACACCTCATGAATTAAGCCGCTGTCACCATTCGCTCCTCGTGCAGCCTCAAAAGCATCCAGCGCCACCCGCACAGAACGATCAGCGGTCGCATGAATTTTGACGGTGAGACCTTTAGCATCGAGCGCCACCACATCCGCTGCCAGTTCATCTGGATCAAGCATCAACTTACCTCGCCACTGATCGCCAAAAGCCTCACTGGATTCGTCGGGTTCCAGAGTTGCCCCGGTGTAAGTCGGAGGGATTCCATCCAGCATAATCTTTGCAAAATCATTATCGATGCCATCAGTGGCCAAATCATCGCGGGCGTCGATTAAGGCAATTTCATCTTCATGGGTCTTGGCCCATGCACTTTTCCAGCTGAGAGATGTTTTGATATTGATAGGCAGCGCCTTATTTGCATCCAGTAGCGCATAGGCCTCCATATCGGCGGTTGTAACGAGTGCATCTTTTATCGTCGTCACACCGTATTGGATGATCTCATTGATGCTCCAGGCCAGCGCCTTGGCCCTATCCTCAAGCTCGTATTCTGGCAACTTGTTACGCACTTCGTACGCCGCGTTGTCGTAGAGGATGCCCGTTGCTTCGCCAGTCTCCAGATCCCGCACAATCACACCACCGCTTGGATCCGGTGTGTCATCGTCAATGCCAAATATTTCTAAGGCTGCGGAATTGACCCATCCGTTATGGACTGACCAGTCCATCAGGAATACCGGATTATTTGGTGCTATCTCATCAAGAATTTCCTTCGGCATTTCTTCGGCGCCGATAAATAAACCCTCGTTCCACTGACCACCGCGTAACCACTCACCCTCTTCCAACCCCGCCAAACAATCCTTTAGCGCGGCCAGTGCTGCATCGAGCTGATTTTCAAGAAAACTGCACTGCAATTGTTTTTGAATGCCTGTATCAGACGGATGTATATGCGTGTCGTGAATACCCGGGATGACCATGCGCCCCTGTAGATCATGAACGATGGTGGTCTCACCCGTATGTGCCCCAACATCATCTGCGCGCCCGATGGCGACGATCTTGCCGTCCGTCACGGCCATCGCCTCAGCCCAGTTGTGCTGCGAATCCAGGGTATAGATACGGGCATTGGTATAGACCGTATCTGCTGATCGTTGTGCCGGTTGCGAACAAGCGCCCAGGCATAACAAAGTGACAGGCAGCAGTATTCGGTAATTCATGCATTCCCCCTAAATGGTGTCTCGCCGTCTTTGGCGCGTAAGACGGTGCACAGGATGCACCGTCAAATTAGTGGCAGATGGCTATCAGGGGGCACTAACTCCCGAATTTTAAGTCGACGGATAAACCGTAGGTTCTCGGCATGCCAGCCATCCGCACAAACGGACCATTACCGCCGAGGTAAGCCATGGGCCAGTAATACTCATCTGTGATGTTCCGACCCCACAATACCAGCCGCCATTTACCATCAGCAGGACCATAACCTACTCTCATGTTGGTATAACGATAGTCTTCGCCACCAATCTGAAAAGGGTCTGTCGCGCCGGTGGTTGAGTCCGTGTACGTGTGGTCTAACGTAATGTCTATCACTGCCCCATTGTCCATTTGCCATCCTTTGCTCACGGATGCTGTGTAGGAAATGTCCGGCGACATGGCCAGTTTGTTACCAGAAGCATCGTAATAGACGATATTTGGCCAGGCACTGGCTGCTGTATCAACCGCCATCCATTCCGTCACTTCAGAATCTAGCCACGCAATATTGAAGCGTACGTCCCATCCATTACCTGGCAACCACAGCATATCCAGCTCAATGCCCTTGATTTCTGACTCCGGCGCGTTGGTCAGCCCGGAAATATTACCGACAAATGCGACATGGGCATCCGTCTCTTGCTTATCCTGATAATCGTAGAAAAATGTCGCGGCATTTAGCTGCATCGTATTATCCAGCAGCGTGGCCTTAACCCCGACCTCATAAGCAGTCAAAACTTCTTCTTCGATCGGGTGAAGCTGCAAAGTTGTATTGGAGTTGGCCCCATTAAATCCACCGGACTTAAATCCGTTCGAGACGGTTCCGTAAAGCAGAACGTCATCATTCACTGCATAGTCGAGTGTAACCTTACCCATTAAACGGTCAGTGTCGATCGTGTCTGAATAGACATGGAACGCATCATTTACATTCGGCGTGCCGATGACCGCGAATATAAAGGCAGGGGAATTCGGATCATCATCAATCGTTCCACAATCTCCTACACCAAGCGAGGAACCAAAATTCGCGTTCAGAAATGCGGCCAACGTTCCATCATCTGCAACGAAGGTACAGCCGGACCAATCGCGTTCTTCACTGGTATACCGTGCGCCCACCGTAAGACGCCACGCGTCGGCGAAACGCCACTCCACATGACCAAAAACAGCCAACGAGTCTGTTTCTTGTTTTTGTTTCGTGTCGAGCTCGAGGATCGGCGTTGCAGCAAACAAGCCAACACCCCACGGTATAGATCCAAAACCATAAACCGAATCCGACATAAAGTAGTGATAGTACTCATCCATTTCGTCACTGGAGTAATACCCGCCGATGATCCAATTCAAATCATCGTCACCGCCCGCCAACCTCACTTCCTGAGAAAATACTGACAGATCAGTGGTATTGATGTTGGCCGAATCGTTGAAAGAGCCACCGTCCCAGTCGTTGGCTTCGACCCGATCGAACTGGTTAAACGCCGTGATTGAAGTCAGCGTCATATCGCCTATCTGCCATTCGAGCGTCGCTGATGCTCCGAAGAGTTGATTATCACGTTCAGGGCGAAGGGAGAAGGTCCGTCCGGTTTGTGGACTGGTGTAGCTGTTTGTCCAGTCCGCATCCTCAGCGTCACCCGTTGAGTACCAGGGCGGCGTCTCACCAGCAAAAAAGTAATCCTCAAGCGGCGTGTAGGGGCTGACAAATGTATCGCCACCGTGGAGCGCCCCGTCATAGGCCGTCGACGCTAAGTTTTCCGACTGATCATCAACATAGTGGACGTTCAGTAAAAGGTTGACGTCCTCACTGAGGTCGATATCCAACATGGCTCGAACCGCAAATGTATCCAACTCCCCAAGCTCGTCGCTACGGGTAAGGCTTTCTTGCCATCCTTCACTTGACGTTACACTTCTTATCGCAACGCGGCCACGAACATCATCGCTCATCGATCCGCTCACGAATCCTTCAAGGTCCACCGTGCGATAGCTGCTGTAACCAGCGGTAATCCCGGCTTCAAAATTTTCGGTAGGTTTTCTGTTAACGAAGTTGATCTGGCCCGCAGTCGTGTTGCGCCCATATAAATCACCTTGTGGGCCTTTAAGCACTTCTACTCGATCAACGTCAAACATCAGGCCCCGACTCATCACCGTATAAGGTATGGCCACGCCATCAAAATAAAGCCCTACCGTAGAGGAAGAATTGGCGTTGTAATCCTGGTAACCAACAGCCCGTATGGTATAGACCGGGACACCTAATGCGGCCGAGTAATTGGTTGTTAACCCCGGTGTTAAGGCCGCTATATCCTCGGCCGTTTTGAAACCCAGTTCCTTAAGCTGTTCCCCGGTAAACGTGTTCAAGGTGATACCAACATCATTGGCACCTTGCGCGCGTTTTTGTGCTGTGACTACAATCTCTTCAATTTCTTCGCCATTAGCAACACCCGTCAAACCAACGCACAACGATATAAATGTGGTGACCAAGATCCTTTGCATAACTTCCTCTCCTTTTCTTTATTGGAATGATTTCAATAGGCTTTGATAATCCGAATACCTCCAACCCAACACCTCAATCTGGGCCTTGGAACGAAAGTATCATCAACAACGGCAGAATGATCCTTAAAGGACGGGTTTATTTAACATGTAAAATTCACGCCCGTCAAAAAAAACGCACGAACCCCTAGCAGACGGTTGCCTTGTTTATTGCGATGGGCTCCATAGCCTTAACTTACCCACCTGAACAGCCAACCTTCCAGGAAGTGCCGGAAAACATCGGGACATGGAAATAAAGCTGACAAGGGCGGATCATTTCGGCCTCACCCAATTGGTTGAGCATCTCAGCCTCCGAATTCAGGACACCGCAACCTGAACACGCGGCAATCCCGTTAAATTCAAAGCAATTCAAATAAAACCATCTCAGTCGGTTGATCGCTCAGGTTCTTACCGCTATGGGCTCGTTCTTCCTCCCAAGCCACATCTCCTGCGGGGCGTGTGGCCTGGCTGACCTCACCATCAGGCGAAGTGATCGCAACTTGCATGTCCGTTAAGGCAACAGACACCCCGGCTCTATGTGAGTGCAGAGGTGTCTCATTATTTGCGAGGTTCTTGATGCGCACCACTCGGATGCCAGGTTTTTCAAGTTCCACCTTGGCGATGGATGGGGCCGCTTCAACTATATTCGGAACCACAGCTGTCACTGCAGGATACGGCTGCTTAATTTCGACGAATATACTGTGCTGGTCACCCGTTGAAATACTTCGTACTGCATGCGGGGATAAATCGCCATCGATCAAATCTCCAGGAAAACTCTCAGGCCGAGTCTCAGAGGTGCCGTCCAGATTCGTAAAAACACTCTGAGCTCCGGTGAGTGTCACACCTACAAAAGGTTCGTGGGAATGCATAGCTGACGACTCACCGGGGCCATAGTGTACGCTGATGACACGAACATAATCGTTTTCAAATTCAACCTTATACTGATCAGGCGCGGCATCGGTTGAAGTCAACACGGGATCGTCCGGTTTTTCTGCACAACCGATAACAAAGATTACGAAGATGGCAACCATTAGCTTTTGCATAAAACACCTGTTTGTTACGGACCTTTAGCTACCTTATCTGTCTTGTGACCCGGCGACCAGCCTGCACCAACCACAGAGCCTTCCAACGAGGTCCCTACCAACCCATCTAATGCGGCAGACTCTTGGTCCACAGTTACGCACAAGCGTAGACGGCTTGATGTAGTCTCACTCCACGCGGGTCACCCACAATGTGATTGTCCATCTGATTCATCACATAAGACATACAAAGGTGTGCATCTGTATCAACACAGATTGTCGACCCACCCGCGCCGCCCCACCAAAGCGAGTTTTCATTTGGGCTCATGGGGATCTCGGGCGTCGGTTTCGCATAGCCCATAGCAAATTGAACATTAAGGCCAAGCACCAGATCAGCACCTTCGATTTGTGTCTGCAACGCCCGCGCGACGGCTTTGGGAGAAAACAGTTCTGTCCCGAACGCGCGCCCATTATTCGCCATGGCTGTTTGCGCACGAACGACAGACCTTGCATTGCCATGTCCGTTCGCAGCAGGTATCTCTGCCTGACGCCAGCCTGCAGAAGCCGTGTTTTCTGGCGTGATATCGAGGTTCGAGAAAACTCGGCCGGTTATAGAATCCGGATCCATTTCCAATATCGGTGCCATTTCCTTGGCTGCAACAAGGTCTGCAATTCGATCAAAGTGTTTTGGATTCACCCCTATGTGAAAGTCCGCACCCACCTTTTCAGCCACTTCTTCACGAAAGAAGGTGCCGAACGACTTACCCGTAACTCGGCGAACAACCTCGCCGATCAGATATCCTTGAGTAATCGCATGGTAGCCGCTATGCGCACCCACTTCCCACCAGGGTGCCTGACTCGCAAGATCCGCGCAGGCAAAATCCCAATCATATAACTCTGCAGAATCGAAAGGCCGGCTGAATCCGGGCAGGCCCGCGGAGTGGGAAAGCAGATGTTTAACTCGAACATCTTCTTTACCGGCTTGCGCAAACTCAGGCCAGTAATCTGCCACCCGCGCCTCCAGATCAAGCACGCCCCGGTCTTCAAGCATCAAGGCAACGAGAAATGTCATGGTCTTCGTGGTGGAATAGACATTGATAATCGTGTCTTCTTCCCAAGGCCTTTGACACGCTGCATCCTGATGCCCACCCCACAGATCGACAACATACTCACCCTCCAGCGTGACCGCAAAGCAGGCACCGATGTCACCGTTTTCACTAAAATTTTTCTCAAACGCATCGCGCACAGGTGCAAATTTCTCGTCACAATGTCCCTGAATTTCCATAGGTCCTCCTCACCGGTAAATCAAAAAGCGTATTATGTAACTCACGCGATATTATCGTAGCAGAATCTTTGCGCTGACTAATTTCTGAGCATGGTCAGTCCTTCATGCCACCCCGTTCACCGCCGGTCATTCACCCTCACAGTTGACTGCATAAGGATGTTTATTGATAACTCGGCCACACCGCACTTTAAGTCCTGCAGTGCGTTCCACCAGAGCATCCGAGCGACCACCATGCCGGGTCTAGCCAAGCCTCCTCAGGACAGACTAGTGAGCCGATTCATACATCTGTTTTAAATCATCAAAAGTCATCGTCGAGACCAACTGGTGGTTTTCGTCGAGCACTTCATAGACCGGACCGTTGTTGTATGGCCTGAGAGAAAAATGAACAAGCACATCCTCATCTCCACCCCCTTCCCGATGCGGTTCGACACCTGCAGGGCTCGCCTTGTAGGTTCCGACTGGCCTGATTTCCGTGAGTTCTCCGTCCGGGTTATATATACGGTGCTCGCCACGAATCACGAAAGTATTGAACGCTGCAACATGTCTATGCAGGACAATTTTCTCGTTCGCGGAGAATTTGAAGAGTATGTCCACAATTTTTGCGGTGTCATCAACGCTTAAAATCGACAGCCATGTGTGATCTATACCTGGAAGTTGTTGCCAATCAACACTGGACTCATCGAATGCAGACGGATCGCTCATAACTTTACTCGCTCAAGTTTAGGTCTATCCAAGCCTATCACGGAAACTCCGGTAATTAAGCGCCACTTCAATCTAGCCTTGGCTCGTTTTGCCGCCACTTGATCTGTCGGTTGGGCTAATCCTCTTCCGGGACGAATTCTCCTCACTTTGGGCAGGACAATCTGCAAGCCTATGCCACAACACCACATCGGAAAAACTGACTCGCCAATTAGCTTTTGAAGCCCATGAACGGTTCAGCGCACTTCTGTCAGATGACTAGTATCAAGGGTTAGTCATGACCATTTCTGCTCAAAGTGGTTACGAGCAACCTGTTTTTTCCACCGGTCGACCCCAAGACCCACAATGCCTATGCAGCGGGATGGATAGGACTACATTTTGTTGCTAAATAAAGACCTGTAAATAGGCATGCGCGATACATCAGCGTAGGCTGTGGTCTGAATAAGGAGATGATGATGAAGCGCAGAGATTTTCTGAATTACACCGGCATTGGAACAGCTGGCCTGGCCACCGCCTCTGTGTTGAGTGGTTGTTTCGAGCGTGGGCCCGAGGTGAAATTCTGGCAGCACGGAAACTATCGCCCGGTTAGTGAAGAACTGACCGAAACCAAACTGAAGGTCGAAGGCAGCATTCCCCCGGAACTGAGCGGCTTGTACGTACGCAATGGCACTAATTCATCTTCCGGCGTCAGTGAACACTTCTTCGGTGGCGATGGCATGATGCATGGTGTGCGCATCGGCCAAGGCCAGGCCAGGTGGTATCGCAACCGCTACGTCGACACACCCGTGTACCGCAAAGAAAGCACCGGCTTTGGTGCGCCGAAGCCAGAAAACACAACCAGCGCGGTTTCTCTTCTGTATCACGGCGGAGAATTGATGGCCCTGGGAGAGTTTGGTTACCCCTACCTGATCAATCCGGACGACTTGTCCACAAAAGGGGTCTTTGACTACAACGGCAAGTTGCCAGGCAATATGACCGCACACCCGCGGATCGACCCGGTGACAGGCGAACTTCTGTTTTTTGGCTATGACGTTGTAGAACCCTACATGACCTACATGCGCGCCGATGCCAGCGGCAAGATGCTACAGGTTGAGCCCATCACGATGAGTGGTCCCACCATGATTCATGACTTTGCCGTGACTGATGGGTATGTGGTGTTCATGGAAATGCAGGTGGTCTTTTCATGGCTTTCCGCCATCAGCGGCAGTGGCCTGCCATTTAAGTGGGATGACAGTGCACCTTGTCGCTTCGGCGTCATGCCGCGTACCGGCACAGATGCCGATGTTAAGTGGTTCGACATCCCATCCTGTTTCGTTTTTCACATCATGAACTCCTTTGACCGAGGTGATGAAGTCATCGTTGATGCTGCGCGTTACGACCACCTCTGGGTAAAAAATTCTCACGACTTTTTCCACCCGGCCCGTCTGTCACGGTTTTCTATGAATATGAAGACCGGCAAAGCCTCAGTAGAACCTCTGCATGAGCAGGCGATGGAGTTTCCACAGGTAAATCGTCGTCACTGGACCAAGAATTATCGCTATGGTTATAGCCTGGCAGTGGATGAAGCGAATGATTCTCCTGCGCGTATTGATCAAGCTGAAACGGGCATTCGCAAATATGACATCGTGAGTGGCGAAGTAGACAACTGGCTCCCCGGGCCGGATTTAGCCCCCGGAGAGCCTTTGTTTATTCCTGCAAACGAGACCGGCGGAGGCGAAGATGAAGGCTATCTCGCCACCTACGTGTACGACAAAAATTCCGACACCAGTGCATTTTGTCTGTTTGATGCCACTGCCGTATCGGCAGGGCCAATCGCAAAAGTGCACTTGCCGGCACGGGTACCGGTAGGCTTTCACGGCCTTTGGGTGCCGGATTCTGTGCTGAGTTAAATGGCACAGTGGGCAGATTTTGAACCGATTATCAATATTATTTATTGTTATTTATCAATGTTTTAAATAATTTAATTATATTTAATTTAATATGTATAAGCCTCGATCGGTCACCCATAAAATAAACCGGCCTTCTTTGATCAGGGTAGTATGCGGAAAATATTTAAGCGCGGTGCGTTAAACAACAAAGTAGGAGAAGTTTGTGGGGTTTGATGAAGTCGTTTTGGGGCGCAGGAGTATACGTGGATATAAATCAGACCCGATACCGAAAGATGTATTGCGGGAGATCGTGACGCTGGCAACCCGAGCGCCTTCTTCAATGAATACACAACCATGGAATTTGCACGTTGTCACCGGTGAGCCTTTGGAAAGAATTCGCAAAGGCAACACCAAGAAAAACCTGGCAGGTATTCCACCATCGCGGGAAATTCGCCAACACGGTGCCTATGAGGGGGTACATCGAAAACGACAGATTGATATTGCTGTGCAATTGTTCGAGGCCATGGGTATCGAGTGGGGCGATAAGGAGCGCCGCAAAGATTGGGTCATGCGAGGCTTCCGTCAATTCGACGCACCCGTCTCGATCGTTATTACCTTCGACAAGGACCTGGAAGACAACGACATCGCGATTTTCGATTGTGGCGCCGTCGTGAACTGTCTGGTTAACGCGGCCTGGTCAAAAGGAATTGGGGCCGTTATCAACGGCCAGGGCATTATGCAATCGCCGGTCGTTCGTGAGCATGCGGGTATCCCGGACAACGAAGTGATCATGAGCTGTATCGCGCTGGGGTACCCGGCCGATGAATTTGCAGCAAACGATGTGGTGTCGACCCGGCGCGATGTCGATGATGTAATTAATTTTGTGGGGTTTGACGACTGAACAATCAGCGTTCGAACCGTTAGCCCTCGGCGCTTAGCTTTGACAGAAGCCGGCGCCTGGCATCAGCCTTTTGGGGAATCTCCCGCATCGGCAAATTTCGGCTGGTGCTTGCCATAAACGTAGTCGCCAATACGCTCGATTCGCGCCCGCTCGTTGTCTACCAACGGACCGCCCTCCAGCGCCGAGATCGCCTCGTCCATCTGGGCGGCATTTGCAGGACCACACAACACCAGGTCCACACACGGATGCGACAGTGCAAAGCGGTAACAATCGCTCGCTGACACGGGCGTCTCTCCAGGCGGCATCTTGCGCGTATCCAGCAAGTGCCCCCAACGGGTCGCTGTGTAGGCGACAATCCCGGCTCTGGGTTGCTCCGGCAGGTGTGCAAATACATCTCGCTCAGCGCCTCGATGCACGGCGTTGTAGCGAACCATGTACAGGTCATAGGGCGCTTCGTCGCCAATTAATTGTGGTACCAGTGGACGGTTGTGACTGCTGAGCGACAAAAAGCGCACCTTGCCCTGCTCTTTCAGTCGTTCGAAGGCTTCGATGTAGGCCTCAGGCGGCGCTTCATTACGCGCACCCAGCAGCAGAAAATCAAAATACTCAAGCCCTGCGCGACGCAATGCCACTTCCACCGATGCTCCAATCATTGCCGGCAGCCGTGAGTAACTCTGCACTGTGAGGATGAGTTCGTCACGATGTCGACGTGCCAGGTTACGCATTGCGCGCCCGAATGCGGCACGTCGGATCGAGCCCCAATACAGATAATTAATGCCGCGATCAAACGCCTCTTCTATCACCCGGGCGCTGACTCCGAAGCTTGAACCGATGCCCAGGCGGCTCGAGCGCAGCCCTGTGTTACCAAGCTCACGTCTGTCTAGGAAATCGCTCATTGACCTTACCCCCAGCACTCACTCACATCGTCGTTGATATTCGCCTGGGAAACAGCATGTGGCAATCCAGGCATCCATTAAGGATTGTGCCATAGTTTCTTAACAGGGCGTGCATGCCTACTTTCACCCCTGGCGCACATCCAGCAAGCCAGCTCCATGGCAGGCCTGTCATACAGACGACGACCCTGAAGCCCGATCCATCTTTGTCTGCCGTCTTAACGAGGGACGATTCTCCCTTTAAACCAGTTGTTGGAATCGTGGAAGTCTGCAACCGCATTACCCGG
>JAYZCO010000021.1:0-9510 GCA_036338285.1 Pseudomonadota bacterium
TATGTGCGTGTGTTGGAAATCCCAACACCACGTTGGACAACCCATGACGCGGCCATGCGCGGAACTTCGCTTCCAAAAGGGGTTCCGGCAAGCATTCAAGAACGGGCGTACACATCGCCGATCTGGTATCAGCCGCAAGACGTGCTAAAAAATGCTCAGTCGAATTCAACAGCAGACAGGAGGTAGCCACCATGCCAGACACGATATCCAGAGTCATGAAAATTAATATCCGTGCCCGCTCGAAGGACCGGATCAACACGCTGCTTAAGGACATTTTAGGGGGTGAGTCAGGACCTGATCGCGGCACCGATACCATTGGTGATTTCGAAGGCGCTTTCGTGAATGTGGGGGGCGTGGTTTTCGACGTCATGATACCCACCGACCCCGATGGCGGCTTGGCCAAGGTCATCGAAAAACATGGTGAAGGCATCGATTCAATCTGTTTTGCTGTTGATGACATGGACTATACAAAAGAGGTTTTTAAAGATAAGGGCATCGAGTTTGCCCGGGATCAGGAATTCAATGGCAATCGTGTGGCCTTCGTGCACCCAAGTGACGCCAGCGGCATCTCACTCGAGTTCATCCAGGGTGCCACAACGGAAGAAAGCAGCGACCGCTGAACCCCTGATATCGAGTCAATTTCAGATTTTGCCATAACTCGAATAGACAGCTGATACAGACAATTTCCGACCTTTCCCCCAGCATCAATCAGCGCGCTTTAGAATAGGTTGAGCACGCAAGATGCCTATGTAAAAGTAGCAACACGACAGCCAACCTAAGAGGCATTTAATGCAACGGTGGATGCTTCGCCTTTCTCTGGGACTGGTGGTTCTACTCCTGGCAGTGTCGTGGATACGCAGCAGCATTCTGCCTGCCCAGTCAGCCGCAGTGTTCCTGGAGTATGCCGAGGCCTCATCTTGGCAGCCTGCCCCGCTAAGCCCCCTCTTTCAACATGGCCAGCTCGATTTCGCCGGGTCTGAGCCGATTCAATTGGCAGGCGAATATCTGGGAGCGTGGGATGAAGTGGTCATCATCAACTTCGATCACACCGTCGACTATGAGAATTTCGTTAATCAGATTGCCGCAGACGAGAGCATCGCCCGGTACCATCTGATGGAGGTCGCGCCGCAAGCGCCTGAGCTTCTATATTTCACAAACTGGCGTCTCCGTGGGTTTCGCAATGACCACTCGATCGACCCAGGGGAAAAGGTGCCCATCGAAGAAGTGGTGCCCGATATCGCCTACACACAACAATGGCTAAACCTATTCAACGGCACTTACCGCGATGGGATCGTCATGCTCAATCTCCTTTTACATGCGGAAAAACCCCAAGATCCAACCGGAGGGCCAGACAGCGACACCAGCGGCGAAGAGCTATATGACCGATACAGCCAGAAAGCAACCCGTGTACTGGGTAAGTTGGGCGGCCAGATCTCGGTGGTGGGTGCGGTTGATCGGGTCGTTATTGGACCCCAGATTCGAAACTACGACGTATATGCCTTCGTATTCTATCCCTCGGTGGACGTCTTCGAGATTATGTTTACGGCAAAAGAACGTGTCGAAGCACAAGTATACCAACGCGCTGGCCTGAGCACTCAAGGATCCGCTGGTTATTGGGTAAAGCCTTATCCGGAGTTCATCCCTGGAAAGCTGTGATCGCCCTGTGTTTAATATGTTTTTAAGGACCCGTGTTACCCATGCGTATCTACGATGAAATTTTGATTGCCGCATTACTCACCTTACTCTGCTCAGTGGCTGCTGGTGAGGTTGGCAAGGTAACTGCAGCACATGACCCGCCCGATCGCATGCTTCTGTGGGGAGACACTCACCTGCACACAAACCAATCGTTCGATGCCTTCCTCAACGGCAATGTGAGCGTGACGCCTGACATGGCTTACCGTTATGCACGTGGGGAACCCATCGTCGCCGCCTATAACCGAACGAGAGTACAAATCAACACCCCCCTCGACTTCCTCGTGGTGACCGATCATGCAGAGTTCTTAGGCGGGTTACGCGACGTCTACTATGACGGAATTCAGGGCAAGGATGTTGGGCTCATCGATCGCATCGTGTACTGGTTCTTCGAACGAGAGATTCGAACCGCCATTGACGCGGGTGAAGGTGCAAACCTTTTCACAGACCAGCTCCCCATCTCGGCTGACCCACGGGTTGCCGCAGCCGCAAATGAACTAGCGAACAACATGCCGCCGGGGGCAGACACCTCCGCAAGGCGCGCGTGGCGTGAACTGGCTGGTGCAGCCAGCAAACACAACGTACCCGGTTCTTTTACCGCCTTCATCGGCTGGGAATGGTCTTCTGTACCGGGCGGTGCGAATCTGCACCGAGTTGTGCTATCAAATGCGGGTATGGAGGGTGCAGCAAAGTTCATGCCGTATTCTTCTGTCGACAGTCCCTATCCAGAAGATTTGTGGGACTGGCTCGCGAAGACCTCCAGCGAATCCGGGGTGCGATTTCTCGCCATCCCGCACAACTCCAATGTGTCCAAAGGGGTGATGTTTGACACCCGTACCCTCGCAGGTGACGCCATCGACGCCCGGTATGCAACAAAGCGCATGCGTTGGGAGCCCATCGTTGAAGTCACGCAGATCAAGGGGGATTCCGAAACCCACGAGCAGTTTTCTCCCGAAGACGAGTTTGCCGCTTTCGAACCGTATCCGTTTTATCTGCAAGGGAATCATGAACCGTATCAACCCGCCGCTGGTGAGTACGTGCGAGGGGCACTACGCACTGGGCTTGAACTCGCAGCGGATGTTGGCGTCAACCCCTTCCAATTCGGCATGATCGGTTCCACCGATTCCCACACAGGCTTATCGTCGGCGGAAGAGCCGAATTTTTGGGGTAAGTTCGCCACCGATTCGATTCCAGACAACAAGGCAGACGGTGCGCTGGTCAATGCAACCGGCTGGACAATGGCAGCCGCTGGGTTGGCGGCGGTGTGGGCGGAGGAGAACACACGCGATGCCATCATGGATGCAATGCAACGACGAGAAGTATATGCCACAACGGGACCACGAATCAGAGTTCGGATGTTTGGCGGGTGGCAGTTGGCCGACGACCATCTCACCGACATCGTAAATGCTGGATATTCGATGGGCGTGCCTATGGGGAGTGGGATGCCTTTAAGATCTGCTGGCAAAGACGTCCCTCACTTTTTAGTTGCAGCCGAGCGAGACCCGGTCACAGCAAACCTCGACCGTATACAGATCATCAAGGGTTGGCGGGACCACGAAGGCAATACCTACGAGAAAATTTTCAACGTTGCATGGAGTGAAGGTCGCTCGCTCGACACCAACGGCAGGTTGCCGTCTGTCGGCGACACCGTGGACCGCAAAACCGGCCAGGTGAGCGATTACATCGGCGCTAAAGCGCTCACGGCACATTGGCAGGATCCAGAGTTCGACCCGTCGTACTTTGCCTTTTATTATGTGCGGGTCTTACAAGTGCCAACCGCGCGCCATTCCTTGCTCGACCGGCTGGCACTCGGTCAACCCAGACACGATGCCTACCCGGACATCATCCAGGAACGCGCGTATACCTCGCCTATCTGGTACGAACCGCCACCATGAGTTTCGGTAACTAACCCTGACGCCCTGGCGTGGATGATCGTCGCCAGCCACATATAATAAACGCAGAGTATCGGCTATCGAGCTGCATCACGGTCATCTTCGCGATCTGTTGGCTGTGAAATGCACTGGCGGCCGCTGGCGTGAAACACGCGAGTGCAATCTGCCCGTTCAAACCCGTATTGAGTCGGCCAGCATTCGTGCTCGCTGGCTTAAATAACCCGCTGCCTTAAGGGTGAGCTTTTAACTTGTAATCCTGCGCGGGTATAAACGTTACACTGCGGGGCACGCATCAGAGGAGTAAACCGTGTTAATCGAAGTCAACAACTGTCGTTTATACGTGGATGTGGTCGGTTCGGGCCTCGTACCTGAAAACTCACGAATGGTCGAGCGCCCTGTAGTTTTCATGTTGCATGGTGGCCCGGGAATGGACCATACGACGATGAAGCCCGACTTCAACCCTCTCGCGGACGTCGCTCAACTTGTCTATTACGATCACCGCGGTCAGGGTAGAAGCGATACCGATAAATCAGAAAATTGGCATCTTGATCAATGGGCTGACGATCTACGAGGCTTAATTGATACATTGGGCGTAGAAATGCCCATTGTATTGGGGCTGTCATTTGGCGGTTTTGTCGCACAGAATTACGCCATTCGACACCCCGACCGGCTGCACAAACTCATCCTGGCCAGTACCGTTGCGCGCATGCTGCCACAACGCGTATACGACGCTTTCGAGCGATTTGGAGGCGCCACGGCGCGACGTGCCGCCGAGGAATTCTGGGGTGGTCCCACTGAGGAGAACACCGAAAACTATATGCGCGAATGTGTGCCTTTATACAGCCGTACCAAGCTCGAAGCGGACGAACAAAGAGCAATCTGGACACCCGCGGTGATTGAACACTTTTCCAAACCAGGCGGCGAAAACTGGACTTTTGACTTCCGCGAACAACTTAAGGCCATCACTTGTCCAACGCTGATCACCGCGGGCGATATTGACCCGGTGACGCCCATAGTCGCAGTTGAAGAACTCGCAGCACACATTCCGGACACAATAAAACAGTTCGAAGTTTTCACCAATTGCGGTCACGGCGTGCATCGAGACGATCCACGGGCGTTCGACGTGATGAAGAAATTTTTGGCCGACTAATCCGCATACCGTAAAAGCCCCAGGATCTGGTCAACCGCCCGGGTGACAAGATAGACATCCGATCTGGCAACGGGCGTTAGGGTCTGCCTGACACACAACGAGAACAAAAGACCTTAACTGCCAAACCCCGTTGCCTTGGCTTCTCTCTCAAGGATCGTTGCAACATGAGGCTTCGCTTTGACTCGCGAAATCAACCCGGCAAGCGACGACCAGCGTGAATGATCAACCTCGTAGCCAGCACTCGTAGCCAGCATAAGAAGCGTTGATAAACGGGCTTACGATACTGAAGTCGGCCATGCCGAATTCACCAAACCTGAACCGGTGGGCAGGGGTCTGGCTTTCCAGGTAGTCCAGCATCGACGGCAGGCGCTTTCGCCTCTCGCCAAGACCTCTCATGGCTTTTGAGGTTCGTTCAGAGCAAAAATCTACTCAAAAGGCAGAGATGGAAAAGACCTACTCACTTTTCTTTTTCCCGATCGCTAAGTTTCGGGCGATATTGTTCGTATGTGCTTGTTCTTTTTTGTGCTTCTTATGCGCCAACAAATTTGGTGCTACGATTACCGGAGTTTGAAGACAATGCCAAAGTGGTGGGGCAGTAAAACGCGAGACTGTGTAGTCAAAAGTGAGAGGTCAGCGACTCCTTCTGAGCTGAGAGCTTTACGCATTGAAAATACTAATTACTGCCCCAATTCTCGAATCACGCCAGAGAGTCAACGGATACTCTACGGTGGTTAATTTTTGGTAAATTACTTGCTTCCTTTCACCCAATTGCGCTTGGGTCGAGAAGACAATTCATCAATGATGTCTATGATTGGCTTGGCTTCCCAACTAATGTTGCTCCCCTTTCGTGTGATGGGTAGCAGAGCTCATCTAGCTCACCACACTCTCCCTTTTGGTGACAAAGGCATACTCAGGGAAGTGGTTGTGCTGCGGATGTGTAAAGTGCTCGACTCACATTCCGAGCGCCGCGACAAAATTAAGCAGGACATAGGTTATGCGCATGAAAACTAATCGCAAGTTGAAACTATGTGTCGTGTGTCCGGTTCACTGGTCGGCCTTCATGGGAGGCTCGCAGTACCAGATAAAGTGCATAGTGGATGAACTCGTTCCTTCTGGACGTTATGAGGTGTCTTATATTGCGAACGAAATTAACCCAGAGTTCACAGCAACAAACCACACCGTCTACCAGGTCGGCGGTGCGGTTCGCAAGTTAGGTTACATGCCTCACCTTGTGCATCTCTATCGAGAACTGAAGCGAATCAAACCAGACGTTATCTACCAACGCGTGGCATGCGGATATACTGGCATAGCGGCGTGGTACGCAAACAAGAATAAAGCGCGAATGGTTTGGCACGTGGCCCACGAGGGAGATGTGGTTCGAGGGAACTTGATTTATGGCCGAAACCCGATTCGCCGATCACTCGAACAAATGAGCGTGATATATGGTTTACGACGTGCGGACGCGATAGTTACCCAGACAGCAGATCAAGCAGACCTTCTTTTCAGCAATTTTGGCAGAAGCGCTGACGCCATCGTTCCCAACTTTCATCCGGCCCCTTCAGAGGACATCGATAAGTCCGGTCCTGTCACGGTGACATGGATCGCAAATTTAAAGCACTGGAAACAACCCGAGAAGTTCATTCACCTCGCAAAGGCTCTATCCGATATGCCCAACGTGCGCTTCTTAATGGTGGGCGCACCACCGCCCATATTCGGAGAATCAAAGTGGCATCATGAGATCATGGATTTAATCTCTTCGGTAAAGAATTTGACCTACCTGGGCAAACGCTCTCAGGCTGAAGTCAACGAGATCCTTGCGAAATCGCATGTGTTCGTCAATACAAGCTTACACGAAGGATTTGCCAATACGTTTATCCAGGCATGGATGCGGCATGTGCCAGTAGTCAGCTTACATGAAAATCCTGATGGGGTTTTTGACGCAGAGGAAGTTGGGATTTGCGCTTCAGGTTGCGAGTCGAAGCTGGCCAGCGCGGTTAGATCATTGGCAGAAGACGCCGTGCGTAGAGACGCAATGGGTGCCCGCGGGTATCGGCATGCGATGCGTAACCATTCAGTAGACAACGCAACGCTTCTAGCGGAGATATTCGAAAGCGGGGCGGTTCATGATTAACCGCTTTCAGCAACTGAGAAAATACACACACGCTTATTTCATTTAGAAATTTGAAGCAGTAGTCCCTAAGTACCGTACAGCACAAAATTACTCATTCTGGCCCTGTTCAAGCGTCTGGTACGACTGACCGTGGCACTCGTGCCGAACAGGGCATTCAAGTATCGGCTTGTCGTTCAATTAGGGAGATTCCGTGAAGGAATCCCGTTCGAGATCTTGGTCTCGAAAAGACAGACACTCATCATCCTTGAGACACACCGAATTGACACCGTGGTGTTCTGGTCATATTTGGTAGGGCCTCAGGGAACAGTCGTGCGTTCTCTTCATGAGAAGAACCGTACACCACTCTATCCGGAAGTTTATAAATGCTTAGAGCGCTATGGTTTTAGGGTTGTTCTAAGTAAGAAGCTTGCAGGAATTGCGGGCAAGGATGCGTTTGCTTATCGGAGCTAACAACGCAGTTGGCATTTTCTACCTCGCACCTCCGACAAGGGTGAGTTCAGGCGGGATAAAAGGCCTGTGCCACACGACCAACCGATTCTACGGCAATGCCCGATTGGGCAACCTTTTGCACAACTGCCGCCAGGGTCTCGGGCGTGCACCCCCATTGTGAGGGTGCCGATTCAACGTCGTGTCCGTAAAAAATCAGCCAGCCACCATGTTTTTTCAGCTGATCCAGATAGAATTCGAGGTCACCCTCGATCGAAAAGTCTCTATCCAGGGCCACTGCCTTGAGCTGGCCGAGATCGAACCACCCGGTGTTGAGTCCCGGGACTGTCCCTCGGCAGCTAACAAAACGACGTGTGCACAACCATTTTGTGCGCAGATTGACTACGCCCTGAGGGTAAGCAAAAGAGTCCAACCGTATCTCGCCGAGTAGATCGCTGAGAAAGCGTGCATTGGCGTCGAGGCTTGTCTGCAACTCCGTCGTAGTGAGTCGACTGACTCGCCGATGATTGGCCGTATGGCATGCCAGCTCGTGATCGGACTGGTGTAGCTCGACGAGGTCATCCAGCTCGAAATAGCGAGTGCCTTCAATGATGCCGAATGGTGTGGTATTCGCCATCTGCAACGGCGCGAACGCTGAGGCGACGTAGTAGGTAGCGTGGTAGCCCGCAGCGTCAAGGATTTGGCTTCCGTTTTGCCAAGCGCTATGAGGAAAGTCATCAAAACTGAACGAAATCACCGGGGATCGCACAAATCTGGTGGGTCTCACAGGCCACCATCGTGTAATCCGGCGCTCCAGTCGCTCGGTAAGCCGCTCCTCGGTGGGTTCTGCATCAGTGGATATCAAGAGGGTTCCACCACTGGCATGGGGCGTTGTGAATCACAGACCGCGTCATAAGCATGGGCAACTGTGGCTGCAATCTTCTGATAATCCCGGTTGTTGAGTACCCATTCCTGGCCGGCCCGAATAAGTTGCCCTCTTTCGTGAATAGGCATGTCCAACAGCTCGACCACGGCGTCGGAAAACGCTTCGGCATGGTAGGCAACGCACCGCCCGGCACCCGTAGCTGCCATGATCGCCGCCTGGTCAGGGTTGTCATTGCAAACGACGATCAATCCTAATGCCAGATATTCCACGATCTTTGTCGGTGAGCTGCAATCAAGCAATGCCCCGCGAGGAATGGGTGAAAGTCCGATGTCGCTGAGTGCAACGTAACCCCAGGCTTCTTCGATGGGTACCCAGCCCGTCCAAATCACATGATCGCCAACACCTGCCTCCTCCGCGAGGCGCCTTAGACGTTGCTGTTGGGATACATCGTCGGTATCCCCTACCATGAGGAGAACGGCGCTTGGCACTCTTCGGCGCACCGCGGTCAACATTTCAAACAGCTTCTCTACCCGTCGTGCTCTGTCGAGCTGCCCAAGGTAGAGCAGTACACGCCGATCCCGCAGGCGTCGTTGAATTATTTCATCAACCGGTGCAGGCGCAATCCGTTCCATATCCACCCCCATGGGTACCGGTGTCATGCGGGAGGAAGGTATGCCTTTGTCGATCAGATCTTGCTTCATAAACTCGGACTGCACGAAGATGTGATGCGCCCGTGGAAGCACAACACGATAAAGCAGGAAGCGGCCTACCCGGCCTCGAATCCAGGGAAACAGGAATCTCACAACCCCCGCATCCATGCCACGCTCCGCGGCTAGCTGGATCTGCCCTTCTGGCATCGGGTAAGACATCCAGTAGACAAAGGGCTTGCGGTGAACGCGGGCTAACAGCAACGCAACCGTCGCCGGGAGCGGAAGGTCTCGTACCTGAACCGCATCGTAAATATCCCAATCTGCTCTGAGTAACGCCATAAGAATGTGCCAGAATGAACGTAGATATTGGCGTGCCATACCGCCTTTGAGGGTGGCCAGATTGGCACATCCACCACCCCATTCCGCGGCTGGATGGTCTACAGAGCCCGCGATCAGATCACTGCACACACCCAGTTTGGGTAGTTCCTGGCCGAACAACGTCGACACATCCACCCGGTGGGTGGGCCAAGTCTCCGCGACCACATACAGAATACGCCGTCTGCGGCCAGTCATGGTGCCGTCCAATCCGTTAAATCCCGATCCAACATTCGGCTGAGTTGCTCCACTTCAGGCGCATAAAAGCTTCGCAGTTCATTCAATGTGGTTTGTTTGGGATCAGGAAT
>JAYZCO010000022.1:0-20504 GCA_036338285.1 Pseudomonadota bacterium
ACGCACACGCCGGTAGACGACGGTCGTATCAAGGCTTGGCATGGCTTGCTTGTGAAGAGCGAACATGAGGTTGCGACGAAAGAAGATATCGAAATCGCGCGTGGGTTCCAGGAGTCCAGTCGTTTGGCATTTGCTCAGGATTTTGAGGTCTGGAATGCCAAGAATCCGGTTTTCCAGATCTTGCAGCTTAAGAGTGATGGCCCGTTCCACAAAATTCGAGAGTGGTATCAGCAGTTTTACAATCCACGCGAGGAAGCCGCGAATCGTCAAGCCAAGGTGAATGGCACTTACCTCACTTCATGGCTCAAACCTGCGCCGAAAGAGGTGATCGCCCGCGGCCGTTACTGATGCATCTTGGCTTCAGTTCCATGAATAACCCCAGCGACCCGCATCCGGCGACGCTGGCGAAAGTATTAGAAGAACGGGGTTTTGAATCGCTCTGGTATGGCGAACACAGCCACATCCCCAGCGCACAGAAAACGCCGTATCCACCGGGTGGTGAGATGCCTGACCCCTACAAGTGCATGATGGATCCCTACCTATCACTCATGCTGGCAGCGAGTGCCACCCGCTCATTACGTCTTGGCACGGGGATTGCTCTGTTGATGGAGCGAGATCTCTTTGCCCAGGCAAAGACAATTGCTACGTTGGATCGCTTATCAAACGGTCGCGTCATCATTGGTACCGGGGTCGGCTGGAACCAGGAAGCGTTCGAAAACTCCAACTCGCATCCTTTTAACAAGCGCTATGCGGTCTTGCGTGAGACTGTGGAAGCCACCCGCACGCTCTGGCGAGAAGAAGAACCCGCTTATCATGGTAAGTACATCAAGTTTGACCCAGTGTGGTCCGACCCCAAGCCTCTCCAAATAGGGGGTCCGAAGATCCTCATGGGTGCGATGGGCCCATTAGGTCGAAAGCACGCAGCAGCGTGGGCCGACGGCTGGTATCCAGTGGATGTGGCCATGGGCGATGTGGCCGATTCTATCGCATCCTTTCGTGAGGAGGTGCGCGCGATGGGGCGCGAGCCAGGCAGTGTAGAAATCAACATTCAGATTATGGACACGGCAAATCTGGACAAGCTCAGGTATTACCGGGACCTTGGGGTTGAAAGGGCCACGATTGGAGTCTCCATCGATGTTTGGGATCAGCCGGATGCGGTGATGCCAATGATTGATGCGTACGCAAAAATCATCCCAGACCTTGAGGCTCATTAGATGCGTGAAGAACCGAACATGCCAAGCGTCACCTAGACACCTACGAACCAAAGTATGCTTGTCGGCATGTAGTTAGGCCGTCAAGGACAAGACAGTTCGGATGCCGAATGTAGAGTCGCTCAAGGTGGTCCGCACAGTTAACCCGATGATCGGATACCTAGCGGTGAACGTTTCGCTTTATCCCGCCATGGTATTTTTTCCACTCAGCCCCGGCATAAAACTGTCGGAAGAAATTGCGGAAGTCGTTGATTGGCCCGTCTCCGGCACAAAGTGGTGGGCTTTCAATATATTTCTGCCGGTCCCAGACGACCTTGTCTTGATCGAGTTGCTTGCAGATGTTCTTAATGATGGCCTTTGCAAGCCCGCCTTTGGGACCGTCTCGATCTTCTTTCAATTGAGTGAAAGCAAAACGCAGGTGAGTGACATCTTTGGCAATGGGTGTGACCCCGGAAACCAGTAAGGTTTCGCACATACCGGTGAAACGGGTCCAGGGTTGTCCTGAGCCGTCAACGCCGTAAGCAATTGTGCCGTCTACCGTGCCCTGGGGTGTCCCCATCTTCACGTGGACCTTGGCCTCGCGTCGATGACCGTCGAAGGTAATGTCGTAGTTGGGGTTGTCGGCCACACCGTGGATGTAGGTGAAATGGGCGCTGTCAGCGCCGTTTTCGGCGATGGTCTGCATGGGTCCGTAGACAATCCATTCATATTTCTCATATTCGGTCCAATCGTCGTGACCGACTTCGGCGAAGACAACGGGTTCGTAGGGAGGTTGTTCGTTGTCCGGGTGATACCAGGCCCAGACGAAGCCGTTTGCTTCCTGGCAGGGGTATGCTCGCTCGCAGGCCGGCTTCTTCATCTTCGGCGGAATGGATTTGGAATAAGGGATCTCCTTGGCAGCGCCTTCTCCGTCCCAACGCCACGAGTGGAACGGGCATTCGAGGTGGTTGCCGTCCACTTTACCGCCATAGCCCATGTGCGCACCAAGGTGTGCGCAATAAGCGTCGAGAACGCGCGGCTGCCCGTCCTCGCCGCGCCAGACGACCAGTTCCTTCTCGAAATAGTGCAGCGGTTTGACTTCGCCGACGGCCAACTCGTCGCTGTAGCACATGGCGAACCAGCCGAACGGCATGGGCAGATCGATGCCGCGTTTCTCCGCGCTACGTCCGTTGGTCACCGGGTCAACACGCCATCGTTCGAGGGCTTGTTTATCGAGGTCCTTGAGTTGGTCCCATACGAGCACAGGCGCCGTACGGGTATCTTGAATGTCTATGGCTTCACTCATGAATCAATTCCTAAGTAAAAGAGGCAAGTTGAATGGTTGATGATGGGCTCGGCGAGAATGGCTGCGTAATCGTCGGTCTTGTCCCGAACCGTGACGTTGCAAAACATGTATTGGGCGGGGACCTTAAATTGGTCGACACGCGCCTGATTGTTAAAGAGAGGGAGAAAACTTTCATACCAGGTTTCGTTGGTTTCTCGAATAACCTACCCATGTGCAGATCTACAATACGAAGCGGATGAATATTCGTAACACGCATCACTCAGAGCCCGTTTGACAGGCATCATGGACGGGTCGCCTGATCCGCTTGTCTTTGGCATGGCCGTCTGCCGCTGCGCGGATTTGACTCAAATCGGCCCGATGAGCAGCTAACGCTTGTGCTGAGGTCGTACGGAGTTTGACGGGTGCCGTTTTAATAAAACCCAAAAGATACCCCAAAATCGTGCAATAAGATAAAAAACGGTATAGGAATTTTCATTTTGCGTAGTTAGACTACTACTTAATTGCGAATTTAGAAAGTCTTGGAGATTAGCATGAGCGATGTAGGGCGCTTTGGCAGCCAGGTCGGTCTGGTGACTGGAGGCAGTGAAGGCATTGGCCTCGCCATTGCAAAATGGCTAATTGAAGAGGGTGCCGTGGTGTATGTCTGCGGACGTCGCGAGGATGTGTTAAATGCCGCGGCTGTGTCCATCGGGGCCAAGGCGCGCGTTCTCGATGTGGCTGATACTGACACGCTGGCCGGGCTCATTGATGAGATCAATGCAGAGCATGGTCGTTTTGATTTTCTGGTCAACAACGCCATGCACGTCACATGGAGTCCTATTTCGGATACCACGCTGGAGGCGTTCCAACAGGACTTTAGAGTCAACGTCGATGCTGTCTTTGCCAGTACTCGGGCAGCCATGGCGCACATGGTGGCCCAGGGTTGGGGCGCCATATTAAATGTCGCATCTATCAACGGTCTTTTAGCCATTGACAACATGTCGGCTTACTCTGCCTCCAAGGCAGCGTTGATTCACTTTTCCAAATGCGCGGCCATGGAATGTGCTCAAAGCAATGTTCGGATCAACGTGATAGCGCCAGGTGTGATTGCTACTCCCGGCACGACGGGTGCGCTGGGTGGAATACCGGGATATACCGAGGCAGTGGCGGGTGGTGTGCCGATGAACCGGCTTGGCCAACCTGAAGAGGTTGCGTCGGTTGCAGCCTTTCTTTTATCTCAAGACGCAAGCTATGTCACGGGCGTGTGCCTGTCTGTCGATGGGGGCAAGGCATCTCAGCTGGTTGTGCCACCTCCACCAGCCACGTAGAACCAATCAGGAGAATAAGCATGAGTGAAGAAGGTTTTCAGGGCAAAGTCGCTGTTGTCACGGGCGCGGGTCAGGGCATGGGCCGGGCCACTGCCCGGCTGCTGTCAGAACGGGGTGCCGACGTGGCGGTGCTCGATTTGAACGAGGCTGCTGTTCAGGAAACCGTTGATGGACTGTCAGGCGCGGCTGTAGCACTTGGTTGTGATGTGAGTGACAGTGCGCAGGTAAACGATGCCTTTACCAGGATCGAAGCCGAGCTCGGCCCGATCGGTGTGCTGGTTAACAACGCCGGCATCGGCCGTGCGCCTAACGACGGCAGCGATCAGATGTACGAGCTGATGGCAAAGCGCAATGAGGAACTGGCAGCGGGTACGCCCGCCCAAACCCACGTGGATCATATCGTGCACATGGAGGACGAAGGATGGCGTGGTGTTCTCGGCGTCAATCTTGACGGTACGTTCTTCTGCACTCGCGCTGCGGTTCGATCCATGGTCGGCGCGGATATCGCCGGTTCCATCATTAGCATTGCCTCAACAGCTGCACAATCCGGAGAAGGACCGGTTCACTACGTTACGAGCAAGGCGGCCATCATTGGTTTCACTCGGGGGCTTGCAAGGGAACTGGGTACGCGGCGGATACGTGTAAATGCGGTTGCGCCTGGACCCACCAACACGCCGATCATGGATGGCATACCACAGGAGTGGATCAGAGATATGGAGGCAGCGATTCCCCTCGGGCGGATGGCCGAGCCTCAGGAAATTGCAGCAGCCGTCTGCTGGCTCGCGAGCGATATGTCTAATATGTGTACCGGATCGGTGTTGGTAGCGAATGGCGGCAGCTATTTCTTCTAAAGTGACATCACTCGCCAGGGGCGACTGTCAATGTCAGTCCCTCCAAGGATTCACGCACCACAATCTGGCAGGTGAGCCGCGATCGGGAGGGGTCGTAGTGATGCAGGGATTCCAGGAGGTCTTGCTCCTCCTCGTCGGCTTCGCCCACTTGCGCGACCCATCGCTCATCGATGAAACAATGACAGGTGGCACAGGCACATTGTCCGCCGCAGATAGCTTCCACGCCCGTACCTTCGTCCCGCAACGTCTCCATTAGAGTATTGCTTGCGTAGGCTTCCAGGGTGTGCTGGTTTTGTTCACGGTCGGTGACGTGGATGGCAACCATGATTATGCCTTGAGTAGAAATTTCTGGACCTTCCCTGATGCGTTTCTCGGAAGTTCGTCTATGAATGTAATCTTTCTTGGTACTTTAAAGTTGGCCATGTTGTCCCGAGCCCAGCCAATGATCGCGCTGGCCGTCGTGCCCGTGCCAACGATGAAAGCGTGACCCACTTCGCCCATCCGTTCGTCGACGGCCCCTTTAACGGCGACCTCCCGAATGTCGGGATGGTCGAGCAGAATGTTTTCTATTTCGGCAGGGTAACAGTTGAACCCCCCGCTGATGTACATGTCTTTGATCCGATCGGTAATCTTGAGATAACCGCGGTCATCCATGACGCCGATGTCTCCCGTCTTTAACCAGCCATCGGGCGTGATGGTCTCGGCTGTGGCTTGCGGGTCGTCGAGATAGCCTTGCATGACATTGAAGCCCCGTACCCAGATTTCCCCGAGCTCGCCACGGGTAACGGGCGCGCCGTTCGCGTTCGTGACCTGAACCTCGATGTTGTCCATGGGTCGACCCGAGGTGGTGGCGATGGTCTCAAAATCGTCACCGGGCTTACACAGAGAAACCACACCGGTAGATTCAGTGAGCCCGTATGCGGTGTAGACTTCCTCGAAGCCGAGTATGTGTTTCATGTCCTTAACCAGTTGCACGGGTACGGAGGCTGCGCCCGTGACTGCACAACGCAGGCTCGTGGTGTCGAACGCGGCACGGTCTGGATGGTTCAGGAGCGTCTGAAAAATGGTTGGAGCCCCGGGCAGGAAACTGATTTTTGCCTCTTGGATGAGAGACAGGCTTTTGTCCAAGTCAAAGGTTTGCATCGGGTAAGCCGTTGCACCCCTTATCAGCGCGGCCAGCCAGCCTGCTTTATAACCGAAAGAATGGAAGTAGGGGTTGATGATGAGGTAGTTGTCGCTTTCGTTGAGCGTCACGCCCGCCGACCAGGTTTCAAAAACCCGGATATTCTGTTCATGTGTGCACATCACACCTTTTGGCTTACCCGTGGTACCAGATGTATAGAGGACGTCAGCCAGTGTGTCGCCGCGTACGTTTGATATCCGTGCCTCAATGTCACCGTTGCTGGTACCGATCCACTTATCGAGCGCGTCTATGTCTATGCGGTGTTCAAGGTTGGGCAGGTCCAGTCCATCCAGCATCGCCGAGTAATCGGTATCGAGGAATGACTTGCAGAAGAAGATGCCCTTAGCGCCGGATCGGGAAAGGATGTCCTGGGCCTCGACGCCTTTGTAGCGGCTATTCAATGGGACCAGCACACAGCCGACTGCCTGTCCGCCAAGCGTCGCGATTTGCCAGTTGGTCGAATTTGGCGCCCAGATCGCGAACCGATCACCCTGTTGGAATCCGACGTTTACGAAAGCACGGGCACAGGCAAGTACGCGGGCGTGTAATTCGGCGAACGTCAGTGTGGTGTCGCCATCGACGATGGCTGGCTTGTCTGGCCAGGTTTTGGCGGCGTTGGTCAATACGAGATAAGAAGTGGTCATCAACGAACCCGTATGCGTGGGTCGGGGGCGCCGCGTCGTATCGTGTTGAGAAATTCTTCCAGGGGCGCGGGGGCCGCGACCTCTGGCTCGTCAGTATCCGGCGGGGCCTGCCAGAATGCCTGCCAAGAAGGGAAGAGATCGTGGAAGGCGCCGCTGTATGCCTCGCGGTCTGGCCAGCGCATCTTATTTTCCCCGATGGGTGGCTTGTTCAAGTCTGTCGCGTACCAGTAACAGGGTAGCCGACGTCGAAAGTACCATCGCCCCTCTATACGCTGGTAGTTATCCCAATAGAGCATTTGCATGATGACCCACTCCGCGCCCGTCTCGTGTTCATTTTTGGAATACAACACACCGTGGGCATTGTCCTCATCATCAAATTCTATGATGTGGTTTCCGGTGTGATGAGAGGTTCCGGTGAATTGCAATCGAAGGGTGTCGTCCAGCCAGCGTTTTAAGTGGCTGCGCCCGACTTTACTCCGGGAGACCTGAATGTCGGGGGCGAAAAGGTTGACGTGAGCATCGAGGTCGCGCATATCCAACGATAGAGCGTACTTTGCAACCAGCTGGCGAATTTCTTCTATGGATTCGAGCCGATCGAGGCGCTTGTCCAGGTTTTTTTCTTCAGCCATAAAAATCAGGAAATTAACGAATATCGTGGATAAGACTAATTCAAAATGCGAATTATGAAAAGATTTAGCGGATAAGAGTTCGTTTTACGTAATATTTGATGGTTGAGGATAACGTTAGAGTCAGGCCCAGAGAGGTGTGAACCGTCACGGTAGGTACCGGGCGAGTTGGGTCTCAGGATCATCAAGCTCTTGCAAGCTGATGGCCGTATGCCGGAAGAACTTACCGAGGTGCAGGGTCATCCGTATGAGCAATAATATTAAGCTTACGGCCGCAGGTTACGCGGGCGTTTATGTGGATGGCGAACACACCATGAAAGCGGTTAAGGTTCAGCTTAAGATGAGGAAGGCCGGTGATGCATTTCATAAGCTAAGTCCTCAAAGCGGGGTTGGTTTATGACTAAAGCCATGAGTAAGAATTATGTCTGACGAAAACGCGGCCATTGTCGCCGACAAACACGAAATCGAGACGTTGCAACGCCTTTACGCCAAAGCAACCGACACCATTGGTCTTGCGACGGCGGAGAAGGTGGCAGAAGGTAGAGCGATTTATCATCAAATCTATACCGATGATGCCCAGATACGAACGGCAAACACCGGCGCGGACCCTTTGCTTGCCGAGGGTCCCGATGCATGGGTTGAGGTTGTTCATAATGCTTTGAAAGACTATACCGGTACACAGCACTTGATTGGCACCCAGCTTACGCAGGTCAGTGGCGATGAGGGTCAGATGGAGAGTTACCTCAACGCCTGGCACAAGAATTCCGATGGATCGGTTTACTATTTTCTCGGCACCTATATCTGCAAGGTACGGCGGATGTCCGGTGGCTGGAAGATCTACGACATGACGCTACGACATGACACCAGTGGTACGGTGCAGACGCTGACCTAGGGGGAGGTAGTAACAGCCATCGGTGATTGCTGGCTGTGCACCTGGAGTGTGCAGGTGCGACTGGGCTATGATCACCTGTTATTCAAATGAAGGGGGCAAGTCATGTCCAGTGAAAAGCATGAAGTTGTTTCGATCTATCCGTTTACGGATGAAACCCGGGAGGAGCTGCTGAGCAAAGCCGGTGAGTGCGTTTTTAACTGGTCTACAAAAGACGGCTGGCCTGTCGGTGTGGTCCATGCCTTTGTCTGGCGCGATGGACGGGGCTGGATAACCTGCGGCGTGCACCGGCATCGCGTTGCCGCCATCCGCAGAGACCCCCGTTGTTCTGTGGTCGTCAGCGGTGTTGCTGCCCCCAATGGGCCGAACGGTGCCATAACGTTTAAGGGCCGTGCCATCGTTCACGATGACGAGGAAACCAGAAAATGGTTCTATCCGGCACTGGCCTATGGTCCGTACACTCGCGCCGGCAAGGATGGCGAGATGACAGAGGAGGAGCGTGCCCAGGCGGAAGGCTTCGTTCGTCGGCTAGACTCACCACTGCGTGTGATCATCGAGATCGTGCCAGAGAAGTGGATCATGCTCGACAGTGACAAGATGGCCAAAGACACGGTGGGCAAACTTTCTGAAGAGGAACGCGGACCGCTGTTGGAAGCAGATGCTAAGCGGATGCCGAAAGAGCTTGAAAGAAGGGGCTTGAGTTAGACACTCATTGTCAGCCGCCATCCGATTCCCTGAATGTATCGCTGATCGCGAAACGGTAGATTTTCTGAAGAAGATCCGCACACCGTAAGCGACAGTGTCGCTCAAAGAAAAGCCTGCAATGTATGTCCACGGGGAGCAAGACCGCGCGTTGCCGTTTGCGTTTTCGGTCGGCTGCTTCAAGGACTTGTGGCCTGACGGACCGGTCGTCACACTGCCGGGCGTCGGGCACTTCGTGCAGGAAGACGCACCCGAGGCGGTTGCTGCCCTGATCAGCCAGTTTGTGCAACTGACGTAAAAGCCAAGCCGCAATATTCGAAATGACGATTTACCCGTGTGGACTTCAGACAGGCACACGGGGCTCGACACGACGGGCTGGAGATTAGCCGGGGTGAGTAAAACTTCTCCTGGAAAAAAATATGGCTTAAGCCGGTCTGAACTCAAGTAAGCTTTCAGTCTTCAGTAAGCAGATACCCTGGGGGGGAGATAATGGCAGATTGGCAAGAACGGCGGCAGCAGGCAGACGAGACATTCGCACGATTTGTACCCGACGCTGAACCGGCAAGGGTACTGGCTTCGATGGAACGCAACCTGGGGGCGTTGGGTACGTTCGCGTTTTCGGCAGTAGGCGAAATGTGGAGCCGGCCGAACCTCAGTCGCCGCGACCGTAGTCTGATGATCATCTCGGTGTTGGCGGCGCAATCGCGAGATGAAGAACTTGTGCTTCATACGGGTATTGGCTTACGTCACGGCTTGACTCGCACAGAGATCGAAGAGATTAATTTGCACATAGCGGCTTATGTGGGTTTTCCTGCGGCGATGGCGGCAAGTCGGCGTATGGATCAGGCGTTTCGCGACGCGGAAGGTGTGGAACAACTTGCTGGACGAACCGGCGCAGAACATCTTGGGGATGATGCGCGCCTGGAACGGGCAGCTGAGGTACGCAGCACGCTGACTGGAGGTACGGCTGACCCAGATCCTGAGCAGGACCTTGCAGACCTACATACCCTGCTGGGTGATGTGGGCGATTGGGCCATGCTATGGGCATTCGGAGAGATCTGGTCACGACCCCAACTGTCGCGCCGGGACCGATCGCTTATTGTTATAGCTATATTAACTGCCCTCGGACAGGAGGCGGAACTTGCGTTTCATGTTCCGGCAGGCTTAAACCATGGACTTACTCGAGAAGAAATCGAGGAAGTCATGACGCACTTATGTTTATACGCTGGCTTTCCCCGCGCAGTTGACGGTATGCGTGCGGCCAGGCGTGCGTTCGAGAGCCAGTGAGTATTTATCCGTTGGTGGATTTCTGATATTGGATTATGGCTGCAATCGATTCCTTTCACGGGTTGCAGCAGGATCTATTAAGACCGCTTTAGAAGGATGTGATCTCCGGCCGAGCTGCTTTCTCGGCTGTGGGCTAGGCGACGCATGAGGGAAAATTCGAGGCTCGCGTTAATCAGACCCACTGCTTGCAAAGCGCTCGGCTGCGCGAGCACCGGTGAGTATATTGCGTAACGCATAGTTGCCCTCGTGGCAGGCAAACTCATACACTCGCTCGCTGCTCTTTCGCATTAACAATACGGCCGTGAATGGTGCTGTATAGGTTGAAGGGTCATCGACCGTGAATGCGTATTGCAAAGTGTCTTCGTCCAAACGTCTAAAACGCTCGGTTAACTTAAGATCCTTGGCATTGCCGACCGAACTGAAGAACGAAGGTGAGAAACTGGCCAGATTGGGATTGAAGTGCGAAGTTTCGACGACCAGGGTGGAGCCTTCCCAACGCCCATGCGATTCACCCATCCAGGTATCCAGACCGAGTCGGGGTCGAGGGACGACCGGAATAATTCTCGCGTCATGGACCATTTCATTAAGCACCATAACGTGATCGTTGGTTTGTACGATTCGGATGTTCTGGTTGTAGCCGCCTGGAAGGATCGGTGGGCCGGAGCTGAAGCCGAGCAAGCAACGTTCGGCGAGCCCCCGACTTTCTGGACCGTCTGTCCCGACGCCGCCGACGCGCAATCGCACCGGCAGGTCAGTGGGCAGCTCATCCCCGCCAACCTGCAGCTGTACCCCTTCCTGCAAATCGGGCAGACGTCCGTCGGGCGGGTCCACAATCAGAGCGGTTCGAAAGTCCCGGGAGACACGCGCTCCATGATCGAACCAGAAGCTGTTATACGCGCCCACATTGGCACCGGCTGGCGGGGCACCTCTATCTCCGTCGCTGGGCTGATCGCTTTCGAGCGTTGCCTGGCTGGCCTGGTTTTCTATCTCAGAGGCTTGTTCTTCAGTAAGGCGGGATTTCCCGGCGAGCGCCTGCGGTCGCTCAAGCGGAGTGAGCGTACGAAAGTCCCAAACACCTGAAAGATCAGAGCGCGGCGTTTGCTTATCCTGAACAGCCGTTGTCGTGCTCATGCACCCAGCGAGGGAAAACGACATCAGCACCAGAGCGGAACTCACGCTTAAGTTATGCAATTTCATCAGTAAACGCATCACAGCCTCCAACAGTTTCGAAAAGCATAGGGAATACTTTTACTGTTTATTACGCGCCCCTCTTCGATATTGCAAATGATGTGAGCGCCTTTGTGATCACTAAACTAGGCCGGTGAAAATTTCTTCATTACGATCTGTATGTCTGCTAGTGTCTGCCAAGCATTATGCGGCGTAAGGCTAACACCTCTGCAGTACCGTCTAGACAGCTAACCCAAACAAAGAAAACGAGGAGAACGCATGACGTGGTTGATTATCTGCGCCCTGGTACTGGCTTTACTCCAATTCTGGATTATCCCGATGCTGTTCAATCTGCATAATTTCAACTATCTGTTGTCAAGCAGGGATGAACCGGCACCTGAAGACTCTGTAAAGCTCGGACGAACGAGGCGGGCAGCGGTCAATTTGCAGGAAAGCTTGCCTGCCTTTTTGGCACTGGCCATTTTATCTATCGTCCTAGAGGTTGATAACACGGATCTTGCCATGTGGTGGCTTGGTTTCCGAGCCGCATTCGTTGTCAGTTATATCCTGGGCATTACCTACGTGCGGACCTTGTTATGGGCGGGATCCCTTGTCTGCCTGGTGATGATGGCGATTGCTTTACTGTAAACATTTAGAGAATTACGCGTTGCAGGAGGCTCGGATAACCTTCTGCTGGGGTGTCTGTTCGGCATAGAGGCGGGGTCATATTTTTCAAGGCTCGAGGATGGGCACTCTGTCAGCGGCACAGGGCTGGGAACATGCAGAGTCGGGAAGGGTTAGGTGTTCCTGGACCAGGCGTGTGAAAAATCTGCCACCACATTTTGCCGACGAGCAAGTCCTGCCTTGATGAATTTGCTGCGAATCAGGGCTAAATGTTCACGCCCAAACAGACCCAATCGCCGAGATTTTTCGTGGTCAGTGAACACGTAATGCGGCGCACCGACCAGGCCATGCGCGTCTGCTATGCGCATGACCCCCGCTAACTCCTCTTCACCCGTGCCCCCGGGCTGGATGTAGTCGTCAAACCCGGTGGTGTCTACGCCGACGCTGTCGCCTGCTGCGCGCAGCTGCAATGCTGATTCAAGTTCGAATTCTTGCCAACCGGATGCCCAACCGTGTAAACACACCCACATCGCAAACGGCACTTCCAGCGCCTGCTTCTTAGCAAAGAGAAACGCATGGTGGGCAAGACTAGAATCGAGAAGACGGTGCGGGCTTTTAAAGGGTAAGGATTGCAAGGCTGCGTATTCGCGCGCTGTCGCATAATACATACGCGCCTTTCTGTCCGCTGCGGATGATGCCGGCAGACGCTTCATTTCAGCACCGACCTTTTTTGACACGCCGAGGGCTACGTAACTCAGCGTGTAGGGTAAAAAATTGATGGCGACTCTAAAGTCGCGTGCGATCTCGAGGGTGGGGCGGACGGCGAGATAGGCATGAGGGGACTTCAGATCGAGGTAAACATCCAGGGTGTCATCGGCTTGTTGAGACAGGAGCCACTGCCATTCTGTTTGCTCGGCGATAATGTTCGCGATCGCACCCCGTGAGGTCATTTTCGTGTAATGGACATGTTTGTTGAGGGCTCGAGGTTAGGACAGGACACGAGGATACCTGGTGGTGTACGTTATACATAGATACTGAACAAAGAACGCTCCGGTTTGCAGCGCTGAGCCGAACCTTCTGTTGTGCGACTGGGCGCTTTTCTCGACCTAGACGAGTCTCAAGCTCTGTGACGTGTCTAGGCGAAAGGCAGGGTGAGTAGAGAGTAAAATCTGCCGCAATTTGTGGCCAGATGCTGGCATTGAGAAGGGCGTTACCGCTCCGTTGTAACAATGCATTGTCTCGAATACTATTTGTTAGACATCAATTCAAGGATTCGCCTGTGAAGAAGGCTCTCCTCGCTTTCGTCGCAATTTTAGTTGTTGGTGGATTAATCCTTGTACTCGCTGACGGCGCTCGTTTAACCCAGATCGCTCCGCAGTGGTTGATTATTCAGCTTGCCCGGCAGGTGGCTGAACCCGGCCCCTTCGATGTGCCACTGGACATAAACGTGGAACGCGACGTGGTCTTTGCAGAGACTGATGATGGCCCCCTGGCGTTAGATATATACACGCCCAAGATTCGCCCTGTAGAAAGACTCCCTGTCATCGTCTTTGTCTTCGGCGGCGGTTGGTTTGCAGGCAATAAATACCAAATACAGAGAGTCGAAGGTCACCTTTGGACACGACATGGATATGCGGTTATCGCCACGAGTTACAGGCTCAGCCAGGTTGCGACGTTTCCCACCCAAATTCACGATGTAAAAGCGACCGTTCGTTGGATTCGTGCTAATGCCAACAAATACAATTTCGACGAAAATTCGATCGGTGCATGGGGTGTTTCAGCAGGCGGTCATCTGGTTGCGCTTTTGGCGACGACCAACGGTCATCCTGAACTGGAAGGTGATACGGGAGGTCCCGCATTGCGAGGATACGCCAGTGATATACAAGCAGTTCTCGATTCTTTTGGGGTGGCCGATCTCCCTTCTTTAAACGGGCCAGGGGTGTGGATGGCAGAAATGCTTTTGGGTGGTCGTGTTAGTGAGCGGAATGCTTTGGCTCGACTGGCTAGTCCTGAAACTCATGCATCAGCTCAGACTGCGCCCTTATTGATTCTACATGGCGATAAAGACGAAACGGTGCCCATAGAGCAGAGCGTAAAATTTCACGACCGTCTACAAGCGGTCAAAGCCAATTCAACCCTTCACATTATTGCTGGCGCCGGCCACGGCGGAGAGGAATTCCGCACACCCGCTGTCCGCGAAATGTCAATCGACTTCTTCGATGAACACCTTAAGTCAGACTAAAGTCTGCTTGGCCACACCTTGCTATGCGCTTCGACGCCTCGATCCGAGGTTCGAATGGACACCGATATTGTGCCCTCGCCCGTCGATGGGTTCTGTGCCTCGGTGCAGGACAAAGCCTACTAAATCAGGACAGCATGAGCCCAAAGTCGATGGGTGTCGCGCCTGTTGAGCGTTTTTCGGGGGTAGAGCTGGTTGCCGTATCACCCCCCACCCATGAGACAAAACCATGTTGTATGGTTAAATCGGGTGGTTAGAATGCGTCCTAAAAACAATGTTGACGCTGGAGGCTCAGTGGAATTTTTGTTGCAAGACTGCACTAAGACCCTTCGAGAGGGATTGGAGGAGTTGTATGCAAATAACCCGCACGTCGCAGCCACCTCCAGCTTGAAAGGCAAGTCGTTTCAGGACCATGATTTAACCCACGTAATTTTTGGTTGCGACACGTCAATTACCGGTGAAATTAACCTCAAACCCTGGATTCTTTTCGGCAGCGACATTTCCCGCCAGGAGATCAATGATTATATGAACGACGAAGAAGTGAAACGATTAAATAAGGAAGGGATTGAACTCATGGGAGGCACTTTTATTTTTTTGCTGAAGCTCGTGCTTATTACGCCGCAATTCTTTGCGACATGGTTTTTTCGGGTTCGGAAAATGAAGAAAAAATGGCCTCACTCCGGTATTAATGATGATATGTTTAATGCCCGTATTGTAGATCTTCGTCGTGAGTACGGAATTCAGGTAGTGCCTTCTCATTGAGGACCCAACAGGTACTAACAACGATGGCTTGGTCTGTCTTATCTGCCCGCTCCCAAGCAAACTTTTCGTTCTGAATTAAACAGTGCGGTGTCCGTGAACATGCCACGCTGCCGCGACTACCGATGAAACGTGTCATCAAGAAAATCTATCATGACATCCAATGCAGGGGGTGCGTCGGCTTCGAAGCTAATCCCAAGCATCCTATTTGAACCTGAATCCAGAAACGCATGGGGCCTGCCGGCATGTTCCCAGTACTGAACCGGGTGCCCGGCGGCCTGCAATTTATGCATATAGCTTTTTACCGAAGCGGGCGTGACCAGTGTGTCGTCGCTGCCGGCCGTGAGGAGTTGGGGCGGTAATGCGTGTTCGGCTGAGTCCGGAATGTGATGTATCGGAGACAGTGCTTGGTACATTTCGGGATTATCCGTGGCGTTAAATTCATTCCCGAATACACCTCTTGCGATGGACCCGCTGATAAGCCAGAACGGGTTGCTGATGCGCTCGAAACCGCCTAGCGCAGCTTGATAAATGTCGTAAGCACCATAGCTTAGAATCGCAGCTTGAACAGCCAACCCCTCTTGCTGCGCCACGTGTTCTGCCGTTATCCCATCTGGCAGATAGGAGGGATTGAAGCCGAGTGGTTTATCCGCAAAACCATGGGAAGTCAGGCGCTTTCCCATGTTGACGATCATGGCGGACAGGTGACCTCCGGCGCTGTCTCCTGTCACTGCGATCTTCGACCTGTCGCCCTCGTAGTTGCCGATATTATCCTTCACCCACAGCACGGCGCCAAAGGCATCTTCGACGATTTGGTTCAGGGTCACGGTATTGTCGTCGTCTGATAACAATCGATAGTTAACGTTGCAGATGACGTACTCACTGTTGCTCGCCAGATAGGCAGAGGCCTGGTCCATGATGGAATTGTCGTTGATCAGCCAGCCACCGCCATGGAACATCACCAATACCGGATGAGGTGCCTCGCCGCTCTTGGGTGTATAGATATCCATGGTGAGGTCAAAACCGTCCGGTGAGGCCCATAGCACATCTTTTGAAACGGTGTATTTGCTGGGGTTATTGTTTGCAAGGGGCTCTTTGCGATCAGCGCAGGAGAATACGAAAAGCGACAAAACCAGACAGTAAATTAAGCGACCGGTGTAGAGACGATTGCCAATAGATTGCATCAGAACGATCCATTTAAAGAGGGCGCAGGAAGACTAAACCACCTTTGTTCATGGGTGATCAAGTATTTCGCTGCCGCTAACCTGACAATCGAAAAAATGACTCTGCGCGGCGCAATATGTGCCAGTTGCTTGGATAAGGGGCTTGTTGTTTGTGAGGGTTGTTTCTTCGGGTCCTCATGTCGAACATAGGTAACGCAGCAGTTTGCCATGCGGAGCCCGGGTTCACCCGTTGCGAATATGCCCATGTGCGGGCACTCGCAAATGAGTCATGTTATGCGGATCAATTCGTATCGCATCCCTGCTCGTAGCTCGCTACGCAACTTGTATGCGTCAGGTTATTTTCGGGGTCGCTGATATAAGGCAGGATGCCCTCATTCCACTGTTGGGCCTGTGACCCGGCCCACGTGTTACGGCTCCAGAATAAGTGGCTCGCGTGCAGTACGTCGTTAGCAAAGTCTCGGATCTGGTCTGGTGTGCAATTACCCAACCCACCTCCCATCTGGGTAGTCTCAGTTGAGTACATCACAGGTATGAAGCCACGATAGTCTACGCCGCCAGAGTCACCGATGATGGTGTTATAGGCGGGCGGACGGCGAGTTGAACATGCGGGGCTAAGCGTGTCTGGTCCGCCTTGCCCAATGTCAAGGTCAGCGTTAAAGGCTATTAATTCATCGACGTTGGATTGGCGGCCTTCGACCCAGTTAATAGGCATGATGGCGTTGGACTTCACAAAGATGGCATCTGCGGCCTTAGCGATCCTCCTGAGACCTTCAAGGTGAGCGGCCTTTAAGTACTCACTGTCGTCGTTAACTCTACCGTTCGTGGCGGTCTCGCGAATCAGATAAACACCTTCAAAGTAAGGATCATCGTCCCACTTCTCGGCCATCGCTTCATACAGGGCTATAAGCCTGTCTTGCACGTATGGGGTCCATATGCGTGACATTGTGCCGTTACCTGTCTTTATGCAGCCTTTCTGATTCCTGAGGTAGCTTGGGAATATGGAATTGGTAACGCACTCTAAATTTCTGCCATATCCGCGGTCATGGATGCGTACGAACAGACGCTTAGGAATCGCCAGGTTCTTTAGATAGTCTAAGTCCTTCTGAAGCGTGTCGAAAGTGTACTGGCCTTCAGCTCCTTCTAGCTGCCCCCACTTGATGCGGAGAGATACGCCCTATATCTGCGTGTTGTTCGCTATACGGTCGTAGTGTTGAAAGCGTGCGCGAAGAGCGCTGTCCTTAGACTCGCCTAAAGACAGTTGCATGTAATGGCCCGGATGCCACTTCTTTGGTTCAGACGATGGCAGTGAACTAACACCGCAATCAGTTGCGCCTTCGATGCAAACTATAGGTGGTAAGGGCGCCGCCATGTTGATGCTCAGCGGTATCATCGATGCGCTACAAATTAAGCCAATAAACCAGGGCATGCGCCGAGAAAATAAGCGCTTCAGTCCTCGAATCACGCCGGCGAAAATATGCGCACGCAGTAAGCTTAAAATGCTGGCCGCGAAAGCTAAGGCATCTTGGTTGATCATTCGACACTCCATGTTCTTCAAGAATGATGTTTAGCAAAAACAAGATCTAACAAGACTAACAGTGTGCGATGTCGTTCACCCGTGGTTCTGTGACCCAATTCACAATCTGCCACAAAAGCACTTATTTAGGGTGTAAGAAGGATACACAACTGTGTTCACGAGCCACCAAGCCCGGCTCCGTTGCTAACTCGACATTCAGATGCCGGATGTCATTGCACCGGGCATGGGTTGATGGGGTTGGGTAACGAACGATTTGCAAGGGGCTAGACTCGACTTGTCGGTTCAACGCAGCTTGTTACCGGCCGATTTTGTGCAATAGGCCAAGTTAGGACTCATCTTCTGCAAGTGATAGGTAACGATTCTTGGTAATGCGACCACCTCGTTGATGCCCGGGTAGGCGCAAAGTGCTTTTAAGAAAATTCGGTTTTAAAGAGCGATCCCGGGACGACCACCGTATGCATCGGTGACTAGGGCAATTGTATGCATTGATTATTTCTTGATGATCTCAATTTCGGGCAGTGGGAAGATGAATCCAGTTCCTTGCTCGATCATGTCCTTTTCCCTTTTAAGGAATTCTCTCTTGAAATGCCAAGGAAGCACCAGGTAATAATCAGGGTTCATCGCCCTTGACTCCTCCTCGCTAATAATCGGAATGTCAGTGCCAATCGTTTTCGCGCCATCCTTATCAGGGTTGCGGTCCGCAGCGAAATCGATGATCGATGCATCTAGGCCACACCATTGCAGTATCGTGTTGCCCTTTGTTGAGGCTCCATAGATATGGATGCGCTTGCCCTCCATCTTGAGTCCGTTCAGCAACGAGGAAAGCTTGTCCCTGTGTTCATTGATCCGATTCTGGAAATTTTGATAAGGCTTGTCAGTATCGAGTTCGAGATCGAATTCACGTTGCCTTAGCTCTTCGATCGCTAGTATGTCGGTCCGGTCCTTGAAGCGGAAATTATCTTCATGGGTCGCATAGCAGCGGATACTGCCGCCGTTGATGTCGTTGAAATCTACCTTCACGACTTTCATCTCATTTCTGGCTAGGAGCCGCTCGATCACCGCGTAGCTGTAATATTCAAGATGCTCATGGCAGATGGTGTCGTAAGAATTCATTTCTAACATTGCCGGCATATAGGACATTTCGAAGATCCAAACGCCCGTTGAATCTAACATATCTCGAACGTATTGAACGAACGCGGAAGGGTTCTCTAGATCGTAGAACATGGCAATCGAGGTGATGATCTGAAGCTTTCGTCCATTCAAGATAGAATTCAGTTCGGGCGAAGGAAAGATATCCTGGACAACGGTGATGTTATCATTGACTTCCTGGGCCACGTCTGACGGGTCTATCCCGTATTTCTCGAAGCTCGCCGGGTAGTTTGTTAACAACGTACCGTCGTTGCAACCAATATCAAGAACGCAGGCTTTGTCGTTGCCGACCATTGCACTCGCCTCGTCCGCGATCGCTTTTAGGTGGTCGCGCATTGTTTGGTTGGTGCCAGACCGATACCAGTAGGCAGAGTATAAAATTTCAGGTGGTACAGAAATTTTGGTCTGTAGCAACCCGCATGCGTTTTCATCGACCATTGGATTGCAACGCACAAGCTCCGTAGATATTTTGCGTAGTGGTGGTACCTCTTTACCTGACTTCGCGAAAGAACCCTGCAGATGCTGCTCACCAAGATCAATTACCTTGGTTAAGGCAGAAGAGCTACAGATTCGACATGTGTTTCTATACGTCAGATGCATTTGCTAGCTCCTTCATTCATCGTTTTGCATAGGCTGCTTCATGACAATCTTCGTAGCCAATCGTCTAGCGTGTCGGTTAGCGTACGTTCCAGACCAAAAACAGGCCGCCAGCCTGTGGCAACCTGCAGCTTCTCATAGCTACCACAAAGATGCTGTTGTTCTTTAGCTCTCAGCATATCGGTATCGGTCTCAACCTTAATCCTTTGCTTAGAATTCGTAACAAGGCTATCTAGCATACCTTTAAGGCTGGTTTCCACACCGCTACAAACATTATAGACCTCACCAGGTTTGCCAGATTCCAATAGCATGCGGTAGGCTCGCACGGTGTCTCGAACATCGGTGATGTCTCGAGTAGTTGAAAGATCGCCCACACGCATCACTGGTTCTCTGCGGCCCAACTTGATTTCGGCGATCTGCCTCGAAAAGTTTGAGATTGCGAATCTGTCACTCTGTCCGGGCCCGACGTGGGTAAAAGGGCGGGCAGTCACGATTTCCAGCCCATCGCTTCGCCACCATTGATAAGAAAGGAATTCGGCAGCTAATTTGGCTACGGAATATGGACTCATCGGTCGTAAGGAAGAGGTTTCTCGGAGCGGTAATTCTTCAGGAGTCGGATGGCCATAGACTTCACTGGAACTGACCTGGAGCACCTTACCCGAAAAACCCGTGTCTTTTAATATTGTCAGGAGGTTTAGCATCCCAGTAAAAGCGATTTCGTAGGTGGCCTTGGGATCAACTAAAGATTCGCGTACAGTCGTAATGGACGCGAAAAAAATCACCCACTCTGGTTGGCTTTGAGCAACCGCCGTACGCAGGGCATCACGATCCCGTACGTCGACCTCCTTGCCGTAAGCGAATACTTGGCAGTCTTCCAATTCTTTTACCATGTGTCTGCCAGCAAAGCCGGTCCCTCCCAGCAGCAGCACGTTTTTTTTCTCGGAGGTCATGGACTT
Source organism: Pseudomonadota bacterium (assembly GCA_036338285.1). Lineage (GTDB taxonomy): Bacteria > Pseudomonadota > Gammaproteobacteria > Pseudomonadales > Azotimanducaceae > UBA4421. The sequence continues at coordinate 20,195 of JAYZCO010000022.1, forward strand.
TCTTCCCAATGTCGCATCAGCGCGTAAGCCCAGGGTCGGGGCCCTGGTGTTTGTGTTGTACGTAGCATCGAAACCGCGCGCCATACGTCCAGATTTGTGTCGTCTTGCAGCCAGAGGCCAATCGACACGACTAACCCTGTGTTGGGGTGTTTTCTAATTATTCCAGGTAAGGGCTTAGCGGGGGCCGCTGCCAGCGTCGGTTTGGCTCCGTGCACATCTATCGGAGCTATGGCAGGAGCAATTCGCGTAAGGAGGCCTATATTCACAATAGGTAGTCGTATTTCCAGTGAGTGTGTCATTACAGCGCAGA
>JAYZCO010000023.1:0-7671 GCA_036338285.1 Pseudomonadota bacterium
TGTGACCACGCATCAGAAGCGTTCATTCCAATTGAAGCACTTACTAGCATTATCGCAACAATTCGTAAAAGCATCTGGTTTACCTATCTCCTGTCTTATCGTGGAAGCGGGTTACGCCGCCACGTACCGTACATCAATTCTTCAACAAATTCGACACAGCGAAATTCCATTAACTGCGCGTTGTCTTCCATCCGCCGATACAGAGGCATTCTAATTGTCCAAGGCGACGTATACGTTTGCGGATCCTCCATGGTTGCCTCGTATTGCATGTGATAGGGGCTCATAGGCGTATATCGCTCAGTGACGACTAACCCGGCACTGTGATGGTTGCCGGCGCGATCAAACCAGGTGGTGTCTACCTGCCCTGTGACTTTCACGACTAACGTGTCGCCTTCCCAGGTCCCATGTGACCATCCCATCCAGCTGTCGATTGGCGCTTCACCCGGGTCTTCCATATAAATCTCACGCGTGGCACCGGCGTATTGATAAGCCATGAATACCGCATCTGCACTCTGAAATATCTGGAATGGTTGGGGCATATAAGTCGCGCGGGGAATGCCTGGAAGATAGCATTTAATTTCCGGATCCCGATCTATCCAGTTTGCATGATTTTCTTGCTTTATTTTCAGTGCTTCTGGGGTATACGGAATCTTGCCGCCGACGACGACACCCAACCCTGGAGGTACTGCACCAACGGCACCCAGATAGAGCGTTTTGATTGCGGGAAGAGGACCCATTGGTCCCTCGCGTAACTGCATCGAATGCGATGCCGTATGCATCTCAAGATTGTAATTGGCGGAATTGAGTGCTTGCCATATACCGTTTAAATCGGGATGAACACCATCCGGTCCGCGAGGTGCTTTATAGGTTTCTGCAGCGACCGCGCCACAAATAACAACCAGGATTAGACCCGCCACACATGATCTTTTCATTGATTCTCCCTAATGCACAATGACTTCAATAGCTCGGATAGTAGCACATACAACGTTTTGTCGACTCCTACAAATTGGAATCCGCTCTTTGCGCAAACCACATGGCTTTCGTTACCACTACCTTATTTTTCTCATAGACGGCACAATCTGAATTCGTAAGTGGGTGATAAGGGCGAATATCAAATGGGGACACCAACGACCAAGGAAAAAGCCGAACAAATAGAACATATACGCCTCGCGGTACGCCAGTTATGTGCCAAATTCGGGGAGAACTATTGGCTTGATATGGATCGTACGTTGGGCTATCCAACGGACTTCGTCGCAGAACTCACACAAGCGGGATTCCTTGGTGTACTAATACCCGAACAATACGGTGGCTCTGGTCTGGGGGTGTTGGAAGCGGCAGCCGTGATGGAAGAAGTCTGTCGCTCAGGTGCCCACGCCGGCGTTTGTCATGCGCAGATGTATGTGATGGGTTCTGTTCTTCGTCACGGTACAGAAGAACAAAAGGCGGCCTATTTACCGAAAATAGCCAACGGCGAATTACGCCTGCAGAGCTTCGGTGTAACTGAACCAACAACGGGAACAAATACAACAAGCCTGAAGACTACGGCACGCAAAGAGGGCGATGAGTACGTCATCAACGGCCAAAAAGTCTGGATCAGCCGGATTCAACATTCGGATCTTATGGTTCTCCTGGCTCGAACCACTGACAAAGATAAGGTAGTTAAAAAAACAGAGGGTTTATCTGCTTTCATAGTCGATGTCAAAGCATCGGAAGGTCATGGATTGGATATCAGGCCCATTGAATCAATGATCAATCACCATTCGTGTGAACTGTTCTTCGATAATTTACGCATACCCGCTGCAAACCTGCTCGGCGACGAAGGCAAAGGCTTCAAAGTCATCCTGGATGGTATGAACGCAGAACGAATCCTCATTGCTGCCGAGTGTGTGGGAGACGGCCGTTACTTTATCGATAAAGCCTCTGCCTATGCACGCGACCGCATTGTTTTCGACCGCCCTATTGGCCAGAACCAGGGCGTACAGTTTCCCATCGCACGTGCATACACCCAGGTAGAAGCGGCATCATTAATGGTCGAAAAAGCAGCCAACATGTTTGACGAAGGACTTCCCTGTGGCGCAGAGGCCAACATGGCAAAAATGCTCGCTTCAGAAGCTTCCTGGCAAGCTGGGGACACCTGCATGCAAACCCATGGCGGATTTGCTTTCGCCAAGGAATATCACATTGAGCGAAAATTCAGAGAAACCCGGCTGTATCAGATCGCTCCAATTTCGACCAACCTTATTCTGAGTTTCGTTGCCGAGCATGTTCTGGAAATGCCGCGTTCTTATTGAGCTTAAGCGCAAACGTTCTCAATTCATCTCCAAAAGCGAAACGCTAGATCAATCGCTGAATGGCGTCGCTGCAATCTGCACCCGTGATGATCACTTTGCCCTGCGCGACAACGTGACTTTGTCCAGCGCTGGCGAGTTAACATTGCACCGTAACCGTATTTTGACTCGGCAATGCGCTCAGGGAATGGCAGAAAATCTTCATACCTGCAAAGCTATCAGGGGTAAAATACCTTATGTGTGCAACATTCGATCGCCCTCAAGCGTTCGATCAATTAAAGAGGAGAAACCTATATGGGTCGATGGACGCTGACACTTCAAAAGTGCTTCGTAGCAGCATTGTTTTGGCCATTACAACCCGTTTACGGTAACGAAGATCAGACCGAACTCATCAGGATGCTACAGGCGCAAATTGAAGCGCTTGCCGCGAAAGTCGAACGACTGGAAACAAAGCACGCTGAAAACCCTCATCAGCTACAAACGACTCGCTTAGCAACTGTGCAAGCACCCCCAGTGGCCGTTACGACGTCTGAGGCGTCCTGGACTGACACGATTAAACTAAAGGGGGATTTTCGCTATCGCCACGAAGCGTTCGACATACAAAACCATCGCGATCGCCATCGCCAGCGGTTGCGTGCCCGGGCTCAGATCAGCGGTAGGGTCAACGATACAGTCAGGGTTGGCTTTGGCCTGGCCAGCGGGAACAGCGATCCGACATCAACAAATCAGACCTTCACTGACGGCTCATCATCTAAGGACGTCGTTATAGACCTTGCCTACGTGCAGTGGGCTGCGCGGGATGAATTTACGCTCACGGCAGGTAAGTTTAAAAATCCTTTTCATCGGGCGGGTAACCATGGTCTTTTATGGGATGGCGATCTCAATCCGGAAGGCATAGGCCTGACGTATAAATCGGGGACTGTTTTTGCAAACGCCCTTTTCAGTTGGGTAGACGAATCATCCAGTGACGATGACTCATTCCTCGTTGGTGGCCAGGTTGGTATTGATACTGATGCAGGAGACGGCGCGATAAAGCTGGGGATTGGCTACTACAATTACTTAGACAGCCGGGGTGAGCATCCCTTCTTCGATGGACATGCGATGGGAAATCGTCTGAATGCAGATGGAGAATACCTCAGTGATTTTGAGCTGATTGAGGGTTTCTTAGAATACGGCGTGGGCGTGGGCACCGGCAAACTATCGCTCTTTGCCGATTACGTCCAGAATCAAGGCGCTGACGATGATGACACGGGTTACGCCCTGGGAACGACCTATGAAACCAGCAAATGGCAACTTGGCTACACCTATCAGGACCTGGAAGCCGATGCGGTATTAGGTACATATACCGACTCTGATTTTATCGGTGGGGGCACAGACGGCGAAGGGCATATTCTCCATGCCCGTTACGCAATCACCAGCAAAATCAGCCTGAAGAGCACCCTGTTCATGAATGATCGCGGCATCGATCTCAATAGCGAAGAACAATACAAACGCCTGATGCTGGATGTTAATTTCAAATACTGAAGGAGAATGTGCACCGGCCTCTCCCCGTCGATGAAAGAACCGAATCATATTCACTCGTGGTGAACCCGTAGGGTGAAACGCATCGCTCTGCGCCGAAAGGCGACCTGCAATCTCAAACAGGAATTTCCAACCTGATCCTGGGCTTGCTCATTTTGAGTCTCATAACAGTATTCTGTCTTGACCAATCGGTCGGCCTCAATGCAAACAAATAATGACACTTTTGAAGTGCAAATGATCCGGCCTGTTGCCTCTCCTGCGGTTGGACCTTACTATGCGGCGCCTGGCCCAGGTGTTGGAACTGGTAGACAAGCTGGATTTAGGTTCCAGTGTCCTCGTGGCGTGAGGGTTCGACTCCCTCCCTGGGCACCACAAACTGCAGCGCCCGGGTGGTGAAATTGGTAGACACAAGGGACTTAAAATCCCTCGGAGGTAACTCCATGCGGGTTCAACTCCCGCCCCGGGCACCATTAAAATCATAGTAATTACAATAACTTATAGGATATTTCCCTAATTTATTTAATCGCGCTTGTTCACCGCAAATCCCCATGCGTAAGCACTGTGTATGCAGCATCTTCTGCAAATTCCTTATTTTCCGGCTTACACGCAGATTTTTCTGCTTACACAAAAAAGTGGGCCGAAGCCCGATTCAGTCTAATCACTATATCAAGGCAGGAAAGTTCCAAAATGAAGCGTTGGGCGATTCTATTGGCGCTGCTACTGGGCAGTCAGATTTGGGCTCAAATTCAGGTTAGGGCTGGTCTAGCAGCTTTTCGTGGCCGACCCCTTGACTAAGCCAAAGCACTAATACAAGGTCTTTTCACTCATTTAAGAATACTGGGAGGCACCATGAACATAGTCACGAAATCCATCCTTATTTTTGGTTTGTATATGGTGACCGAGCTTGCCTTCGGGTTTGAAATTGTCGGCGAACAAATTAATTTGAATGGAAAGATTACTTCGATCGAATTGACCGATACGGGTGGAGTGATCAATGTGGTGTCGGACAACGAACGATATGGCAAGACTTGGTTGACCTACAATTTGAAGATGAGCAATCCAAATTCTCTCGATCAGGGTTCGTTCGTAGGTCGTGCTACCGCAATAAACAGCGATGGTTCTCGTGCCAGTTCGACCCGGCAAGGTGTATGGAGTCGGGAGCGGCATGTCTACAGTTTCGTATCGTTGGACGACGCTAGCGATGGAAATCAATATCTTTGTATGACCCAAATAAACGTCATGGATGATTCAGTGACAATGCGTTTTTTTCAAAAACCTTGATAGGGCCTAAATCAACTGCCCCACCTGCGAAACAAAAATAAAGCCCCCGACCGTGTGTGGGTCGAGGACTTAAATACACGGGACGGGAAGACCGGGCATGTCTGTACCCGAGGCGGCGCCGACGTGTGTTCATTGCACCTGGTTTGACGGAGGTTAAGTAATCAATTTGCGGGGGCAAGGGCTATCCCGACTATCGCGAAGTCTATACATGTAGACGAAGTATGATAATCAGAACATCGGATAGAATTAATACTTAATTACCTCTATAAGCAGAAAATTAGCCCTACCTATTTGTGTAACTGTATTGTACCGATAGAATTTTGTGGGCGATTTCCTGCAGGCGCCGGCGGATGCTGGAGAGCAGGTTCCGATTCCTTTTCGCATATCTGCGATTTTTAGTTAATTTAGTTTTGGTTAGGACTTCTCGAGCTATTGGTTTGCCACGTGCCCTGGACTGGTGCTAGAGATGTTGAGCTGTCCAGCTAGCCCCGCTTCTCGATGAACATGAATGTCTTGATATTCCTCTGATTCAAGCATGGCGCGAAACGCAGCAGGTGTTGGGTACTCGACGATACCGACAGCATCCCAAAGTTCTTCTACCTGTCCAAGCATAATGCTGGTGATCAGACCGCCATGCACCCTGGTTCCACCCAGTGCAACAATCATCTTGGTTACGGCTTCTCCGTATATATTGTAGGCTTCTCCGCCGGACAAATTTGTATCGCGGCCATCAGGGTATTCGGCTTTTTCTTTGAATTTTAGGAGGTTGACCATAACCAATGGCGCGTTGGGGTCGAGGCTATCAAAAAAAACATCGCGCGCTTTAGGGTCTGTATTGATTTCGTTTATGACTTGCATTGCGTTGCTCGAGGTAAAAAAGGATTAGCAGAGTGTACTACAGCTTTCGTTATCGCCATTTGAGACTCGTTCAACGAGGCTTGAAATAGTGTAATCAGCCCGGCTGATGCGTGCGCTTTTCAGGAATAAGATATTTTCAACCAATAACTTAACCACCTCTATCGATGCTTTACATGCCGCGTGAATACGGCTTCTGCGAGAGAGATGATCATTCACAGTTATTCATGTTGATTTTTCCACCTACTGACTAACATTGCTCGTAAAGCCCCTATCTGGTGAGCCAAATCTCAATCAATCCATTTATGCCGTTGTTGAAGGCGCCATCCTCTTCAACTGACACTTCGAAATAATATCTTTGCTGCTTCCTGATGTTTTCATGTCTTACGGCGTGTTTCTCCCTGCACCAACAGGTAACAGCATTCTGCAGTGGCCTCATTACGTCAGCGTCAGCCCGCAAGTCTTGGCAGCCTCCGTCTACGACCAGCAACGTAGATTAGATTTCTCTTCTATCAAGGGACGCCCGATCTGCTTCGATATTCAGACCACAGGTCGAACATCCCTGTGAAAATTACTATCCCCAAGCGCTTTGCTATAGTGGGCCAAAGTCGTCACAGAGGAACCCACTATGGAAGCGAGCGACGAGTTGTCGACCCCCCGTGCACGCGTGTTCGCAGAGTTACGCCGTTTAGGCTTAGAGCGCAATGCCCTCGAACTCCAGGAAAATGGTTTGACGCTCGTCGAGGGTGCCCTGGATACAGGCATGCTCGAACGATTGCGAACCGCGATACTCAAGCAAGTGGCCCGCCGTGCCGGACTCGACGATCCACCAAACATCAATGATTACAACGGACCCGCAATCCCAGACGGCAGCTGGTTGTTGTTCGAAGATTCTGTATTCGAAGAAGTGCTCACGAATGAACCAATGATCGCTTTGATGCAGTACATGTTGGGCGAAAGCATGCAGCTGTCCAACATGTGGAGTCATACTCGGACCATGAACGACAATCAGGAAGGTCTCCTTCTGCATGCCGACAGTTATTCAGGTGGGTTCCCTCTCCAACCCGATTTCGCCAACTGTAACTTTGCACTGGTTGATTATGAGCAGGATTTAGGAGCGCTCGCTTATGTCCCAGGTAGCCACCTGACAAGACGGCAAACTCTTCCAAACGAAATGATGGGCCACGAAGATTGCATTCCAGTGGAATGTCCTGCTGGTACAGCGATCATATTCAGTGGTGGTACCTGGCACGGTGCCTATCCGAGAAAAGTGCCTGGTATTCGACTGAATCTCTCGGTGGCAATGAACCGGGCTCACCTCATCACGGTCGAATCCCTGCGGCAGTCCATCACCCAGGAAATGCTTGATCGCAATCCCCCACGGTTCGGATCGTTGTTAGGGCAGAACATTCCTCTAGGTTTCGGTGCGGAAGGCCAAAGGTTCCTGGATCCAGCCGTGCATCAGAAGTTTGTTGATCGGCTGACCGACCCATTTGCCTGAGGAGGTTGTCTTAGCGTTTAGACTGCACCCATCGAATTCTGTGGTGAAGGTAAAACGGTTTCGCTACCGCAAGCAACCAGTCTAAAATCAATCTCCAAAGGAATAACTATGTTACCTGAACCGTTATATACACCGCCCAGTAAACAGGAAATGCAAGCACGGCTGGAACGCGTTCGAAGTATGATGGAAGATCAAGAGATTACGCACTATGTCGTGACCTGTCCC
>JAYZCO010000024.1:0-83870 GCA_036338285.1 Pseudomonadota bacterium
ACATGTAGCGCTCGGTGTAGTCGAGGGAGGCCTCTGGCGGAGCAGTTACGATGACCTGGATCTGACTCTGATCTTCACGGGGTGCCAGCTCACTTTGAGAGAACAGGAAGAAAGGTATCGCTAAAAAAGAAATAAAGAAGGCAATAAACAGTACTTGGCCTGAGCGGGAGAGCAACAGGCCCAAGAGCTTTCGATATTTGTTCTGAGCCCAAAAAAAGGCACTGTTAACCGCTTTGGTTACCTTCGCTTCGCCTTTCTTTCGGTCATTAACATAGCCGCTCATGATGGGAGACAAAGTGAGGGCAACAAAACCAGATATGATCACTGCCACTGCGAGTGTGAAAGCAAATTCTTTGAAAAGAACGCCGGTCAGTCCGCTTAAGAATCCGATGGGTGCATAGACCGCTGCGAGTGTGAGTGTCATGGCAATGATCGGTGCGAACAATTGTCGAGAGCTGGCAAGCGCTGCCTGATATCGGGTCATGCCTTCACGCATATAACGCGCCACGTTTTCCACCACAACGATCGCATCGTCAACGACCAAACCCACAGACAATACAATCGCAAGCACGGTTAACAGATTCAGCGAAAAGCCCATGAGGCTCATGGCACCTGCCGCGCCCAACAATGAGATTGGTATCGTGATCAAGGGGACCATGGCGGTACGCAACGATCCCATGAAGGCGGTGACGACAAAGCCCACCAGGAGCACAGTTTCTATCAAGGTGATGAATATCTCGCGCAATGCGTTACGCATGTACTTGGTTACATCGAAGCCAATTGAAACCTGCAGTCCTTCAGGTAAATCGGCGTTCACCTTATCGAGTATGAGATACATTCTGTCTGCAATATCGATCTCGTTGGCACCTGGAAGCGGGTAGATTGCGATGAAAACGGTTGGTTTTTGCGTCATACGTGCCGTGCCGGTAGGTTCGACTGACCCCAGTGCTACACGTGCCACATCTCGAATTCTTATCAGGGCGCCATCACTTTCGTGGATCACTAAATTTTCGAACTCTTCCACCGTGTGGAGGTTCGAATCCACCAAAAGGTCGATACGGCGCCGACTGTTTTCGCTGCTGCCGATGGTGGCGATGATGTTGTTCCGTGTCAGTGCCTTGGTGACATCTTGCGCCGCGAGATTGAATACCGCCATCCTCTGAGGGTCTAACCAGATACGCATGGCAGGTTCGCGGCCCCCTTCTAGGCGGACATTCTGAACGCCGGGAATAGCTGCAAACTGGGGGTTGACTCGTCGCACCAGAAAGTCCGTCGCCAGTGCCCTGTCCATATCCGGGCTTAAGGGAACATCCAGATACCAACCGGCCTGTGGACGATCTGCTCGCACTACCTGCACAGCAGGATCCTCTGCGCCCGCAGGCAATTCAAAGCGTATTTGACTGAGCCGGGTGTTGAGCTCGGCCAGCGCGTCAGTGCTGTCTTCATTCAGCTCCAACCAGGCCGTGACTTTGCTCATGCCGGCAGTGGTTTGCGAGTCAACATAATCGATACCTGGTATGGAGATTGCGGCACGCTCAATCGGTTCGGTGACAAAGCCCTGAACCGTTTCTGCACTGGCACCGATGTAGGGTGTGGTAATTTCGAGTGAGGAACTTTCGATTCGAGGATACTGCAGGACAGGCAAATCCAGCGTTGCGCGTATTCCGATCAGAATTAACAAGAAAGACAAGACAAACGCAACGACCGGCCGCTCAACAAATATGTCTGTAATGCGCGGTAACTTTGCAGTCTCCGGTAGCAGGCGAGGCGGCATGCTAATGGCCTACCAGCCGTTTTGCGGCATCAAGATTAGGTTTTTGTGCAGCCACTAAAGAGCCGTCTCTTAACTTAAATGCGCCGATTGCGGCGATGCGCTCACCGGGACGAAGACCCTGGGTGATGATTGTTAGATCACCTGACTGATCTAAATCGGCAATATTCCCGAGCGTAACCGATCGTTTGCGGGCCCGGGTTGTTGATTTACCCTCTTCAGAAGTATTTTCAATGACGTAGACAGATGCACCAAAGGCATCCCTACGTATGGCGGTTGCCGGCACCACCGTGGCGATTTCAGGTTCATCCAGATCGACGATCACGTTGACCAACATGCCTGGCAGTAGAGCGGCAGAGGCAGTTGATTGCGTGAGTTGAGCGCGTAATTTCAAGCTTCGTGAATTCACGTTCACTGTTGCATCGCGTGCGATTACAGTCGCCACCCCGTTTGTCCGGGACTGGGGTCCCGAAACGATTCGGACCTGGCTGCCGACATCGATATGGACATGTTCTTGTGGCAAAGAAAAATCTATCCAGACGTAATTGTCCACGCCTACCAATTCGGTGATCACAACACCCGCATCCAGAAACTGCCCCGCTTCGAGCTCATGTAACCCGGCAATCCCTGAAAAAGGCGCGCGCAATATTTTCTTGTCGATCATCGCGGACAATGCGCGCATACGGGCTGAGGCACCTTCGTAGCGTGCACGCGCTTGATCTCGCAATTCTACTGACCCTGCCCCTGAGTCCACGAGTCGCTGGGCACGGTCGAGGGCCAGCTGCGCGATCCGACGATCCGCCTTGGCTTCTGCCAACTGTGCGGACTCTTCCGACACATCGAGACGCAGGAGTATTTGGTTTTTATTGACCTGTGCACCTGGTGCAAAACCCACCTCAATAATGCGACCTTTAAGTTCGTTGCGCAGGTCTGCTGACCGGGTGGCGACCACTTCACCGCTCACTGACAGGCTCGGGCGGCGTTCTATCTGTTCAACGATATAGAATTCAACTGCTTCGACAGGTTCGGGAAAGGACTCACCCATCGCAATGGCAGCTTGAATTTCTGAATATTTGTAAAAACCTAGAAGGGCGGCCACACCGATGCACGTGGTAATAACCACCGTCCAACTAAACCATCGCATTGTGATGCTCAAACTTTAACTGTCTAGGAGTTTAACGCTTTGTGGAAGATAAGATTAGCTTGCACTTCGGTCATTTCTGGTGACAGGGTTGCTGGGTCCCTCGCGTGACGGCAAGGCTAAGGGAGTAAAAGCAGTGTGCACCCGAATCGTCGAGTCATAGGGTCCAAAAGAGCAATCCGGATGGGATAGGGGTTATGCGTGCCTTCTTCGGCCGCTTCGATGAAGGTTTGCAGAGAAGAGAAGCCTGGTTCGATCAAAGCCAGTGGAATTACACCGGTTTCATCCGGGGTCAGGATGCCAGCAATTTCGCTGTCGGTTCCGTCGTCGTAGGTGACCAGCTTCATGGATGGTCCTCTATCGCGGGCACGCCGTCGATGAGTACCGCGAACATTCGCAACGGTTCGTCGCCTTCTACCCGCCAGCCGTGCATGACACCCTGCTGCACGATGACATCCCCGGGTTGAAGTGTGACTTCATCGTCGTCATCCAACAGCATGGTAAGGCGACCTGAGAGAATGCATAGGTAGTCCAGAGAGTTTGTCTTATGAAAAGAGGGGTGTCGTGCGACAGATTCCAGGGTCGGCTCGAAATCGCTTTGCAGTCCCTTAAACAGCCCCTTTGCGAGCTCTAATAATTGCTCCACAGGCACGCCTTCGGGCATCACAATCCCGGGCGCCAACTCCAATACCCGACACAGCGTTCCGTTGGGATTGGGATCGTGCTGTACGGGAAAGATGGCACGATCACCGTTGTTGTCATATGTGGCGGGAGATTCGGAATTCGACCATATTTCGGTGATGGCCGAGGCGCCTGAGTCCATCACGTGGGGGCTTGGACTGTCTATCAGGACTCGGGCTCTACCGTTTTCATTAAGGCCGGTAACAACGCGTCTGACGGGATGTGGCATGAGTTTCTCCTCGCATGGTGATGTACGCCAAGTGGGTGCATAAAGGCGATTGATAGGGTGTATGTGCCTGTTGGAAATTTCAACAAACATTATCATGAGAGGTAAGGTAAGCCTGTTTCAATTCGGGAGGATGTATATGCTCAGCAGCCTATCGGCCCTTCTATCATTCTTCTGCGGGGTCATTCGATAACGACATCACCCGAGGCTTGGAGCGCTAAGAGATCGAGTCGGTCAAATACCCAAATCAGTTGGCGAGCAGACGGTGATTTCGAGCTCACATTGTATTTATGTTAAGTTGAGGCTTTGTACTTCCACAGATATGGGTTAGACAACACCAGGGGAGGAAACTCAATGTCCCATGACCTCATTATTTCAGGCGGCACCGTTGTAGACGGAACGGGCGGGGAGCCGATTAAAGCCGATGTTGCGATCGATGGCGAGCGCATAACGCGCGTAGGTGATCTATCAGGTGTGGAATCGGCGCGCACGATTAACGCCGCGGATAAGCTCGTCACGCCGGGATTTATAGATCTGCATACTCACCTCGATGCACAAGTGGGGTGGGATCCGGAGATGAAATCAAGTTCGTATCATGGCGTAACGACTGCCCTTATCGGTAACTGTGGGGTCACGTTTGCCCCCGTGAGCGAAGGAAACCATCGGCAACTTGCAGTGCTGATGGAGGCTGTGGAAGACATTGCAGCCGATGCGATTATGGATGGCCTGCCTTGGAACTGGTCGAGTTTTGGTCAATATCTGGACGCCGTACAGGCACTCAAACCGGCGCTTAATGTGATTGGTCTGGCTGGTCATTCCGCGATTCGTTTCGAAGCCATGGGTGACAAATCCATGGACGAGGGTGTGCAGGCGACGGATGATGAGCTTCAACACATGGCACGTCTTGTGCGCGAATCTGTTGAAGAAGGGGCTGTCGGATTCTCAACCTCAAGATTCCTTGGCCATCGGGTTCCTGACGGGCGCTTAACGCCAGGAACATGGGCGGATCTGCGTGAGACTGAAGCGATTCAGCGCGCGGTTGTCGAAGGGGGAGGTCGGGGAGGTCTCTTTCAGGTAGCACCTGATATGCAAAGTCGGCGTGAAATCGAACATGAGATGTTTACCCAGGGTGCCGAGCTCGGCTGTCATGTGATGTTCTCGGGTGGTGCGGGGCCTCAAGGAGATGGCGGTGTAGGACGCATGACCGAGTTCTTAGAGAAAAACAATGCGGCGGGAAGACGCATTACCAGCATATGTCATACTCGGCCGAGTGGCGCGATGTTTGGCCTTGCTCAGGCGATTCCATTTCGCAACACACCCTGGAAGGAACTGATGGAACTGCCAACGATTGCTGATCGTGTGGCTGCGTTGAAAGATCCTGCGACCAAGGCGCGTCTGTTAAAGCGCACCCATGAAACTGGTTTTACGGTCAATCCCGAACAACTGCATCCAATGGGCTTTGGTGAACGGCCGGATTACGATATGGCGCGGGCTAATAGCCTTGCCCAAATCGCACAACGTGAAGGGCGAGATCCGATTGATGTGTACGTCGATCGCCTGATCGAGTCGGAAGGCCGCGAGCTCTGGAACTTCTGGGCGTTTGGTGGTGCTCTTGAAAATCAGTGGGCCTACATGAATATGCAACACTGCATACCCATGCTTGCCGATGCGGGGGCGCACGTTGGGGTCTTTACGGATACGGATTCACCGACGTTTCTGTTAAGCGAGCTGACACGCCGTCACGGTGTGTACTCGCTGCCAATGGCGATAAACCGTATCACTCAGGCATCGGCTGATGTGGTGGGCATTAAAGAGCGAGGCAGCATCAAACAGGGTTGGTATGCCGACATCAACGTCATCGATTATGACAACCTTGAAACAGGCTATCCCTACTATGTGAACGACTTTCCGCATAACGGAGGTCGCTATATTGTTGAAAGTGAGGGATATGTCGCGACGCTGGTTGCCGGTAAACCGATCATAGAAAATGGCAAACATACCGGTGTTCGTCCCGGTAATGTCATACGAGAATTTAGCCGCGGTTAAGGCGCGGTCTTTTTGAGCAGCGTGCTAAAAAGGCCTGTAATGACAGGCCCTTTTAGTCCGCTTGTTGTGTTGGCAGAAACCTAATATCACCGATTGAAAGTTCGTCCACGATCGGCGGTGTCACGCGTACTTTTGCATTTAGCGATTTGAGCAGGTCATGAGTATTTGCAGGTACTGGCGTTAGCCGGATAACCTGCCAGGACCCCCCCACGGCGTAGACGACGACAGAGTGATCGATATAGTCCTGATCGTGACCAATCAGTATGTAGTCATCTATTTCATCCCGGGTCACGTCCACTTTGAGTGCCAGAAGATCAAGTTGATCCCTTTCCAGACCATGGCTGCGGTATGCACGCTTTACTTCTTCGGGGATTGGGAAGTCCGGGCCGGAAAAATGGACGCGCGCAAAGATGTTTTCCTTGGGTACGTTCGGGACGCTGGCACGATAAACAGGGGACGGCGGGTCTTCTATCAGCTTGACGAGGTCTTCATCGTTGGAGAATTTAAGCTTCAATTCTTCTGCATGTTGATATCCGACCCGACCCAGATGATGTTGTGTATAGTAGAAATCGAATTCCGACCACGAGATTTCACCCTGTGCAACCCTGGCTACCTGACTCGAGAGAGAAATCGAGCGGAAGTCGAGAACGGGTGTGTTAGGTAGAAAGGCCAGCAAAACTACGCCCCAGCCCAGATAAACGTTGGTTTTGGAGAGCATCACCGGCCAATTTAGGCGGTGAAGTACGATACCCGCCGCATAACCCACGCTGAAAAGTGCCAGGATCAACCAAATCACCATTGCCCAGCAGCGCCCGACGGTCCAGCCATAAGCATCTACTCGCAGCCACAGCCCATAGAAGCTCAAAGTGCTGTAGATCGGCAACGACAACAATCCCAGCATGATCAGCAATGAAACGGCTTTCGGGTAAGGACCCGCGTCTTCAGACGACTGATAGACTGCGTTGACAAAAAACAGCGACAAAGCGGTCAGCGCCATCAGTAGAATCGTACCGTTGCCCGTGTTCCACAGAGGTTTAAGACCGACGAACGGCATGGTTGCCAGGAACATGACTGCAACGGTGGCGATCAGGGGCAGGAGCAGACGTATCAGCCCTTCTAATAAGCGTGTCACGCTGTCGATCACTTGGCTTAAGTTTCGGAAGATAGAGACAGCGAGACCAAAAGCGGTGGTGAGGACAGGAATAAGGAACCAGTCGTTCCAGAAAAGATCGTCGAAGAGGTCAACGCCAACGGTACTAAACAGTGCCGCCCACAATGCGAGGACCAGACAGACGCCACCGGCAAAGCCGATTGACATCACCACAGTCAGAAAAGTACGCCATGAATAGGTGAATAGCCGTGAATAGTGTAAGGGTTCGTTGTTGGCATGGCATTGTATATAGAGGCTGGCATGAAAGACCCCAACAACGATTGAGAGTGAGAAAAAAGTAGCGATGCTCCACTGAAAAGACGCTTCGGGTTGTGACACCACCCAACCGGTGTAGAAACCACACATGGCAACAATGGCAGACAGTAGGCCGAGACCCTGGCTAAGTCGGGTCACGTTGTTGCGTGTAACGGTCAAGAGCGTCACCAGGGGTACGAAGATTGCCAGAACCAACAAGCCTATTAACCAGGTTCGGCTGGTCGCAGGCCAGACATCGATTTCGATCGAGCGGTAAAGTCCGTACAGGGCAAAGCCCTGAATAGACGCGATACCGATCATCCAGGCAAGGGGTGCGCGTGCTTCCATGTTTGCATAGTACTGGGTGAAGCGCTGCTTGCACCGGGTTATTAATGGAAATACTGTGGAGAGAGGGGGATACAGATGAGACTGATCTGGACCCGCCGTATATCGAAATGTCTGAGGCTTCGAATGAGGTACTCGTGAACCATCTTAAAGGCAAAAGCTGAAGATGCTTGAAAACTTCACCCGGTTAATCGCTGAAAGTGAATTGCGTGAAAGTGTGATTTGGATGCTCATGAATGTACCTGGTCTTCCGCCTATCCTGCAGTCGATTCACATATTGGCCGTCGCTGCGCTGGTCGGCACCGTTTGTCTGACCCAGTTGCGGATACTTGGTGTTGCTGTACGCATCCAGGACCCGAGCGAAATGGTGCGGCGGAATCTGCCCTGGTTTGTGTGGTCAGTTGTCATCGCGTTGACCAGCGGCATTGCCTTCGTCATCGCTCGGCCGGCGCGGTACTTCTTGAATCCGGTCGCGCACTGGAAATTTTTCTGCCTGACGTTGGCTATCGCCTTGACAGTGTTTCTTTTTTCGCGTGAACGGAAGTGGCCTGGCTTTTGCAAGACCCATGTGTGGCTGGCGAGAGCCTTTGCAATCGCCGGACTCCTTGCATGGGCAGGTGTCATATTTGCCGGGCGGTGGATAGCGTATGTCGATTATCTGTTCTGGGAATAGGTATGGCTGATTTCTGGGAGTGGTTGGGAAACACGGAGCTGGCTTTTCAAATCGGCGCGACCTGGTGGTTTCCTTTGTTTGAGTCTATTCATGTGCTCTTTGTTGTTACGCTGGTTGGCTCAATTGCGGTGGCAGACTTAAGAGCCCTGGGATTGATGGGTCTCGGCTACCGCTCAGCGGAATTTGTGCGTGGGTTAACAAGGGTTGCTTGGATATCGTTCGTACCAGCCGTTGTGACTGGACTGGGTTTGTTCATATCCCGACCCGGGGGATATGCTGAAAATCGGGCTTTTCAGATTAAAATTACGCTGCTTCTTCTGGCGGGTTTGAACGTTTGGTTTTACCATCGTTTCGAGCGCAACGGACGGGTTGGCAGGCAAAAACTATGCGCTGTGCTGTCTCTCGGCTTCTGGATTGGCATTGTCTTTTCCGGTCGTTGGGTGGGACACATCAGTGGATGAACAATTAACCAAGGGGGTAGAACATGGCTGAAGCGAAAGTCGTAAAGAAAATCGGTGCGAGTGCGGATGCGGTATGGGATCAGCTCAGTGATTTTGCAGGGATCAGTCCCGGCGGGCCGATCGAAGCCGTTCGTTATGAGGGCGAAGGCGTCGGCATGGTGAGATATCTGACCATGGGTGGCGGACAGGTGATTGAACGGCTCGAAGCCCATGACGCTGAGCAGCGGACGTTTACGTACGCGATCATCAACGATGACTGTCCACTTCCATTCGCTGATTATTCAGCGACGGTCAATATCACGGATGACGGTGATGGTACCTGTACTGTCGATTGGACAGGTACCTTTGAACCGAAGGGTGATGAACAGACGGCGATCAATACGGCATCGGGTATCTATGCAGGTGCCATCAAAGGCGCACGTATTGCGCTTGACGTCGATTAATGGCGGCGCACTGAGGGCGATGGGTCGAAGGAGGAAGGCCTGGTAAAGAGGCTTTGCTGTTTGGTGTTCTGATAGATAGGCCCGCTGCTGCTGTTGTATATAGCTGTGCCGGGCCGGCCACTTAGTCGTTGTCTGGTCGGCGTATCTGCGCTAAATTCAAACGTACGTTTGAATGAGATCGGATATGATTAGCGTATCACACAGTCAGAGTGATGCTCAGATTGATGTAAGTGCGGGTGAGATCACGCGTCAAAAAATTATGGATGCAGCAGAAACACTTATTATCGAGCATGGTTTCGCCGCGACTTCCTTGCGCGCCATCGCCACGGCGGCGGGTGTAAATCTTGCCGCAACGCACTATCACTTTGGTTCAAAACAAGGTCTTTTGGCGGCGGTTTTTCATCGACGATTGGGGCCGCTCAGTGACGCCCGACTCGCCGCTCTGTCCAGACTTCAGGCGGGTCAAAAGCCACCCGATGCGTATGCAATTCTGGAAGCCTTTTTTCTGCCTTTTTTCCAAGCGCAAGGTTCCGAGCTTCTGGCCATCCTGCCTGGGTTGGTTGGACGCATGTACGCAGAGTCTGCCCGGCTGGTACAGCCTATTCTAGAAGAGGAAGTCTTGGAGGTTGCCACCCGTTATATTGCTGCGCTGGAAGTGGCCTGCCCGGGCGTTGCCGTCGAGGAGTTACAGTGGCGGTTTCACTTCAT
This sequence comes from Pseudomonadota bacterium, assembly GCA_036338285.1. Classification (GTDB taxonomy): domain Bacteria; phylum Pseudomonadota; class Gammaproteobacteria; order Pseudomonadales; family Azotimanducaceae; genus UBA4421. The sequence goes on from JAYZCO010000024.1 coordinate 9,901, forward strand.
GATTGGTGCCATGATTCAGCTGCTTCGGTTCCAGGCTCCACTCGGACGGGAAGCATCGGAAGAAACGCTCTTGCAAGGATTAGATAGATTGCTCGCCTTCTCGACGGCAGGTATTGAACAAACGGGTGGAGGTTTGTAGTGAAGCGTATCGTCTTACCCGTTGCGATCCTCATCGCTGGATTCGGCTTTGCTGCCGCCATCATCTTGACGGGCCCTCAATTAAAACAACAGCCCCCGCCCGATAATGCACCTATAGTGCGGACATGGGTTGCAGCTGAAAAAGTCGTGCAGATGACCTCTCGTACTCATGGGACGGTCCTGCCTCGTACAGAATCGGATCTCGTTCCTGAAGTCTCAGGGCGGATAACTGAGATTTCACAGGCGATGGTGTCTGGCGGTTTTTTTCGACAAGGCGACGCGCTTTTTCAGATCGAGACTCTGGATTACGAAGTTGCCCTGGAGCAGGCAAGGGCTGCGCTGGCATCGGCACGCAGTGAACTAATGATTGCGCGCAGAGCCCACACGCGTCAGCTTGATCTCGCGAAGAAACAATCAACCAGTGAATCTTTACGCGATGATGCGCTGAATCGACTACGAATTGCAGAGGCTGCATTTCGTGAGGCGAATGCCAGAGTTGCACGCGCTGACAGAGACTTACAACGTACGACCGTACGTGCTCCGTACGATGGGCGAGTCCGTTCCGAACGAGTTGACGTGGGTCAATTCGTCAATCGCGGGTCGTCTATCGCAATGTTGTATGCGACAGACTACGCGGAGGTTCGCCTGCCTGTACATGACGATGAACTTGCTTTTCTCGATCTGCAATTGGGTGGCAAAACAGGAGAAGATATTACGCAGCCCATTGCTCTGCTGAGCGCTCAATTCGCGGGCACCCAACACATCTGGCAGGGACGAGTCGTTCGAACTGAAGGGGAATTAGATCCACAAACACGAATGATCAATCTTGTCGCGCAAGTGGATGCGCCCTATGAATCTGTCGCCGGGAAGCCACCACTGGCCGTGGGTCTTTTTGTAGAAGCGGAAATCCTCGGTCGAGAGATTGCGGGGGTGTACGTATTACCCCGATCTGCGATTCAGGCCAATCAGCAGGTGTACGTCATTGCTGGCGATCGAACGATAGAATTTCGCGACGTAGAGATTATTCGCATGGTCGATGAGAGCGTTTATGTGATCGGTGGAATCAACAATGGTGAGTTGGTCTGTCTTTCTACGATCAACAATGCCGTCGAAGGGATGTCAGTACGCCTGTTAGATTCTGAGCCTATTGGTACGGCAGACGACCGAGGGGCTGAGCGGACATGAAACCCATCATTGGCTGGTTCGCCAACAATCATGTTGCAGCAAACCTGCTGATGGGACTTATTATTCTCTCGGGACTGGTGAGTCTTCCGCGGATGCCCGTGACTTTCTTTCCGGACGTAGAGATCCCTCAAATTAACGTCTCCGTTGCTTACTTAGGTGCTGCGCCTGAGGAGGTAGAGGAAGGTGTATGTATCCGTATCGAAGAGGAGCTGGAAGGGATAGAAGGGGTTAAGGAGATCCGTTCGAGTGCAAACGAAGGTATGTGTACGGTCTCCGTAGAGATTTATGAGAGCGCGGATGAAAACAGGGCGCTGGATGACGTTAAGAACCGGATTGACTCGATTGATACGTTTCCTGAGGAAACTGAAAAACCCATCGTTAATCTGATAACGACGATTCGCAATGTGTTGGATATCGCGCTTACCGGACCGACAGATGAGCGTACGCTCAAGGCACTTGCCGAGCAGATTCGTGACGACATCATGCAACTGCCGGGGGTCACACAATCTTCTGTCTCCAACGCACGCCCTTACGAGATTTCGATCGAGGTATCGGAAGCCTCGCTGAGACGCAACGGTCTGTCGTTCGACCAGGTCGCTTCTGCTGTTCGGAAAGGGTCGTTGGATCTGCCTGGCGGGTCCATTAAAACTGCAGCTGGAGAGATTCTGTTGCGCACCAAAGGTCAGGCATATTGGGGGGATGAGTACGAAAATCTCGTTGTCAAAACAGGCCCTGATGGTACAAGGCTTTATCTGAAAGACGTAGCACAGGTGGTGGACGGCTTTGCTGACACCGATCAGTCACTGCGTTTCAATGGCAAACCTGCAGCACTCATACAGGTTTCACGCATGGGCGATCAAGACCTGCTAGAGGTCAGTGGGGCGGTTAAACAGTTTCTCAAAGACCTAAAGCCGCGGTTGTCGGAGGGCGTAGAGCTGACCGTCTGGAACGACGATTCTGTGATCGTAGAGGATCGGCTGAGTACACTCTTAGACAGTGGTCGTCAGGGCTTCCTTATGGTGCTGATCCTGCTGGCACTCTTTTTGCGTCCGCGACTGGCCTTTTGGGTGAGCGTCGGCGTTCCGGTCGCGTTTCTTGGCGCGATATTCCTCACCAATGCGATCGGGCTTTCAATCGACGCAATATCCATATTCGGATTCATACTGGTTCTCGGCATTCTGGTTGACGACGCTATTGTGATCGGCGAAAGCGTGCACTCAAGACACCAGGAGGGGCTCGGGCAGCTTGCGGGAGCGATTGAAGGCGCACAACGAGTGACCATTCCAGTCACCTTTGGTGTGTTGACCACCGTCGTCGCCTTTATTCCTCTGCTCTTAGGGATTGGTTTTTTTGGACAGGTAATGGGGGTGATTGCATCCACGGTGATTTGCTGTCTTATTTTTTCCCTTGTTGAATCACAGATGGTGTTGCCAGCCCATCTTGGGCACACCAGCGTCAAAAGCCCTACCGGGGAGGTGGGCATGATGCTGGTGCCGATTGCAGCGATTGTGTTGCTCGGTTTCGCCTGGGATATCCGTTCCTATATTGCACTCACGATTGCAGTGGCGGCGATCGTTTTTGCGTTGCATACAGCGGGTCTGTTTACACCGATTGCCGAACGATTTATCCAGTTACAAAGCCTATTTGCAGCCGGCTTGCAGAACTTCATCCAGGGGCGTTTTAAACGGGCAGTCGCCGCTGCTGTCAATGCGAGGTATGTGACAGCAGCGATTGCTTTCGTTGCGTTGCTGTCGGCGATTGCGGTGGTGATCAGTGGTCGTTTACCGTTCTCCTTCTTCCCTCCGCTCGCTTCCGATCAGATCGTTGCCCAGTTAACGATGCCCCTTGGCACGAGTTCGGAAGTCACCGATAAAGCGATTCTTCGGCTTGAGCGTTCAGCACAAGTATTGAAAGCTCGCTTAAATCAGCAGTACCCAGGCGACCCACCCGTGAAACACATTATGGCTGCAATTGGAGACCAACCCAGTTCAGGCAATGGGCCGGCCACAATGGTTGCGAGTGACTCGGGATCGACAGCAAAAGCGCACCTCGGTGAGGTGGTCATGCAGTTGACGCCCAGCGAAACGAGGGCTTTGCCGACCCGGGAGATCGCTGATATGTGGCGTGATGCCAATGGACCAATCGCCGATGCAGTTGAGTTGAAGTTCAATACAAATCTGTTCAGTGTGGGCAATGATATCGATATCCAGCTCGAAGGCGATAATGTCGATGAGCTTCGGGAGATTGCTGAGCGGTTGCGCTATAAATTGGCAGAGTATCCAGGGGTTGTCGATATCACGGATTCATTCAGGTCCGGTAAACAGGAACTGAAACTGTCGATCCTGCCATCCGGTGAGGCGCTTGGGCTTTCGCTGGGCGATCTGGCCCGGCAGGTACGGCAGGCATTCTACGGAGAAGAAGCACAGCGTATCCAACGGGGGCGCGACGATGTACGGGTGATGGTGCGATATACCCAGGCGGAGCGCAGTACGCTTGCTGCACTCGATACCATGCGCATTCGCACCCCGGGGGGCTCGCAGGTGCCCTTTACGACAGTCGCTAAGGCCGAACTTGGCAGAGGCTTTTCAACCATCCGGCGGTCCGATTCGCGACGGGTTGTCAACGTCATAGCCGATGTGGATCGCACCCAAATTACTGCCAATGAAGTGCTTGCAGATCTTCGCAGCGGGCCGATGCAGACCTTAATGGCCCCTTATCCACGGGTGTCGTACAGCCTGGAGGGCGCGCAGGCAGACCAGACCGAATCGATGGCGAGTCTGTTACCGCTCTATGTAATCGCGCTCTTTGTGATCTTTACATTGCTGGCCATCCCCTTGAAGTCGTATGCCATGCCATTGATCATTATGAGTGTCATTCCCTTCGCCTTTATGGGGGCCATTTGGGGACATCTGTTCATGCAGAATCTGGGCTATGTTTCAGGTTTGGCGATGATGTCCATGCTTGGCGTTGTTGCGGCTTCAGGTGTTGTAGTCAATTCAAGTCTCGTGCTTGCTCACAATATCGATGACAGGATAAGTAGAGGCCAGGAACTGTTTGATTCGGTGGTCGATGCATCTGTCTCTCGTTGTAGACCGATCCTGCTCACATCACTGACAACGTTTGTTGGCTTATCACCGTTAATGTTGAATACGAGTGTGGCTGCACAGACCCTTGTTCCCATGGCGGTGTCGCTGGCTTTCGGCGTGCTTTTTTCTACTGTGGTGACGCTCTTTGTAGTTCCGGCGGGGTTTGTGATTATCGATGAGTTGATCGTGGGCTTTAAACGCATATTCACTAATTCCTCGAAAGCGCTAAGTTCCGCAGACTGAAGTACAATTCTTCCTCATCCGGGGAGGAATGAATGTCAGACGTAAGAGATGATATGAAGCGTCGTGCTGAAACCATTCGGCGCGACATGGGTGGTGCAGAACGTGTTAAGAACATGCGCACAGAAGGCAAACCTACGATACGCGATCATGTGGATGCGTTTCTTGATCATGGTAGTTTCAGGGAGTTGGGGACCTTTACCCGTTCGCTGAGGATCGAAGATCGCGCAACTACGCCGGGCGATGGCAAGATTGGCGGTGAAGGGCTCGTCGATGGAAGGCCGGTGGCAGTTTCTGGTGACGACATCACGGTGAAGCGGGGATCGAGTTCGGTGGTTGGCTCGCGTAAAACAAGCCGTTTGTACCAGCGTGCGGTCGAAATGGGCATGCCGTACATTTATTTCGGAGAGACGGGTGGCGGCCGGATTCCGGACCTTATTGGATCCGAGGGGATTTCAGATGCCATGCCTTCTCCCGATATTGCTGCCAGGCGGCGAAAAATTCCGATGGCAACGGTGATCGTGGGACAGTCTTTCGGTGGATCCTCTTTTCAATCAGCTTTTTCTGACTATACGGTGCAGGTACGAGGCTCCGTGCTCGCCGTCACCTCTCCGCGTGTTTTTGAAATAGCGACCGGCGAAGTCATTGGGTTTGAAGAATTGGGTGGTGTGGATGTGCACGCCAAGCTCACCGGGCAAATTGATCTGGGTGTGGACACCTACGGGGAAGCTTATGATGCGGTGCGGCGATGGCTCTCTTATCTGCCATCCAACGCCTGGTCCGCGGCACCCAGAGGTGAGCCCATGGCAAAGGGTCGTTGGGATCGAGATGAGGCACTCGCGGCGATGGTGCCTGAGGCGCGACGGCGAGGGTACGATATGCGCAAGTTTTGTGCAGCATTGCTTGATCCCGGTTCGTTCTTTGAACTGCAGCCTAAATTCGCTCGTAACCTGACCACCGGGCTTGGACGGCTCGATGGATGGCCAGTGGGTGTGATCGCTAACAACCCCATGTTTTCTGCCGGTGTTCTCAACCCCGATTCGTGCGACAAGGCGATCAGAATGATGTGCCTGTCGGATGCGTTTAATCTGCCCCTGATCTGGCTGATGGACGTGCCGGGCTTCATGGTAGGCCGTAAAGTTGAACATGAGCGCATGCTCTTCAAAGCCATTCGCATGGTGGAGGCCTTGTGCAATCTGTCGACACCGTCATTGTCTGTTGTATTGCGCAAAGGTTTTGGCCTCGCATATCAGGCAATGAACACTTCGGGGATGGGGGCCGTTGGTTTTTACTCCTGGCCGGGCGCAGAAATAGGCTTTATGGATCCTGATGTGGGTGTCAATGTGGCATACGCGAACCGTCTTGAGGGTCTTAAAGGCGACGACAGAGAACGTGAGCGGCAGCGGCTGATCGAAGAGGTGGGCGAGGCGACTTCACCCTATGAAGCGGCCGGTACAATGCGTATCGATGAGGTAATTGATCCCGGGGATACCAGACGCATACTGGCTGAAGACCTCAACCGGCTTGCAAACAGGAAGATACCAGCACCTGAAGATAGACCGCTTTCCTACTGGCCTACGTGTTGAACCGATCATGTCAGTTACGGATCAGGCGCAGCGTTGAGGCGCGGATTTCGCTCCTACAGATTCGTATCAGCTGTCTTTGTCTCAGCCCGACCGGGGCTTTGACGCCTGAATTCACACGTCAGCTGAGGTGAACTCGTGGCAGGATTCGATCGCGTAAGCATCTCAGGAAGTGTGTTTGGCTCGTTGCAAATTCAGTTCCGCCTGAATTTCAGCGTGGCGTTCACGCGTGAGTGTGTAATGGCTGTAGCACCAGATCGAGAGAAACCCAAATGCTGCTACCAAGGGGCCGTAGACCAGCCCCAGATCCACGATCGTTTCAGGCGGCACATCAGCTGCTGAGCGAATATGTGCGCCGCGAGGCCACTCGATGATATCCAGGGCAAATCCGGCGATGACATTGCCCACTCCGGATGTTGCTTTTGCCGAGAAAGAACTGGCGGCGAAGAATATGCCTTCCTGGCGCATACCCGTGTCGTATTCGTACTCGTCGACGACATCGGCCACCATGGAGCCGAATGCGACATTGGCCTGTACGGTGCACGCGCCCTGGAAAAACTTGATGGTGATGAGGAGCGGCAGCAGGAGCGCATCTCCGTTTTCCGGAAACCAGCCAATGAGGCGTAGAGCGATTGGAACAACCTGCCAGAGTGGCCACGACAGGCCGCCAAATATAAGCCCTGCCTTCTTGCCCCACGTGCGGAAGAAGGCCGGGGCGGCAAAGGCGCCGATCATCACGCCAATGGGATACGCGATGATCAGCAAGAGGACACTGGCGGGGTCGAGTTCCCAGAAATAGGTAAAGATATAGAGATCGAGTGCTCCGTTGACACCGACCATGATAAAAACGACCAGCACGCCTGAGAATAACCAGCGGAAAGATTTACTTTTCATGGCTGCAACAAGATCCCGAAAGATCCTGAAGATGACCGCACTGACACTTACCCTGGGTACTTCTGGTGGTTTGGGCAGAAACGGGATCACCGAACGTGTGCCCCAGGCGCTGATGAAAATAGTTATCACCATCAGACCAGACAGTATCGCGGCAAAAGGCGGGTAGGCCGAAGCATCCAACTGGCCGTTGGGGAATTCGGGTGAAGCTGCAAAAAAGTAGCCGAAACCCGCACCGTAGACGAACAGTACACCCGCGTTTGAGAAGAACATGCGAAAGCCGACCAGTTGAGATCGCTCATCGAACTCTTCGGTCATTTCTGCGCCCAGTGCAATATGGGGTACGTGATAGAGAGACATAGCGGTGCGGGTTGCATTGGTAAAGGTGACGAGCCAGAGGAACAGTGCAAACTCGCCGCTTACCAGCGGGTTAAATAAGAAATAGAAAGCAATGGCCAATGGCACCATAGAGGCGTACATAAATGGATGTCGTCGTCCGTTTGGCGACCGCCAGTGATCGGAGACTGAACCTGCCAGGGGGTCGGTAAATGCGTCGATGATCACCGCAATGCCCACCGCAGTGCCGGCGAGCGTACCGGACAGGCCAAGAACCTGGTTGTAGTAGAAAATCAGCAGCGTGCCGAAAGCTGCGTTTTTCAACCCTTCGGCAAATTGTCCAATGCCAAATGACAGCTTGATAGGAAATGTGAGCTTATCATCTCCCATGAATTTTAATCAGGTGCATACCAGACAGGTGAAGTCCAGGCTCGCTCCTGGACCGTCTGTTCTTTGTCGGCTAAGGGTTCCATTCCGGCGCGAAGTGCATCCCATGTGCTCCAACGACAGGTGGGGTTCTCGAGCACCCGGACGTAGTAAAATGCCTGCTGATCGGAATCGAAGTGCGGATCACTCCAGACACCCTGAAGCTTTATATCGCCGGTGGAATGATCTAGGGAACAGGATCGGATGTCGACGGTTGCGCCGTTGTCGGGACAGCGATGCGTGCTCAGATTTACGGCCAAACCATCAGAACACGCCATGTCGTAGACTGCCTCCTGGGCGACCCCGTCTTCGACCCAACCTTTGATGACCTGGAGCCGCGCAAGCCACGCACTCTGTGGATCACGCAAAGCTTGAGCCGCGATTCGTACGGATTTAATGCCGCTCGGGAGATTGCCGCCCATGGCGGTTGCTTTTGAATAGAGCGCTTCAGGGTCGTCTAAGTCAGCGTCATCTAGCGCATCCCCCGCCCACATGCGCACACGAATTCGCGTACCAGTCGTCGCGAACGTCTCTTTGCGCCGAAAGGCATCGTATATCGCCTGGCGGGTATTTTCGCTTGCCCATACGCCGGCGAATCCAGACGCACTCCAGTCTGAAAGGAAGGCCCTTGGTTTGCGCGCTTGAGGTACATCTTCATATTCAACCCAACTCATTCCCGGCGGTGGCGTCGAGCCTCGACGTTGTGGTAAGCCATCGTTTATCCCGGTTTTAGAATAGAAAAATTCCTCTTCATAAGGCGCACCCCCGTTGTGCGTGTCACTGGAGCCGATAAAGCCGAATTGGTAGGGGTTGAAGTTCGATTTGGTTTGATACTCAAGGCCTGTTAAGAGTGCGTTGCGTGCATAAGATCCTGGCAACGATACCTTTACGTTGGTAACGCCCCCGAGAAAGGAATCGGGCGTATCAGCAAATATTTCATGGTCAGCCCATTCGTCATTTGGCGATAGCAGCGGATGTGTATCAGAAGTACCTTTGACCTGAGTGATCTCAATTAAAGGTTCGTTACGCATGCGCAGACGGGCATACGCGTCGTCCAAGGGACTCCCGTCGAACTGCGTACGTTGAAACATCAATCCGTTGCTCCAATTCGAGTTGTGCGGAATGGCCAATGATTCGATGCCTTTTGTTCGTTGCTCATCCATCCAAGCCCAGAGATCCTCGGGATTGAGTGAATCAGTCGCGGCGAAGGGCAGGTCGGGTACTTCCCCACTCTTGAAGATGACATTTCTGTGTAAATTAAACGGTGGATTCGAGGTGTATTCATAACCCGCAAAGGTCGTAAAGACCCCTGGATTGTTATGACGTTCGGCTGCTTCGACGATGCGTGCCCAGGTATCTCTGCGTATCTGGGGGTGTGAGGTCCCTTCAACCTCCTTGCCATTCACCAGTGTTGCCGCCATTTTTTGAAACGCAGGGCCAAAGACCGCGGGATCAGAGCTTATGAGCTCCGAGGCCAGTGGGGTTTTAAAGAGAGGATGAGACGGATCGCCAAAGGCGTTGAGTACGCCAAGATAGGCTGCATGATCTGTGACTGCGTAGAAATCAAGGGGACCACCGCGTAGGCGAATGGGGTAGCCAAAGGCATGTTTGAGCGGCTTACCCTTCGCGTAAAGGTATGCATCATCTGGTGTGGCGCGCACATTGAATATATAAGCGTCGAACGAATAGCGGGTATGTACATGCAGATCACCGAAAAGGGCTTGTCTTTCAGCTGCGATTGTCTGTATCGAAACCGCTGTAACAATGGTCGCTGCAATTAAATATTTCTTCATGGTTTGATCCCCCAGACGCGCGATATTCAAGGATTGGAAGAATGATTACAAACGCGCGTTTGCCTGAGTTAATTCCACTCCACTCAAAATAGGCAGCGCTGCCGGTATCGTTTATGAAAGACACAGGGCCTGAGTTGTTAAATGACGCTGAAAATTGAGCCGCCAGAACCCATTTGATACACGCGACGGCGAAAGATGTTGTCCCTTAAAGTCAGTTATTCTGCTCGCGCTTAGAGGGAGTTTAAGTATTTTATATAGGCATCTGGGGTGGATTCTCGGCCCAGAAAGTCTTTGACGAACTCTGCTGCGGGTTTGCTGCCGGCAGCGCCTAAGATGCGCTCACGATAGTCTCTGGCCGTGTCGATATTACGCATGCCTTCGGTCTTAAATCGTGAGAAGAGGTCGGTGGCGATGGCGAGCGACCACTGATAGGTATAATAGTTGGAGGAATAGCCGTTGAGATGGCCGAAGTTGGCATAAAAGTGCGTGCCTTCAACCGGTGGATAAGGTGAGTAGGATAATTCGAGCTCACGCATCAGTTCATCGAGGCCGAAGCTGCTTGGTTCTTTTGTGTAAAAGTCGAGGGACAGGCGGGCGTAGTAGATCTGTGTTGCGGTAGAGATTGCAGCGCCGAAGTGCCTTGCTTTGTTCATCTTGGCAACCAGATCCTTTGGGATGACCTCTCCGCTAGCATTGATCGCGAAGTTCTTGATCGTGTCATAGTCCCAGATCCACTCTTCGAGCATCTGCGATGGGGCTTCAACGAAATCACGTTCCATGCTCATGCCGGCGATACTGGACCAGGTCTGGGTTCCGGAGAACATGTTGTGTAGCAGGTGGCCGAATTCATGGAGGAATGTTTCTACCTGCGCATGTTCCATTAAGTCTTTAGGGAAGTTCTGCGCTAAAGCGGACAGAGGGATCTGTTTGCCTTTGATGCCTGTGCGAATTGTCCAGTGTGCAGCATGTTTGTATTTATTTTCCCGGGGGTGGTTGTCCATGTAAAACCGACCGATAACCTGACCTGCATCGACAACTTCATAAGTTTCAACACTCTCATGCCAGGTGACGGTTTGCCATGGTCTGATTTCAACCCCAAACAGATCCTCGGTCAGACGGAAAATGCCGTCGCGAACACGATCATAGGTAAAGTAGGTGCGCACCAATTTGCTGTCGAGCGCGTATGCTTCCTGACGCAGTAGGTTCTGTAGATAGGAAACCTGCCAGGCCTGTACTTCCTTCGCTTGCGGGTCTATCTGTTGGAGGCGGGTAAGAAGGATCTTCTTGTCCCGGACCACGGGGGCCTTTAAAGCCTGGCTGATCGATGCCAGGAAGTCAGATGCGGCCGTGGGGTTATCGACCATTCGGGACTTCATCGACAAGGCCGCGAATGACTTAAATCCTAGAATGTTAGCGAGTTCGTGCCGTTTGGCGATCAGGCGCTCGAGGACTTCCTTGTTTTGCGGATAACCCCGGGAGCGTGACGCTATTCGCAACCGGGCTCGCAGGCTGTCATTGTGAGCGTAGGTGAACACGGGGTAGGTGTCTGGATAGTCGGTGGATATTCTGATGAGGCCCTTCTCGTTGGCAGGGCGGGCGGCCAGATAATCTGCTGGCAGGCCATCGAGTTCTTCCAACGTGGCATCGACATAGCGCACATCTTCTCTGATATTTTTGTCGAAGACGTTGCCAATTTCAGTGATGTTTCGGCGCAAAGATCGGATACGAGCACGGGTGTCTTCATCTTTGTCGACACCAGCCAGTTTGTATGAGCGAATAATTTCCTCGACCATGAAATGCTCGGTCTTGGTCAGTTTTGTCGGCTCGATCGCACGGACCCGGTCAAAGTAAGGGCGAGAGAGCGCGACACTGCTCAAAAAATCCTCAATGTCCTCAGTGCAGGCTGTGGCTGTGTCTCGAATATCCGCATCGGGATGCACGGCCTTCATATGAAAGGTGTGATAGACAGATTCGAGTTTGGTGGCATTTTTATCCATTGCACCAATGACAGATTCAAGCGTGGCGGGGCTGCGGTCTGCTTCAATGGTTGCAAACCCTGCTTTGACATCAGCCAATGTACGCTCGCATAGGGATTTAAGTTCTGCTGCTGTGAGATGTGGATTAAATCCGCCTGTCAGGATGGCAGGCGTCTGTGTGTCAACAGGCAGCTGCTCGGTGCAAGCTGACAGGCAGTAAATTGCGATAATAATGAGGTTTTTATACATGGGGCGGATCAACCGTTATGAGCCGCGCATTTTATGCATTCACTGGGGGAGGGTCTATTCCCTGGAATAGATTGTGGGGTACGCCATGCTATGATCGTTGAGCAAGGCCATGGGAGTGAGTTGGATGGGTGAAGTGGGGTTGATACGACGAGAGCAACCTGCGCAGATTGTTTTGGGTGCGGTTGCCTTTGGTAAACCCAAACCAACCACCCGTGATCATCCATTGTCTTCAGACGAAGCATGCGCGGCGCTCCTGGAGGCATTTGTAGCGCAGGGAGGAAAAGAGCTGGATACGGCCCGCGTCTACCAGAACGGTAATTGCGAGGCTGTTCTCGGTCGCCTGGATGTCGCTAAAAAAATCCGCATAGCGACTAAATACCACCCCAATCTCCCTGGTACGCCCTTCGAACAGCTGGATGAGTCGCTCGCGGCCCTTAAACAGAGCGCTGTCCCTATTTATTATCTGCACATGCCGGCTACCCAAATTCCACTCGAGGATACACTGGCGTCGATACATGCCGGATATCAAGCAGGCAAGTTTGTTGAGTTTGGCTTATCTAACTTTCCCGCTTGGCAAGTTGTCGAGGTGTGTCAGTACTGCCAACGTAACAGCCTGGTCTTGCCTAGCGTCTATCAAGGTGTCTACAACGCGTTAAACCGAACTGCTGAATACGAACTCGTACCGGTGCTTAGGAATTACGGGCTTAAGTACTACACGCATGGTTCACTTGCGAGTGGTTTCCTTACAGGCAAATACCAGCAAGGTGTGGCGCCTGTGCCTGGCGTCGATCGTTTCGCGCAAAAACGACGTATCAGGCAGTATGAAGAGCGATACCTCAATCGGGATGAAATGTTTGCTGCGCTCAATGCCATTAAAGATGCAACGGAAGCGGTTGGTATTTCAATACTCGAGGCTGCCGTGCGCTGGACACAATACCACTCCGCGGTAGATGCCTCGCTTGGAGATGCTGTTTTGATCGGTGTGTCGCGTATCGAACAGTTAGATCCGATCATGAAGGCCAGCCAGGGAGGGCCACTTGAGGTAGAAGTCGTGGAGGCATTTGAGGTTGCCAACGATTTCGTCAAGATGCGTTCGGAATACTATCTTCAGTACCCCTATCCGAAAGAAGGGAGTCCCTGGCGTGCTCGCTTGTAGGTCAGGCGCGTTGGTTCCTTAACGCGTCAACCAACGCGGCCACGACGTTGCCCTCAGCCCGGGCGCTTTTCAGCACAGATGTAAACGCCTTCGGCCATGGTCTCGAAAAACTCGTTGGCCAGGGATTATATGATGAGAGCCATCTGCGGCCTGGTCCTCTCCGGACCGCCGCTGCAGGCGGCAGCAAGGACGATGACCATGGCAAGGTACGTTGGTTCATTTATCCCTTCATGCGACAGGTGAACAGCGCAAGAAGGTCGATTTCATGATCGACGGGGCCAGGTTTGATTATGGCCCCGTCGGTTTGATGTTCTGCGCCTGGCTCGATTGCGAGTCTTCTCTCCTGCCTAGTGAATCGCGATTGGGTTGATAATCATTTGTACCGCACCCCGCACTTTTGCATGACCCAGCACGAACAGAAATTCGAATGCTCCGTCGCGTACGAGGGGGCCTGTATTCATTGCTTCGAGTACATAAATACCGTTTTCCTTCAGGTAGATGACATGTCCTTGAAAGGGGCGTTCGGCAACTTGGGGGGGTACCACATCTAGACCCCAAGTATCTGCACCAACGGCGACCACGTTCTTAGCCGCCAGGTATTCGGCGACTTCTTCGGACTGGCCCGGCTCACTCGAAGCCCATGCCTGAGGGTCGGTTTTGAGTTTGGCTTCTGTCCAGCCGGTATGAAAAAGGACAACGTCACCCTCACGTATCGGTGTGCCCTGTTTCTTTACGACCGCTTCTAAATCTGCAACCGAAAAATATTCTCCGGCTTCCATGTGGGACTTGCCGAAATGACCCGCCATATCGAGGACGACACCCCGTGCAACGATGGGGGGCACTTTTTCGATACCGAGTTTGGTGAGACCGGTAATGGCTGCAAAATCATGGGCATGATTGCAGTTGTAATACATGGCTTCGTAACCGAGATGGCCAAGACCGTCGAGTTGGCTGCCGATGCCAAACCAGCCCTGAAAAATGTCGTCGTTGTAGGTCATTCCTGCATTTGGTCGTGCGCCTTCCTGTTGCAGTGGCTGTACAACTTGTAATGACAATCCCCTTGGCGGAAATGCGGGTGTCGATGAGTCAATCGTGATACCGAGCCCATAGGTCTTGCCCGTTTTAATGAGTGATGCTGCCTTCAACACCGTTGCAGGGGTGATTAGGTTGGCGTTGCCGATCTCGTCATCTGCGCCCCAACGCGACGGCTGACATTCGTCTTCAGCCACCCCTAGTATGGATGTCACGGACAACAAAATAGCGAAAAATGTTCTGATAAGCATAATCCCCTCCTCTTAAGGATTCGTAGTAAGCTGATCCTACACGGGCGGAGAGGTATATGGGAAATAGGCTGAGGGTTAGCCGGCTGCTGATCTTTGGTGTATTGGCGACAGTTTTCTCTGCGATTGGGGCCGCACAAGAAAGTGATGGTGGCGGTTTAAGAAGCGTTGAACAAACTTTCAGGGACAATTGCGCGGTTTGCCATGGTGATCGTATGCAAGGTGCTGCCCAGGGCACACCCCTGGTTGGTCAGGGACTCCAACATGGTGATTCCATGGATGAGCTGGCGGTCAGCATAGCGCGTGGGTTCCCCGAGAAGGGAATGCCTGGTTGGAATGAAAACTTTACCGAACAGGAGATTAAAAGCCTTGCCTTGTGGATACGCGAGAATCGTGACGGCCTGCTGTACTCGGAATTCAACCTCACCAGCAATCTGACCATCCCAACGGGGACGCTAACGTCCGCCAAGCATGCCTTCACGCTAGAAACCATAGTTGAAAATCTTGATCCTCTGCCCTATTCCCTGGCTGTTTTACCCAATGGCGATCTGCTGGTCACGGAAAAAATGCGCGGTATGCGGATCATTTCATTAAACGGCGAGAAATCTGAGCTAATCCTAGGAACCCCGAAGGTCTACGACGATGGGCGGGGGGGTGGTGCCAGGCTTCTGTTTGGTATGGGTTGGCTCCTCGATGTGGCGCTTCATCCTGAGTATGAAACAAATGGCTGGATCTATTTGCACCATACCGACCGCTGTAGTGATTGCAGTGAACTTAGCCGTCAGGCAAAGCGACCCGTGTCGATGAATCGGTTGATACGCGGACGCATCAAAGACGGGCAGTGGGTTGACGAGCAAGTGATCTGGCAAGCCGACGTCGAACGATACGGTCTTGCGACAGACGTTGCCGCGGGTGGTCGCACCGCCTTCGATCCCGAAGGTTATGTCTTTATCAGCGTTGGCATGCACGGGCGAGATTCCGTGCAGGATCTGACCTACCCCGATGGCAAGATACACCGTGTGCATGATGATGGGCGCATACCCGGTGATAATCCATTTACGGATCACCCAAATGCACTTAAATCAATATGGACGTACGGGCATCGCAGCCCTCAGGGGCTTGAGTTCAAAGCTGGCACAGGAGAGCTGTGGGCGACTGAACATGGCCCGCGAGGCGGTGATGAGATCAATCTCCTCCTGCCCGGGCGTAACTACGGGTGGCCACTGTTTTCAAAAGGTCAAAACTACGACGGTACAGAAGTGGGATATGGTCGAACCGAGAGCGAGATCGAGCTACAGGAGATCGAACAACCCGTGGTGGATTGGACACCTTCTCCGGCCATATCGAGTTTCATATTCTACGAAGGTGAAGCCTTTCCGGGCTGGCAAGGGCAACTGTTGGTGGGCACATTGAAAGCGGCTGACCTTGTTCGTGTGCAGCTCGATGGCCGGCGTCTGGCTGAGCAGGAGATGCTAATCGACAATCTATCCCGTATTCGTGATATCGAAACAGACGCAGCTGGATTGATCTATCTCTTACTCGAGCACGACAGCGGAGGTCGCATCGTACGAATGGTACCGCAGACATCGAAACTGGCGATGTTCAAGCCAGAGCGTGCGCGTAAAGATCGATAAAATTCTGAGCGAAGAAGCGATATCGGGCTTCATGAGAAAGTGCTGCGGTTGTCCGTTCGAAGCGCCCGATCGGATCTCGTCCGCCCTCCGCGTGTGGATAATCAGAAGAAAACATATAGAGTTCTTCTGATGATTCGGAAACGAGCTGTGCAACGTCTTCAAACGGGTAGGGGGTAAAACGCAGCTGTTCGCGTGCTTGCTCACTGGGCTTACGTGTCATCTGCCCTAGTTGTGGCTCGGACTTGGCCCATATGTCAACTGCATGATCCAGGCGACGCAGCATGTCGGGTACCCAGCCGGCGCCGATCTCAATAATGCCGCCTTTAAGGGTAGGGTGGGTTTCGAGCACGCCATCGAGAATCATTGCCGATAGGAACTTGTGACTTGCATGATGTATGACGGTGAGGTCTTTGCTGCCGATCACTTCTGCTCCACCACGTGCATTTACTGTGTGTGCCCTACCGTCATTGAGCCACTCGTCCTCAATGGCGAGTGGCGCGCTGCCTACATGCAGGATGAATGGCAATCCCGCTTCGGCCAGCTTAGCCCAGATCGCATCGTGCTCAATGTGACCGGGCGAGCGACCGCCCGGGGCGTCGGCTGATATCCAGATCGCAGCGAGACCAAGTTCTATCGCATGGTCGATTTCCTGTATTGCGCGGGATATGTTTTGTAATGGAACCATGGCAACGCCCATCAGCCGTTCATCGACCTCGCAAAATTCAGCCATTGATCTGTTTTGTGCCGCTGCCGCACCATAGGCGAGGTCGTCGGATTCTGCGGCAAAGATCAACCGTGCGCAAAATGACGAAAAAACGATCTGGCGTTTAAAGCCAAGCAGATCCAAGGCGCGTCCGCGTTCATCACCGTTGAATGCGCCAAGGGCTGCATGCCACTTAGGTCCCTTAGTCAGGTTATCTCCCATGGCGGCTAATTTGTCTGCGACCTCATGTGGATGACGGTCAAGTCCTGCGTAGGCATCGGCATCAAATGTGCCCGTCAGTGCCTCTCCCAGATCAGGAAGCAATGCGCGCGTCTTGGCATCGGCGTGGCGACTCAGGTAGTCCGGTAACTCCATGAGGTGGCTGTCAGCATCATAGACCGTTTTATCGCCTGCATAGGTCATCCGTGGCACCTCCTGTTAGAACTAACCGGCTGTTGTCGATACCGTACCGGCACCGACCACCGGGGCACAGCGACCCTCCAATATAAGGGCACCTGCCACGTTATTCGTAGGACTCAACCAGCGATTGATAGGTTGCAACGCGCAGGTCGGGACGATAGGACGGCCAGCCGCCCATCAGCTGCATCATACTCACGACGACGATGTTCTCCACCGGATCAATCCAGAAGACAGTACCGGCGGCACCTCCCCAGTAGTATTGACCCGCGCTGCCGATGGTACCGCTGGCTGTCGTGTCAGTGACGACACCAAAGCCGAGACCAAAACCGAAGCCGCCGAGCTGGGTGATGTCATTGAGGTTGGGTTGTTCACCCGACCCGCCCGCAGCAGCAATGGATGCTGGTAAATGGTTAGCGCGCATATAGGCGACTGTCTTCGGACTGAGTATGCGTACGCCATTCAGTTCGCCATCGCGCATTGCCTCAGCAAATCGGACGTAGTCTCTGAGGGTAGAGACCAGGCCGCCACCGCCGGAATAGAGGGTGACCTCTTCATAATTGCACATTGCGCCGCAGGATTCGAAGCCTGGCATACCAATTCCGGTAGGGTCCAGTGCGACGGCTTTGCCGTCTTGTGGGTTTAGAAAGTGGTTGGGCAGGAATCGATCCATCTTATCCTGCGGTACTTGGAAAAAAGTATCTTTCATATCCAACGGATCGAAGATGTGTTCCTGAAGGTAGGCATCAAACGACTGTCCGCTCAGACGTTGAACCACCAGACCCGTCACATCAACTGCGATTGAGTAGTGCCAGCGGTCACCTGGTTCGAACATAAGCGGTAATTCGGCAACTTTAGCAATGAAGTCATCTAAGTCCTTTGATGACCATAGATCAGCTTTCTGGTAGGCCTGATCTACGGGGTCATTCGCATCGAATCCGTATGACAGTCCGGTGGTATGGCTCAAAAGCTGTTGCATGGTCATCTGATTTTGTGCCGGTACTACCCGACCGTTTTTCCTCACGGTTAGGTTTTTGAGTTCCGGAATGAACTTCGACACCGGGTCTGTCAGGTGGAACTTTCCTTGTTCGTAGAGCTGCATCGCTGCGGTTGCGGTGATGGGTTTGCTCATTGAATAGATGCGGAAAAGGTCATCCATTTCTATGCCACGTTCGTCATCAGCGCCTTTTTTCCCCGAGGCGCTCTGATGTACGATTTTGCCATTTCTAACGATGGCAGTGAGTGTGCCGGCAATTTTTCCAGGCCCCGTGTAGCGATCGTTCATAGCCGCAACGTGCTGTAGCCGGTCAGAAGACATGCCTTCCCGCTCTGGACTTGCCGTTGGAATCTCCTTGGCGTACAGGGAGAGGCTAATCGTCAAGGCCAACACTGATATAAACAATTTCATTATAAACTTCCCACGTTATTCCAACTCCGGATGCTACCGCTTCACGTATCGGGGCGGTAGGGCTATTCGATGATGATGTGGGCATTGCGCGAGGAAAAAATTCGCAGGGAAGGTTGCGCGCAGTGGGTCGGACGCAGGGTTGGATAAACTAACCTAAACGCGTCGCGCTTGGCTTTGAGTGGAAAACTGTTTCACAGGAGATTGTTTTGGTCACGGCAGTGGTGCAGCATTGTGGACTCGCTGTGAGTGGTTGTACCGCCAGTTTTTGGTCGCGCGGCGAAGGTTTCGGTCGAAATATATGGAATTGATGTGCATCAAAGCGGTAAAAAGACTTGTTTATGTATGACGATGGCATCTGTAGATAACCGCGGTTGGCTTATGCTTAAAGCCTTAGCGGTTAACGCCGGGCTGAGCACTTTTTATCATTGGCAGATGTGGGTGCCCTGTGAGTGATCGCACGCCTGTGAACGGTAGTCGGCCGGAATATAGCGATAAGTATTTCGTACGCGCTGCCGATATTTTGATCGCTGACGATCATAACCCTGAAGTATTGATGCAGATTTTTTGTCGTAGCGAAGGGGTTCTGTGTGGGGTAAATGAGGCTGTGTCGCTGTTCGACCATGTGCGTGAGCGTTTGACAATCTGCACGCTTGAAGATGGGGATTCGATTGCACCATGGGAAACGATTATGACGATTTCCGGTGCGTACCGGGATTTTGCGCCGCTTGAAACCCAGTGTTTAGGTGTTTTGGCCCGCGGCACGAGAGTGGCCACCCAAACTCGTGCGGTGGTGGAGGCAGCTGGTGGCAAGCCCGTGCTTTTTTTTGGTGGGCGGCATGATCACTACCTCGTACAGAAAACAGATGGCTATGCAGCGATCTTAGGAGGCGCGGTCGGCGTAGCCACCGATGCACAAGGGGCGCGGTCGGGGTATCCCGGCGTCGGCACCATACCGCATGCGTTGATCGCAGCATATGGCGGTGACACCGTACTGGCGTCAAAGAAGTTTGTGCAGCACATGCCTGAAGACATACCGTTTGTTGCATTGGTGGATTTTGATAACGATTGTGCAGGCACTTCGGTGGCTGTTGCCAGGGCATTGGGCGACCGCCTTTCCGGTGTCAGGTTGGATACCGCCTCGGCTCTGGTTGACCTATCGCTGAAAGATTCGGATCCACCGCTTAAGGGGGTCAACCCTTCACTGGTAGATTGTGTTCGTCGGGCTCTGGACGAAGCGGGGTTTCCCCACGTTGAAATTGTCGTATCCGGGGGTATGAACACCACCCGCATTGCCGAATTTGAAAGCTGTGGGGCCCAAGTAGATGCTTATGGGGTGGGGTCCTCAATTTTGCATAATGGCGGGGAGTTTGACTTTACAGCCGACATTGTGCGCTCGCAGGGTAAGGCAGTGAGTAAAGAAGGCCGGTCCTATCGACCTAATGGCCGGTTAAAACCTGCCTAGAGCTTCGCTTGTCAGTTCAATCGACGAGTTTACCCTTTGCGTCGCGAATCTCAGGGCCGTTCACACGAGCGCGTCCATCCCCGAATTTTTCGTCGCGTGCAGTCAGTGTTGCCTTCAGGCCGCGTTCTTTGACGGATTGACGAAAATCATCGGCTGCGCGTGTATTGTGACCACGAACGTCGTTCTCAGCCGCCATGCGTTGCAGGGTGCGTGCGCCCATGAGTTCGAGGCCTGTGTTGATAATGCGCTTGTTTGCTGACAGCAGGTCCGGGTCAATATGTGCCATGCGCCCTGCTAGGCCTTCGACTTCCTGCTCAAGCAGATCTTCCGGAACGGCTTTGAGAATGAGCCCGATCTGCTGCGCTTCCGCTCCCGTCACTGTGTCGCCGGTTAAGGTCAGCCGCTTAGCCCATTGGGGACCGACATTGTAAAGCCACATGTTATTGGGCAGAGCGCCGAGGTCTCGAGCGGGTGGAAAGCCGAAAGTGGCATTGTCCGCCGCGATGATCATGTCGCAGAGCAGTGCGATATCGGTGCCCCCTGCAAGGCAGTAGCCATGCACTTGTGCAATAACGGGTTTGTGCATGTCAAACATTGCCATACGGAAACGCTGTGCGCGTTCGAGTTGCCAGGCATCGTCATCGATACTTCGTCCACCGCGGTATGCGCCATCGGGGTTTTGAACCCTCGAGACAGGGACATTGCCACCTGAGCCGGTAAGATCGTAACCCGCACTAAAAGCGCGTCCTGCCCCTTTGATGATGGCGCAATGCACCGAACGGTCATTGTCTGCTTCCCACAACGCCTCAGCGAGTTCAGCCTGTAGCTCGAGCGATAGCGCGTTTAATTTTTCAGGACGATTCAGCGTGATACGTGCACGACCGGCCTGTACTGCATAAATAATATTTTCGAAATCTGGCATCTTAAATCCTCCATCCCGGAATCCTGCATAGTAACAGGATAGGGTTCTACGTCTTGGTTTGCTGGGTGGCCTTTTGTGGGAATTAAACTGGATTTGACGTTCTCGAGCAGTTAACGCGTCATGCATACGGACGTTTAAAGTTGCAACAGATAGCAAGAATTTCCGCTTTTTTTTTATTTTTTAAGTTATATTTTCTGTGTAAGCTAAAGGCAAAACATCATCAGGAGGAGTGCATGCGATTCATGCTCGTGTCGATTCTGGCACTGCTGATCACACACATGGCTACGGCGGATATTACTCCGGAAACCGTTACCAAGAACAAAATGAAACCGCCGGCAGATACCTGGATTTTTGTTCGGGATGGTTTTGGTCCGTTTTACATCTTCGATGCTGCCAGCGGTGAGATGCAAGGTCTGCTCAGTACGACCTTTTACACACCGGCGCTGGAAGTAAATGCTGAGCGGCGTGAAATATACGCTGCTGAACAGCATTACACGCGTACGCATCGGGGGACGCGCACGGATGTCGTGACGATATACGATTCCGAAACCCTGAGCCCGAAGGCTGAAATCGAAATACCGAAAAAAGTGGCGGCGTTAGGTTATCGGCAATACATTGCGTTGATGGATGATCGTAAACACCTGGCTGTCTTCAACCTGACGCCCGCGCAGTCAGTTTCGGTCGTTGACATCGATACAAGGGCTTTTGTCGGGGAAATTTCAACCCCCGGGTGCGCACTCATTATGCAGACTGCGGGGAGCGGTTTCCTGCAGATGTGTGGGGATGGACGCATGCAGCTGATCCGTCTGGACAAAAACGGTGGGGAAGCGCAGCGTGTGCGCAGCAAGCAGGTGTTTGACATCGAAGAGGATCCTTTCTTTGATAAGCCGGTACCTACGCCTGAAGGTTGGCTGGTCGTTTCCTATCAAGGTCAAGTATTTGAGGTCACCGTTGAGGGCGATCAGATTGATGTCAGCAAACCCTGGAGTCTGCTTTCTGCAGAAGAACGCGAGGCTAACTGGCGGCCCGGCGCGAGCGGTTTTTTCGGTTACCATGCAGGGTTGGATCTGTTGTTGGTATTGATGAATTCAAAAGGTGGGTACAGTCATGATAGCCCGGGGACAGAACTCTGGATATACGACCGCTCGCAAGCACGCAAAGTGGCGGCCGTGAAGCTGGAAGCGAGTGGTTCGCATATTTATGTGACTCAGAATGCAGAACCGCTGGTGGCTGTATCGGGCGCTGATGGGCAGGTACATATTTATGATGTCGCAACGACTAAGCGTGTACGCTCGATTGCACAAATAGGCGCCTCGCCTGGCTATATTCAGGGATTTTAAATATGAGCAAGCTTGTAGAATGGATAGACAAAAAGGTTGACGCGTCCAGCCGCGCAATCGCACGGCGTAGCGGCCGGCGGAGTTTTCTCGGTCGTCTGGGCAGTTTGGCGGTAGGTGCAAGTGCACTGCCCTTGTTACCTGTCGCGCGTGCGAGCGCCGCTGAGGGTTTGACCGAAATTGGTGATACGCAAAGCTGTGAGTACTGGCGTTATTGTGCGCTAGGGGGCACCTTATGTACGTGTTGTGGTGGTACCACGACTTCCTGTCCGCCCGGTGCAGAACCTTCTCCCATATCCTGGGTGGGTACCTGTAAGAACCCGGTGGACGGCAAGGACTATCTGATCTCGTATAACGACTGTTGCGGCAAAGCGGTGTGCGCTCGCTGTTTTTGTCACAACTCCGATCGAGATATGCCTGTTTATTTTCCGTCGAAGGCAAATGATATTCTCTGGTGCTTTGGCACGGAGAGTCAGGCCTATCATTGTACAGTCGCAGTGGTGATTGGTGAGGCGACTGCTTCTTAGCATTGCGCTTTTCCTCGCCGCAAGCACGAGCGCCGACGAGCAGACGAGGCTCGATTACCTGCTGCATTGCAGTGGATGCCATTTGCCGGATGGGCGGGGTATGCTTCCTGAGGTGCCCGCTTTGGGGGAAGCGTTGGGCATCATCGTGGGCTTGCCTGGCGGTCGTGCATACATCGCTGGCGTTCCTGCTGCATCACAGGCACCTGTTTCCGATCAGTCTCTGGCAGATATCACAAACTGGGTACTGCGCAGTTTCAATGCCCGGACGTTGCCTGACGGTTTCGAACCGATCACGGCGGCGGAAATACGCCATGGGCGTAGGTACGTGATGAAAGATCCCCTCAAGCTCCGCAAGGAGATCTGGTCACATTACGCCCCATAGTTTGAGCGTACAGGCCGTTTTGTCCGGCGCGCCTGGCGTACACGTGGTGCCTGTAGGATACTGGATAACATGTTTACCTATCTAAATCCCGAAATCCGCACGCGCTTGATCAAGCAAGGCAAACTCGTGCGGATCGACGAAGAGGGACAACTCATTGACGTTCATACCCCTGAAGCGCCTGGCGAACTGGCCATCAACCTTCTGGGACCAATTCCTCTTCCCATAGACGTGCCGTCGGCACAGTTGACTGTGCAATGGTATGCCGCAGTACGCAGCACTGAGCTGAGTCAGGTAGATGCGTTAGCCAGCGACTTACGACAACGGGGTGGTCAGCACCTCTTCTCACACCTTGTGTCACCACTGGCAGTCAATAGCGTGCTGGTGATCGGTGAGCCTACAGAGGATCCTCTGGTGCGCGTACACAGTAATTGTCTAACGGGAGATGTCTTTGGATCCAGACGCTGTGACTGCGGGCCTCAGCTCGACTCAGCCATCGCAAAGATTAACAGTGACGCCAATGGTGGCTTTCTGGTGTACATGGCAGGGCACGAAGGTCGTGGTATCGGACTGTGGGCGAAAGCGGCCACCTATTTGCTGCAGGATGGCGGCGAGGATACCTATCAGGCCAACCGTTCACTGGGCTTGCCGGATGACTCGCGGGATTTCACTGACGCGGGGGTGTTGATCAAACACTTCGTTGGCAACGAAGCATTCCGCCTGCTCACGAATAACCCAAAAAAAGTTGAAGACCTCAAAGCCTGTGGTCTTGGTCGGATCACTCAGCAGAAGCATGTCTTCGGGGTCTCTGAGTGGAACAAGCGTTACCTGCATGCCAAACAGGGTTGGGGTCATCAGTTGGATGATCAGGACATAGATGGCTGACCAGCAGGCGGATAGTGTGTTGGTGGTTGAAGATTCGCCTCGCACAAGGTCCAGAAATCGGTATTTAACCTGCTCGGCGTCTATCGTGCTCATGCTTGCCGGGGCTGCCATCAATCAATTCTCTGAGCTGCCGGGTGGCAATATTGTATTTTTTCTTGGCATTTTTCTGCTCATACAAGCCATATTTACACCAAAGAATCTGAATGGGCCTGTGATCCGGGTCGACTCGAAGCGCCTGCACTTCGGTGATCGCGTGGTGGCGGTGACTGAAGTCCTGCGTATTGTCGGAGAATGTAGGCGGGATCAGGTTCGTCTGACCATCCAGCTCGAGGGGGCGAAGGAGCTTAAGCTTGGCTATCGAGTGGGTCTCGAACAGGTGGTGGATGCCATTCTTAAGGCGAATCCCGCGGTCGAAGTACACTGGGTCTAAGCGGTGAGGGTCGGCAGCCTGACCAGCCAGCTTATTGTTTGACGAAGCTCGAAGCTATGCCGGGTGTTCGGTGATGAGCGTGCTAGTCCCCTGATACCGCTTCTATATGGGCTTCAAGCAGGGCGTTAAATGTGTCAGGTTGTTCGAAGTAGGGTGAATGCCCGGAGTTTTCGACGACCTTGATGCGCCCGTCAAAAAAGTGCGGGATAAACGATGCAAGCAAATCCGCCGGGAATAGTGGGTCTTCGTCACCTGCAATAATCAACGTAGGTGCTTTTAGTTCGTTAAGTTGAGCCAGTTGAACGACCGAGTCTGGCCCGAGCATGTTCGCCAGGCTACCCCAGCTGAAGTGGGTGTTGAAATTGTTGATAGACTCATACAGTTGCATCAGCGGAGGGTTCGCCTTGGTTGTGGCAGACATCGTCGCCTTCACACCTTGTGTATCCGTGTCACCGCCTGACGTCAGGTTTTTTAAGGCGCCACTCGGCTTCGGATTAATGATGCCGCCCGAAGTCGCGCTTAAGGTAAGGCTTAATATCCTGTCGGGCGCATCAAGAGCCGTGCGCAGGACCGTAAAACCACCCATGGACTGTCCTACGACGTGTGCCGCTTCGATGTTGAGCGTATCTAACAGGGCGAGAAGATCGTCGCGAAAATGTTCGACCTTGATCGTCTCGGCCGGCACGGGTGATCGGCCGAAACTGCGATGGTCGAAG
The DNA here is from genome assembly GCA_036338285.1 of Pseudomonadota bacterium. Taxonomy (GTDB): domain Bacteria; phylum Pseudomonadota; class Gammaproteobacteria; order Pseudomonadales; family Azotimanducaceae; genus UBA4421. The sequence goes on from JAYZCO010000024.1 coordinate 35,060, forward strand.
CTAATGACCTGGTATCGGTCAGAGAAGTAAGCAATCTGATTGAACCAGATCGCTGCGTTGCCGCCTGCGCCGTGCGCAAAGATGATCGCCGGACCCTCGCCTTTGGTCTCGTAGTAGATTGGTGTATCGGATGTTGTCAGTACGGGCATCACCTGCTCCGATGAGTATGTGAGCAGAGGATAGGCTGTATAAAGGTTCGGATCTACCTCGGCTCAGAGCCAAATAGTCATGTGGCCGGGCTTTGCAGGCTGAAAGCATCAGCAACGCCAGCTCACGCTGGTTGGCGTGGCTGAGCTTAAGAAGGTGATTGTTTAAGCGCTTGTCGTTTCTCAGATCATGCGATGTTCTGCATAAATTCGCACACAGCCGCCAGACGACCTTCGACGCCCCCGCGGGCGACTGGGTCTAACAGTACATGTTGAATGCCCGCTGCCTTAAGTGTGCTGACGCGATCCTGCATTTGTTGACGTGAACCACCGATGGACTTTTCTGGCTCCATCACACCTGCAGGATCGAGATAGAGTCGCAATGATAATGTCAGCTCCGCTGGGTCTCGCCCGGCTTGTTGTGCATAAGTGCAGACTCGCGAAAATTCCTCAACAACCGTTTCCAGTGGCTGGAAGGCTGCATGGAAACCGGTACCGTAGAGTGCGGCCCGTCTGCAGGCAGCATCGGAGGCCCCGCCAACCCAGATAGGCAGGGGGGATTGCACCGGTTTAGGTTCAAAACCAACTTTCGGTATCTGATAGAACTCACCTGAAAACTCAGGTTGTTCCTGGTTGAAAAGCACGTCAAAAAGAGCCAGTTGCTCGTCAGCTCTTCTGCCACGGTGATCCCAGGGCATACCCAGGATGGCGGCTTCTTCGGCCATCCAGCCGATGCCTGCACCCAGGATGAGCCGGCCATTTGACAATACGTCTAGTGTCGCCAGTTGCTTGGCGGTGGTGATGGGCGGTCGGTAGGGCAGGATAAGTACAGTGGTGCCCAGCCTGATTTTTTCCGTCACCCCTGAAACGAATTGCAATGTGCCTATTGGATCGAGCCAGGCCATATCCGGGCTTGGTGCGAAAGACCCGTCATCGGTATACGGATATTTGGATGCAATCTCAGCAGGCCAGCAAACATGATCAGAGACCCAGGCCGAGTGTACGCCGTTTTCTTCGAGCGTCTGCGCAAAGCTGACGATCGACTCCCTTGATACCGTACGTCCGAGGTGTGGCAGATGTACGCCCCAGTCGATGTCAAAATTTGCCATGCCGATTTCTCCCTTGCAGCCTTTGCCGTTATTCTTGCATGCTCTGATCCTTGCGACCAAGGTCCTGATGTACCCTTTTCAGCACCGTAAACCCTGATCAGTTGAAAAAACATGGCAGCGCATCAGCGCTTAAGTCGGTTGGGATTCGCCTTAAAGATAGCGCATGCATCGACAAGCTGAAGGTCGGATACACACTATGAAGGCGTGGTGGTCGTGTTGATCGACTTCGGGCGATCATTCGCATATCTTAAATTTTTGTGAAAACACCATCTGTCGAGGGGCTCATGATGAGGATCGCGATTGCAGGGATTTCCCACGAAACCAACACCTATTGTGGTGACAAGACACCTTATGGCGCCTTCTATACCTTAAGAGGTGACCAGATGTACGAGACTGCTGGTCAGCAGTCCGATGTAGGTGGGGCAATTGACGCCTGTGCGGAGTTTCGCGTCGAAGCAGTGCCCGTTTTGTTCGCCAACACGCAACCGTCTGGCACGATCGAGCGCGAAGCTTATGAGGCGTTCAAATCCGAAATAGTCGATGGGTTGGTGGCAGCAGGCGCGTTGGACGGTTGTGTATTACTTTTGCACGGTGCGGGTGTTGTTGATGGCCTGGCTGATCTCGAAGGCGATCTGTCGACTGCCGTGCGCGAGCTGCTCGGAGAAATTCCGATAGCGGCGAGCTTTGATTTGCATGGCAACGTCACACAATTGATGGCGGATCAGTTGGATGGTGTGTTTTGTTGTCATCATTATCCACATATTGATCTCCACGCGCGGGCCAGAGATGCCGTTGCACACGTTTACAATCTTGTTCAGGCAGATAAGAGAGGGAAGTGCCAGGTGGTGGATGTACCCCTCCTTCTTCCCACAACCACGACTTACGAAGGCATAGGCGAAACCATGCTTGCACGTCTTAAGGCGCTGGAAAAGGCCTGTGGATGTGAAGACTTAAGCTGGTTTCATGGATTTCCGTATACGGATGTGCCGCACGTCGGTTCGTTCGTGGTAGCCACAAGCGTAGACAACCACAGAGCGGCTCTTCAGGCTGCACAGACCTTTGCAGGCGAGCTCTGGCAGCGGCGGGAGGAATTTCGCCCGTTAAGTCTGGATGGCCCAGCCGCAGTCGATAAAGCGCAAGCGTGTGATGTATACCCTGTCGTGCTGCACGAGACGTCCGACAATTGTGGGGGTGGGGCGCCGGGGGATGGTACTCATCTCCTCCGCGCGATGTTAAAAGCAGAGCTTGGCAGTGATGCGTGTTTTTCTTTTCTCATTGACCCGGAAGTGGCCGCTGCCGCACATCGGGCCGGCGTGGGAAGTCATCTCACGGTTGCACTGGGTGGCAAAACGGATGATCTGCATGGTGAGCCGCTGCATTTGGATTGTTATGTCAAAGCGCTTCATGACGGCCGTCTTGTGATGCAGCACATGTTTAAAGGTGCACCTCTAAATGTGGGTCCGATGGCACGCCTGGTGGTCGATGAGATGGACATCGTTGTCGCCAGTCGCCGTAGCCAAACATTTGACCAGGAGCCGTTCCTCGCGGTCGGCATAGACGTCATGAAATACAAATATGTAGCGCTCAAGAGCAGCAACCACTTTCGCGCGGGGTTTCAGCACGTTGCGGGCACAATCATCACTGCGGATACGCCGGGTCTTACGACCCATGACATTTCTGTCTTCCCACGCCAACAGACGAGCCGGGCTTTGTGGCCGATCGATCCGAAGGCAAAGTACTAGGACATCACCACCCGGTTGTGCCGTGGTGCTTCCGCCTGTTCCGGATCGGCTCTCAGATGTTAATCTCCGTTAGGCTAATCTATGGGAGGAAGTAATGAACAAGCCAGTGTGTTTAGTAACCGGGGTCGGACCCGGGACCGGTACAGCCTGTGTGCGACGTTTTGCGGAAGAATACGAAGTGGCGATGCTGGCGCGGTCGGAAGACCGACTTACAGCGCTTGCAGAAGAAATACCGACGGCGCATGCCTATCCCTGTGATGTCACAGATACGGAGTTGTTAAAGCAGACAATTGCTCAGATCGGTGCTGACCTGGGTGATCCAGAAGTGGTGGTACACAATGCCGTGGGCGGTGCTTTTGGGAGTTTCCTCGAGATCGAGCCTGAAGTATTGGAACGCAACTTTCAGGTAAACACGATGGCACTGTTGCACCTCGGCCGTGAGGTAACACCGAAGATGATCGACAACGGCAAGGGTGCGATCGTGATCACCGGCAACACGTCAGCCTTTCGGGGGCTTGCCAACTTTGCAGGGTTTGCGCCCTCCAAGGCGGCACAGAGAATTCTTGCAGAAGCCATGGCCCGCGATCTTGGGCCTAAAGGGGTGCATGTCTCGTTTGTTGCCATCGATGCGGTTATTGACCTCGAATGGACACGTAAACGCTGGCCTGACGCGCCAGCCGATTTTTTCTGTCAGCCGGCGGACATTGCGGGCGAGGTTTACCGGCTCGCGCATCAGCCGAAGAGCGCCTGGTCATTCAGCTCCGTGATCAGACCGTTTGGAGAGAACTGGAGCCTAAATTCCTAACGGGCCTGGATTGGTTTATACCGGCTGAACCGAAAGAGGCCACCCTGGGGTGGCCTCTATACGATTGCAATCGCGACTTAACTAATCGATGTCGTGGTCTAAAACCAATTTGTCATCGATTTCTGTGTAGCGCTCGCCTTCGTACTTTCGTACTTCGTTACGACCGACAACCATGTGATGGACCTCATCTGGCCCGTCAGCGAGGCGCAGTGTACGTTGTCCGGTGTACATACGTGCAAGGGGCGTCCACTGAGACACGCCCGTTGCGCCGTGGATCTGGATCGCCTGATCGATGATCTTGCAGATCTTTTCAGGGACCATGGCTTTAATGCCACTGACATACACGCGTGCTTCTTTGTTACCGAGCGTATCCATCGCTTTAGCTGCCTGCAAAACCATCAGGCGACAGGCATCGATTTCAAGGCGTGCGCGCGAAACTACTTCGAGGTTCTTACCCAGTTGAATGATAGGGCGACCAAAGGCTTTCCTCGCGGAGCCTCGGCGTACCATAAGTTCCAGGGCACGTTCTCCAGCACCGATAGAGCGCATGCAGTGGTGGATGCGACCAGGGCCGAGTCTGACCTGAGAAATCTCGAAGCCGCGACCTTCACCGAGCAGCATGTTTTCCTTGGGCACACGCACGTTGTCGAAAACGATATGCATATGGCCATGGGGCGCGTCGTCTTCACCAAAAACCTGCATGCCTTCGAGGATATTGACTCCGGGTGCATCTATAGGCACCAGAATCTGCGACTGCTGCTTGTGTGGTGCTGCGTCTGGGCTGGTCTTAACCATCGTGATCATGATCTTGCATCGAGGATCGCCGGCACCGGAAATGTAGTATTTCTCGCCGTTGATGACCCACTCGTCACCTTCTAGCACTGCGCTTGTCGATATGTTTTTGGCGTCAGAAGAAGGAAGTGCAGGTTCGGTCATCGCGAATGCTGAACGGATTTCACCGTTCAAAAGGGGCTTTAACCACTGCTCTTTCTGCTCGGGAGTTCCTACTCGCTCCAGAACCTCCATATTCCCGGTATCGGGTGCCGAACAATTCAGCGATTCTGAGGATAAAGGATATTTGCCAAGCTCATTAGCAATAAACGCGTAATCGAGGTTGCTCAGACCTTCTCCGGTATCTGCATCAGGGAGGAAGAAGTTCCACAGGCCGTTGTCTTTGGCCTTCTGCTTAGCGCTGTCTAGGAGTTCCAACTGGCGGGGATGCCAGGACCACCGGTCATCCTTTTCCTTCTCAAGTGCGTAAAACTCGTCGGTGATAGGAACAACGTTGTCTTGTATGTGTTTTTTTACAGCGGCCAGCAGCGGTTCGGCTTGCTCGGACATTGTTAGATCGAATAGATCCGGGTTTTCCAATACGGCTTCTGCCATGTTCTCTCCCAGGGTTGTCGGTTATTTTCCGGACCGGCAATACTACCGTTTTTGCTGTGCGAAGGCACTAGGTACAACCCCGGACTCAATTCAGAACGGCATAACCCCGCTGGCGCAGACAGTTGAAGAGCACGCGCCGCCGTTCATCCATGGCACGACCAAGGCCTTTGGCACTGCCTGTCACAGCCCCTGCTCCGGCAATTTTTTCAGCCGTATCGCGGTTGCCTACAGAAGCGCCGACGGCCGTGCCGATGACTGCGCCGGCCACGGTACTGACGGCAACTTTTTGTCCTGTATTGACCTGGCTCTGATATGCCCTGCAGTCCGCGAGATCCTGCTCATATTGAGCCATGGACTTACCCTTTGTATCGACGATGGGCGCTGTGGTACAGGCGCTGATGATGAAGCCAACGAACAAAATGAACGAACGGGTCATGGGGCATCCTCTGCTTGGTTGACTAAGTAATGCAGCATAACGGGCCAGCCTGAACAGAGGATGAACTAAACCCTAATGCTGACTTCACGCCCGCCTTTTTCGGCAGACGTATACAGGGCGTTGAGCATGGCTTGTACGGTCAGCCCGTCTTTACCAGGGGCGATGGTCGGCTTACGGTAAAGCACATGATCAACAAACGCGGCCATCTTACGTTCGAAAACCTTGTCAAATGTGGTGTCACCGAGCCAGGCCGGCTCCTTGTTTACCATGTGCCCGGTTTCGTCTGTGTATATCCTTGTGGGTGACCAGGTTGCACCGCCTTTTTCGCCCATGAGTTGGAAGTTCATAAGGCTTTGGTCTGGAATATGCGCAGCGAATGCCGACTCGATATGGATGACGGCGCCATTATCGAAACGGATACGCCCCACAGCCAGGTCCTCCACGGTATAGTTCTCGTGGTCCCAGTTAGGCCACATGGAAGCGATGCCGTCGGGCGATTTATTACCCAGGTAGGTGAACATGTCTGCTGACGCGGATACCGGCTTGGGCGTTCCCATGGTGTAGTGGGCCATTTCGAGGACATGTACACCAATATCGATTAACGGTCCGCCGCCCTGAAGTTCTTTCCGCCCGAAGACCCCCCAATTTGGAATGCCGCGGCGGCGCATCGCCTGCACCCGTCCATAGAGAATATTACCGAACTGACCGTCTTCCATTGCCTGACGCAGATATTGGGTGCGGGGATCGTATCGATATTGAAAACCTATGATGAGCTTCTTTCGTGCGGAATTTGCGGCGGCGAGCATTTTGCGGCCTTGGGCAACCGACATCGCCAGTGGCTTCTCAACAAGTACGTGACAGCCTGCTTGCAGCGCATCAATTGTCGGCCTCATATGTAGTATGTTTGGCGTGCAGACACTGACCGCATCAAGCTTCTCGTTTTGAAGCATCTTGCGGTAGTCGTCATACCCCACGGCCTGCGGGTAGGTATCGCAGCGATTGGCGACGGTGTCCGGATTTACATCAGAAATTGCCACGATCACCACGTCTTCGCGCTTGGCAAGCAAGCGCAGTTGCAGATCCGCGATGCCACCTGCGCCAATAAATCCGATCCTGAGTGTTTTGGCCACCTGAAACTCCGGTATGGCAAAGCCCGTTATGTTACCGCAAAGCGGCAGGATGAAAGGTCCAGACGATGGATTTACAGACAGTTCTAACCTGCGGCTCCCTGCTCAATCTGGGGGTAGTGCAACCCTAGAATGACCGCCCTGGCAATCATGAATACATTCAAGCTCGCCCAGATGGCGTGGTATTGCCAGGATTCAAAGGTGATGAGGAGCATCACTCCCCAGCATAACGCTGACAATACCATGGCATTGCGCATTTGAATGATGTGTGTTGTGCCGATAAAGATGCCGTCTAACAAGAATGCCCACACGCAAAATAACGGTGAGATTGCAAGCCAGGGTAAATACTCAGCTGCAAGGGTGATGATTTCATTTGCACGGGTCAGCTGTGCAACGATGTGTGTGGCGGTGCCGAGGTAGAGTAGCCCCGTGAGGAGCGCGAATCCAAACCCCCAAATGCTGCTGTAGAGGGTGGCTTTTCTGACGCCTTTAGGGTTTTTCGCGCCATAGAAATATCCGGAGAGGGTCTCTGCAGTATGTGCAAAGGCGTCGAGGCTGTAGGTCATCATAAAGAAAAGTTGCATGAGCACGCCGTGCACAGCCAGCGTGAGGTCGCCGATTTGTGTGGCAAGTACGGTGCCTGTGAAGAAAGGCAACTGGACGAAGAATGTACGCAATATCAGGTTACTGCTGATCGTAAAGAAACGGCGAAGTGCCTCCCGTTCTAATAAGTTGACCCGAACCGATGGGGCACCTAAGTCGCGATAAGCTGCGCGGACCAGCCAGAATCCAAAAAAGGCGGCACCCCATTCGCTGATGATGGTACCGAGCGCGACCCCGGCAACACCCATGTCCAGGCCGAGCACAAAGAAGTAATCGAGTATCAAGTTAGTGAGATTAAGGCCGATGCTCAGCCACAGGGTATAGGTCATGCGCTGCAGCCCGAACAGGATGCCGAGTTCAACGAGATGAATCAGCAGTCCTGGTGCGCCGAAGATTCGAATGTCGTAGTAGGCTTCGGCAAGGGCGGCGACGTTGGCACCGGGTTCGAACAGCATAAAAAGTGCGGCCTTCAAAGGCCACTGGAGAAGGATGATCGTACTTCCAAGCAGCACGGCAATCACCAGGGCGCGCTTAAATATGGCGTCAATTTCTGTGAGGGCTTTCGCTCCGTAGCTCTGCGCGGTCATGCCGGTTGTGCCCATACGCAGGAAACCGAACAACCAGTAGACAGCGCTGAACATAGCGGCACCCATGGCGACAGCCGCAATGTACGCCGGGTCAGGTAGACGACCCATCACGTAAACATCGACCAGGCCCACGAGCGGAATCGTCACGTTGGCCAGGATGACGGGCCAGGACAATCGCCAGACTTGAGCGTGCCAGGCGGGTGGTGTGGTTAGACGCTCGAGTTGTTCGCCGGCGTGATTAGCCGCCACTACTGGGTTGCATCAGCGTGTCAGGGCGTTCGGGTGCGGGTTTGTTGCCCAGCCATGCGCTGAAACGAGCTTTCTGGAAAAGCACATCTTCAACGACTAAGTAGAGACACGGAACCAGCATCAGCGTAATGAATGTAGCGAAAAGCACGCCCCAGGCAAGCGAGACAGCCATGGGCAGGAAAGGCGCCGTGGCCGGTGTACTTGTCGACATCAATGGGATCAAGCCCACGAACGTTGTCACTGAAGTGAGGAGAATCGGTCTGAAGCGAACCAGGCAGGCCGTCAGAATAGACTCAGTCAAAGACTTGCCTTCGCGTCTCTGACGATTTGCATAGTCAACCAGGACAAGAGATGCATTTACGACCACACCTGATAGGGCAACGATACCCAGTGCGGAAAAGAACATGAGGTCGACTTCCAGTATAAAGTGGCCCACGATTGCGCCGACCGCACCGAAAGGGATCACGCTCATGATCACAAGGGGTTGCAGATAGCTGCGTAAGGGGATGGCCAGAAGCCCGAAGATCAAAACCAATGAGAAGAGTGCGCCGACCATAAGCCCGTCTAAGGCAGTCATGCGTTCTTCCTGTTCTCCTCCCGTAGTTATGTCGATGTCACTGAATGTAGCGCGCAACTCAGGAATGAGTTCCTGACGGATGCTCTCGGCTACTTCCTCGGGTGCAACCACTGTTCGGTTGACGTCTGCATCGACAGTGACTGTGCGACGAGCATTCAAACGGTTGATGCTTGAGTAACCTCGACCAAGGTCGAATTTCGCGACACTGTAGAAAGGCACCTGGTGGCCGTCGGGTGTGCGAATGTACATATCTTCAAGATGGCCGATAGATTTACGTTCCTCTTCCGGGAATCGAACCATCACGCGTACATCGTCTTTGCCGCGTTGAACACGCTGAGCTTCGGCACCGTAAAAGGCACTGCGTACCTGGCCGGCCAGGTCGGAGAGCGTCAATCCGAGATTGCGTGCTTCGGGTAGCAGACTTAACTGAATCTCCTGCTTGCCGGAGCGAAAGGAGTCGGTGATGTCGAATACGCCGTTATAGCGGGCAAGTTCAAGTTTCATGAATTCAGCAGCTTCTCTTAGCCGATCCACATCTTTGCCCTGTAACTGGTATTCGATAGGGCGGCCCGCTGAGTATTGGTCTGCGTCAAAGGCCAGTTTAACCGCATCGGTTATCGGACCGACTTCATCGCGCCAGCGGGTCGCAATTTCCTTGGCGCTGATGTAATCGCGTTCGCTCAGGGGCGCAAGGTCAACGACGACTTCAGCAATATTGCTTCGCCCGGCACTGTGAGGTCGGCCTGGTCCGTTTCTATCTGCCTGCTGTCCGACAGTGGAGAAAACATTTCGTATGATGGGAGAGGTGAGGCCCAGTTCTTGGGTCATCTCTTCGCTCACTTTGTTCGCCGCGAGTTCCATCCGACGCGTCGCAGTGAGCGTGGTTTCCGCAGCAATGCCTTCGGGCAGTTCCAGGCCTGCATAGACGCGATCTCCTTCGATGGAAGGAAAGAAACCGAATACAACGCGGCCGCTGGCGATGAGTGAGATTGCCAGGATGAGCACGCCAAGACAGGTGGCCGAAGCCACGTAGCGCCATCTCAATACTCTGGCGAGCAACGGCAGGTATTTATCAGAAGCGATATCTTGTAGCCACTGGGCAATGCCGCCTTGGAATTTGTTCCAGGCTATGGCTGCCCGCCTGGTCGGTTCCTCATGCTTTCTGTGTGCAAGGTGTGCAGGCAGGATGAGTTGCGATTCGATGATTGAGCATGCGAGTGCAAATATGACGACCCAGCCGATGGGAGAGAAAAACCCAGCCATATGGCCCTGAACCATGATCAGAGGGAGAAAGGCGGCAATGGTGGTGAGCACGCCGAAAATGACGGGTACGCATACTTCCCAAGTACCGTCGATCGCCGCATCGAGATTGGATTTGCCCATCTGTTCGTGGCCAAAAACACGCTCACCCACGACAATTGCATCATCCACTACGATGCCAAGGACCAGAATGAAGGCCATCACAGTCATCGTCGATATATTGATGTCGGTAAAAGGGAGGACGCCCAGCGTGCCAAGGAGTGCCACGGGTATGCCAATCGAGACCCACATCGCAACACGAAATTTTAGGAAGAGCGCTAAGATCACCAATACCAGGACAAGGCCGCCCCCTGCATTCAGCATGAGCACGTTCATGCGTTCTTTCAAATCGTTAGAGGTATCGATCCACACATCGAGCATGATTCCCTCGGGTACTTGTACCCGATAATTGTCCACGAGTTGATTGACATCACGCGCAATCTCGATGAGGTCTTCTTCTCCAACCTGTGAAACGTTTACCATTGCAGTGCGAACACCGTTGTATCGTGCTGCTAAGTCTCCTTCCTCGAACGTATCGCGAATGGTGGCAATCTCTGACAGGGTCACGCGTGTGCCGTCATTGTGAGTGACGATAACGACGTCTTCGAATTCTTCACCCCAATAGGCCTGACCGGTACTGCGAATTAGAATCTCGCCATTGCGGGTTTTAATTGAGCCACCTGGCATATCCAGTGAAGTCTGCCGGATCGTACGCGAGACCTGGTCCAGCGTGATACCAAAACGCCGTAGCTCGGTTTCAGAGACTTCAATTGAAATTTCGTAAGGGCGTATGTAGTCAACAGCAACTTGTGATATTCCGTCCAGTGACGCAATGTCATCGCGTAAATCGCGTGCGATTTCCTTGATGGTACGTTCATCGGCATGACCGGAAACTGCGATCTGCAAAACGCGCCGGGCCATTGTTATTTTTGAGACGATGGGTTTTTCGGTTTCTATTGGGAAGCTGTTGATGCCATCGACACGGCTCTTGACCTCATTGAGTACAGCGATCACTTCGGCGTTAGCGAAAAGTTCAGCCATGACGTTGCACATACCTTCTGTTGCAGTGCTGCGCATTTTTTCGATGCCTTCGACGCCTTCTATTGCTTCTTCAACCCTGACGCAGACAGACTTTTCCACTTCCACCGGTGCTGCGCCAAGATAGGGGACCGATACGTTGATCATGTTGATGTCAAAGTTTGGAAACTCTTCCTGGTTTGTGCTCAATGCGCCGTAGGTGCCTCCCAGAAGGAGGAGAACCATCAACAGGTTTGCTGCAACGGAATTATTCGCGAACCAGCGAATTGCGGTATACATGGAGGATCAGGCCTCGTCGTGTACAGGATTAACGGTCATACCATCAATAGGAGTTTGTATCGGAGAGACACAAACCCGTTCACCGGCTTGCAACCCTGAGGCAACGAGCACGTTGTCCTGGTAAAGGCGCAGTGTCTCGATGGGACGAAACCGGAGACGGTTCTCCTGATCGACGACGAGGACTTGATTGTCATTGCGCAAAGCCGCGCGCGGGAGCACGACAATGTTCTCGACTGAGAGCCCCTTGATCTCGGCTTCGACGAAAAGCCCGACGGATAAAGGCGTGCCTTGTTCTGCGTTGGCCACGCGCGCGACCAACTGCACCATGCGCGAGCTGATGTCGATCTCCGCTTCGGTCCTGACGATTTTACCTGTCCAAGTCAGTTTACGACCAGCGTATTCTGTCGCGAGGTTCACGTCCGGTTGCATGTCTTCAGGGAGTTCGCCCCTCAACATAGGGGGGAGATTAAGAAATGCAAGCTGTCGATCGGCAATGGGCAGGCGGACCTCTGCCTGGTCGCTCGCATAAAGCGTGGCGATAGAAGCTCCACGAGAGATGAATTGACCAATGTCGACATTTTCTGCACGTACAAGCCCAGTAAAAGGTGCCAATATTTCCGTGCGTTCAAGATTCTGGGTCGCTTGATCGAAGCTTACCTTAGCATCCTGCAGTGAAGCTTCTGCGACTCGATAGGCACGTAGAGCATTTTCGAGTTGCGATCGTGAGGTGAGTTGGCGCTGCTCGAGACTGCGCAGTCTCTGATATTCGAATTTGGCGTGCTGCCGCTCGGCCTGGGCGCGGATGAGCGTCGCCTCGGCACGATCGGCGGTATTCTGATAGTCCACTCGGTCCACTTTGGTGAGTACGTCACCTTCATCGAAATAACCACCTGCCACGAGTTTAGGTGACATCCATAGGACACGACCGGACACTTCTGGAATGAGCTGGCTCTCCATGGAAGGCATGACAGTGCCTTGGGAGTGTACTTTAAGCTGGACGACTTCAGGCTTAACGGTCTGAACTCTCACTGTTGAGGTGACTGGTGTGATCGGTGCGGGTATCAGAACCGGCGCTGTTGCCATGAGCGTGGCGGCACCAAAGAGAAATACCAATATAATGCTGCCGGGTATGAGGAATGTACGCATCATGATGATGAGGCCTCCAACCCTGTCGCGGTGCGGGCTGCTTCAAAAGCACGCATCATGTTTTCTCGATTCAAATCGGATATGCCTGCAAATGAAGCCCGAAGGAGGGGTAGATCTTTGACTTCCAGCGCTTCCTCAAGCTGACGGGCAAAAATTGCCCAGGCTTCGTGGTCAGTGACCGTGTAGCGTGACAACACCTGCAGATGCGGACCGAATTGCTCGAAGAGCGAACGGGCGATCAGGTGCAAAGGCAGGTTATTGCTTGCCAACATGATGGCCTGCAGCAGCTCGAAGCGGGCCAGTGTGTGTGTCTCTTCGTCTTCGATGCCTTCCGCGATCGGTTGTGCGATTGCACGGATATCTGCGATGTCTTCATCGCTTGCCAGTTCCATAGTCTGCTCTGCCGCCACATTCATCAGGGCGTTGATTACGACAAGAATCTGATCAACCAGTTGGACATCTGGCAGATCTCCCTGGCCGAGCATATGACCGATCACATCGAGACTGGCTTCGCTGCGATCTTTGACGCGCGCACCGCCGGGTTTGACCTCGGCGACGCCCAGTTGTTCGAGTTTCTTCATCGCCTCGCGTACGGCGCCTCGGCTTGCATCAAAGCGTACGGCAAGGTCCCGCTCCGAGGGCAGGCGCTCGTTCACTCGATAGTGCCCGGATAGAATATCCTGGATCAGACTGCCGGCGATTTGGTCGTGTTTTCCTGTCATAAGATGCCTGAGCTGGGGATTTTTGCTGTTTTTATTGGTCTAGCCAAGGTGGTCAGACCAATTTAGTAAATATCAGTTTAAATCGCAAGAGATACGTTACAATGAGTAACAAAATGTGCTGAATCGCACATTTTGCGCCTATGGATGACTGATCTGGGGTGAGCGTTACGTACGCTTGTCTAATAAGTTGCCTGTTCTGAGCAACGACTTGACGTGCGCGCGCCGGGCCTTCGACCGAATACCCCAGAATTGTTCATCAAATGTAGGTTCTTCGCGCCTGAGGATGATGCCTACTGCAGTGGGCGCATCGCCGCCAAGGTTGGCAAGCAGCTGTGCCAGCGTAGGGTTAGTTTCATCGTGTATTAGAATATCTTCGAGGACTACGCCATCCTGACCAATGACCACAGGTTCCAAGGTCAATGTATTGGCGTTAAGACGGAGTCCCTTGTTTTGCTCTTTGCCGTATACAAGTGGCTTCTTATGCTCCACAAGTAGTTGATTTTCAGCCGCAGTCTTTTTAGCCGCGACGTCATCGAACACATCCTTGTTGTAGACAATGCAGTTTTGCAGAATCTCTACCAAAGCGGCGCCTTTATGATCTCGCGCAGCGTTGAGGATGCCGGGCATACCTTTCTGGTCGATATCGATGCCACGCGCAAAAAATGTCGCACCTGCGCCGATTGCAAATTGGCCGGGAGCGACGGGGTTCTCGACGGAACCTGTCGGGCTCGAAGGCGAATGCGTACCGGGCCGGGAGGTGGGTGAATACTGTCCCTTTGTTAAGCCGTAAATCTCGTTGTTGAACAGTAAGATGTTCAGATCGATGTTGCGTCGGAGTGCGTGTAGTAAATGGTTACCGCCGATTGAGAGACCATCTCCATCGCCTGTAACAACCCACACGTCTAGATCCGGGTTGGCGAGTTTGATGCCTGTGGCAAAGGCTGGTGCGCGTCCGTGTATGGTGTGAAAGCCGTAGGTATTGATGTAGTAGGGTAGTCGTGCCGCACAACCAATACCTGATACAAATACTGTTTTTGCAGGGTCGGTGTTGCTTTCAGCAAGTGCGCGTTGCACGCTCTTCAATATCGCGTAATCCCCGCAACCGGGGCACCAGCGAACTTCCTGGTCGGTTTCGAAGTCCTTAAAAGTCAATGCGTTCATAACATTGTTATCCTAGCTGGCGCTTTGCACAATTTTTGAGCTGTGTTTGTTGATCGCGGCACGCATCTCTCCGACTGTAAGGGGTTGTCCGCTCACTTTGTTGAGCTGCTCGACGTCTATGCCCAACCGATCGCGTAGCAGCGTTGCCAGTTGTCCCATATTAAGCTCAGGTACGAGCACATTGTCGAACTGATCCAGTAACGCGCCTAGATTGGTGGGCAGCGGATTGATATGTCGTATATGGATATGAGCGACCTGCATACCGTCGCCGATTGCGTCTTTGACCGCTCTGTAGATGGTACCGTAGGTACTGCCCCAAGCGACCACTGCAAGTCCCCCGACATCGCCTTGGTCGATAATTTGTGGATCGATGAAATCGGCAACGCTGGCAACCTTGGCGACGCGAAGATCTGTCATTGCCTGATGGTTAGCGCCGTCGTAGGAAATGTTGCCGGTCTCGATGTCTTTCTCGATGCCTCCGATGCGATGGATAAATCGGCTGTCTCCTGGTGCGGCCCACAGCCGCGCGTGAGTGGCTGGGTTGCGCGAAAACACGGCACTGTCAGTAGAGGCTGTAGGCTTGCTGGTTTCAATTTTCGGGTAAGTATCAATATCCGGCAGAGGCCAGAGTTCGGATGCATTGGCGATGTAGCCGTCGGTTAGAAGCATCACGGGTGTCATATGGCGTAATGCAATGCGTACGGCCTCGATTGCTGCGTCAAAGCAATCGGCAGGTGAGCGGGCTGCGAGAACAGGCAGGGGTGTATCTCCGTTGCGGCCGTAGACGGCCTGATAGAGATCACTTTGTTCTGTCTTTGTCGGCATGCCGGTTGAAGGGCCAGCCCTCTGGGAGTTAACGACAAGGAGCGGTAGTTCGGTTGCGACGGCAAACCCCAGTGCTTCTGTTTTCAAGGCGACTCCTGGCCCGCTTGACGAAGTGATGCCGAGCTTGCCGGCATAAGAGGCACCAATCGCTGAACAGACCGCAGCGATCTCATCCTCAGCCTGAAAGGTGGCAACGCCCGCGTCTTCAAGACCGACCAGATTGTGCAGCAGCGAAGATGCTGGCGTGATCGGGTAGGAACAGAACATCAATTCTGTATCAGCCAGCTCGCCGGCGGCCACCAGGCCCAGTGCCAGGCTCTCTGCTCCTGTGATGGTTCGGTATTCAACCGCGTCGAGGGGTGCTTGGGGAATTTTTTCCTGATTGAAGACATGACCGAACTCCGCCGTCTCGCCATAGGCATGGCCCGCGTCGAGCGCGGTCAGGTTGGCATCGCGGACTTGTTCGTTGCCGGCAAACTTGTTGCGTATCCACGTCCGGGTCGGGTCACGAGACTGATCAAACATCCACAGAATCAGGCCCAGTGCCCAAAAATTCTTACAACGTACCGAGTCCTTTGTGCCCAGTCCGTGGGGTTTTACTGCTTGGGTGGTCAGTTGCGTGATGTCGATGCTGATTACATCGTGGTTTTTGAGCGTGCCGTCCTCGAGGGGGTTGGTTGTCAGTTCGGCGCGCTTCAGACGCTGGTCGGTGAACGTGCTTTCATCCACAAGGACCACTGAATGTGGTGCAAGGTGAGTCAGATTGACGATGAGGGCGGCAGGGTTGAAGGCGATGAGTACATCTGGGGCGTCGCCGGGTGTGGTAATTCGCTCACCGCCGAATTGGATCTGAAAAGCTGAAACGCCATAGCGCGTGCCCGCGGGTGCGCGAATTTCTGCGGGAAAATCAGGCAGCGTGGCCAGGTCGTGACCTGCGAGTGCCGAGGCGACGGTAAATTGCTGACCTTGCAACTGGATGCCGTCGCCTGAGTCACCGGCGAAGCGGACAACGTGGCTCGTTTTGCTGGCAAGTGATTGTTTCAATTTGGTTTTATAGCGGAAAAATAAGGCGCGCATTGTAACGAAATTAGCCCCAAATGCGATATGACCCTTGGACTGTGTAGATATATGGTTATGGCGCAGAATTATGGCGCATACATGGACATTGACTGACGGGCCTATTCGCGTAGAGTGCCGCGCCAACATGAAACAAAGCAGGGGATTAGCGTGAAAGTTGTTGCGAGTACCGATGAATATACGATCTATCTGCGCCGGGATGGTCGTCATGCTGTAAAAAGTAACGACGGAGTGGCGATCAACGGAGACGCAAAGGTTCGTATTCTGCTTGAACACGAACTGATCGTCGCTGCCATGCCTAAAGAACGTGATTCTGAACCGGAAGTCGCTGACGTAAGCGAAGCGGTGGCTGAGGAATCCGCCGAAGGTGAGGAAGCGGTCGAAGCTGAAGAGGCAGTAGAGGCTGAAGTTGAAGAGGCTGTAGAGGCCGACGCTGAAGAAGCGGTAGAGACTGACGCGGAAACTGAAGAGCCGGTAGAGGCTGACGAGGGCGAAGCTGAAGAGGCAGTAGAGGCCGACGCTGAAGAAGCGGTAGAGGCTGACGCGGAAACTGAAGAGGCGGTAGAGGCTGACGAGGGCGAAGTTGAAGAGACGGAAGCTGAAGAGGCTGACGAAGACGGCGAAGCCAAAGATTCCTAAACAAGTCCTGCGCATAATGCTCAACGGATGATGACGAGACCCGTTGCGTGTGCCCCACGCTTACGTAGACTATGTGGGTGCAAAACGTTTCTGAACTCAGGGTTGTCGCCGATTACGAGCCAGCTGGTGACCAACCAGTAGCAATTTCTGCCCTTGTAGACGGGTTGGAAGATGGTCTCAGCCATCAGACGTTGCTGGGTGTCACAGGCTCGGGCAAGACCTTTGCAATAGCAAAAGTCATTGAGTCGGTGCAGCGCCCGACGATCGTGATGGCGCCAAATAAGACGCTCGCCGCACAGCTGTATGGTGAGTTTCGCGAATTCTTCCCGGACAATGCTGTCGAGTATTTTGTTTCTTATTACGATTACTACCAACCAGAAGCCTATGTCCCGGCATCGGACACATATATAGAAAAAGACGCGTCTATCAACGCGCATATTGAACGTATGCGTCTGTCTGCGACCAAGGCGCTCCTCGAACGGCGCGATACCATCATCGTTGCATCAGTTTCGGCAATATATGGCCTGGGTGACCCACAGTCGTATCTGCAGATGGTGCTCCATCTCGATCGTGGTGACCGTGTTGACCAGCGTTATGTCCTAAGACGCCTTGTGGAGCTCCAATACGCCCGCAATGATCAGGTGTTTCAACGCGGCACCTACCGTGTCCGTGGCGATGTGATCGATATCTTTCCTGCTGAATCCGAAAAAGAAGCGGTTCGTGTAGAACTGTTCGACGACGAGATTGAAGACCTTTCGCTGTTCGATCCTCTCACCGGAGAACTCATCAATCGCGTCCCACGTTATACAGTATTCCCCAAAACGCACTATGTGACGCCGCGGGAGAAAATTCTCAGCGTCATCGACGACATCAAAGACGAACTCCAGGATCGGCTGGGATATCTGACGCGCCATAACAAGCTTGTCGAGGCGCAGCGCCTGGAACAGCGGACACGCTTTGATCTTGAGATGATCCTGGAATTAGGCTACTGCCAGGGTATCGAGAATTACTCCCGATACCTGTCCGGGCGCGAACCCGGGCAACCGCCGCCAACCCTGTTCGACTATCTGCCTAAAGATGCGTTGATGGTCATTGATGAGTCTCATGTGACCGTGCCACAGATAGGAGGCATGTACAAAGGGGACCGTTCTCGCAAGGAGACGCTTGTTGAATTTGGTTTTCGCCTGCCTTCTGCGTTAGACAACCGGCCGTTAAGGTTTGATGAATGGGAAGGGCTGGCACCGCAGATGGTATTTGTCTCGGCGACACCAGGACCCTACGAACACGGCAAAGGTGGTCAAATCGTAGAGCAGGTTGTACGTCCTACCGGTTTGGTAGACCCCGATGTTGTCGTTCGCCCTGCGTCGAGCCAGGTCGACGATCTGCTTGGAGAGATCAAGACAGTGGTCGGGCGCGGTGATCGAGTGTTGGTGACCACGCTTACCAAACGTATGGCTGAAGACTTGACCGATTATCTGGATGAGCACGATGTGCGGGTAAGGTATCTGCACTCAGATATCGATACTGTGGAGAGGATGGAAATTATTCGCGATTTGCGCTTGGGCGAGTTTGATGTACTCGTCGGTATCAACCTCCTGCGTGAGGGTCTCGATATGCCGGAGGTATCGCTGGTGGGTATTCTCGACGCGGACAAAGAAGGATTTCTTCGGTCGGAAGGGTCATTGATACAAACGATAGGCCGGGCTGCCAGAAACCTGCATGGCCGAGCAATTCTCTACGGGGATAACATCACCGGCTCCATGGATAGAGCCATCGGTGAGACGACGCGTCGGCGTGAAAAGCAGTTAGCCCATAACGAAGCGCATGGCATCACACCACGTAGCGTGCAGAAAGAGGTTGCTGATGTCATGGAAGGTGCTCGGGTGGCGCCGGGGGGAGCCAAGAGTTCCAAGCGCGCTAGCCATCAGAAAAAAGATATTGAAATCCCTTCAGATCCCAAGTCATTCGGTAAGTTGCTGGAAAAACTGGAAAAACAGATGTTCGATCATGCGCAGAATTTGGAATTTGAAGAAGCTGCGCGCATACGTGATCAATTGCAGCACATCCATGACAGCCGGCTGAAAGCCTAGTGATTATCTGTCCTGTATAGGCGAAAGCATCACGTTAGACGTTTGCTGAACTCTAACGGCATATGCTTGATGCCACTGATGAAGTTGGACTCAAGCCAAGTGGGCTCTTCGGGCAGGTGAAAATCTGTCATACGGCTTAGAATCTCATGGAACATACAATCGATCTCAACTCGAGCAATGTGCTGGCCCAGGCATACGTGTGTGCCGGTTCCAAAGGCAATTTGCTGGTTGGGAAATCGGCTGAGATTCAACTGATCAGGTTGTTCAAACTGTCTTTCATCGAAGTTGGCTGCACCGAAGTACCGCACCGCCTTGTCGCCGGCTTTGAGTAACTTGCCGTGGAGTTCAACGTCTTGTTTCAGTGTACGGCGCATGTAGATCACGGGACTTACGAAACGGAGAAGCTCATCCCGCGCTGACGTATCGAGTTTGTCGCTTCGGTGATTCTGCCAAGCGGACAGCTGATCGGGGTGGCTGATGAGTTGATGGAGTCCGCCTGCAACCAGATTGCGTGTTGTGTCGCCGCCCGCATCGATGAGTAATAAAAAGAAAAGCTGGAAGTCGATCTCGTCCAGGCGTCGACCGTCGACTTCAGCGTGAATAATCTGGCTGGCGAGATCGTTACCGGCTTCTGCGTGTTTTGCTCTATAGACCCTCTGCGCATATTCGAACATCTTCATGATCGCTTCAGCCTGTGCATTTTCCGGCAACGTATCGGCGGCAGAATGGATGATCTCTGTAAGCTTGTAGAGCTCGCGCCCATCTTCAAGGGGAATGCCCATTAGGTCGGCAATCACATAACTCGGTAGCTCTCCCGCTACTTGAGAGACGAATTCGCATTCATTCGCGTCGAGCACCTTGTCAAGTATCGCTGCAGCGAGTTCGGATATGCGTGGGCGAAGCTCTGCAGCCGGTCCGCGGGTGAATTCGCGGCTGATGGTTTTGCGAAACAATGTGTGTTGCGGCGGATCCATCGTCAGCATCATCTTGTGATCGCCCACGGAGAGGTCCATGCCTTGCTCCGGATCGGTGATGGCAATGGTCGGCTCGGATGAGTAGACCAAGGGCTGACGACCGACTTCTGCGACATCCTCATAGCGAGAAAGTACCCAGAAACCGGGACCATCAGGTTCTTCGTGCCAGTAGACGGGTTCGTTGTCTCGAAGCCACTGGTACTGGTCTAAGGGATGACCATTGCAGAAGGATTCGTGGTTTAAGAGGTCTATATGCATGTCAGTCGTCCCAGTAGGCTGCGCGAACAACGCGCCGTTGAATCTTTCCGGCAGCGGACCTTGGTAACTCATCCACATAGTCGATCGTACGGGGGCATTTGAATGCTGCCAGACGGTCGTGTGCCCACTCTTTAAGCTTGTCAGTTAGTTCAGGAGACGGTTTGATGTCCGTATGCAGCTGTATGACTGATTTAACCTCCTCTCCCCACTCTTCATTAGGCACGCCGATCGTGCAGACATCTAACACTTGGGGGTGTTTTAACATCTCACTGTCAACTTCCTGTGGATAGATATTGACGCCTCCTGAGATGATGAGTTCTGCGGATCTGCCGGTTAAAAACAGGTAACCGTCTTCATCAAAATAACCCATATCGCCCAGTGTGAAATACTCGCCGCGATAGGAGCTGTTGGTTTTCTCAGTATCTTTATAGTACTGAAAACGGCCGGTTTCCGGCGCTCGCATATAGATTGTGCCGACCTGTCCCGGCTCGATCTGTTCGCCATCGTCATCCAGTATTTTGTTGTCGAACTCAGGGCCAGGCTTGCCTACGGTGCCGGGTTTTGTGAGCCACTCTTCGGAACCGACGATAAATCCGCCACCGCCTTCGGTGGCTGCATAGTATTCCCAGATCACAGGTCCGAACCAGTCGATCATTGCCTGTTTGATGTATACAGGACAGGGTGCAGCACCGTGGATAAGGAACTTGATGGAGGAGATATCATAGCGATTGCGGACATCTTCCGGGAGATTTAAAAGCCTGTGGAACATGGTCGCGACCATGTGCGTATGGGTGATCCTGTACGTTTGTATAAGTCGCAGTGTTTCTTCAGCATCCCACTTATCCATCATGACGATGCCGATACCCGAAGAGAGTGGTTGGATCACGTCGATCAGGAGTGGCGCTGCATGGTAGGCCGGACCGGTACAGAGATCCCTGTCACCTGTTTCGTATGCCCCGGTTACATTGCCCCTCACGGGTGTATCAGCTGCACGTTCCTTGCGATAGACGCCCTTGGGTCGGCCGGTAGTGCCTGAGGTGTAGAGCATTCTCGCGCCCGGGGTCGGGTTGTCGATATCGTGTCCTTCGTATTCAGCGAGTTGGGTAGAATAGTCATCGAACCCTTCGATGGCGCCACCGACAGCCAGTTTGGTGATCGCACCAGGCGCGAGCACGGCCGCCTCGGCCACCGAGGCACCCAGCGTTGCATCAGCGATGAACGCTTTTGCCTCGCAGTTGTCGACGATATAGCCGATTTCTTCCCCCTTGAGATGAAAATTGATGGGTGTGAAACGGATACCTGAGCGGGTTGTTGCGACCAGTGCTTCAACGAATTCGGGCCTGTTTTTACAGACGACTGCAACGCTGTCGCCTTCGGTTATGCCGTGTGCTGCGAGTAAGCGAACCAGCCGGTTGGCGCTGGCGTTAAGCTCGGCAAAGGATCTGTTCCCATAGTTTGAAACAACCGCCGAATGATCAGGATGTCGGCCGGCGTGGTAGGCGATGAGCATGCCGCTCTGAATCGCGTGATCCAGCAACTTATCGCTCGATTCGGTCATCTCGGTCCTTACATGCCCAAAGGCGCGATGTTAGCACGCGTCTTTGTCATGGTAGATATTAAAAGATCAGTGCAAAGGCGAGCCTGGGCTTCAGTCTCATAAAGACGGTCAAATTCAAGGCAAAAAAAAGCCCCTTCAATGAAGGGGCTTTTGCACGAAGCGTATCGCTTACAAGCTGCCGCCTACACGGGCGAACCAGATGCGGCCACGGCCGTCATGCAGTCTGCCGTCGTAGGCAGTAACGACAGAGATCACTGGCGGTTCTTCGTCAGTGACGTTCTGGATACCTAGCGTGATGTTGGCATCGCTCAACCCGAGAACCGTATCGCCAAAGCTGTAGGTGTACTGCACATCAGCTGTGGTGAAGCTTTCGATCTTCGTGTCACCCAGATCGCGCTGGATGTTGGGATTGCCAGCTAATGCCGCAACAGCGCCAAAGAAGTATCGAGCGCCACCTGAAATGTCAGACTCGAGTTCATCGACGTGTTTGACGATCAGGAATGCCCTGTGGTTATCCTTCGACCAGGACAACGTCGCGTTAGCCTTGAACTCAGGCAAGGGACGTGCAAGCGGTGTCGAATTGTTGTAGCCGCCTACGCCGTCGTAGGTTTGACCGTTCGCTTCCACCGTATACTCGTCAACATACGCGACCATCATGCCTACACGCCAGTTACCCCAGGCATTATCGAAACGATAGGATGCGGTGAGGTCTATACCGCTGATATCAGCGGATTGCGCGTTGAACAGCTCAGGCAGGGCACGCAACATGATGGCGTTACTGTTACGGATAATCTGGGCTCGGTTACCTACGCCTGCGTTCACTGCGTTGACGAAACACTCTGCGTCTGTGGAGCATGAACCACCTAGATTGGTGTCCCTGTATGCCGCCAGAGCCGCGTTATCTTCCGACAACAGTCGGGCCGTGGACTGGCGTGTAATAATGTCGGTGTACTCATAATCGTAGTAGTCGACATCAATCGAGAGGCCTTCAAAGATGCCCTCAGTGGGTACCCATGAGAAGCCGAAGTTGACGGTGTCAGCGGTTTCCGGTGTGAGATCCGGGTTACCCACGGAGAGTGATGGCTTATAGGTTGTGCCACCAACAATATCCGTCTCGTTGGCAACCGTCGTGATCTTACCAAAAGACTGTATCAGCGAGGGTGCGCGGAAAGAACTACCGGCAGATGCGCGTACAGAAAGCGAATTTGTCGGACGCCACAACAACGTCAGCTTCGGATCGATCGTGTCTTCGCCAATTTCGTCGAAGTCCTCGTACCGACCGGCAGCATTAATCTCCAGGGTATCTCCCAACGGAATACTGAGTTCCACGAAGAACGCTGTTGTCGTCAAAGAGCCACTCCAGTCCTGGGCACCGTAGACGAAGTCCAGGTTGTTGGTGGTCAGGGCCGAGTCGAAGATCTGGTCACCGGAGTCTCTACGACGTTGGAAACCGATGGCCATACCGACGGGTCCGGCATTTGTATCCCAGAGGTCACCTGCTGCGACGACTTCCATCACACGTTGACGGAAATCGCCATGGTGGGATGCACGTCCTGCAAGCCATTGATACAACTCAACCGGATTGACCAGGGTGAGGTCATGGGACTTGGTCTTGTTGCCATCGCGGTCGAACATGTGGTTGCCGAATGGGTTGAAGAAGTAGCAATCACCTGCGTCGAAATCGCCGCCGGTCGATGCATAAATCTGATTACCGTTCCCTGGAACACCGTTGATGACATCACAGTTGGGGCCGCCCCGGCCATTAATAGCCAATTCCATTTGCGAGGACAGTGTGTCCTGCACCTGTGCGGAGGCTTCTCTGTGGTCACTGGCTGTATAATTTGCGTCAATGGTCCAGGACTTGCCGTTGATTTCCATGTCGTAGACAAAGCTTAGACTCATACGGTTGTCGCTGCGATTACGATTGGTAAACGTGTCGAGGGGACGAAATTCTTTTGGCGTGTTGCGTGTGCCGCCCAGCATACGTGTCAGATTCGAGTACGGGATGGGCTCAATCCCACGACGCCACGCATCTTCGTGGCTGCCTGGGTTGTTCGCCCACTGCTGATTGCCGGCTGCGTCCATGTAAGGCACGCTGACGGGAATCGTCAGGGCCGGCGCATTTGGGTTGAGTGAGTTCAGGCGATCGAATTCAGCGTCATTGCTGGCAAATTCGAATTGCACCTCAAGGTCGTCCGTGATGTCGTAATGACCTTCAACCATGAACTTACGCAGAGACTCCTGCCCCTGGATGGAGAAGAAAGAACCGTAGTCATACACACAACGATTGAAGAGATTGCCTAATGCACCCCCTCGCTCTAAAGCCGCTTCGTCTTCACAGTTGACATCAGCCTGGCCGTAGCTCAAACCCATGGGGTCTCGTGGTGGGTTGGAACTGGCGACAGTCACGCCCGGATCCAGACCGTGATCGGCCCAAGTCCAAGTAGTACCCGTTGGGGTCAGACGACCTGGGTTACCGGTAGATGACAGTGTTGTGCCACCGAAACGGCCATAGTCGTCGTCAATGTTGATTTCATCTCGATTCAGGAATGAAGCTGAAGCTACAACCCCACCTCGGTCTCCCTGGATACCCCAGATGAAGCCTGCCTGGCTGGCATCGCCTTCGCCGGTTTTGTCATCGGTCGTGAACTGGTAAGTGAAATCGAAACCTTCGAAATCGCTTTTGGTGATGAAGTTAACAACGCCTGCGATTGCGTCAGATCCGTAAAGGGCCGATGAACCGTCCTTTACAATCTCGATCCGTTCGAGTGCGATGTTCGGAATTAATCCATTCACGTTTACAGATGCGTTGCCGCGTCCGTTATACCATGAAGGTACGTGACGTCTGCCATTGACTAATGGCAGCGTTGCTGCGTGTCCTAGGTTACGCAGGTTGATGTTATTGCGACCATCGGCCCCTTCACCCTGGAAGGTGGAGGCTCGGGTCTGACTGCCCGATTGCCACGGCATTGCCTGGATGATTTCTGAAACATCAGAGGCGCCAAGGTCTTCAATATCAGCGGACGTAATGACTGACAATGGTGATGGCGAATCTGCAGCGTTGCGTTTCAGGTATGACCCTGTGACAACGATTTCTTCAATCGCTTCATCCTCATCAGCAGCAAACGCGAATTGTCCACCTGCTAAGGTAACAATTGCGCTGACTAGCACTAGTGTGAATCTTCTCAAGAGAATCTCCCCAATTATTTTCGTAATTAGAATGTTTCAAAACGTATCGTTCTGAAAGCCTGCGTACTAAAGCAATCGAGGTAGTTGATGTCAAGTCGGATCCTGATTGCTGGCGGATCATTTTTTGTGTTTATGTCAGGTTAGATGCCTATTGAATGCGTCGCACCCGTGTCGCCGTGCCGTTTTCCGTACGCAGCATATATCCGCCGAGGAAGCCGCTTTTGATATTGACCTGATCGCCACTTTTTATGGGCAGGTTGCGTGGTGAGTTCTGCATCCAGATCTGGCCGTTGGCGAGCCGGAAAACCATCCGTTGCTGATCACCAGAGCGCACGGCCACGATCTGCGTATCCAGATCGATTTCGTCGCTAAAATCGAATAATCCTCTTGGCCGCTGAGGTAACGGCGTGGGTGCCGTTTGTTGCCGTGTGCTTGCAACGGAGCTGAATTCAGGCGCCGTTGCAGGGCGCTGGCCAAGGGTTGAAGGGGGGCGAACGGGCTGTGAGGCAATTCTTGGCAAAGCGGCCACCCCATCAGGACGTGGGAATTGCTGATCGAAGCAGGCCAGGCGCTCACGGGCATTTTCAATGAGTGCACAGGATTGAGAATCCTCGGCCGCAGCTGCATATGCGTAGACTAAGACGCTAATAAAAAGGATGATTTTTCTCATCGGCGCAGTCTACATCGGGTCGAGGCTGCCCGATAGTGTTTGTCAGACTTAGCCAAAACGCTTAAGGACGCGGCTTAAGCCCCGGACGAAGTCAGCCACAGGCACCCAATAAGCGCGTAGAAGGGTGTCGTGCGGATTGACGCCCTTGCCTAAACCAATCTCGAATTCTTCGTAGGCATCCGGGACATACAAGGAGCCAAACATCCAGTCCCAGATCGCAAAGATCTCACCGTAGTTTTGATCAAGTCGATCGGGATCGTGGTGAATTTGGTGCATGCCAGGACTGATAAATAGGTAGGCAAACGGTTTCGGCCAGTGCAGCCACACGTGAGAATGGCGCAGGTTCGCGCCGCAAAAATTATAGAGCACATAGAGCGTATTGAGCCCGAACAGGACCTCAACCCCGGGGTTACCGAAGAAGACGAAGACGAAGACCCCCTGGAATACACCGGTTAACAACATTGTCAGCGAGTGAGCGCAAAGATTCCAGACGGGATGCTTACGGAATAGCGTCACAGGTGTAAGTACTGTTGCAGAGTGATGCAGCGCGTGCAGAGGCCAAAAAAGGTTCGAGCGATGGTGGAAGCGATGGATCAGGTAGACAGAAAAATCGGCAACAAGGGTATAACCCAGGATGAATCCCGCATACGTCGGCCAATTCCAGTCGCCACTAAAAATCGGACCGCCGTTATTAAGCTCGACAAGCACACCTGCAAGTTCGGTGGAAATCCACGCCTGGATGCCTGCACCCACGAGTAAAAGTGGTGACAGGATGATGTTGATTATAAAAATCGCATAGTCGATTTTGGCTGAAGGATGGCGATAGATTCGTGCGGGGAACAGAAACTGAAAAAAGTTCTTTCGTGTTCTGTGCCGGTAGTAGCGGCGGTAACTGAAATAGGCCAAAACCACGAAAGTTAAGAGGTAGACGAAATAGAACTTTTCTCCGATGTTGATGGGCATCATGAGAAAGATAAACGCGAGTTCTTCGATGTAAGCGACGATTTCCTGCATATGCGAAGCTTAAAGTCTTAGCCGGGAGAAAATAAGTGCATGCAGTGGGGGCGTTCGGGTGCCTGGCTTAGGTCTCCCGTAAGATCGACGCGAATGCCTACAAATGTGCACGGCTTTAACTTGAACTCGTAGCTGGTAGAATCCCCGCCCGCCTTGGCAGAAAGGGAAAATGGGACATCAGTCCCGGTTTTCATTGCGAAGCAGGCGCGTAGCTCAGTTGGTTAGAGCGCTACCTTGACATGGTAGAGGTCACCGGTTCGAATCCGGTCGTGCCTACCAATATAGATGATCCGGTAAGAAACAGCCGTGCCCTCCCGTTTTATTAGTCCAGGGACAAACACTTCGGTGGTGTTTGAAAGTGACGTTAAACTTGTGTAAGCGGTTGACTCTTTTTGCCCGGACCAGGCAGAAACGATTACTGCGAGCCTGAAAAGAATGTCTACGACTGTGCTGGTGTGGGATCCACCTTTCGTCCGTTTGTTATATGGATTAATGCCAGGAAAATCACAATACCGAAGACAGGAAATAAGTACTTCCAAACGTGGAAATTCTTTTCGCGTTGGATCAGGCGCGGTTGACTGGTGTCAATGCGGTTGTCTTCTTCTGTTCGAACCGTTTGGCGAAAACCACTCCTGTAATCGCCTGGGTAGGCTTTTTCTATAGCCCCGGGTGTCGAAACCAGCTCGGACAAACTTATTTGAGGCGCAACTTCAGCGTCTGGATCGTACAGGCGCCATGAATCATTTACATAACTTTCCATTACCGTGTGACCCCCGAGTTCTATGATCCTTGCCTGCAGTCCGACCTCCCTCGCGGCATGCGTGAGCATGATCGAAACCTGACCACATAAACCGGAATGGCCGTTGGCCAGAAGATCTTCCGGACTTTTAAACCTGGCTGGTTGCGGGTGGAAAAGTTTGTGGTTGATCCAGAGCAGCCAATTACTATACAGAGTGTGTCTGGCAACATGGTGGGTAAACCTGTCCTTCGTAACATCGTAGAGTGCTTGCATCAGCTGAGCATCATCAGGTTCTTTCGCTCGGCGTCTCGCTTCAGCGATAAACGACTCCATCGTTCGCGTTCGCGATGCAAGTTCCGGATCAAACGACTCCCAAGCTCGCGGGCGTAAACTTTCATAGTTCCCTAATGGGGTGAAATCGCCAGTGACCGAGATGCCTAATAAAGCGACGCACACGATGATGCCACTCATGGCGAGCACCTTCACCGGTGTCAATGTTGCCTTACTCAAATCGAAACCTCGGCTTTTGAGTATGCGCATGATTTTCGATTCCATCAAAGTTTGCAATGGTTAGCTTATAAACGAATTGTAAGTGCCTACTATGTCGTTTTGCTCTGGAAAGTCATATACATCGTACGGACGTCGTGAGCGCCCGTTGGTAGATCGAAGGCCAGCCCATTGTTACCATTCCTTGTGAGTCACCAATGTATCAGCCGTACATTTTGTGTATGCGTTAAAGCGATTAATTTGTAGGTATGTGAATCGAATGTGGATTTGGAGTCATTAAGTGCGAATGGAACAGGTAAAGAGCTATCTACGCCCGGTACGAAACTGGCTGCAAGATTTGACAAAACCTCGCGTCGAACGTTTGAACAAGAAGTACGATCGAGATACCGTGCGCATCATAGCCTCATTGCCAAACGATGCCGTTTGTATCGACATAGGAGCGTCTAACGGTAGCATTCTGAAAGAAATGATTCACCTAGTACCAAGAGGCAGATTTTTTGCGTTTGAAGCTCGCTCCGAAGCGGCACAACGGTTGCAGGAGCACTTCCCAGAAGTAGAAACCCATGCAGTCGCGTTGAGCAATGAAGTTGGTACAGCAACCTTTCACGTTGTAGAGGAAAATCTAGGCTACAGCGGTCTGCGCAGGCAAGACTATCCGGGCGACTCTACCGTTAGGGAGATCACCGTACCTGTAGACCTTTTGGACAACATCATTCCCCATGACCTTGACATCACTTTCATCAAACTTGATGTCGAAGGGGCGGAATATAATGTATTGCAAGGGGCATCTGAAATATGTAGACGATCCAGACCACTTATAGTTTTTGAGTACGGGTTGGCGGGCAGAGACAATTATTCAACCACCCCGGCGATGATTTTCAATCTGCTGGCATCGCTGGGTTTGAAAGTTTCGCTACTTTCAGCTTGGCTTAAAGGCAAACATGCCATGGATTTGCAAACGTTTGAACGTGCGTGCCATAAACACTGGTACTTCGCAGCACACCCGCCGCGGTGAGCCAAGAAACTGGATTTCGAGTTCAAGATTGCTAAGCCCTCAAACACTATTCATGCAAACCCCTCAAAATCGATGGATTTTTCGATGAAGGCCTTGATGAGCTTGAAGGTAGACCATGACTCCCTAATGTCGCCGATGCATTGTCAGTTTAAGATGTTGATGGTTGGATCAGGGACGGTAAGAAAAGAATGAAAGAAAAAATGCTGGGAATGGGAAAACAGTAAGACTTACCTTAATTTAATCAGACATTGATTAAGAAAAAGGGGGCAACAGGCTCCCTTTATGCGGGTTCGCTTCCAATCGTCCACCCCGGCTTGAGCACCTTGATAAGAATTGCTCTATCAGTTTGTTGTATTGAGGGTCTTCGCCAAGATCCATGTGATCTCGGCCCATTAACAGGTTGAAAGAAATATCCGGCACCACGTCCACCATCCTTTCCAGACAGGGCCGCTCTTCATCATGTTCGCCGCAGATTGCAAGAACCGGGATGTTAACTTCTTTTATCTCTTGTTCCGTCAGATTAATGATCTCTTTCATGCCAAGAAATACCGATGCCAATGCGTCGATGTTTTCACCTTTGAGCATGGCATCCGCCGTCGCGATGCCAAAATAATCAGGCGAGAAATAGCCTTGCCCCCCGGTCTCTTTAATCCATGGACCAAAGCTGTGGTGTTGTTTTAATGTGTTGCCAACTTTTGTATAAGTCATCGACTCCTTTTGCCCGGACCAGCCAGATGCGATAACTGCGAGTGCATGAGTGCGCGCCGGATAATCTACGGTGAATCGAAGGGCAATTTCTGCGCCCATGGACGTGCCGAGCAGGATGGCTTTATCGATATTCAGTTTTGTAAGAAGCGTTTCTATGTCTCTTACCATTTGCTTTCCGTAAGAGGCTGGATCTTCCGGTTTACCGCTGGCCCCATGACCACGGCAGTCAAGCGCGATTAATCGAAACCGGCCCTTTAGCCTATTAATCAAATGCTTAAAATCTGATGCGTTCTGAGTTATACCGTGGATCAAAATCACGACGGGTCCACTGCCCTGGTCGCTGAAAGAGATGGACACCCCTGACGAATCAATGGTTGAGATGTGGGTATTGAACTTTCGCTCGATCGCTGTTTTTCTTTTGCGAAAATTTAGGAAAGTCGTGGCGAATAAGTAAGTAAGGAAATTTTTCATGTGCAGATCTGCTGCTCAATGCGTAAGTCTTGCAGATTTTACATCGCCTGGATGATCTGAAGTATGACAACCTGCATCAATAGCTATGGCAGCTATACGGCTGGAAACTGCATGAGTTAACCTTCTGTCGTGTGCAAACCTTTGTCAGCGGGCCTTTGAGAGGGATTGTTACATCCGGTCTGGATTTACGAGGGCAATGATTGTTTACCGAGCGCAAAGTCACGACCTGTGGGGTTTGTTGCAAA
This sequence comes from Pseudomonadota bacterium, assembly GCA_036338285.1. Classification (GTDB taxonomy): domain Bacteria; phylum Pseudomonadota; class Gammaproteobacteria; order Pseudomonadales; family Azotimanducaceae; genus UBA4421. The sequence continues at coordinate 65,451 of JAYZCO010000024.1, forward strand.
CACCAAGCCAGGTCGTGACAAAGATACGCCGCAGAGTATCGATTCAACCTCCCGGTCTGTGCTGTACGCGAGCGACCCAAACGCTCGGGCCATCGCATTGGGCGTAGTGTGTATTGTATTCGCGTCTGAATGCCGAACCGGCGAGTGAGTTGCTCAGGCTTGCCGTATAAGCGGGAAAATCCGGATAAGTCATCATGTGGCGGAACTCACCTCGGGGACCACCTGCCGCGGGCAGAAGTAAGCCCCAAAAGATGTTGGTTGATTGCTCGCTTCGGCGGTCTAGCCCGCGCTGGTGAACAGCGCGCATCTGATCGCCCGTAACGCCTTCGCGAATTTCGCATCGGTTAAAGGTAACGATTCTTTCATCTGTGGAGGAAAGTGCCGCTTGGTCCATGTATTTGAAGACGAGGTGGTTGATGCGGGTATAGCAAGTGGTGATCTCTCGCCATTCTTCATCCAGCGCTTGCCCTTTTTTGCTCCTCAGGGCTGCTTGCCACAGGCGGCCCCCGGTTTCGTAGTCGTTGGTGATGATTTCGATGAAATCGTAGCCTGGGTTGCCCCGGCTGGATGCGGTTACAAAGGGCGTCAGTAAAAGGCTGAAAGGCTCCATGTTCTCGGATTTTGTCCATGCAAACCATTTTTCGTTCAAGCGCGCCACATCTGACATGGTTTTGCCCTCGTTAAGATGGCAAAGATTGATGGCAGCAAAGCTGTTTTCGGGCAGTGCTGCCGCTTGAGACTCATGGTGGTCAGCGCGGGCCTGGGTTGCAGTGAGGGCTAAATAAATTACAAAAAGTGCACGGATTAAGAGTTTCATTTTTTTGTTCCTTTTTTCCTTGTTTTTTTGGTGGCGTGCGACCCTGCGTTTATGGGTTCGACATAAAATACTTTACATACGTATGAAACCATCATGGCTGATCTTTGCCCGAGTTGCACCTAAGTCTCTTTGATGCTGATCTGCTTGTTGACCATCAGGTGGACTAAGCAGGAGGTCCAGGCTGGCACGTGTTTCTCGCCGGCTACAAAGTGTGTGCTCTTTCCGTACGTAAGAATTTGAAGAAGCACCAGGTCGCAACGGCACTTAACAGATGCCAGATACCATGCATTTGTATGACAGAATCAGGATCACACCACGGATCCCCGGGCCTGCCTTTGAGCCAGATAGAAAATGCGATCATGTAGGCGGCAATACCCAACAGATACCAGGGCACATAGGTGCGTTGAATTCCGGGTGGGTGGGAGGCGAACAATGCCGGTAGCCAGAAGAAGATTATCCACCAGAACTTTTCCGGTGCCGCGAGCATGTCCCAGGGCATGATGCCGAAGGCGGCAGCGATCAAAAAGCCGATGAACCCGGAGAGCCAGCGAAAAGCGGGCGACCAGAATCGGAGCAAACATTCAGAGATGCCCCACAGTGCAATGGACAAACTGAAGAGATCGAGATTGACGCCTAATCTGCCACCAAAAAACCATCGGCTGATGGCGTAAGTAAAAACAATCACAAAGTAGATCTGCAAAACCCGGGTCGATGACCAGCGTGCCATAGCGCCGACATTGATAAGCCAGGGGATCAAGATGTACATCACCATGCTCAGGTTATCCGCCCATCCTCCCCAGGCGGTATGGGTCCCGTGCATGAGCATGGATCCAGGGCCGAGCCAGATTACGGCAGAGGCATAGAGGATCGACAAGGGCGTGAAACCAGTCAGCGGGTTAGGTGATTGTCCAGTGTCCTGATCTTTGCTCAGAACATAAAACATTAATAATCCAGCCAGCATAAAGCCCAGATTACTGAGCGCGTTGACAGGCTCGCGGAAAAGTCCGGCATAAACTCTTTCGCACCAGTACGAAGCTTCGCCAATGGACGCCAGCGATTGCGAACTTGGTGCCCATCCGATCGAGCCCAGAAGCAGGTATAGAACAACAAACAGGCCACTGGCGAGACAGGCGAGACGCATCGGAGTGCTGGTTGTCATATGGTTACCCAAATTGCTTTGGTACGCAGGTGGCTAAATCGAACCGTGCAGTGAGTGAATAGTTAAGGCCAGTTTGGCAGTAATTCCTTGTCTTTGCATGCCCACCCTGCACTCAAGCGGGCGCGGCGTCGGTTGAGTGCGAGCGACCGTTTGTCTTCACCTGTCAGCAACAGTGGTATGGTTAGACTTTGTTTTGAGGGTCCGCCGGGGAGGTGACACATGTCTAAAGAGCCGTTTCTGTTAACGACTGCTGAGCATCGAATCGGCGAGAAACTCGGAATCAGCAATTGGGTTTTTATCGATCAAACCCAGGTCAACGTATTTGGCGAGGTCACGCGATGGCGCACCCCAGGCCACTGTGAGCCAGAGTATGGTAAAACAACACCGTACGGGGGCACCCTGATCCACGGATTCCACATGGTCTCGTTGTTGTCCCATTTCTATAGGGATACAGGTTTGTGGCCGGAAGACGGCGCCTACCCTCTGAACTATGGTCTTGATAAAGTGCGTATTCTGCAGCCGGTTGTAATTGGCGACGGTGTCAGGCTGAGATCGCACATCAGCCTTTTAGAAGCTGATCACAAGGGCAACGGTGAATACCTTTTAAAAAACTGCCATGAAATAGAAGCCGAAGGCGTGGCCGGGTCGGTGGCCTACGCTGAGTACCTTACTTACTGGTTTCCGCAAACGTCCTGAGACTCATCGCGACAGATTGTGCCGCAGGGGTGTGCGGGTGCTGGCCATATAAATCCCCAATCCCGTACCATTGCCCCTTCAAGTGTGAGAGATATGAGAGATAAAGGTCAGATTATGAACAAACCATCAAGGCCGTTGCCAAAACCAACGCCCGAGACCCAGGATTTCTGGGACGGGTGTAAAAAGGGCGAGTTACGGTTGCAACGCTGTGATTCGTGCAGTCACACCTATTTCCCGCCGAGACCGTTTTGTCCTGCGTGCAGCAGTCGCTCGGTGAGTTCTTTTGCTGCTTCAGGAAAAGCGACATTAGCAAGCTACGTGATCAATCATCGTCCGCATCCGGCCTTTGGTGAACCGCATTCCATTGCCATTGTAGATCTCGCGGAAGGGCCGCGCATGGCAACCAACGTAACAGGATGTGCACAAACGCCTGAAGCACTTGTGCTCGACATGCCCCTGAAGGTGAAATTTGAATCCGTCAGTGATGACATCACGCTGCCTCTGTTTGAGCCGAATGGAGATGCGTCATGACGGGTATTGCGGTGGTAGGTGCCGCTGAAACGACCGATCTGGGAAAAATACCGCACATGAGTCAACAGATGCTGCATGCGGATGCCGCTTTGAATGCGATGGCCGATGCGGGTATCACGGCTAAGGATATCGACGGTGTTGCTACTGCCGGACAAAGCCCTACAGAGCTTGCCTACTATTTAGGGATTACCCCTGAATGGGTAGATGGTACTCAGGTGGGGGGCTGTTCGTTCATGCTGCATGTCCGTCATGCCGTGTCGGCTTTGCAGTCGGGACTATGCAAGACGGTATTGATTACCCATGGTGAGAGTGGACGCTCCCGAGTCGGCACCGGCGGATGGGCAGCACAACCTGCATCGCTTTCCGGTCAGTTTGAAGCACCCTTTGGCACTTTCGGTGCACCTTCAACGTTTACGCTGCCTGTGCTTAGGTACATGAAAGACTATGGGATGAGCCATGAGCAGCTGGCGATGGTTGCAGTCGTACAACGTGAATGGGCGACGATGAATCCGCGTGCGAGTTTTCAGGATCCCATTACGGTTGAAGACGTACTTGAATCGAGGATGATCGCCTATCCCTTTCACCTGCTCGAATGTTGCCTGGTGACGGATGGTGGGGGTGCGCTGATACTGACCACCGAAGACCGGGCATCTGACTTTAAAGGCAGCACCGTTTATATATGGGGCACGGGTGAGAGTGTCGAAACGTCGATGATATCGCAGATGGATGACCTCACCAGTTCAAGGGCATTTTCAATTGCGGGTCCTCGGGCGATGCGAGATGCAGGGATTACGCACAGTGAAGTCGATCACCTGATGATATATGACGCATTTGCGCACTTGCCGATCTACGGTCTTGAGGACCTCGGTTTTGTGGGTAAAGGTGAGGCGCCGGATTTCATCTGGGAGCAAAATACGGCGCCCGGTGGGCGCCTGCCGACCAATACGAACGGTGGAGGTCTATCCTACATGCACTCCGGTATGTATGGCATGTACGCATTGCAGGAAAGCGTTCGACAGATGCGTGGTACAGCACCTGCGCAGGTGTCCGGTGCCGAAGTTTCGCTCTGTCTTGGCGTTGGCGGTATGTTTGGTGCCAGCGGATGCATCGTTTTCGGTAAATCGCCTAAATCATAACCTAGTTGGATATTATCAATGGCAAAGTATGCATTCGTCATTAACGGCGAACGGACAGAACTCGATGTTGAGCCGAATATGCCGCTGCTGTGGGCGCTTCGGGACGAACTCGGGCTGATTGGCACGAAATATGGTTGTGGCATTGGGCAGTGCGGTGCGTGCACAGTGCATCTTGACGGTGTCGCGACTCGGTCTTGTTTGCTTCCTGTATCGGCGGTGGGTGATCAAGTTGTCACGACGATCGAAGGTTTGGCTCAAGGGGCAAAGCTACACCCCCTACAGGCGCAGTGGATTGCTCAGGATGTCGCCCAGTGTGGCTATTGTCAGACAGGGCAGATTATGTCGGCCGCGGCATTACTTGCGGTCAATGTCGCTCCGACGGATGAAGATATCGATGTCGCAATGGCGGGTAACTATTGTCGTTGCGGGACCTACAATCGGATACGTTCAGCCATCCATGGTGCCGCTCAGGAGATGGGTTCGTGAGCCCTGCTGATGAGGTGATCAGCGCGCTGAACGTTGCGCTTAAGGGTGCCGAGCTTTCCCGTCGAGGCTTTATACGAGCGGCCGCTGGCGGCGGGGTGGTGCTTGCGTCGATTGGCGTCAGGGCACAGCCTGGCGATGAAACTCTATTGGTATCGTCTGAACTTAATGCCTTCATTCAGGTGTCGCCCGAAGGCAAGATCACGATTTATTCTGCTAATCCGGAAATGGGACAGGGCGTAAAGACGACCCTGCCGATGGTGATTGCTGAAGAGCTGGGTGCCCGTTGGGAAGATGTATCGGTCCTGCAGGCACCCACCGATGAGTCTCGCTTTGGCAGCCAGCGTGCAGGTGGCTCTACGACCGTGCCGCGCACGTGGGATCAGATGCGGCGCATGGGTGCATCGGCAAGAGAAATGTTCATCAGTGCAGGCGCCCTGGTGATGGAATTGCCACGCGAAGAATTGAAAACACGTGCAAGCAAAGTGACGCACATATCCGGCCAGTCGATGACTTTTGGGCAGTTAGCCTCGCTGGCGGCAAAACAGGAAGTGCCCGACGAGGACACACTGCAGTTCAAAAGTCGGGAAGAATATACAATCATCGGCACCTCGGTTTCGGGCGTCGACAATCTTGTTATTTCCACTGGGGCTGCTCTTTTCGGCATCGATACACGTGTGCCTGGCATGTTATACGCGGCGTATCAGAAATGCCCGACGATTGGCGGTGTGGTTAAGCGTGCAAACTTAAAGGAGATTAAAAGCTTGCCTGGCATCGTTGATGCATTTGTTGTCAAGGGCAATGGAAACCCTCGTGAATTACTCGACGGAGTGGCCCTCGTGGGTCGCAATACCTACGCTGTATTCAGTGCCAAGGCCAGGCTCAAGATCGATTGGGACACATCCGATGCCGCGGACGACAGCTGGACAGATCTCGTTGCAGAAGCGACGCGGCTGCATGGTCAACGGGGGAAGATACAGGTGGCCGACAAAGGCGATGTCGGTGCGGAATTTACCAACCCGGACAACACAGTCCTGGACGCTTTTTACGAATTTCCTTTCGTTGCACATCTGTGTATGGAGCCAATGAACTGCACTGCCCACTATCGGCAAGGAGAAGGATTGTTCGACCCTGACACACTGGAAATCTGGGCGCCGACCCAGGGTGGGGGTCGGGTCTTTCGTATCGCCAAGTCGATGTTCGGCCTCGATCAGGATCAGGTCACCGTGCACCAGCCTCGCCTGGGCGGCAGCTTTGGGCGAAGGGTTTATTTTGAATTTCTGGCCGAATCCATTGAAATATCAAAACGCATGCAAGCGCCGGTGAAGCTGACATGGACGAGAGAGGATGACATTCGCCACGATTTTTTTCGTACAGGTGGATTTCAGTCGGTCAAAGGTGCGTTGAACAGGTCCGGAAAACTCATCGCATTTGAAGACCACTTCATGGGCATGGCGAAGGATGGGCGAGCTGTATCAGGTTCTCGTTTTAGTGCAAGTCAGTTTCCAATGTTGAATGTCGACAATGCTTATGCGTCTAAAACCATGTTCGATATCGATATCCCTTGCGGACCCTGGCGAGCACCAGGATCCAATACGACAGCGTTTGTTGTGCAGTCATTCCTGGATGAAATGGCACATGCAGCAGGTCGAGATTATCTCGAGTTTCTTCTGGAAATTATGGGTGAATCCAGATGGTTTGAACCAGGCAATATCCGCAGTCTCAATACAGGTCGGGCGTCGGCTGTTATCCGACTGGCGGCAGAAAAGGCTGGTTGGGGCCGAGCGTTGCCACCGGGTCGAGGTCTGGGGCTGGCGTTTTGTTTTAGCCATGCAGCACATGTCGCAGAAGTGGCTGAGGTCAGCGTGGATGCAAACCAGAAGCTTACCGTGCACGAGGTCACGGTTGCAGTCGATGTGGGTCCCATTATTAACATGAGCGGTGCGCTCTCCCAGGTGGAGGGGGCTGTGATCGACGGCTTGTCAACGATGATGGGGCAGAAAATCACCTTCGAAAATGGTCAGGTTCAGCAATCGAACTTCCACGACTATTCTGTCTTGCGGATCGAAGATGCACCGCGGGTGAGTACACACTTCATTCAGAGCGACTTTGCACCCACGGGCCTTGGCGAACCGGCTTTGCCTCCGTTGGCACCTGCTGTAGGAAATGCCATTTTTGCAGCCACAGGCCATCGGGTTAGAAAGATGCCACTGACTGACGCAGGCTACACCATTTAAGGGGATATTTTGGCGCAGCATGTCGATTTTACCGGCGGTCCAACGGGGCCGTTAAGTGGTGTAAGGATAGTAGATTTTACGGCTGTCTATTCCGGCCCATTGGCGGCGGCAATTTTGGGAGACCAGGGTGCTGATGTCATAAAAGTGGAACCTCATACAGGTGATCTCATGCGCAGAGCGTTGCCTAAACAGGGTGGTATGGCGAGTTCGTACTTTACGCTCAATCGAAACAAACGTGCGATATGCCTGGATATACAGACTACCGATGGGTTGAAGATTGTAAGAGAACTCATCAAAACAGCAGACGTCGTGTTGGAGAACTTTCGTCCCGAGGTTATGGAGCGGTTGGGTCTTGGTTACGAACAACTTAAAAAACGGCAGCCTAAGCTTGTCTATGCCTCGATAAACGGGGTCGGGCCGGTCGGACCCTATAGCAAACGGCGTGTTTACGATGCTGTCATACAGGCGATATCCGGTTTTGCTTCTTTGAAGCCAGACGGAGACCCAGAGCTGGTGAATTGTCTTGTTTGCGACAAAATCACGAGTCTTACGGCGGCACAAGCCGTGGTTGCTGCTTTATTTCGGGCGGAGCGTAGTGGTCGGGGACAGAAAGTCGAAGTTTCCATGCTCGATGCCAACTTGTTTTTTCTCTGGTCGGATGTAATGAGCAATTTCACCTATCTGGAGGAAGAGACTGAAACGATGCCTTACGGGGATATGAGTGTGTTCATTCGTAAAACGAGGGATGGCCACATTGCTGCAATGCCTGTTCAGCAGGCTGAGGTCGAAGGTGCGTTACGAGCGCTTGAGCTGGAAGATCTGATCGACGATGAACGCTTTGAGGACTTCGAATCACGTGCACGGAATCGACAATTGATGAAAAAAATTACCGATGCTAAATATCAGCAATTCACAACCTCAGAAATCGCAAAGCGTCTGGAAGAAAATGATGTACCTTGGAGTCAGGTCAACTTACGCCATGAAGTTGTTGATGACCCACAAGTTAAGGCGATGGAAGCGATATGGTATTTTGAGCATCCGCAGATCGGCAAAGTCAGACAGCCACGCCCTGCCGCCCAGTTTTCATCTACCCCTGCAAATTTCCATCAGCCTACTGCCTACCTTGGTCAGCACAATGAGGAAGTGCTGAAGGAACTGGGTTATGACGATCAGCAGATAGAGCACTTTGGCGAGGCGGGCATCTTGCATGCGGAGCAGCGTTAACAGGGAGGTTGAACCGGATAGGGTTTGAACGCTTGGCAGAAGACGGTCGGGGCCTTATCCGTTGGTTCCCGATTGCAGAAGACTCTGCATCTCCTTCTAAACTCCGCCAAGCATGTGTAACGTATGTTGCCTGTATTTGGCGAATTTGATTATCGGGTTGCTGCTCCTCGTGCACGCATTTACGCGTTACCATGTCATCACAGGAATATTCTGCTAAACAACGGATATTAGGGGTATTCATGCAAATTTCAGAGCACACTTATTGTGATGCGATCGTGAGTTACGCGTCAGGTACGGACGACACTGAGGCTCGCCAGGTGAGCCTGAGGGATGGACGCCAGACCGATGCGCTGAGCTGGGAAGAAAATGGTTTCGAACTTTTAGGGCACGAATCTTCTGTTCATGATTGGACCGATGACGAAGCGATCAAGCGCTTCTATTATCCTGAGATGGAGTCGCTGGCAAAATCATTGAGCGACAGTGATGTAGCCCTTATTTCCAGTCACATTTTGCGCAACCCTGAAAATGCGCGAAAACAGGCGGACTATGCCCCCATACAGTTCGTGCATTCGGACTTTACGGAAAACTACGCAGACCTGCTCAAATCGCGTTACGAGGATCCTGAAGAGGGTGCGTTGCAAGCACTAGAGCGTGCGGGGGTAAGTGGTACGGATGTGCGAAATTCGAAGCGTCTGCTTATATTGCAGTTTTGGCGTAACGTGGGTCCGTCCATTATGGATCTGCCAATTGCTTTTTGTGATGCTCAAACCGTGCCCAGAGAAGATATGTTTTCAATTCACGTGCCCAATTATGCGAATGAAGGCAAGCCTTTTGATGCATTTGGCGTACGCTGGCACGACAAGGCAGACCACCATTGGTATACATTTCCGCAGATGACAGTTGATGAAGTGGTTGCTTTTCGGACTTTTGACAGTGCTTGTCTTGAGTTTGAGCAGCCTTTTTGGACACCGCACTCTGCATTTAGCGATCCCACGCATCCGGACGCACCAGCGCGCCACAGCATCGAGGTCCGCGCAATGTGTCTTTATATGAGTTGACCCGTCATACGTCTCGGCAAAACTGCGCAATGCTCAACGCTGTCTCGCGGCTGATGTCGGGACATGCCGAGGCGAAAATCTCGATTCCGTGGCTTGTCCCCATGACCTGGCGGCAACGTGCACTGATGCCGGCACGAAGGAGCATTCTGTAGAACTCGATGCCTTCATCGCGCAGTGGATCGCATTCATTGACACTGATCACAGTAGGGACGAGACCCTGGACCTCTTCCTCTGTCGCAAAGAGCGGCCAGGCGAGTGGATCGCCGGCTTCGAAGGCTTCTATACCGTAAGCTATGGTGCCTCGGTTGTTGTGTAAATCGAGCAGAATGCCATTGTTCTCAACCGAGGAAGGTAGCCGTTGTTGAGGCCATTTTCCGGCAATGTATGGGCACAGGGCATAGAGGCCACGTATGAGGCCCATGTCTCCATCCTTGAGGAGTTTCAGACCCGTTGCCAGGGTAAGGTTACCGCCGCCGCTCTCACCGGCGATGATGACGTGTTGTGCATCGATGCCGAGGTCGGTGGCGTTGTCGAGCACCCACTTTACGCCCGATACACAATCGTTGAGGCCGGCGGGAAACGGTTCTATTTCTGGTGCTGACGAGGCGTTCAGACAATTCCTGAAATCCACCATCGCTACCGCAACGCCTTGTTGGGCGATAATGCGTCCCCAGGATTTGTACATGCCGTCGAAGCAGGACATGGTCTGCATGCCACCGCCATGGATGTAGTAAACGCAGGGCAGTGCTTGCTCAGACTGAGGTCGAATGAACTGGATGTTGATCGCGTTGCCATCCGGGGAAGACTCGAACACTTTGGTCGAGATATCGAGCCCTGCAGACGGGGCAACCTCTTCGGTGTCGAGCATGGCAAATGCACCCTGCATCTGGGCTATGGTTTCAAGGGCTTCGGGTGTGTTGGCTTCCGCCACGAGGGTGTCTCTATCAACCGCGTTTTCCTGGGGGAGGGTAGGAAATGCTGCGAGCATGGCTTTGATGCGAGGGTCCAGTCTTGGGTCAGATGCGATATCCACCATGGTAAGTGTCCGTGAGCTAGGGATCAGGTAGGATGTATGCATTTATAATCGAAGGCAAGCGGGGCCGTGGGTGTCTGTATTAAAAGGAAAAATCGCGTTGGTGACGGGTGCCAGCAGGGGCATTGGCAAAGGCACCGCACTGGCGCTGGGTGAACTCGGCTGCACGGTCTATGTGACCGGACGTACGGTCGGAGACGGTGACCTGACCATCGATACCACTGCCCGCGGGGTGACCGCGGCAGGTGGCGAAGGCCGCGCAATATGCTGCGACCATAGTGATGATGCTCAAATCGAACAGCTTTTTTCAACCATTGGTGGTGAAGTCGATCACCTCGACTATCTCGTTAACAATGTGTACAAAATTCCTGATCCGCCGGCCTGGGGCGGAGGTTATTGGGACCACCCTATCCAGGTGTGGGATGATCAGGTCGGGATCGGCCTGCGTGCTCACTATGTTGCCAGCTGGCATGCAGCGAAATTAATGTTCGCTTCAAGCCGGGCAGCCATGATCAACGTATCCTCGCCAGGCGGCCAGACGTACCATTTTTCATCGTCCTATGGCGCGGGTAAAGCCGGGCTCGATCGATTGACTAAAGACATGGCACAGGAGCTTGAAGCCAAGGGGATCCCGGCGATAGTTATCTACCCGGGTGCGGTTTCGACGGAGTTCATTCGGGCCATGGCAAGTCAGCAGAGCATGGATTTGTCACAATCGCAAACGCCGCTTCTGGTGGGCCGTTCGATCGCCGCGCTACTGACCAGTGAAGGCTTAATGGCACGTTCAGGGACCATTCAATGGGTCGAGGACCTCATAGAAGAGTTTGATCTTGTCGATGAGAATGGCAGCCGGCCGACTGAGAAATATGCTGCTCGGATGAGCTAGTGCCCATGCTTTAAAGACGAGCACGGCACCGGATGCCATGGGCCTGTGCCGAGCTCGGTGGTTTGGTGCAACCAGGCAGGTTAGGCCGCTTCGTTGTCCCCACTGCGGATAAGGTGATAGTCATCCATGTCCGCGGTGTGTGTAACTTCCCAGTACTTCTGCAGGCTAAAAGGTGAGTTGTTGACGACACGACCTTGACTGTTTTTATACCAGCTTTCTACATTGGGGTGTCCCCAGGCGAGCTTTCTGCTGATCGTCTGAACTTCCTCGTTGTATGAGTCATTGACCTCGGTGCGAACATCGATGGCTTCGATGCCTTTTGCCAGCATTTCTGTCAGGCACTGCATTACATAGTGTATCTGGCACTCGACCTGATAGATGATCGAGCCACCATGCACAATGTTGGTATTAGGGCCATAAAGGCAGAACAGGTTTGGGAAGTCTGGTACGGAGATACCTTTATAAGCGTTTGCGCTTTCCCCCCAAACCGAAGCCAGGCTTACGCCTGCTTTACCGACAATGTCCATTGGCCATAGAAATTGATTGCTGTGAAAACCGGTGGCGAGAATGAGTACATCCACTTCGTGTAGCTCACCGTCTTGGGTGCGAATACCTTGGGGTTCGATCGATTTAATGGATGAAGTGATGAGGTCGACGTTGTCACGGGCCAAAGTGGGGTACCAATCGTTGTCGACAATCAGACGCTTGCCCCAGACGGGAAAATCCGGGACACAGTGTTCAACATAGTGGGTTTTGTCGCCAAGTCCTTCCTGGATGAACTCGGTGAGCGCTTCACGCATGCCATGGTTTATCTCGTTCATAGACGCGTCAGGCTGATCCCAATTCGGATCGGCAACCACAGCTTCCCATGTGCGATCGCCAAAGGAGAGGATCATACGAGCCCGGTGGTATTCAGCGTAATAGGGGAGATGCTTGAGCGCCCAGAGTTGCCCGGGTTCAACAGCCTTGTAGTAATCTCGCGCCGGAGAAACCCAGTGTGGCGTGCGCTGGAATACGAGTGCCCGCTCAGCGATCTGGGCGGTTTTTGGTAACAATTGAACGCATGAACAACCCGTCCCGATCACGGCCACCTTTTTGCCCGCGAGATTAATGTCCGAGCGCCACTCCGCAGAATGGAATGTCGGGCCGGTAAATGTGGCCAGGTCCGGGATATCGGGCAGCGAAGGTCGGTTAAGCTGTCCGACTGCGGAAACGACCACGTTGACGGTCTCAACGCTTTCTCCGTGTTCGCCTTTTATTCGAACGTCCCATAGATTGGTTTCGTTGTTAAATCTGGCTTCCTGCACTTCGGTGTTGAAGCGAATGTGCTCGCGTAAATCGAATTGGTCTGCATGATCGTCGAAGTAGGAGAACAGCTCATCGCGCTTGGAAAAATAACCAGACCAGGTGGGGTTCCGGTTGAATGAATAGGAGTAGTAATGATTAGGTGTATCTACACCGCAATCGGGATAGGTATTTTCGTACCAGGTTCCACCTACCTGGTCATTTTTTTCGATGATGGTAAATCCAATGCCTGCCGATTTGAGCTTGGCTGCGATGCCAAGGCCGGACATGCCTGCACCAATGATCAGGACTTTGAATAGGTTACCTGCGCCGTCAGCGAGGGCATTTGACAAGGTGGGTTGCCACTGCGCGTCGCGATCTCGAAACAGCGTTTCTTCCATCAGCATGGCCGCATAGCCGGCGTTGACTTCCTCTGCGATTGAGAACGAAAGCATCCGTTGCAACAGATCCTGATCCGGTGGTGGTGAAAGTTCGATTTGTCCATCGCGAAGATCCCCGATGATACGCAGCGCTGCCATCTTTATCTCGTCCTGAATTTCCGGTGCAAAGCGGCCGGTATCGTCGGGAAACATTGAGCCGGCGGGCGCTTCGATCGGAGCAGGTTGATAGCGTTCAGCCAACCATTCATCGCTGCCGGTGATGGTTGCCAGAGTGAGCAGGAGGCTGGGCAGATTGACGTCTTCCAGTGCGGCTCGAATGTCTTCGTCTGTGCCGGGTATATGCATTTCCATGGTCTATTTCTTCGAATTGGTTCTTTAAAAGCAGAAATCCTATCAGAATGCACAGTCTTTTCGGTAAAGATTCCGTTTGCTTGGTCGAGTTGGGGTGGTACGGAATAAAGTTAAAGGAGAGTGGGGCTTGTTCAGGCTTTCTGCCTTCTTTTGAATTTCCCTTCTATATTAAGTACTTGAAGGGAATCAGCTCGGTCAGTAGAATTCGCTGCCCCTGAGCGTAGTCTCAGGTCGGCACCTTGAAGGGCTGCGCCTATGGTTGTGTGGCCTTTCGGCGTATATCGCGAGATTAAGCTTGTGATATTAAGAGAACGAGTCAGGAGAAGTTATAGCCCTATGCAGGGAGATTCTTATTAAAAAAGGTACGAAGCGCGCCGAACGTTCGCTGTTGAATGAAGAAATTCGTTCACTCAATGTGCGATTAGTCGGGGCTGACGGGGGCCAGCGAGGCATCGTTTCAAGAGATGACGCCCTGGCTGAGGCTCAGGCTTCGGGATTGGATCTGGTGCTGGTTGCACCCGATGCGGAACCGCCAGTCTGCAAAGTGATGGATTATGGTAAGCATCTGTTTGAGCTCAAAAAGGCGCGTGCAGCTCAACGTAAAAAGCAGAAGCAGATCCAGGTCAAGGAAATTAAATTCAGGCCGGGTACGGAAGAAGGCGATTACCAGGTAAAACTACGCAACCTGAAACGCTTTTTAGAAGAAGGTGACAAAGCAAAAGTGTCGTTACGATTCAGAGGGCGTGAAGTTGTACACCCTGAAATCGGTATGACGCTGATGGGCCGAATCGCTGAGGATCTGGATGCTTTGGGTCAGATCGAAGCTGAGCCCAAATTCGAAGGTCGACAGGTCGTGATGGTTCTGTCGCCGAAGAAAAAGAAGAAATAGTAAAAGGGTAAATCCCCGACCGTGTCGGTTAAACGAGTGTCCGGACAGGGCGCGAACTAACAATGCGTGGAGCAGTTAATGCCTAAAATGAAAACTAACCGCGGAGCGGCGAAACGGTTTCGTCGCACAGCGACCGGTTATAAACACAAGCAAACCAACCGAAATCACATTCTGACCAAGAAGGCGCAAAAGCGTAAGCGCCAGCTGCGTGGGTTGGAAGGTGTCGCCAAGGCGGACGTGCGAGCAGTCAACCGCCTGTTGCCGTCCAAGGCTCGATAGGAGAACGCATGCCCAGAATCAAGAGAAGCGTGGCATCAAGAGCACGTCGTAAGAAAATTCTCAAGCAGGCCCGGGGATACTATGGTGCCCGCAGCCGAACATTTAAAGTCGCTAAACAGGCGGTTATTCGAGCGGGTCAATATGCCTACCGCGACCGTCGACAGCGTAAGCGTCAGTTTAGACAGCTTTGGATCATACGGATCAATGCCGCGGCCAGAGAGCACGGCTTGTCATACAGCCGCTTTATCTCCGGTCTCAAGGAAGCGGGGGTAGAGGTTGATCGCAAGGTGCTGGCGGATATCGCGATGCATGAAAAAGACGCATTTGCGGCATTGGTTGAGCGAGCCAAAGCGGCATAAACCCACCTGCTTTGAGCAGGTGATCTAACAACTGCTTTCGGGAGACCTAAAAGGACCCTTCCTGGTTGTGGTACGTGCGTGGTATGCAACCACCCAAAGAAAGGAAGGACCTCGGTGCTTCCTTTTTTTGTGACCGGTGTTTTCGAATAGAATCTCTTTCGTGGAGAAGGTCGATGGATACGGATGTAGAGTCAAAACTGGGCGATATACTGACTGAGAGCCAGGACGCGATCGGTCAGGCTTCGGACCTTAAAACTCTTGACCAGGTCCGGGTTCGTTATCTCGGCAAGAAAGGTGAATTGACGGCGCTGTTGAAATCATTAGGGGACATAGACCCGCAAGCACGCCCCGAAGTCGGTGCCCGAATCAACCAGGCAAAACAAACCGTCCAGTCCCGGCTTGAGGAAAGAAAAGTCGCTCTAAAGGGCGATCAACTCGCCGATGCACTTGCCGGCGATGCGGTGGATGTAACCCTTGCGGGCCGACGGGTTTCTACGGGTGGGCTTCACCCTGTTACACAGGCGATGTATCGCATTGAGGAAATATTTGTAGGTGCAGGGTATGGCGTTGTCTACGGGCCGGAGATTGAGAACGACTATTACAATTTCGAAGCTTTGAATATTCCGGCGCACCATCCGGCCCGGGCGATGCACGACACATTCTACTTCGGCGATGGCATGCTCCTGCGCACGCATACATCGCCGAGTCAGGTTCATACGATGGAAACACAGGTGCCGCCTATACGTGTGATCTGTCCGGGTCGGGTGTATCGGCGTGATTCTGACCTGACCCACAGCCCCATGTTTCACCAGGTGGAAGGGCTGGTGATAGACAAAGGTATCAGCTTTGCTGATTTAAAGGGGACGGTGATCGAATTCCTGCAGAAGTTCTTTGAAAAAGATCTGGACGTTCGTTTCCGTCCATCCTATTTCCCTTTCACTGAACCGTCCGCGGAAGTGGATGTGCAATGCGTCCATTGCCTGGGAGATGGGTGTCGTGTCTGTAGTCAGACCGGATGGCTTGAAGTCATGGGGTGTGGGCTTGTACATCCTAATGTGCTCTCCATGTCGGGGATTAATCCGGAGGAGTACAGCGGTTTTGCTTTTGGTTTTGGTGGTGATCGCTTAGCCATGTTGTTGTACGAAGTCGATGATCTTCGCCTGTTCTTTGAAAACGATGTTCGTTTCTTACGACAGTTCAATTAAAGGGGCCGGCGCATGGGAGACGTAAATGAAGGTCAGTGAAGCGTG
Source organism: Pseudomonadota bacterium (assembly GCA_036338285.1). GTDB lineage: Bacteria > Pseudomonadota > Gammaproteobacteria > Pseudomonadales > Azotimanducaceae > UBA4421. The sequence continues at coordinate 81,524 of JAYZCO010000024.1, forward strand.
GTTGCGAACCTGGGTAGATCCTGGGCTTGAACGGGAAGCGCTCTTGCATCAGATGACGATGGCTGGTTTGGAAGTAGACGGTGTGGAACCTGTTGCTGGCCAGTTCACAGATGTGGTGGTGGGTGAAGTGAAAACAGTAGCTGCTCACCCGGACGCGGATAAATTGCGCGTCTGCACAGTAGATGACGGCGAATCGCAAGTGCAGGTTGTGTGTGGCGCACCGAACGTACGTGAGGGGCTGCTGACGGCATTTGCCCGCGTGGGTGCGGTCCTGCCGGAAAATTTCAAAATCAAGAAGGCAAAACTCAGAGGGGTTGAGTCTCATGGCATGCTCTGCAGTGCCAGAGAACTTGGCTTGGGTGATGAGCATGAAGGCATATTGGAGCTCGAAACAGGGTCGGCTGGTGATAACGTTGTCGATGTTTTAGCGACCGAGGATGTGATCATCGACCTCGATTTGACACCCAATCGGGGTGACTGTCTCAGCATAAAAGGTGTCGCCAGAGAGATGGGTGTGCTGAACAATGCGGTTGTTACCTATCCCGAGATCAAGTCGATCAAGGCCGAGGTGGAAGATACGTTTGCCGTGGCGATTAGCCACGGTGCGGGTTGCCCCAGATACCTGGGTAGGGTTATTAGAAACATCGATCTGTCGCGCCCGACCCCTTTGTGGATGAAGGAGCGATTGCGAAGGTGCGGTTTGCGCAGCATCGACCCGGTGGTAGATGTCACCAATTACGTGTTGATCGAGCTAGGGCAACCCATGCACGCCTTCGACCTTAACCAGTTGAGTGGCGGTATCGTTGTTCGTCTGGCTGAGTCCAAAGAGACGTTAACGCTTTTGGATGGGCAAGTGGTTGAGCTCGACGATGAGACCCTGCTCATTGCTGACGAGAGCGGTCCGGTGGCCATTGCGGGTGTGATGGGCGGTGAGCGCAGCGGTGTGCAGGCGGATACGACGGATATTTTCCTTGAGTGTGCCTTTTTTGCGCCATTGGCGGTTGCGGGTACTGCGCGTCGTTATGGCCTGCACACGGATGCATCGCACCGCTATGAACGAGGCGTAGACTATACTTTGCAATTCGATGCGATGGAGCGGGCGACGGCACTGCTGCTGGATATTGTCGGTGGGGTCGCAGGGCCCGTTGAGGAGACGGTGGTGAGCGACGCATTGCCGCAACCTAAGCAGGTTTCCCTGCGCCACGCACGCCTGCACGAACTCCTCGGTGTCGACATAGAGGCTGAGCAGGTCGATGAGGCCTTCATGCGCCTGGGGATGGAGGTCGTAGACCGGGGGGAAGGTAGCTGGTCTGTAACCGTACCCGCTCATCGTTTCGATATCGCTATTGAGGCAGACCTGGTAGAGGAGGTCTGCCGTATCTATGGTTATAACAAGGTACCGAGTCAGCGTCCGATGGCCTCTTTAGGGTTGCGTGATGTGGCACTTGAGACCAATCCACGGGCGCAGCTCAAGCGCCATTTAGCGGGCATGGGTTTACAGGAGGTGATTACCTATAGTTTCACAGAGCCGGGATTACGCGATCTTCTTGATCCCGAGGGTGCACCGTTAGTACTCGCCAATCCGATGTCCAGAGAACAAAGTGTCATGCGTACCAACCTGCTGCCGGGTCTGGTCGATACGCTCAGGAACAATCGCACCCGTCAACTTAACCGTATCCGTTTATTTGAGCTTGGACTAGTGTTTCAGCAAGACGAAGCAAGGCTCCACCAGCCAGAGAGGCTCGCAGGACTTCTATGGGGCCGGCGGCACGACGAAGGCTGGCAGAGCGGGAGCGAAGGCGTCGATTTTTTCGACGCCAAGGGCGTGGTGGATGCCCTGGTCGAGTGGCGTGGGCAAACCGATGTTGGCTATGCGCCATCGGCGTCGAAGGTGTTGCATCCGGGATTAAGTGCTGCGGTGACCATCAGTGGTCGCAATGCAGGATATATCGGACGATTACATCCCGAAATTGAAGCCCGCCTGGAGATCGAGGGGGTGTATGTATTTGAGCTGGATGCTGGGATTGTGCTTGAACGGCCGCTGCGCAAATATACGGCTGTGTCGCGGTTTCCCAGTGTCAGACGTGATCTGGCCGTGGTTGTGGATAGAAAAATCCCTGCAGCAGATATAGAACGGTGTGTTCGCCAGGTCTTGGACCAAACATTTGTTGAGTTCAGGCTATTTGATGTGTATGAAGGCAAAAGCATTGATTCTAATGAAAAAAGTTTGGCTATAGGCTTGACCTTCCAGAGCCAAACGGCGACTCTTACAGATGACGAGGTTAATGCCTACGCAACCGCTGTAATGGTTGGTTTGACTGAGGAATTTGGTGCTCGTCTGCGTTGA
>JAYZCO010000025.1:0-19451 GCA_036338285.1 Pseudomonadota bacterium
CGCCGGTAACACATCGAATAGCACCTGCGACAGCGGAAGTTCGGCTGGATCAGTTGTCCGGCTTATCGTCAGATACGGTATTTATGAGATTCTGGAATCCTTCAAATAAAGAGACAGGTAACGGAAAAACGATGGTTGAGCTCTTCTCACCGGCGATTTCTGTCAGGGTTTGCAGGTATCTAAGTTGCATAGAACTCGACTGGGTGGCAAGGAGTTGCGCTGCTTCGACCAATTTGTCGGCGGCCTGGGCTTCACCTTCCGCGTGAATGACCTTAGCCCGGCGTTCGCGCTCTGCCTCTGCCTGTTTGGCGATCGCGCGAATCATACTTTCATCGATGTCGACGTGTTTGATTTCAACATTGGAGACTTTGATCCCCCATTGGTCGGTCTGTTGGTCGAGGATGCTTTGAATGTCACGATTAAGACGCTCTCGCTCGGCTAACAGTTCATCCAATTCGTGCTGCCCCAGGACTGAGCGCAATGTGGTTTGCGCAAGCTGCCCGGTGGCTTCCATATAGTTTTCAACATTAACGATGGCGCGCTCAGAGTCCACGACCCGGTAATAAAGTACTGCGTTGACCTTCACAGAGACGTTGTCCTTGGTAATCAGGTCCTGAGTAGGAATGTCTGTCACGATCGTGCGCAGATCAACGCGAACCATCTGCTGGATGACCGGTATGATGATGACCAATCCCGGCCCTTTGACCTTATAAAAACGTCCCAACATAAAGACTACGCCGCGTTCGTATTCCCGAAGAATGCGAAACGTATAGAACGCAAGCGCGACTAAAACAACAAAAATAGTGCCGAAAAAAATGTCCATGTTCAGTTCTCCTTGCTCACTTCCAGGACGAGTCCATTGATTGCGTTTATGCGAACCACCGTATCTTTCTCAAAGGCGGTGTTACCACGGGCTTGCCAATTTTCACCAAATGCCGATACGCGACCGTAGTAATTTTCTTCTTGCCCGCTAAAGGTGCGATTTACGATGGCAGATGCACCCAGCATCGCTTCGGTCCCTGTCACGATTCGCTGCCGACGTGCTTTTATCGCCAACCCACCCACTAAAAAGACCATCAAGCCTGTGGAAATTGCGAAAGCTGCGATGATGTTCAAAGGGAGTTCGTAACCGGGCACGTCACCGTCAAACATGATCATGGAACCCAAAACAAATGCGATGAGTCCACCAATCCCGAGCACGCCAAATGTCGGCGTCATGACCTCTGCGCCCATCAACACGATGCCCACCACAAGTAGCGCGATGCCTGAGTAGTTTACCGGCAATAGTTGCAATCCATACGCACCCAGCAGTATTAAAATCACGCCTGCCACGGCTGGAAAAATCAACCCCGGGTTGTAAAACTCTAGCATCAGTGCATAAAGGCCAACAATCAATAAACCGTAAGCAATGCTCGGATCTGTGAGCACGGAGAGCAACTGATGACGCCAATCGGCTTCGATATAACGTACGCTGGCCTCCTTGGTGGCAAGGGTACGAGGCCCGGAGGCAACCTCAACGCTGCGCCCATTCACACTTTCCAACAGAGATTCCACATCCGTTGCGATTAGATCGATCACGTTGGCTTCCAATGCAGCAGAGGCGCGGAGATTTGCCCCTTCTCTAACGGTGGCCTCGGCCCATTCGAGATTGCGATGGCGCAACTCGCCTAAACCTTTCAGGTATGCAACTGCGTCGTTGACGATTTTTTTAGACATGGCATCACCGGTCTGCGTGCTGCCGGGCTTGTTATCGGTAGGATTGTTATTGGTTGGATCACTCTTAGCCGGGGTTTGGGGGTTCGGTTGTGGCGCCAGGCTCACAGGTGTAGATGAACCGATATTGGTTGCTGGTGCCATGGCGGCGATGTGACTGGCGTATGCGATATAAGTGCCAGCACTGGCCGCTCTTGCACCGTTGGGGGCTACATAAGTGATGACGGGTACATTGCTTGAGAGAATCGCCTGGACAAGATCGCGCATGGCCTTGTCCAATCCGCCAGGCGTATTCATGCGGATGATCACGGCTTCTCGTGACGCCTCGTTCGCCTCATCAATGGTCCGGATGATTAAGTCAACGCTGGCGGGTCCCACAGCACCGTCCAGGTCGACCAGCCAAACCGCGTCATCTGTGGGATTGGCGGGTACCAAGTGAGCCCACAAGCACAGTACTGCGAGATAAACGGTTTTGAAGCCTATACGCATATCTTGATACTACGCTCTGCCATGTGGAAAGCCAGTATCCCTACATCGTTTTGCCGGCCGGTTGTTGCGCCCCTCAGTTGATGAGAGCTTCGTTAACCATCTTTTCGAATCGCACCGCTAAATCTGCCGTCGGCAGAAACTGATATCCGAAAACGTGTGTGAAGAACAGTCCCCACAGTTCTTCGACCGGGTCGACAAAGAACCAGGTGCCCGCTGCGCCCCCCCAACCGTAGGTGCCTGGCGATCCGGGCAAAAAAGTGCCGCCGACTTCCTGGCGTACTGCATATCCCAGGCCGAAGCCGTAACCGGGTCCCACACCGAGGTCGATGCGCCGGTCTCCTATGTGGTTGGCTGTGAGTAATTCAACGGTCTTGCGTCCAATGATCTGTGCGCCATCGAATTCACCGCCGTTTAGCAACATTTGAGCGAAACGTGCGTAGTCCGGCGGAGTGCACAGGGCGCCCCCGAAAAGCCCGTTTCCAGACATTAACTTGCGGTTCGAACGACCGAGCTTTTCAGCGGATTCGGGAGGGTCGCGTACGATTAGACGCCCATTGTTATCCCAGGCATGGTCGGCGACCAGACGGTCGGTGGCATTCTCGCCACAATAAAAGCAAGCATCAGACATTTGCAATGGACCAAAAACACGTTCCTGGAACAACTCGTCCAATGGCTGGCCGGTAGCGCGCTCTAACAATAATGATAAGACGTCGAAATCCGATGCGTAGTTCCAGGTTGCGCCCGGTTGCGAGTGTAATGGCGCCTCGGCAAGGGCCAATACCATTTCTTCGTAAGTGCCGGGGGGATCGTTTACCAGCACGTCTCCTGGCAGAAATCCGGCACCTTTCATGGCTTTGGTTGTTGCCTCCTGATAAATCGCTGGGGTGCGACCGCTTGCAGGTAGCCCTGAGGTCATGGTCAATAAATCAAAAATTGTTATTTCTCGCTCAGCTGCGACGGTGGAGCCGAGGGCGAGGGGTGTACCCTTAACACGATCTTTGGCAGCCGGATAGCCGACCACTTGGGGATTGGCAAATTCGGGCAACCATTTAGAGATGGGATCATCCAGGAAAAGCAGCCCTTCCTCGAACAGCGTCATCGTCACGACTGCGGTGATTGGCTTGGTTTGTGAATACATTCTGAAAAGGCTGTCCATACCCAGTGTATCTGCAGGCTGGTCCAGGTTACGCGTACCGACCACATGTGTATGGACGACTTCTCCCCTCCGTGCGACAACCGTAGCCACACCCGGTATTTCGCCGGCAGCGACGGCTGTTGTCATTGTTTCGCTGATACGTTCGAGTTTTGCGGCCGAAAATCCTTGGGACTCCGGTGCTGTCACGGTTAAGCCTGCAAAGCTGCTCATAATGTCTCTCCCTGTGTTTGCCTCACTACGGGAGAGTTACTTAAATTGGTACAAGTTGCAATTGACAGTCGCTAGGTGGCCTGCAGACTGACACGCGACGTTTTCTTATGAGGACATGATTACTCGGATGAGGGTGCAAGCGTGAGAAGGATCAATTGATGAAGGCCTCTTCAATGTAAACGACCGCCGCGGCTGCGAGTATGTCGGCTATTTCCGATTTGTTGGCTCTGGGTAGGTCAGCTTTTCGCATCAGCATCGCCGCGCGCTTGGTCAACATTTTTCTATTAGGCGATGCTAACCCCACCATTTCTTCGTCAAATGGTTCAGGTGCGTTCTCTCCGGCATCGGCCAAACCAGCTGCATTTGAATGATCTTTGAGTTTTGCGAAATTTTGCTCGTTCCAACCGCGAGCACCCAACAGAATCAAGGTCTGCACGAGGGACTTTCGGCTTGTTTCGGCAGGGGTGCCTTTTAGAGCGGAAACGTATTGCACGGATTTCCATGTACTGGGGTCCGAAAGATTTACGTCAGAGCGAGATGTGCCTGTGCCATCAGCGCCATGACAGGTGCGGCAGCTTTCGGAACCGGTGTTATATACAATCTCTCCGAGCTTGTATAGATCAAGAGTCGGCCTGTCTTCATCAGCCACAACCGGGATGGGCGAAGCGAGTGTGCAGACGAATGATATCAATACAATAGCCACGGACATTAATCGACGCATGGGTTCAGCCTGATTTACACTGATGTTAAAAGCGCGGAATAATATTAAAGATATAACGAAAATGGAATGAGATTTGTTCGATAAGTTTTCTATAAAAACGCAAGTAACCTTTCTATTTGTGGTATGTCTAGCCATCACCGCGGTGATTGTCTCCACCGCGAATTTTTCGTTACGCAGCCAGTCGCTGGACACACTGTCTAAAGAAATTTTTTATAACCAAACGGTACTCCTCCAGAAAATCCAGGATGCTCGATTCGAGCGAATGGAATACTATGCTTTCAGCTCCGATCCAGGTTCAGCGTCTATTTGGCGATTGCGAGGCAGACGCAGCCCCATCGATGCCGTCAAGAGCCAAAATGAAAGGCGTATAGAAATTGCCCTTCAAACGACATTTGATCGGCTCAAAGCCTCCAGTACGCTGGACAATATTGCGATCTTCTCTCGCGACGGAACCCTGATTGCCAAACTTCCGGCCGAAGACAATCACACTGAGGCTGACTTAAACAACCTTGGACAAGCGTTGTCACAGAGCGTGTTCCAGCAAAATATCGAGCGGGGTTTTACGTCGGTATCCGACCAGCTTCAACAATTTGTGGTATTTCCAATTTATTCCAATGCTACCGTTTTAGCCTATGTGTACTACGGATTGGACTTTAAGGATCTGTCGAACGCTTTTGAAGCTGATTCTAACTCATTACTTTTATCTCGGGAGTTTCCATCGTCCATGACGGTCGACTCCGTCGCCGTGGCTGAAGATTCTGCGCTGGATTTACTCGAGGGATCGAAAGTGGTCATGTTAGGTGCCGAGTCGTATGTCGCATCGGTATTTCAGCTGCCGCTGCTGGATAAGGACGGCACAGAGTTGATATTTGCAAAGAACGTAGATCATTCGATTAGAACCGGTGAGCGTAATTTTTTTCAAGGCATGATCATAGCCGTGCTTTTCTTGATCGTTTCCGGCCTTGTAATTTTCGTCCTGCTGAGGGATAGATTAACGCCCCTGAACGCCGCTATTGTTACGTTGAGAAGCATCTCGGAAGGAGATCTTTCACAGAAGCTAGACAAGAAACGTGATGACGAAATCGGGCGCATGACGGATGCCCTTGCTTCTTTACAACAACAACTTCAATCCTTTGTCGTTTTGCGCGGCGAAGCAGCGCGTCGCACGACTACTCAACAAAACGAAATACTCCGACAAACTCAGACCCTGGCACAACTGATTCCCATCGAACGTCGCCGAGCCATGGAGACGACGATTGATGAGATCGAGGAAGAAATCGAAAGTTCGAGAGCCACTACAGATAGCTTGAAGTTTGATGTAGAAGAGGATTCAGTTGGCGGCCTGTTCGCTAAATCGTTTTCGTCGTTGGCAAGGGAACTGACGGCGCAATATGATCAATTGGAAAACCTAGTTCAAGAAAGAACCGCGGAACTCGAGGTCGCGCGCGATCGGGCAGACGCCGCGAGTGAAGCAAAAAGCAAATTTCTCGCTAACATGACCCACGAACTGAGAACGCCGTTAAATGCGATCATTGGTTATAGTGAAATGCTTGCCGAAGAAGCTGAGGAAGAAGATGCGCTTGATTGGTTGGTAGATGATCTTGGCAAAATAAGGAATTCCGCTGTTCATCAACTGCAACTGATTAATGACATACTCGATCATTCGAAGATCGAAGCCGGCAAGCTCGATCTTTATGTCGATGAATTCGATCTGACCGAGACAGTGAGTTTCATCAAAAGTATCAGTGCGCCTTTGGCAGAGAAAAATCGTAATCAAATTCTCTTTGAGCATGAAGACGCGCTGGGGAATATGACTTCAGATGAAACCAGGCTGCGTCAAACACTGCTCAATTTTCTTAGTAACGCCTGTAAGTTTACGGAAGAAGGGCAAGTCAAACTAACGATTACTTCCTCCCGTGAAGACAATGTGGATTGGGTTTCCTTTGCGGTGACGGATACAGGGATAGGGATGTCTGAAGAACAACTCAAGACTATCTTTGACGATTTCACCCAGGCCGAAACAAGTACTGCGGCGAAATACGGAGGGACGGGCTTAGGCCTTTCAATTACCAAACGATTAGTCGAGATGATGCATGGCCAAATGAACGTGACCAGCCAATTGGGTGAAGGGTCGCGGTTTGAAATGCTTTTGCCGCGTGTTATCCGCCAATCAAGCAATTAAACGAGTTGTATATGATTTCGCAAGGGTAAGGACCTGATACGCTTCTCGGTCAAATTATAAATTGCATTGCAAATGGCGGGCGCGACCAGGCTCAATGTGTTTTCTCCGATTCCGGTTGGGTGCACACCGTTCTCTACGATATGAATATCTAGTTCGGGCAGAGAACCATTTCGTTGCCATTTATATGCGTCAAAATTCGACTCGAGCAATCTTCCTTTTTGTAACGTGGCTTGCTCGTAAGTCGCGCTGCTTAAACCCCATAAGAGACTGCCTTCAATCTGACTGCGAATACCTTCCGGATTAATGGCCACACCGACGTCGGCACACACAGTCAGCTTTTTAACTCGCAATGCGCCACTATCCAGGCCTTCTACGTCAGCAACGCAGGCAGCGAAGGTGGGGTTTCTCCTATTTTCTGCACCGGCGACAGCAATGCCTTGCGCCACGTTCGGCCCTTTGAGAGAAGATGCATAATTGGCCTGGCCCGCGGCAATTTTAAGAACGTTGGCGAGTCTGCGTCCTCCATCGACGGTCACTTGCTGTGGGCCTCTCAATATAGCGCCTGGCGACCCGTCATCGTTAACTTCGTGGGCATTTGCGCCGGCGTTTCGACCACGCCCTTTCAAAAAATCTAATCGCAAATCGAGGGGATCAGCACCAAGCTGGTGTGCAACTTCATCGAAAAAGCTTTCTATGGCAAAGATCGTAAAAAAATTGCCAACGCTTCTCACAAATCCCACAGGTACTAGCTGGTTCATCAATGGTTGTGGGTAATAGTTAACTTCAAGGTTTTGCAGGTCGTACCAATTGTCTAGGCCTGAGACAACACCACCGGCCCCAGGGACCATTTCAACCTTCGATGGCTCGCTCGCATCCGCATCGGTGTAAGTCTGCCCAGGCATTGAAAACGGCATGCATTTGCCTGCGACCAAATCGTGACGTAGACCCCTCAGTCGATGGGTGGGACTGAGTTTCGTGTTTGTGTCAATGGATGCTTCGAGCTTCTGATGAGATATGGGCTTGGGATGGCCTAAATTAAATTGGTCCTCGCGGGTTAAGATCACCTTTACCGGGCGGCCTATCGTCTGACAGGCTTTTGCTGCGGCGACAATTTGGTCTGCGTAAATTTTGTCACCAAAGCTGCCTCCAATCATGTGTGGATGGAAGACGACTTTGTCTGATGAAACGCCGAGTTCTTTGGCGACACCCACAATCAGGCCGTCACCATTGTGGTGCCCTGAATAAATATGAAAAACACCGTCGATATTTTGTACGACGGCCGATCTAGGTTCGAGCGCAGCATGCTCAATCATACTGGTCTGATATTCAGCGACGTAGCGCCCCTCGCCTTGTCCACGGGCTGCATTGAAGTCACCGACTTTCACATAAACGTAAGACTCACCTTGCTCGATGAGGGTTTTCGCATTTTCGTACAAGTGACTTGAATCAAGGAGATTTTGCTCGGGCACGTCCCAATTTACTTCGATAGACTTTTCCGCGCGCATCGCAGCGGGAAAACTTTCTGCGAGCACAAGGGCAAGTTCCGTTTCTGATTCCGGAATCCTTCCGGGCACGGCGTTGGTAGACAATGCGAGTGTCTGCAAATAACCGTTAACTTCTTCGCGTGCAACTGCGTCATTGACGTAGGTCAGTGAGGAGCCGAGCCTGGTAGGTGCTAACGAGACCTTGCCGTAAACCATATTCGGTACACGTGCATCTATAGAATAACGGGCTTTGCCATTCACCTTTTCGGGCAGGTCTAAAGCTCTGACAGGTGTGCCAATGATTTTGTAATCTTCTTTTGATTTCAGCGTAACCGATGCGAGATCTTCTGGCTGTATTTCATGCTCAATGGACGTCTGTCCCAGAATTTCTGCATAGGTTAATTGCTGGTCGTAGATCGGATCGATAACCACACCGTTCTCGGTGTAGCAGTCCTCGATCTCGGCGCCCATGATATTGGCAGCGGCTTCTACTAAAAACTGCCTCGCAATGCTTGCTGCTCGTGACAAGGGCTCGAAGCTTTCGCGAACGCTATTGCTGCCACCTGTCAGCTGCCGGCCTGTTCGGGCGAAGCTTTCCATGTCGACAACTGGATAATCGATGTTTACTTTTTCCCAGTTTAAGTCCAGTTCTTCTGCAACAATTTGAGCTAAGGCTGTACCAATATGCTGGCCAAGTTCTTGTCGATACACGTGTATCGTGGTTTCGCCGCTGCTCTGCATCGTGAACCATACGGAAGGTGAAAAATTCTCTGGAATCATGAGCGGACTACCGGGATCCAACAGGTTCACCACGGCACCGGCTGAAACTTTTTCGGCTATAAGCAGGCCTCCTGCGACGGCGCTAGACGAGAGCAAAAAATGACGTCGGGAAATGTCGTGTCCAGTCATTTGTTCACTCCTAAATCGTGTCTAATTCATTCTGCTCGACCGCATAATGGATTGCCTTTTTTATGCGGGTGTAGGTCATACAGCGGCAGAGATTACCTCGCATAGCTGCCTCGATTTCTTCATCCGTGGGGTTTGGGTTATGCCGTAGAAAAGATACCGCCTGCATAATTTGACCAGAATGGCAGTAACCGCATTGCGGTACCTGTTGCTCAACCCATGCTTTTTGCACGGGATGATCAACACCCGCACTCAAACCTTCGATCGTGGTAATGAATGTTCCGTACACATCGTCAATGCGCAGCTGACAACTACGTACCGCTTCGCCGTTAACATGTACCGTGCAGGCACCGCAATGGCCGCCGCCGCACCCGAACTTGGTGCCTGTTAATCCCAGTTCTTCTCGCAAAACCCATAACAAAGGGGTATCGGGTTCGGCATCTACCAGATAACTCTTGTAATTTACATTCAGTTTCGGCACGAAGACCCTCCCCCAAAGAAAGTGCGATGCTAAAGCAGTGAGTTCAATGCTGGGTTAAATCGCCTGCTATTGCAATGCTTTCGACCCGCTGGCTGGACGTTTGAAGGATCGCGGGCACGATATTTAAGTCTATGAGGGAGCGTGGATTAATTTTTTTTCCATGATAGCAAGGTCTTTGTTGGGTTAGTGTCTGTAAATTCACTTTCGGCTTGAGGTGAGCACGTGTTAGATATTACCGAGTTACTTTGTTATCCCGGCTTGTGCAAGTGCGCGTCGTCTGTCTTCATCTAAACCGAGTTCTGTTAAGACTTCATCGGTGTGCTGGCCCATGCTGGGTGCCGCAGAGCGCACCTTGGTAGGCGTGCGAGAGAATTTTGCCGCGGGTCCGGTGATGGGTGCGCTGGTGCCATCGTCGAAGGTCACCGTCTGCAGCATATCGCGCTCCAGAACATGGGGGTCTTGTGCCGCTTCCACAAAGGTTTGCACCGGCGCTACCGCTAATCCGTGGCCGAGCAGAATCTCTAACGCTTCGCTACGCGTACGTTCAGCAAGCCATTCACCCAACATCATGTTGCAGATGTCCCGGTTTTCGGCCCGAGCCTCGCGGGTGGCAAAGGCCGGGTTATCGGCCAGGTCGGGTTGGTCGAGTATTTTTACCAGGGTGTGCCAATGTGCATCCAGCAACACGCCCACGTATATGGGGCCATCTTTGCAATCGTAGACGTTAGCCGGCACGGCGAAACCAAATTCATTGCCATTACGGCCTGGTGCCACATCCAGTGCACCCAGTGACGGCAAGCCATTTGATTGAAATAACATCGAATCCAAAAGTGCAACATCGACATGCTGACCTTCCCCGGTCTGGTCACGATGTCGAAGTGCACCCATCGCCCCGATCGCAGCATGCAGCCCGCCCAAATCATCCGCCAAAAAAGTACCCGCCTTGGTGGGTGGTCCTTCGGTCGAACCATTGATTGACAGAAAACCAGAAAAAGCCTGGGCCAGCGGATCGTATCCCGCTTCTTCATATTTAGGTCCAAATTGACCCCAGCCCGTGATCGAGACGTACACGATGTCTGGTTTAATCGCACGGATGTCTTCGTATCCCAGTCCGTAGTTCTGCATGGTGCCCACTTTGAAGTTTTCCAGCACGATGTCGCTGGTACGGGCGAGGTCGAGACAGATATCACGCCCTTCAGGTTTACGGATGTCGAGTGTCACGGCGCGCTTGTTGCGGTTGACTGTGGCGTGGGCAAAACCAACCTCAGTGCCAGGCAGAGTCGGAAAGATCGCGCGACCTACATCGCCGGATGGGATTTCTACTTTGACGACGTCTGCGCCGAGGTCGGCGAGTACAGTACCGCACATGGGCCCCGCCCAGGTCGTAGTGACTTCCAGCACACGCACGCCTGACATCGGCCCCGGAAGGTCGGTGCGCGCTTCGCGATAGAACTCTTCTTTCTGCATGACATTCTCCCCTAAAGTGAGCTGAGTCTAATGGGGTGTGCTCAACCCTACAATCTCAACCACGGCCAACTCGTACCGATTTCCAAAGCCCAGGTTACGACCTGCATCTTGCTGGCGTGGGCGCAGACATCGCAAAGAATGTGAATTGATCAGTATGACTCAGTGCGTTAGTTCAGCGAAATGCGCTAGATTACCGGTGAGAACTGCCGTTAAACTTCAGGGCGATCCAGTACTTGGCTGATTAAGCAGAAAGGTGCGTTATTCTACTTATACCCATGCCGCTGGCAGATGCTGCGTCCGAGCCAAGGTGAGTTTGGTTCTTCGTAACCATGGCCGACTTGACCGATGTCAGTCGGGCAAAGTAATCGATGGTCAACGTTTCCCAGGTCCTGATTTACTTCAGAGATTCCCAACAAACGTATTGGCTGTTAGCCTGCTACCGGGCAGACAGCCACTGACTGAAAATATCAACCTACAACGGGAACGGAACTTGTTTGGTAAAAAGCACACGCTGACCAGTTTGTCTAAAACCTGCGGCTGAGCGGCAAAAGTCAGCTCGGTCGAGTTGAACGAACTGCTTGCGAAGTTGCCGGCGACGGCAGATCCGAATCTCATCGTCGGGTTCGATACCAACGACGATGCTGGGGTCTATCGCCTGACGGAAGAGCTTGCCGTGGTGGCGACTGCGGATTTCATTACCCCGCCATTTGATGATCCGGAGCTGTTCGGGCGCATTGGTGCTGCCAACGCGCTCAGCGACGTGTTCGCCATGGGGGCCCGGCCATTGGTCTGCGTCAACCTGGTCTGTTTTCCGGCCGACAAACTCGGCGGCGAAGTGTTGGCAGGTATTATTTCGGGTGCGCACCGTACCATTGAGGAAGCAGGTGCGGTACTGGTCGGCGGCCATACGGTAAGCGATCCAGAGCCTAAGTTTGGCCTTGCAGTCACGGGCATTGTGCATCCCGAGCAGTGCTGGACCAACGCCGGAGCGCGGGTTGGAGATGCTTTAATCCTGACTAAGCCTATCGGCAGCGGTGTGTTGTTGAACGCCAACCTGAAGGGCTGGGTGGACGAGGCAGACCTCAGCGCATGTTCCCAGGTGTTGACCGAACTCAATCGGGTGAGTGCCGAAACTGCCTCTGACTTTACAGTGCATGCCGCCACCGACGTCACGGGATTTGGTCTTGCCGTGCACGCACTGGAGATGGCACAAGCTGCGGACGTGACAGTCGAACTTGTATTCGACGACATACCGTTCATGAGTGGTGCCGCGCAGATGTACAAAAAGGGTATGACCACAGGGTCCAATGCCAGCAATCGCCAGACCGCGAAGCCCCGGGTTGCCTGGGAACGCGCTCTGGACTCAACCGGCGAGGAGTTGCTTTTCGATCCCCAGACCAACGGCGGCTTGCTGCTGTCGGTGTCAGAAGCTGAAGCCGACACACTGGTCAAGGCGCTGCGCGAGGCGGGTGTGATGATGGCGACTCGGGTTGGCAGCGTGCAACCCCGGGGAGAAAACTCTCTGCGGATATGCTGAGACCCTGGCGATGTGTTGCCGATGGTAGGCGCTGTTGAATGCCGCTTAGCCCCGGCGCGTGCAGTCTGGGTCTTCTTTTACAGCGGAAAGTTCGCGTGCCGGCTATACGCGGCGTAACCCATGGCAGATGTATAACCCGGCTGTGAAAAGCAGAAAAATACCGTAACCGTTCTATGAGAGCGGTTTGCAATCATTTTCAGCCAGGCAATCTTTAATTCCTTAGTTTTATTCAAAGCGTTGTCATTCGCTTACGATGTTAGGCTAGACTCAGATTTTGTATGGGACCAACGACATGAAATCGCAGGCGTTGATGCACCTGTATTTGGAGCAAGTTGCGCGTCAGGGACAGACCCATTTAATCGATCAGATCGCTCACGAAGACATGGTGGATGAGGCAAACCAGATTTTTGGAGGACCGCCTGGGCGCGCGGGCTTACTGGCGCACGTGAAGGGATTTCGCAAGCATATACACGATGTTGAAATGGAAATTCACAAAGTGGTAGGTGACGAGGACCAAGTGATGGCTTGGTGGTCCTTTAGTGGTGTTCATGCGGGTCCCTGGTTAAATATTGAACCCACACATGAGCAAATCACGGGTACTGTTTTTAGCTTCTTTAGCCTGGAAGACGGATTAATCCGGCGTTATCGGCTGTGGCTGCATGCTGATTTTGACCCGCCGGTAATCTTCGATAGCTCACACCCCTGAAGGGAGAGGATAGATGCAAAAACCAGAACATCCACAACAATATTTGATGCAAGGGTACTTGGGTGAAATTCGTGGCGAAGAGACTTTTAGGGTCTTCATCGATAAATTACCGGACAGACGTGCCAGCCTGGAACTACTTGCTGAGGTAGAACGTGCCACCGCTGCTTTCCTTAAAGGTCATCTCGAGGCGGAAGCATCGCCCGTCGATGTGGAACAAGCTCGAGATCAGGCAAGGGCTCGGTTAGAGAATTTCGCTGTAGATTCCTGGCAAGATTTCATCTCCGCGAGTAAGCCTATCGTTGAGCAGGCACTGGCGATAATGAAGCAAGCCCACGACTATGCTCCTCGAGATTTACTTGCAGTGTATGAGACTTTTACAGCCCATGAGCAGGCACTGCTGGATTACCTTGAATTGGAGCAGCGGGGTGAGAACGGCGATCAGGTCCTTAAGGAATACTTAGCTCTTGTAGCTGTATGAATGGCTAGCCGCGGGTATCGAACAGAATGGGTTGAGGTTTTTAAGGATCCATTTGTCCAAAATGGTACCCGGCATCTGGCGCTGGCCGCAGTGTTCGAGTACTCAAGCGACATTTACCCTTCAAATCAAATATCCTCGTTCCTTTGCTCTATTGGACGTTGACCATGTTGCTCGAAATAGACCGGCTCCAACTTGCCACCCCAGACCCCAGCCTCGCGATCGATCGATGGACCAACATTCTGGGCGCAGTAGTGGCCAAACGAAGTCAGATCCGCTGTTTGTCTGCCCGGTGCACAACGCTTCGTCTTGGATCAAGTGAAGTAGAAATTCTCGAGCCAGATGGTGCTGGCCTGGTCGCCGATGCCATTGCCCAGCGTGGACCGCACATGTTCTCCGCGGGTGCATCCACCCCGGACGTAGATGCACTTAAGCATCAGCTCGCGACATATACCAAAGAGTCGGTGCTTGAGGACGGTCGCTTGTTCGTGAGCGGCGACAGCATCAACATTCCGGGCCTTCGTCTGGTTGTTAGTCCTTATGAGAAGCGCGACCCGGTGGGGGACATCGATTATTTATACGAAGCCACGGTTCTTGCCGGAGATGCCGATGCACTCACGGCCCGATTTGCTCAGGTCTTTGCACTCGATGCCCAGGAATTCGTTGCCATCGACTCGCCTAGATTCGGCTACAACGGCAAGCTCACCCTCTTCAAAACCAGAGACCTTCATCGGTTCGAGGTCATCAGCCCGCTGGATGCAGACAAAACCATGGGCCGGTTTTTCGCCAAAGTCGGACCGTGTTTGTATATGAGTTTCGCAGAAACGAGCTCGATTTGTGACATTGAATCGCGCGTCGCAGAACGCGGGCTGGGGCAGACCATTGATCGTCCTGAAGGCCGGTCTGAGAATCTGCCTGCCGATCAAATCTGGCTACACCCAGCTACCTTGGGCGGCGTCATGCTGGGCCTTTCCCGGCCCACCATGGCCTGGTCCTGGTCCGGAAGTCCGGAGCGGGTAGCGCCGGTAACCGAGTAATCAGCCAAGCGGTGACGCTGCATGATTGAAGGATCGTCCATGCCAACTCAACCCAACCTTTTATTCATATTTGCCGATCAGCACCGCCATGATGCCATGGGTTGTGCCGGGAACCGGTTGATTGAGACGCCTAATATCGATCGATTGGCCGCGACAGGCGTGCGGTTTGCCAATGCCTGGTGCCAATCACCGGTCTGCCAACCGTCCCGCGCCGCCATGATTACCGGCCGTTACCCGCATAAGCTGAATGTGATGCGCAATTTCGGCCCGGACATGGATGATGCCTGGCCGACATTCATGAAGCAGCTTCAAGGCGCTGGCTATCGCACGGCCAATATCGGCAAAACTCATTATTATGCCCAAGGTTTGATCGAACCGGATGGCCAAACGGATATGCGAGATATGGTTCCGCGTGTGAGGCGCTTTGGCTTCGATCATGTGGTCGAGGAGTTTGATCGTTATGTGCACGCTTTGGATGAGATCACTACCCCTTATACCCAATATCTTAAATCTGAGGGTGTATTCGATACTTACTGTGATCAGATCAGGGCCATATGGCGACTCACAGATCAGCATTGGGATGGCGTCACAAGCCCATTACACAAAGAGCAGGACCTCACCAGTTTCCTCACCCGGCAGGCGCAGGCCTGGCTTGCGGACCAGTCGCCCGAGCAACCTTTCTTTTTGCAACTTTCCTATGTGCAACCACATGTGCCTTTGATGGGTGATCCGGATTGGGCCGACTATTATCGAGATCTCGCAATACCCCGCGGACCCGTGGGCGATGGATTTGAGGCGACACCAGAATGGGCAGATTATCTCGACTGGTGCCGCCGTCACGCAAATGCCCACCTTTTGACCGACGAATATGTCCTTGCCGGAGCACGCCAGTACTATGCAATGATTTCGCTCATCGATGAATGTGTCGGCAACATCGTCTCGCAACTTGAACGACAGGGCCTTGAGGAGAATACATTCATCATCTACGCCTCAGATCATGGTGAAATGCTTGGAGATCACGGGCTCATGGCGAAGTTCAACTTTTATCGCAGCTCGGTACAAATACCGCTCATCTTACGACCGCCTGGCGGGCTTACAGGAAAGACCAGCGAGGCACTTGCGCAGCTCATCGATATCGGTCCGACAATGCTCGATGCTGCAGGTGCACAGCCGCTCAACAATGCTGATGGCTGTTCGCTCATGCCGGTTTTGCGAGATGAGTCCTTCGCACGACAGGTGCTTTTCAGCGAAATTCAGAAAGGGAGCCGCGAGACCTCCGCGCCGACATTTAGAGCCCTTAGAAACCATCGACACCGGTTTACCCTGGAGACCAGTACACTAACGCCATGCGAGCTGTTCGATCTTGAGGATGACCCTGATGAGCTTCGTAACCTGGTCACAGAGCGGCAGTTTGGGCCGCTTATCGAGCAATTCAGCCAGCAAATCTCAGCCTTGATCTCAGCAGATAGGGCTGTTTAACGCCTTGAGGTCTGCGCCGACGGTTGTACAGCCGTAATGTCAGATGATAGTGTCGGATCACCCACACGAGAGGTATTAATGATGAGTCTTGCTGGTCAAAATCTTCCCGATTATCAGCATGCCGAAGGGGACTATCGGCATGTTTTCTCTTATCACCCGATGAATGTGCCCATCGCCAGAGCCGAAGGTGTTTATATTTATGATGAGGGCGGGAATCGGTACTTTGATGCGTCGGGCGGGCCATTCTCCGTTAATCTCCCGCATAATCACCCGCGCATGAAAGCCGCGATATCGGCACAGCTTGATAAATACGCCTATACGCATCCGGTGATGGCAGACCCGCTGCGCGCGAAGTTCTGCAGCAAGTTGGCCGAGGTTACACCCGGCAGCCTGGATCATATCTATCTTGTTTCGGGCGGGTCGGAGGCGGTTGAGACGGCCTTTAAGGCGGCGCGGCAGGCTCAGATCAACAGGGGGCATGCTGACAAGTACAAGATCGTCAGCCATCACGATAGCTACCATGGCATGACCCTTGCTACGCTGGGTGCGTCAGGATCACCCGGGTCACACAAACCGTTTGTGCCTATGTTGCCAAAATGGCCACACATCCGGCAGTACTCGGACTTCGATCGACCGGAGGGCGTGAGCCGCGAAGAGTGGGGGGTCGAATGCGCCAAAGCACTGGAAGTTGCGATTCATTATGAAGGTGCCCAAACGGTGGCTGCGTTTTTAGCCACGCCCCATGGTTGTGGGCCTGACTATGCTGTCGTGCCGCCTCAGAGTTACTGGAGCACTATCCGGGATATCTGCGATCGTTATGATGTGTTACTGATCGTTGATGAAGTCGTCACGGGGTTCGGGCGTACCGGAGAATGGTTTGCCATGGAGCACTATGGTGTCATGCCCGACATCATGACTCTGGCCAAGGGGATTTCCTCTAGTTATGTCCCTTTTGGTGCGGTTGCCGTATCTGCAGAAATTAATCAGCCTTTTGAAGCGGGCGAAACCCATTTTGTGCATGGCTTCACCAATGGCGGCCATCCGCTTGCCTGCGCGGCCGGTTGTGAGCTCATCGATATCATCCGCGATGAACAATTGCTCGAGAATTGCCGCACCCAAAGTGAGCTTCTGTTTTCGTACAAGGAAACCCTGCTCAGCCACCCAACAGTTAAAGATGTCCGAGGCTGGGGGTTGATGATGGTGCTCGAACTTGTCAAGGACAAGGAGACCATGGAGTACTTTGGAGCTGAGCAACAGGCAGAGAAGCTTTATCAGGCGATTACACTCAAACATGGCCTGGTGATGTATGGCAGCCTCTATGGGCCAAGACGTCAGCCGGCCTTCCGGCGCGGGTTGCCATCCTGGATATCACCGCCCTTATCAATTACTGCGGATGAACTGCAGGATCTGATGCAGAGTCTCGACAGCGCGCTGACTGAATGGGAATCGGTCGTCTTGGGGTAGGGCGTGATTATCGATGTTTATTTTATATCTGACTAACGCCGCGTTGTGGTGAGCACGAGAATTGCGCCGTCGGTTCCCGATAGATTTTTCGGTTATGCCCGTGACTTTCGGTGCCGTGACAATGCCGGGGTCTGATCCGGCATGCGGGTAGTGCTGTCCGGTTAGATATTGCGAGGGTTTTGTATGAGCAGGGTGCGAATATCGTTGGCAACGGTATCCGCATGCAAAAAAGAAGTGCTGTAAATATTGCGAATGCGTCGTTTTTGATCGACCAGGACGACCCGCAGTATGTGCGAGAGGGTACCGAGGTAGTTTCCTGCTGCGTCGTAATCTCGTATGACGGATTGGTCGTAGGCATCTAAAATCGGATTAAGTTCGTCGGTGGATGTGGTTGTTAGAAACTGCCAATCAAATCCAGGCGTTTTGAAATGCCTGCCATAAGCCTTAACCACCTCAGGTGTATCGTGATCAGGATCAAAGCTCAGGCTCAACAGTCGGACTCGACCTGTTAATTCTTTATCGGCAAGCACGCTCTGTTGCACACCTTTGAGCACGAACGTGGCTAAAGGACAGCCATTGATGTCGTTACACGAGGTATAGATGAAACTCAAAACGGTCACCTTGTCGCCGACGAAATCGTGTAGACGACGTGCGCGGCCCTGGCTATCAATCACTTGACCATCAGCGGCCACTCCGATGGGCGGCAACAAATAACTCCCGACGACAGGGGGTATGAATTCGAGGCGTGAATAGCCTGGTGCGAGTACGACAGGCTTAGGGTGTTGGTGTGATTTGTCTGGTTTTGGTTGTACATCAGCGCCTGCTGCAAACGA
Source organism: Pseudomonadota bacterium (assembly GCA_036338285.1). Taxonomy (GTDB): domain Bacteria; phylum Pseudomonadota; class Gammaproteobacteria; order Pseudomonadales; family Azotimanducaceae; genus UBA4421. The sequence continues at coordinate 18,341 of JAYZCO010000025.1, forward strand.
AAGCAGCGAGGCGCTTGTGATAAAAATGACGGCCGCGCAAATCCACCTTGGCCGGTGGATGTCAGCGGGCCGTCGAGGCATTGGGGTCTTGGCCTGGACGTTTACCATACAGTGCATAGGCGCCAAATCGCATCTGATGAGGCGCGCCCAATTCCATGGCCAGAAAATCGAGATTCAGCTTCAGTTTCAGAGAGTCGCCGTCCCAGTCGAACAATTTGAAATACTGCACATCAGCGCCACTTGCAGAGCTGGTTTTGTCCCAGTTGGACAAGAGCGAGGAGGTAAAATACACGCGTTCTCCATCCCAGCTTTGCGAGACCATATTGATCTGCTCACCGATTTGTTGCTCAAAAATCTGCTTAGGTGCGTGAGGGTCGGAAATGTCGTAGAGGCGCACCAAGCCATCGTTCCACGTATTGACCCAGAGCTGATCGTCTTCGGCAGAAATGGAGATGTCTACCGGTAGGGGGATTTTGCTCGCATCGCCTATGTCGGCGACTGCTTTGGCATGCCATTGCGCGTTTTCATCTTCGTATATCAGCCAAATCTTTGAGGTCAGTGCAGTGGTTGTAAAGCAATAGTTATTTTTTGATCCCCACGCACAGCGGATTTCTAAGGGCGCTCCGGGCACATCGAGAATCTGCTTTGGCTTGCGGGCATGTAGATCCCAAATGACCACGGTATTACCAAAGCGCTTCATGGCTTCGCCATCTGCCATCATCTTGCCCAGGTTCATCATGTAGTTGTTCCACCCGGTGAAGGAGGAGGTGACTAAAACGTTGCGGCGTGGCAACGCGCGTGCATCGTAGCCGTAACCATCGGCGAAATTACCCATCTTCTTGGCGCCCTGGAGATTGTCATCGGTTGGCATCCAATGGGTACGGATGTACTCGCCGGCATTCGTATACTCCACCATGCCCGTTCGACCGCCGTGGTCTCGATTATTTGAAAGGCCGGTAATCAACATACGCCCTGGTAAGGCATAACTGGTATGCGGACCCACGATCCCTCCGGATTTTGCAACGAAATTGTCGATCGTGCGGACCAGACTGGGTGCGGCAGGATTGGTATGCACGTCAAAGATAAAGATCTGGCTGGTGTCTAGGCCTGA
>JAYZCO010000026.1:0-9775 GCA_036338285.1 Pseudomonadota bacterium
CGATGCAGTGGTTATCCCAAATTTTGTCAAACAGACTTTTAGCCATAGACGACGGTTGTTGGTTAGTAGCCTCGGGGTAGACCAGCATCCGCGGTAAAACCGAACAGAGATTCAATAGGAATCACTTCATTCAGGGAACCACGCACTGCCAAGAGTCTGTGGATATCGACGCCAGTGTTCAGGCCCATGGACTCAAGCATGAACACTAGGTCCTCTGTAACGATGTTGCCGCTGGCCCCAGGTGCTGCCGGGCAGCCACCAAGCCCACCGAGAGAACTGTCTAGTGTTGTTATACCTTCTTCGAGCGCAGCAAGCGCGTTGGCAAGGCCAAGTCCTCGCGTGTTGTGCAGATGTACACCCGTCAGTTTGTCTTCACCGACTGCGGATCGAACTAGTTTGATGAGATGGCGGACCTGTCGTGGGTTCGCAGAACCGGTGGTATCAGATAGACCCACTTCGTCACATCCTGCCATGATGACTTTTTCGGCAATGCCGATGATTTTCTCATCTGCGATTTTGCCCTCCAGTGAACAACCGAATGCGGTGGACAATCCAACCTCGAAATGTGGTCGTTTGTCTATGGGCAGACCATCAAGTAGCTCAACGATTCGCATAATTTCAGTGAACATCTGTTCGTGTGATCGATTCAGATTACGCTGACAGTGAGTTTCGCTAACAGAAAAGGGAATCGACATCTTGTCCACTCCGGCTTCCACAGCGGCTTCTGCGCCGCGGAAATTAGGTACCAGGACCGCCACTGCCAAATTTTCAATCGCGTGGGCGAACGACACGAGTTCACCAGTATCAGCGAGCTGAGGCATGTATTTGGCTGGAACAAATGAACCGACTTCGATTTCACGCACACCGGCTTTTGCCTCTGCCTCTATCCATCTCTTTTTGTAGTCCGTGGGTATGACTGCATCGATGTTCTGCAGCCCGTCGCGTGGTCCGACTTCGCTCACTAAAATGTCAGGTCCATTCATTTCATTTGACTTGCTTCAATTGTGGTTGGTCTCGCATAACACGACCTCCGTTTGTCCGGGGCTCTTTCATAGCACGGCGGTCCATCTATTATTATCCGACCCTGGTATGTGATTAGAGAAATCTTTTCGAATTATAGTTTATCATTTGATAAATTAGTATCTTCCTGGAGGTTGCCAATATGACGGAGCAGAGCGAATTACCGCTGAGTGGCGTCAAGGTCATTGAATTTTCACACATGGTCATGGGGCCTACGGCTGGTGTTATCCTTGCTGACCTAGGAGCCGATGTGGTCAAAATTGAACCAATCGACGGCGACAACACGCGAAGACTGCGCGGTTCTGGGGCTGGCTACTTCGCGATGTACAATCGCAACAAGCGAAGCATTTGTGTTGATCTGAAGTCAGAATCCGGCAGTAATCTGGCGAAGCGGTTGATCAATGGGGCTGATGTCCTGGTAGAGAACTTTCGTCCTGGTGCGATGGATAAATTGGGTTACGGGTACGATAAGCTGAGTGCCGCGAACCCCGGCCTAATCTATTGTTCCGCTCGCGGGTTCTTGAATGGACCCTACCAGAATCGAACGGCCCTCGATGAAGTTGTCCAGATGATGGCAGGTCTGGCCTACATGACAGGCCTTCCGGACCGCCCGATGAGAGCTGGAGCGTCAGTTGTTGATGTCATGGGCGGTATGTTTGCAGTCATAGGCGTGCTTTCGGCGCTCGAGTCGCGCCATCAGACGGGTCGGGGCAAACAGGTTGTCAGCTCACTGTTTGAAAGTACGGCATTTCTCATGGGTCAGCATATGGCGCAGCAGGTTGCTCAGGATGAACCGGTCAAGCCGATGTCCATTCGAACCTCGGCCTGGTCGGTCTACGATATATTCGAGACTCAAGACGATGAAAAGGTTTTTGTGGCTGTCGTTAGTGATACCCAGTGGCGAGCGTTTTGTAAGTCGTTCGAACTGGATGACTTGCTCGCAGATGAGTCTCTGGCCGCGAATGGTGATCGTGTGTTGGCTCGAGACCGAATTCTTCCGGTGATTGGCGATTTGTTTTTGTCCCTGACGAAATCCGAGCTAATGGCACGTCTGGAAGAATGCGGTTTGCCTTTTGCAGGTATTGGTACGCCAGCAGACCTGTTTGATGAACCTCACCTACTGGCCTGCGGCGGGTTGATTGATGTGACGATGCAGGATGGAAAGTCCACACGACTACCTGCATTGCCCTTGCAGATGGATGGCAATCGCTTTGGCCTGCGCCATGATATTCCAAAACACGGGCAACATACCAAGGAAATTCTCAAGCAAGCTGGAATGACTGATACGGAAGTCGAAGTGCTTTTCAAAACGGGTGTTGTAGCCTAGCGATGAGGTTTCTTCTTGTACTACTTGCAGTTGCAGGGTTGGGCATTTTTGCACCCTCACTGGTTTTTGCAGAGCTGTACACGTTACGAGTCGGTTCTGGTCACCCTGCCGGGCCGACGGTGTATGTTACGGTGTTGAGGGACCATTTAGTCCCCGAACTTAAGCGACGGGTCATTGATGAAACCGAGCATGAATTGAGGATCATTGAAGGTTACGGTGGCTCGATAGCAACTGTGGCAGAAACCTTGGAAGCTGTTCAGGTTGGAATCCTGGACATAGGAGCATTTTGTACCTGTTTTGAACCGGCCAAAATGTTCCTTCATAACTTCCAGTACTTCGTACCGTTCGGCCCACAGGATGCCCGGCTTGGGATCCGGATGGCACGTCATGTTTACGACTCACATCCATGGTTGTCCTCGCATGTCGAGGACAACTTCTCACAGACCGTTATCGCCATTAGCGGCTTCGACAATTATCACCTGGGTACCAGCGTTCCCTGGCAAAGTGTAGACGAACTAAAGGGTGTAAAGATCGCTGGAGCAGGACCGAATCTTCCGTGGCTCAAATTCGCAGGCGTCGTCCCTGTTCAGTCGACGTTACCGGATGGGTACATGTCGCTCCAGACTGGTGTTTACTCAGGTTGGGTGATGTTCCCATCAGCCTATTTTGCCTATAAGTATCATGAGCCGGCGCCGTACTACACGCTAATCGGCTTTGGTGCGATGGGGGGTGCCGTCGTCGTTACAATAAACAATCGATCGATGGCGCGATTGCCTGCCGATGTACAGCAGATTGTCAAGGAAGTGGCGCGAGAATATGAAACTGAATCTGCTACGGAACTGGATGAACGTCAGGCCTTTGGACTTCGAAGGCTACGAGAATCCGGTGCTGATGTGCGCTCGTTGGCACCTGAAACTCGCATGGCCTGGGCACATTCGTTAAGGGATTTTCCCAGACAGATGGCAATCGAGGCAGACTCACGTGGCCTGCCCGGGTCCTCAGTACTACAAACCTACATAAATGCAGTCAGTCAAAGTGGTTACGAATGGCCCGTGCAATACCAGATCGATGAAACACCGAGCATTTTAAAGCCATGATTAACCGCATTGCTCAAACTTCACATGTGGTTTCGGCGTTCTGGGTGCTGGTGCTTGCCGGCATTATTCTAGTAGATGTCCTGGGTCGATACTTCTTCAGTCAACCGCTGCTGGGGGCGACCGAGGTCATCAAGAATTCAGTGGTGTCCATTACATTCCTGCAACTGCCACTGGCGATATATCGAGGAGGAATGATTCGCAGCACGATCCTCTACGATGTGTTGGGGCCGAACTGGCAACGTGTATTGCGAACTTTTGCCAACCTTCTGGGATTGTTATTTTTTGTCGGTACTGCCTTTAGTGCCTGGGGACCAGCGTTGGAAGCACTCGAGGTCAGCGAATACGAAGGCGAGGGTGCGCTCAGGGTACCGACGTACCCAGTGAGATTTCTGGTTGTAGTGACGTCGGTGTTTACTGCGTATGTCTATCTATATCTCGTGATATTGGATTGGACCGGATGTCTTGGCTCGGATCAAGACGGAATCACCAGTGTTTGAGATTATCAAACTCTTCGAGTGTGTTTCGCCATGATGGGTCCTGAACTCATTTTCATTTCGCTGGCGATTTTATTGGTGCTAATCGTGGCGAGCGTGCCTGTTGGTATTGCGCTGGGAGTGGCCAGCGTTATTGGTGCCTACCTAGCGTACGGTGATATGCATATTGCTCTGTCGATATTGGGTTCTACCGCGTACGACGCGATTCGAAATCACACCCTTGCCGTGATACCCCTTTTCATGTCGATGGGAGAATTCATCAGCCGATCAGGTGCAGCTAAAGACCTGTACTCTTTGTGCAATCGTGCGATGCGGCGTTTACCTGGATGCCTTGCTGCAGCGACAGTGGTTGGAAATGCCGGATTCGCTGCAGTTTCGGGCGTAGCGATAGCTTCTGCTGCAACTTTCAGTCGTATCGCATACCCTGAGATGCGTCGGTTCGGGTATGACAAGTCTTATGCGCTGGGCGTCATAGCCGGTAGCGGCTCGCTGGGAATGTTGATACCTCCGAGTGTGTTGCTGATTGTTTGGGCGATACTCACCGAAGTATCCGTAGGAGCATTGTTTATTGCTGGAGTTATTCCAGGATTGTTGCTTGGTCTAGTTTTTGTGATTTATTGTGCAGTATGGGCACTTAATCATCCTGAGGGGGCTCCGATGATGGTTGGAGAAGCGGAGCATAATGACTCCAGCCAGGCTCGTGCCGAAAAAATTAGCGGTTTCGGTATCGTTCTGCTGGTTGTCCTTGTCCTTGGGGGTATCTGGACGGGTGTGTTTACACCGACAGAAGCAGCAGGTTTCGGCATGATAGGAAGTATTGCTCTTGGCTACGTGAAGGGTATGCGCCGCAAAGAATTTGTTGAGGCAACACTCGACGCCGGACGATACACGGCACCTGTTATGTTTCTTCTGGTTGCCGGGTCGATGTACGCTAAGCTCCTGGCTGTCAGCGGCGGGCTCGACATGATTCAGACTCAGTTAGCTAATACAGGGCTTGGCCCATTCGGCCTGTTGGCGATCATGACAATGGTCTGGCTACTGCTGGGGGCCTTGATTGACTCCATTTCTGACATCCTGCTGACCGTGCCGATCTTCGTCCCCATTGCTATGGCTGTTGGATTCGACCCGATCGCGTTCGCAATTTACGGAATCATCATCATAGAAGCCGGGTTGCTGACACCTCCATTAGGGCTACTGGTGTTCACAGTAAAGTCTTCGGTCCCGGACAGCTCAGTGACTCTTTCAGAAATATTTAGTGGTGCTGTCCCATACTGGCTCCTAATGCTGGTTGTGGCCATCCTGGTAATCCTGTTCCCGACGCTTGCAACCTGGCTGCCGGGTCTGATGTTTTAGGTTTGCAACTACTCAATCAGGAGCTTGCAGTTCAATTGCTTGCGCCACTTATACCCAGGGGCGCTTTACTCGATCTGAGGCAATGAATTCGTCGATAGCCTGCTGTTGCTGAAGGGTCAGATCAATCGGGTCGAGTCCCTGCAGCAGCATTTGCTTATAAGAAGCTTCGATTTCGAATGTGTATCGTTGATTTTCAGATACCATCACTGTGGATAGCTCAAGGTTTATTTCGACCTTGTTTTCCTGGGGATTCGCGTCGACTACCGTCGCGATTTTGTTGACTATCGTTGCATCAAGGATGACAGGTAACAGACCGTTACGGATGCAGTTGGTATAAAAGATTGCGCCGAAGCTCGGTGCAATGATGGCCCGAATACCAAAATCCGTTAACGCCCAGACCGCGAATTCACGGGAAGAACCACATCCCATGTTCTGGCCCGTAAGCAGGATCGAAGCATTCAGATAAGCGGGCTGATTGAGCACGAAATCGGGGTTTATGTTTGGCTGCTGAGCGATACCTTCTTGATACCGCCAATCCGCAAATAGGCTGTCACCAAGTCCTTGCCTGGACACTCGTTTCATTTCTCGGGACGGGATTATTGCATCAGTATCGATGTTGATTCGAAGCAGAGGTGCAGCGACACCAGAATGGCTGGTAAACTTTTGCATCAGCTCGAGAGCGTCCTGAAATCAGTGATACAACCCTTGATGGACGATGCTGCAACACTGGCTGGGCTCGCGAGATGGGAGCGTGTCATTGGACCTTGTCGTCCTTCGAAGTTTCGGTTGGTCGTTGTGATGATGCGATCGCCCGGCGAAAAACCTTCACCGCCAGCGTAAAAGCAGAGTGAACAGCCAGATTCACGCCATTCGAATCCTGCCTGTATGAATATCTCATCTAGACGTTCCCTCTCCGCATCCTTTTTGACCTGTGTCGAACCAGGCACACAGATGGCTCGGACTCCGCGTGCCACGGACTTCCCCTTTAGTATATCAGCCGCAATTCGTAGGTCACTCAGTCGGCTGTTTGTGCAGGATCCGATGAAAGCTGCCTGAATGGGAATGCCTGATATCGGACTGCCTGGAGACAAGTCCATGTATTCCAGTGCGCGGCTGATTCCCTGACTGTCAGCAGGATCAGTAGTATTTTCGGGGTCAGGGATTGTCTCATCGATTGAAATAGCGTGTTGAGGGCTAGTTCCCCAGGTGACTGTCGGTGCAATCTCTGTGCAATCAATAACGATTTCAGCGTCAAACTTGGCATCACGGTCGCTGATCAGTGTTCTCCAGTAGTCGACGGCTTGTTGCCAAGCGCTACCCTTGGGTGCATAAGGTTTGTCCTTCAGATAGGCGATGACTTTTTCATCTGGGGCTATGATGCCGGTGAAAGCTGAGAACTCGACTGCGAGGTTGCAAAGCGTTTGTCGGGCCTCGATTTCAAGATCTGAAATAGCGGAGCCAGCAAATTCTACGGCAAAGCCCGCGCCCCCTACGGCGGAATGTTTAGAGATGAGGTGGAGCATCATGTCCTTTGCGGTTACACCGGGAAGAAGGTGATCGGAAAAGTTGATTCTCATTTGACCTGGTTTAAAGAAAGATAATGTCTCGGTTGCGAGGGCGTGTTCGCATTCACTGGACCCGACGCCTGTTGCAAGGGCGCCGATTCCTCCTAATGTACAGGTATGGCTGTCCGGACAAATCATCGTGCACCCAGGCAGTGCGATACCTTGTTCGGCAGCAACAACATGTGAAATACCCTGCAATGGGTTATTGAGGTCAAACAGTGTAATGCCTTCCTTAGTCGCGAGGCTCCGAGTGACTTGTATGAACTCGATACCGCCAGGAACCTTTGAATCATCGGTTCGGCCAGGCGTTGTATCGACAATATGATCCATCGTACAGAAAACGTTTTTCGGGTTTTTTACTTTTCGCCCAGAGCCAGAGAGACCACTTAGCGCAAGGCTGCCAGTGCGTTCGTGGAGAAAGACACGGTCAATGTAAATAAGGCAGGAACCATCATCGTTCTTCGTCACGGTATGGTCCTGCCAGATTTTGTCAAACAGGGTCATTGCTGGTTTTTGTTCAATCAAGTGATGCCTCGTTAGTTTGGCTACGTTTTTGCACGCTTGTTTATGGGCGAGCTCAGCCGCTCCACCTTGGGGATGAAAATCATGACAGCAAACGCCGAAATAATATGCATACTTGCAACGGCGACGAAAACGGGATGGTAAGAAAATGTATCTATTAGCGTGCCAAGCTGCGTTTGGAACAAGGCGCCGCCGATGCTGCCAGCTGCGCCAAAAATCCCCCAAATCGTTGCGACTTCTTTTGCGGCGAACATGTCCGCTGGCAGTGCAAACAGATTTGAAGATTTGAACTGAATAGCGAACAGACCAATGCAAACCAGAAAAATGAACATGCCCGTGGATTCTGTATTTGCCGCAGGGATGATCGCTAACCCGAGTAGTGCGCCAATCCATATGACAACTTTTCTTGCGGCGTTCAGCGACATCCCCCTGTCGATCAGTTTCTTGCCAGTCCAACCGCCAAGGAGACTGCCGAGATCGGCAGCGACAAAGGGTATCCAGGCGAACATTCCAATGGCTCTGATATCCATGCCGCGTTCAGTGGACAGATAGAGCGGCAGCCAAAAGATCAAAAAATAGAAAGCCCCATCGGCGAAAAAGCGGCTGAGTATCAGGCCCCAGGTTTCACGGTAGAAGAGGAACTCTACCCAGGATTTGGCGGGTTGATCATCGCACGCCTCTTCCTTCAGATGGGCAGGGCGTTCTGTTTCCCGCAAATCTGGATGATCTTGAGGTGTGTAGTAGGCTCTATGCCAAAACCATAGCCAGATAAAACCAGTGAGCCCGGTAATTATGAATGCCCATTGCCAACTGAGTGTGACCACCAGTGCTGCTACAACGGGAGGAGCAAGAATGGAGCCAAGCCCCGGTCCGGCAGTGACGATACCGACGGCAAGAGATCGCTCATTTACAGGAAACCACTCTGCGATAGCCTTGTTGGCAGCAGGAAAATTAGCGGCTTCACCTATTCCGAGAAGTACCCTGAACAGGAAGAAGGAACGAAACCCCTGACCGAATGCGTGCAGAATTCCGGCGATGCTCCATAGGGCAACCGCCAGCGTGAAAGCGCGTTTAGAGCCTAGTATGTCAATGAGCTTGCCGCCGAAGAGCTGGCCAAAAGCATAGGCGAACAAAAAGGCCGCTGACAGATTGCCATAGTCGGTTTTACTGAACCCAAACTCTTTATTAATGATTGGCGCGAGGATGCTAAACGTTAGACGGTCGATGTAGTTAATCGTAGTGATTAACAAAAGGAAGATGCTGACCTTCCAGCGTATAGGCATGGATCGAATAGTCATGCCTTCGGCTTCACCTCAAGAACTATTTCGTTTGCTGAGAAGTTAGGGCCGCGGTGTTGGTCTGGTGATGTATTGGCCTTTTGCATCCCCGATCATTTCGTCGTTCGAATAAACTGTGTGGCCCCGCAAGAACGTGGTCTTGACCTTACCGCGAAGCTCCATGCCTTCAAAGGGAGTGTAGCCCTGACCCGATTTAGATTCTTCTGCTTTGACGGTAAAAACTTCGTCAGGGTCTAAGAGGACCAAGTCCGCGTCGTAGCCTATGGCGACATCGCCCTTGTTGTTAAGACCGTAGCGTTGTGCGGGATTCCAGCTAACCAGTTCAGCCATTCGATTGTAACTTAGACCGCGCTTGCTGCCTTCGCTGACGAGACCTGAAAGCAAATACTCGGTGCCGCCGAAGCCGGATTTGGAAACCCAGATATTGTCGTCATCTTTAGGATCTTGGTTATCTGTCTTCAGTTCTTCGGAACAGCAGGCATGGTCGCTGACAACCCAATCCAGCTTGCCATCCAAAAGAGCCTGCCAGAGGTACTCGACGTCTTCACGCGACCGGATTGGTGGATTGACCTTGGCATGACACGCTGCCGGAGTATCATAGTCGAGTAGCAAGTGGCCGATAGTAACCTCTCGTTTGAAATTGATGTGCGGGAAAACGTCCTGCATGATTATCGCGGCTTCCACAGCTTTTCTTGAACTAAGGTGAAGCAGATTGATATTAAGGCAATCGGTCTCGTTGGCCAGATACGAGGCGATCCAGATAGCCAGACCCTCAGAGTGCGGGGGTCTTGCCGCACTATAGGCTCGCAAGCCGCTTAATGAGCCATCTTCCTGTACAAGTTTTGTGTAAGCATTCAGGATGTCCGCCAGTTCGCAGTGAAGACTGACACTGATTTGATCGGCCATATCCGGATATTTTTTTATCAATTTGGCAGCGGATCGCATAATGAATTCAAAGTGGGCGATATCGTAGCTGTCGTCTTCATCCGCCATGAGGAATTCACGTTGAGCATTCTGATCAGTTTTGCCATGTAAGCCGTAGCCGCCATAAAACATAAAAATCTTGAACGAGCAGACCCCATGATCTGTTAGTAGCATT
>JAYZCO010000027.1:0-18171 GCA_036338285.1 Pseudomonadota bacterium
TCAGACCGTATTTAATCACGATCCTGTGCCAGCTATCCGAATGGGCCTCCATATAGGCCGCGAGATCAATGGGTTCGTCATCACCTATTTCGACACCCAGGGTATCGGCAAGTGCGGGCCACATATCTCGCCACATGAACACTTCGCCGTTGGTGAGATTATAAGTCTCGCCGTGCGCAACCGCATTCTGCGCAGCCCATAGGCAGGCATCGCCGACCAATCGAACGTCTACCGCTTCCCAGACCCAGTTGGCTCCGCCGGGAAAAGAAAATGGTTCGCCTTGCTCCCTGCGCAGGGCCGCATAGGCACCTATAACGGGCGGTAGATTCATGACGACCCCGTGGTTGGGGCCAACGATGAGCTGGGGTCTGAGGATCGTCAATTCGAAGTGTGCTTCAGCTGATTTTTCCGTTAGATAGTCCTGTTGAAGCCAATAGAAGTTAGGGTGGTCTACACGTGATTGAGACTCCCGTGCGGGTACCCGCATCGGTTGGACGGCGCCGCCATATGCCTTGGTTCCCTGTAACAAGGTCACATGAGCGATGGGGTTAACTTCTAGCAATGGATCAAAGAGGTTTCGGATCATTTGACCATTGGTATCGATTTGTTTCGGATCAGACCAGCCAGCGATCAATCCTGGTAGCTCATAGACCGCGGTATACACGATGTGCGTAATGTCGCTGAAGGATTTTGCAAAGTCCTGGCAGGCCTGTGCATCTTTAAGGTCTAAAGGGATGTGAGTAAATTCACCGTGCAGCAATTCAGGATAGCGGCGAGAAGCGGTGATTACCTTCCAGCCGGCGTTTAGAAACGCATTCGCAGCGGCAGTGCCCACCAATCCACTTGCGCCTACAACCAATGCCGTTTTCATAACGCCCTCCCGTTGATAAGCACTATACCTGAAGGCAGTTTTCGTGTGACATAGGGCGATGACCAACAAAGCCAACTATCTTCCCGCGGTCTTTTTGGGTTCCACTGCATTTGGATTTCTGAACTTCGGCTTACCGATTTATGCGGATGGAATTGGCCTCGATGCGGTAACAATTGGGGGCGCCTATACAGTCTTTATGGGGACGATGTTGATCGTCAGGCCGTTGATTGGGGCCGGACTTGATCGTTTTGGACGTCGATGGTTTTTTACCACTGCATTTGTCTTTTACACGCTCGCCATGCTCGCTTTTGCTCATACTGAAGGTGTGGCCGGACTCTATGTGGCCCGATTTCTGCAGGGGGTAGGTGCATCTCTGATGTGGGTGACGGCGAAGACGATGATTGCGGATACGGAGGAACACAGTAGTCGCGGTATTGCCATGGGCAGATTGACGACGCGCTCGGTACGCGGAAGTATCGTCGGTGGGTTTTACGGTTTTACCTTACTTGGATTCATGCCGCTGGCACAGGCTTGGCCGATTGCTTTTTTAGGTTACGCGTTCCTCAGTGGCCTGGCATTCATCTGGTCGCTGGTCACCGTCGGCGAAACCACGGGAGCGATTGCCCGGCCTGCGGAAGATCGCGTACGGTTTTCGCCACAGTTACGCCGTCTATTCGTCATCGTGTTTCTTACAGGGTTTGCCTCGGCGCTGATAGAACCGATCTATCTTCTGTATCTTAAGACCAAATTTGAATTGCCCATGCTTGTCCTTGCGCTTGTTTTTTTTCCGGCGGGTCTTGTCTTCGCTGTTTTGCCGCGTTACTCCGGTGGATGGTCGGATAAATGGGGCCGGGGCCCGGTGATTGCTGTGGGTGTGGTTTTTGCAGGTTTGGTCTCACTCGCATTGCCGTTCTGGCCGCTTGTGGTTTTTGTCGGAGCATCTTACGTACTCTTTTCGGTGGGTTGGGCGATGGCGAGCCCAGCACTTGATGCCCTGGTTGCTGACCTGTCACCCGCGCATGCGCGAGGCAGAGTGATCGGTGCAAAAGAAGCGGCGGCAGGAGTCGGTGCGGCTATCGGGCCGCTGGCCGGAGGCGCACTTTATCAATACACCACACCTGCCGCTGCATTTGTCGTGAACGGGATGACCCTCTTTGTCGCTGCGTTCCTCACCTATCATTGGTTTGCTACGAGTCGTTAGGCTCGTAGAACATCGATGTCCGGCCTGCGTCGACCACGAGATCATGACAATTGACAAATCGACCGGCTTCGCTTGAGAGGTACAAAGCGGCTTCGGCAATATCCCGTGCTAGGCCTGACTGTTTCAGGGGCACCGCTTTGGCAAGGTTGCTCTTAAGCTTCTCCATCTTAACTTCGTTCTCTTCGTCGGAGAGTGTATTGGCGCGCCCTGATCCACCGTAGAAGATAGGCGTCGCAATGGCTCCCGGAGAGATGCAGTTCACCCTGATGTTATAGGGCGCCAGATCAATGCCTGCCATCTTGGTGAAGTGGGTCACCGCAGCTTTCAGTGAAGAATAGAGGATATCGCCCTGGCGATAGCGCAGGGCGGCCACGCTGGAGTTGTTGATAATGACGCCGCCGCCGCTCGCTTTCATCGGTTCGACGGCGTGGCGCGTACCGAGGATCACGCTTGCAAGAAGGAGTTTGACGCCGTAGTCGATGTGGGTCTGAGAGAGCTGTTCTACAGGCGCACCAACAGGCCCACCTGCGTTATTGAATAGTATGTTCAGCCCGCCAAAGTGATCACGGGTCCTGGTTACCGTCGCCGCAATGTCCGCTTCGTCGGTAACGTCACACTTAATATAGATGGCTCGTTCGCCCAGCGTGTCAGCCAGTGCTTGACCTTTCTCTTCAGAACGGCCGGCAATTGCAACCTTAGCGCCTTCGGCAATAAAAAGTTCTGCGGTTGCGGCCCCGATACCGCTTGTCCCGCCAGTGATTAATGCCACCTTGTTGTTGAGTCGGTCTCCCATACCCTTGCCTATATACAAAAGAAGTGTCTAGCCTAGCTGGGGGCGTAAAAAGGGGCAACGTTATAAATCCATGGTGTTAAGCCTGCAGTGCTGAATTCTGTCTTGTATTGGTGTTGAATTGCCGGATTTTGAAGAATTTTTTGATTTGAATCGATGTTACTCTTTAACTGTTGTTGATGGGGATGGAAAGAAAATGGGTGAGCCTTTGGAAGGGATCAAGGTGGTTGAGTTGACCATTGCGGTGCAAGGACCGGCAGCCGGTTTGTACTTGCGCGACATGGGTGCTGAAGTCATTAAGGTCGAACAACCCGTAGGCGATCCAAGTCGCTACGGCAGAGGGCGAAATAACGAATTACCCGAAGGCACGATAGGTGCTCAGTTTGTTTCAGTGAACCGGGGTAAACGCTCGGTGTGTCTGGATCTTGCGACGGATCTTGGGCAAAACGCGATGTATGCCTTGTTGGCCGACGCGGATGTCTTTTTCACTAACTTCCGCGAGCCGGCACTGATCAAACATGGTCTCGATTACGCCACATTACATGCAAAGTACCCAGATCTCGTTTATGGATCCGTCAATGGTTTTGGCCCAGAAGGGGAAGATGCAGACAAAGCAATGCTGGACGGTGCGGCTCTGGCACGTGGTGGACTCCTATCCGTTACAGGCCCGTCGGACGGAAAACCTCACCTGCCGGGCGCGGTGATTGGCGACACAGGGGGTGCGATGCATTTGGCACTTGGCATCATGACGGCACTTGTCGCGCGTGAGCGAGGAGCGGGCGGGCAAAGGGTGCAAACGAGCGCGCTCGGTACGCAATTATGGTTGCAGCAGTGGGAACTCACCCACGTCAGCATGACCGGGAAAGAACTAGCACGCAACGACAGCCATCATCCAAATATTCGGGGACCGTATGGTGTCTATGAAACCAGCGACGGCAAAGCCATTCTGATTGCAACGTCGATGGATCTGGAATCGTGGGATGCGTTTTGTCTCTATGGCGAAATTCCGGAGTTGGCCGTTGATCTTCGGCTGCAAACACCCGGGCAGCGCCTCGGTGAAGGGCTCAATGACGAAGACACAGATTTCATCCGCCAAAAGGTTGCCGAAGCCTTCAAGCGAAAAACGGCCATGGAATGGGATGCATTTCTTCGTACCCAACCCGAGATTATTTGGGAGCGTGTACGCTCCTACGATGAGGTGATGGAAGATCCTCAGAACCTGGCGAATGGATACATTACGGAGGTGGATATTCCTGGTGTCGGCCCCAAAAGGACCGTGGGCAATTTGGTTACCCTCAGCGAGACCCCGGGCTCCACTAAAGGTGATGCGCCGGTACTTGGCGAGGCCAACGCAGATGTGCTTTCAGGTGCTGGACTCAGTCATGACGAGATTGCAGAACTGACTGACCATGCGACAACCGTCCGCGAAGCATTGTTTGCCGAGGCTCGAGTGATCAATGAAGACCTCAAAGCTCGGATTGAGGCGCAGTATCGATGAAGCGAATGAGCGATCACATGGCTGTCTCTCAATTGCAGATGTCAGGGCATTGCGGAGAGGCTTAGGTTTGTGTTGACTTAGGCGTGCGCGATGGACAGGTCAGGAAGCTAGTCCCGATCATTTGCAACCTCCGTTTGCGCCCATTCTCTGTAGCGAGTTATTTCTTCGCGGATCTGACTGAAACTATAGGCAATCACGGCCATATCGTCGATGAAGCCCCAACCGAGCAAAAAATCTGGGATTACGTCTATAGGCACAACAAAATAGAGCACAGCTGCGACGAGGGATATCAGGGTTTTGGTGCTGACGTCCGTATAGTCCCGTTTGAGCCAGGCGGTTAAGAGTGAAATGGCTGTTTGCAGTTCATCTCGTGCTTCCAGGAGATCCTCGCCACCCCTGCTGGTCAGTTTTCTGGCAGCCTGCCTAAGGAGTTTTTGCATCCGATGAGGAGAGTTTATCAGTCGCTCTGCGCGTCTTCGGAATACATCGTATCTGGCTGGTTTGTGCTCGCTCAATTAATGCCTCTTCCGTTATGCTTGGCTGATACGATCTGAGAGGGAACCATAATGAATCCTGTTTGTTTAGTCATTGGTGCCGGTGCGGGTATCGGCGGTACGGTAGGGCGCCGATTTGCCCAGGCCGGTTATCACTCGGTGTTGTGCCGTCGTAGCGATGAAGAAGGTTTACAGCGTCTGGTAGGAAAAATTCAGGAAGATGGCAACGAGGCGAGCGGTTATCTGATGAATGCCGCCGATGACCATACGATTGAGGCGCGCATAGAAGCGGTAGAAGCTGAGATCGGACCGATCGAGGTGCTGGTCTTTAATCTGGGTGCTCAGATTGGTGACCGGTCGCTTGCAGGTACCAGCTATAAAGCCTTTGAACTGGGTTGGCGAATGGCGTGCTTTGCGCTTTTTCGCGCAGCAACGGTTGTGACGCCAAAAATGGAAGCACGTGGCAGCGGCACAATACTTGTGACGTCTGCAACGGCGGCAGTGCGCGGTAATAAAGGGCAGCATTCACATGCAGCAGCCATGGGTGGGCGGCGAATGCTGTGTCAGTCCCTCAACGCTGAGATGGCGCCCAAGGGCATTCACGTTGCGCACATTCTCATTGACGGTGCTGTGGATGCGCCGGATACACTCGGCAAAATGCTTGGCCCGGAGCGTTTTCAGGAACTTCGAGAAACACGTGGCATGGAGCACGATGGCCTCATGCTGCCTGACAAAATCGCCGATACCTATCTGCATGTTGCCCAGCAACATCGCTCGGTCTGGACACATGAACTCGATTTGCGGTCCTTCTCGGATCGTGCATGGTGGAATCATTAAATTAGGTTATCAGTGCCTGACCTCGAACCTTTTAGGCCAGGGGTGAAAAGGATTAAAGATTAGCTAACCCAGCTGGGTTTGGTTAAGGTGCTTCGGCTTGGTTCGAAGGGGATTCAGGCGACGGCGCGCGCCAATGACGAGACCAGCATGAGCGCAACCCTAAGCATTTTTCTGCCGGTATCGGTGTCGTCGAAAACCGTGGGTACGATGGCTCAGCGCCTTGCCAGCAGGTTCGGCGTACCCGCGAGCGCCCTTGGCTCCAAATTGATGGGTCATACATAACGGGGGGTGTGTACATACCATCTATGCTCGACAATTGTGTTGTGTAGATTATCCATCAATAATCGTGGTCCTTTGGGGGAGATTTGAATGCCGGAGTTAAGAGTCGGAGTCTGCTACGATTTTCGCAATCCACCGGATTCGGGCGTCAGTGATCAGACGTTGTATGCCGAAATCATGCAGCAAGTGCAGTGGTTGGAGACAGTGGGTTGCGATCTCGTTTGGTTTACCGAGCATCACTTTGTTGATGACGGTTATTTGCCCAGCTGGATACCGGTAGCCGGTGCAATGTCTGCAGTGACTTCTCACATCCGGTTCGGCACCGATATCTGTCTCATGCCTTTCAATCATCCGATACGACTGGCCGAAGATCTGGCAGTGCTTGATAACTTATCCGGCGGACGCGTTGAGGTTGGTCTGGGCATGGGTTACGCGCCGCACGAATTTCGTGGTTTCGGGTTCCCCGTGAGTCATCGGGTATCACTGATGAATGAAGGCATCGAGGTGCTCAAGCTCTGCTTTACGGGTGAAAAGTTCAGCTATGCGGGCAAGCGATGGCAGTTTGAGGATGTGCAGATAACGCCTGGCTATGTGCAAGAAGGTGGACCGCCGCTATGGATAGCCGCTATGTCGAAGGCGGGCGCGCTGCGCGCTGCCCATTACGACACACACTTCCTGCCCCAGGGCGTGAAGTCTCAATCTTTCGACCCTTGGGTCGCCGAGCTTGGCGCGACTAATCGAGACACGTCGGATAAGCGTGTGGGCATTATCCGCAGCATCCTTGTCACCGATGACACAGAGCGTGATTGGCCGATGGTTCGGGCGGCAGAGCGATACCGTATGCAGCTATACAATCGTTTCTTCAAAGAAAGCGGTGAAGGCTTCGGGCATTTAGGGGAGCCTGTCCCGCAAACCTGGATTGTTGGGGATGTGGACCATTGCGTGGATCAGCTGAGAGAGTTCATTGAGGTGTTCGGAATGACCGACATTGTATCCATGGCTGTGCCGCCCGGACTGAGGGCGGATCAAATGTCCGAAAGCCTTGAACGATTGTTCAAGGAAGTGGTGCCCCGCCTCAAGATGGAATCAAGCGTATGAGTGGAGCCCCAACCAAGCTGGATGTTGTTGTTGTCGGCGCTGGTTTTTCTGGTATGTATCTCGTCGTTAAACTTCGTGCACTCGGGGTGGATTTCAGGGTGCTCGAGCAGGGCAGTGACATAGGCGGCACCTGGTATTGGAACCGGTATCCCGGTGCACGTTGCGACATTCCCACGATCGAGTACTCCTACAGCTTCGATGAAGAGTTGGAACAGAATTGGGATTGGCAGGAACTGATGGCCGGGCAGCCGGAAATCCTCAACTACGCCAATCACGTCGCCCAGCGTTACGACCTTCGGCGTGACATTAAGTTTAATACCAAAGTCACAACTGCCCTATATCAGGAGGAGGCAGGGCTGTGGCGAGTACATACTGAGGCCGGTGAGCAATTTGAGGCGCGCTATTTAGTTATGGCCACTGGCTGTCTTTCCGTGCCTAACTGGCCAGATATTCCTGGAAGAGAGGCCTATGACGGGCATGTTATCCACACCGGTTTGTGGCCTCATGAGCCGGTCGATTTTACCGGGCAGCATGTCGGTATCATTGGCACAGGTTCATCAGCTGTGCAGGCGATTCCGGAGATAGCACAAAGCGCTGATCAGCTCTACGTTTTCCAGCGCACGCCTGTGTATACTTTTCCCGCCGAAAACCACCTGCTCGATGACGATTTTCGTGCCGACATCAAATCCCACTATGCTGACATCCGAACGATGCAACGTGGTTCGCCTGCAGGTATGGCTTTGTACGGGGTGATGGGCCGGTTACAGGAGTTGGGGGAAGAAAATATCAAGGATCTTTCTGACCCCCAACGTCGTAGCAGACTTGACGTTGAAGGGCTGCCTTCTCTGCGGCGTTATCCGGATGTCATGGTCGATCTTGAGGCGAACGAAATTGCTTGTGAACTCTATCGTGACCATATTCGCCAGGTGATTCGAAATCCCGAGACGGCTCAAGGATTATTACCTGAAGGGTATCCCATGGGCTGTAAGCGCCAGGTCATCGATATTGGCTATTACGAAGCATTTAACCGGGAAAATGTCACGCTCATCGACTTGCGCCAGCATCCTATCGATCGTGTTAATGCCACCGGTCTGGCGACCAGTGAGCGACAATATGATCTGGATGTCCTGATCTACGCCACTGGTTTTGATGCGATGACAGGCGCGCTCATGGCTGTTGATATCCGAGGGCGTGATGGCCTTAAGCTCAAAAACAAGTGGGCGGAAGGTCCGCGCAGCTATCTGGGGCTCCAAACTGCCGGTTTTCCGAATCTCTTTACGGTCACAGGACCGGGTAGTCCGTCGGTGTTGTCCAACATGTTGTGTTCCATCGAGCAGCATTGCGATTGGATCACTGAGTGCATTGAGCATATGCGTGTGCACGAGCAGACGGTGATCGAGGCGGAAGCTGAAGCCGAGGATGCTTGGGTTGCTCATGTTAATGAAGTTGCCCACGGCACCATGTTGACCACGCCGAGTTGTGGCTCGTGGTATTTAGGCACCAATATTCCGGGTAAGACGCGTGTTTTCATGCCATATGTGGGCGGGGTGGGTGCGTATCGGGAAAAATGTGACGCCGTGGCTGCGGCAGGGTATGAAGGTTTTATCTTAAGCTGACAACAACCCTTACGGTTCGTCTGCGTACACTTTCTTGATGAGATTTAATATTTGTGGGCCAAGGGGGATTTCGCTCTGATCTTCTTTGTAGTAGCCCGTGAAGACCGCAACGACATCCAACCGAGGGTTTATGAGCAGACCCTGGCCAGCCCAGCCTCCTTTGAAGAGCGTATCGTCTTCGAGTACTGCATCCCATTGATAGACGTTGTGACGCACACCAGGCCATTTAACCCCGGCGTTTTCTAGTAGCTGGCTTCTACCTTGTGTAAGAAGAAGTTGGAGGTGCTCCGGATGCACAATCGTCGGGCCATCGTACGATGGCGTGTAGATGAGCCCGAATCTGGCCAGGTCTCGTAGTCGGGCAAGAAAGCCGCCGTGGGTGACAGCTACGCCCTGATGAGGTGCAATAAACGAAGCGTTGGCTTCTGCTCCGATTTTCCACCAGACCTCACGGGTGAAGGCGTCTTGAAATGAAAGTCCGGTCACTTTTTCGACGAGCCAGGAAAGCACAAACGTATTAAGGCCTGAATAAGAAAAATGCTGGCCCTGGGGGTGCAGTCGATCGGCTTTTAGTTGGGAAACGTAAACGTAAGGGTTCTTAGGATCACCCAATTGCCAGTGGCCGTCCCCTATAGCGACGGAGTAGCGGTAATAACAGGAGGATTTGTCGTCGTAGTCATCTGCACAATCTAGACCGGTCGCCATGTCGAGCAGATTGCGCACCGTGGTGCCCTTTAGCGCCGAGGTTGACAGTTCAGGTAGATATTTCTCTATGGGTTCGGATACATCGATATCGCCTCGCTCTTCCAGGATGCGGATGAGAAGCCCGGTCAGGACCTTGGAGACCGACCAGTAGATAGGCATTTCATAGGGCTGCATACGTGGGTAGGCTTCAAATGCGATCTTGCCCTTGTACAGAATGATGACGCCGGTCGCAGTTGAATAGTTACTGGTAATGAACTGGCTGAAAGGCAGCGGACCGCCCGGTGTGGAGATCGGATGTGCACCGATATCCGGATTCAGAGCCTGTTCGAGGTGATGGATTTCTCCGTCACGGTAAACATTCACGGTTGGAAGAATCTGGTGCAGGTTGCGAAAATTCCACTGCTGATCTTTGCCATAGACAGTCCACCAGATATCGCTGGTTGGAAGATGCCCGTGTTGACGCTGGTTAATTTCGAATGTTGTCGCTGGATGAAATTCCCCACCGTTCACTTGTGCGGATGTCACAATGCAGGCGAAAAAAATAATCGATTGGAGGTCGCGCATAGGCCCACCATACGTAACGGTTCGAGGGGTGACAACATACGTAAGGTTTACCACTAGGATCAGATTGGTGGCGGGTGGTGGGCAACGCTGCGGATGGCGAAGTCATGGCATGTCTTGTTTGATGCTGAGCTTCTTGTCCGCGGCTTCAACGTTATACTGAAGGCCGTTTAAGGGAGGCAAACTGTGGGGAAACCGCTCGAGGGTGTACGTGTACTCGATATAGGCACGCTGTTGGCTGGTCCGTGGGGCGCGACTCTGCTCGGTGATTTTGGTGCTGAGATCATCAAGGTAGAACAACCAGAGACGGGGGATGCATTGCGTGGAACGCCGACAAATGGTGAAGCGGGGAACCCGCTGCATTGGCTGATCGATGCCCGAAATAAAAAATCCGTGACCCTGAACTTAAGGAAGGCAGAAGGTCAGGCGCTCCTTAAGGATCTGGTGAAAAAATCCGATATCCTGTTTGAAAATTTTACGCCCGGCACCTTGGAAAAGTGGGATCTCGGCTGGGATGAATTGAAAATCATTAACCCCCGGCTGATCATGGTCCGCGTTTCTGGTTATGGACAAACGGGGCCGTATGCAAAACGCCCCGGATATGACCGTATAGCCTTGGGTTTTTCCGGTTATATGTATCCAACAGGGTTTGCGGATCGTTATCCGGTGCGTCCGGCCTTTCCGACGGCTGATTACAACACGGCAACTTTTGGTGCATATGCGGCGATGTTGGCCCTCTATGAGCGGGATGCCAATGGGGGCGACGGTCAGATGATCGACCTTGCTTTGTACGAGCCGCCGTTCCGGATCACCTCAAGTCTCGTTGCAGGTTGGCAGAAACATGGGCGGAACCGGGAACGTGTGGGTAACCGTAATCCAGGCTTTGCTCCGGCTGGGACGTTTATGACGGCGGACGGGCGTTATGTACAAATCGCTGCAGGCGGCGATAACGTGTGGCGACGATTTGCCGAATTAATAGGCGGTGATGAACTCGTGCAGGATGCGCGTTATCGTCGCAGTCGGGATCGGGTCGAAAAAGCGGATGAGCTCGAGGAGCGCGTTGGCGAGTGGGTCGGGGCCCGGACGTTTGACGAGGTGGAGGCGCTTCTTGTTGCTGCCGGGGTGCCAGTGGGTGGTATCTACCGTGCACAGGACATTGCCCAGGATCCGCACTATCAAGCCCGCTCGAGTCTGATAGAAGTACAAGACGCAGAACAGGGCCCGGTGTCGATGCCTGGAATCGTCCCGAAACTCAGCGATACGCCGGGAGAAGTTGCCTGGACTGGGCCCAAGCTAGGTGCGCACAACGAAGAAATATATCGAGATCTGCTTGGCAAGAGCACTGAGGAAATGGTGGCTTTGAGTGAAAGAGGGGTGATATGAGCGTTGTAGATCCGTGTCTGTGAGATCATTGATGAAATCAATCATCAGACCATCAAGAGAGGTTTTTGAGGTTCAGTCGGAGGCTGTGCGCAGGCCCACAAAATCCTGTGCGGCGCGAGCGACTGAGCGAGCGCATTGTCCGGGCGTGGTGCCGCCCGCGAAAAGATCTTTGCAGGGTCCTGTAAAGACCTCTGGCCGGTTTGTCATCATCCAGGCCTGTAGTTCAAGAAAAATTGGTGGGTCATCGCCTTCGAAGGTGACCCCTGTGATTTGGTTTGCATTCATTGTCAGCGTGAATGTATCTGTTGCCGTGTAGCCCAACGCCTTACCAAAATCGTCTGTGACTGTTATCCGGCATTGAATCTGGTTGGCATCGGTGAAAGTGCAGGGTCTACGTTTTTTAATCTCATAATGACCACCTTCGGCCCAGCCCTGATAGTAAAGGACGGCAGCAGTCTCCTCCGGGGAGGCGTTGAACGTGCGAGCCAGGCGTTCGGTATCCCATGAATAGAAAGCGTCGATAAATATTTCTGCGGTAGACAGGGGTGTGGTCTGTGTGCAGCCGGATGTTATCAGCATGAGGATTGTCAATGCCGACGTCTTGAGCATGTCAGGCCCCTTGAATATATAATGAATACAGTTGGGCGGTGCGAGATTGAGTAAAGACAGTAAAGATGATGCGGCGCCTCGACGTGAGTTTGGGTACTGATCATACTCGCCATAGATTCCCTATCAACAAACAAGGTGGTGATAAGCATGATGAGAAGTCTGGACCGAAGCATCTATTATGGGCTGCAGCCGCTCTTGATGGTAGGCGTCCTGACCTTCTGGTATTTCAATCAGTCGTTGCCGAGCGCCTATATCCTGATCGTGTTAGCAGTTCAGTTAATCCTTGGTGTGACAGAACACCTGCGGCCGGCACGACCGGAATGGGTGCAGCGATGGCCTGAAAAAAGTAGAAACCTGATCATCGTCGCGTTAATTCTGCTTGGGTCGCTGTGGGTTATTGAATTTTATAACACGAATCTAACGACCCCGCTTAAGGCCATGCGGGAGGCTTCTGGCCTGGATATCTGGCCCCATCATTGGCCCGTTTTTTATCAGCTTTTCCTGGCTTTCTTTGTCAAAGAGTTTTTCTGGTACTGGATGCATCGGGCCCAGCATCGGTGGCCTACAATCTGGCGGACATCTGGGCATGGCGCACATCATGCTTTTAAAAATCTGGGTGCGATTAATTTTGGCGCCAACCACCCGTTGGAACTTTTCTTCCTGGCGATACCGGGTGTTTTGCTCGAGGTGTTGTTTGGTGTCGGCGTTGCGGCTGCGGGTTCGGTCATTCTCCTGACGACACAAGCATCGATTGCTCACAGCAATATACGGATGAATTCCAAGGTGGTCGGCTGGTTGTTTACGACCAACCGCTATCATATCCATCACCACTCGGCGATTCTGGAAGAGAGTAATACCAACTATGGTTGTGCTGCCCTGATCTGGGATCGGATATTCGGTACTTTTGCCGATGCGGAAACGAAAGAGACAGGAACAGGTCCGACGGAACCAACAACATGGCAAAAACTTGTTATGCCGGTGCGTGAACTGGACGATACAGCGATCGCGCCAGGATAGACTTCTTCAAAGTGACGCGATATTAACGCTGGCAACTGTACAGATTTTTCGGTCTGACCCGTTACGGGCGATCGACTATAATTGGTCTGTGCAATGAAGCATTACGGAGGGGAAGGTATGTCGGCGATTTCTGTAGACCCGGCTACGGGGTTAAAACGGTTTGCCACACGTGCGGCTAAAGCGACCAATAAAATTGCCGGAAAGGGCTATTCGGCGATAAGTGATGTCTCGCTGAAAACGTTGCCAGAGCCGCCTGCAGGTGCGGTGTTTAACGCCCAGGAGCAGGCAAAGTATCGTGAGTTCAAGGAAAGTCGGCGCGGTGCTGCAGACTACATGAGCATGGAAGGGGAGTTTTCCCGCTACTTAGAAGATGTATATTCGGCTGACCCCATTGAGCGCGAGGCGCTGGACGACGAATGTGAAATACTTGTAGTTGGGGCGGGATTTGCTGGACTTCTGCTGTGGCACAAGCTGAAAAATGCAGGATTTGAAGACGTGCGCTTCTGCGAAAAAGGGGGGGATGTCGGTGGCACCTGGTACTGGAACCGTTATCCGGGTATTGCATGTGATGTCGAGTCATACAGCTACTTCCCTTTGCTCGAAGAGATGGATTATGTGCCGTCCATGAAATTCGCTTCCGGTTTCGAAATCATGGAGTACTGTCAGGTTATGGCAGAGAAGTTTGGCTTCTACGACCATTGCCTGTTCCACACCACGGTAGAGAAAACCGAGTGGGATGAGGAGACGGCCCGCTGGACGGTGTATACCCATCGGGGCGACACGATGAAGGCACGTTATGTTGTACTTGCCAACGGCATTCTCACCACGCCACAGCTTCCCCGCATTGCCGGGATGGAGAAATTTCAGGGCGAGTCCTTCCACACCTCGCGCTGGGATTACAACGTCGATCTTGAGGGTAAACGTGTAGGCATCATTGGAACGGGGGCGACTGCGGTACAGGTAATCCCGGAAATCGCCAAGGTGGTGGGCGAGCTGTACGTGTTTCAGCGAACACCCTCTTCAATCGATGTGCGCGATCAGCGAGAGACCTCTGATGAGGACCGTGCGCGGTGGGCCCAGGAAGAAAACTGGGCGAAGAAACGGCGGGCGCGTTTTGCAAAGATATCGACGGGTCGAACCGCCATTCAGGCGAATGACGACTATTTGTCGGGCAAAGTAGATGATTTCAAAGAACGCAAGCAGTATGAGCGAGAGCTTTCAGCCGAAGAGATGGTGCAGAAACAGCTGAACTCCAATTTCCGCATCATGGAGCAGATACGAGCCCGCGTGGATGCCATTGTTGAAGATCCTGAGACCGCTGCTGCCCTGAAACCTTATTACCCGTATGGCTGCAAACGTCCAACCTTTCATGATGAATTCCTGCCCACTTTCAATAAAGCGAATGTGCACTTGCTCGATACGGCACCCACCGGCGTCAGGGAGATCAACGAGAGAGGTGTAGTCCATGATGGCCAGGAATACCCGCTAGATGTACTGATCTACGCCACCGGGTTTCAGTGGATGGCGACATCGACCTTCAATATGATCAAAGGGCGTGGTGGCCAGACGTTAAGAGAAAAATGGCAGACCGAAGGCACGCAAACTTTCCTCGGCATACATAGCCGAGGCTTTCCAAATCTTTTTATCATATCTGGGCCCCAGGGCGGGGGCGGCAGTTTCAATTTCACCGACGCCATAGAACAGCACGGAGATTACCTCGTTTGGATGCTTGAAGCCTTGCGTGAGCGGGACATGGATATTGTGGATGTCAGGGCTGAATCGGAAGCCCGCTATGCCGAACACTGCCGCAAAGCCGATATTGCTACAGCGCCTTTGCGAGACTGCATTACATACTATAACGGTCATGGCGATGCCGAACCCGGCAGCCTTGCTTACTACGGGGGCGGGCGCTGGCACAAGTTCCGAGTCCAGGCCCAAGAAAGCCTCGAGCCTTATACCTTCGAGCATTCAGGGACCTGACAGCTCAGAGCAGATAGCGCTATAGTCTGTATCGAAGGAAGACACAAGAGATACAAACATGGCTCAAGATCTACTGCCGGTCAAAGGTTCGCCGGGGTCGCCGTATACGCGAAAAATGTTGGCGGTATTACGTTACCGCCGTATTCCCTATCGATATATCCAGGGGGGGCATGGCGTTGAAGATGATCTGCCGCAGCCGAAAGTCCAACTCATCCCAATATTTTACTTTCCAGACGGGCACGGGGGTCTCAGTGCAGAAGTTGACAGCTCGCCCATCATCCGCCGCTTAGAAGATGAATATCCGGGCCGATCGATCATCCCTGATGATCCTGCGATGGCCTTTATTGATGCGTTGCTAGAAGACTATGGGGATGAGTGGCTGACCAAGGCGATGTTCCATTACCGCTGGTATTACGACGCGGACATCGATATGGCCGGCGGTATCCTGCCCCACTATGGCAATCTTTCAATGCCCGATGAGCAACTCAAAGCAATGAAACAAATGATCTGTGAACGCCAGATTGGGCGTCTGTATGTTGTGGGTTCCAACGATACAACGGCATCTGTCATCGAAGACAGCTATAAGCGGTTTCTGGGTTATTTAAACGAGCACCTAAAATCCCATCCATTCATCATGGGTCAGCGTCCCGGCTCGGCGGATTTTGGCTGTTTTGGCCAATTGACTCAGCTTACGCAGTTCGACCCAACGCCGTCGCAGGTCGCGATTGCTGGTTATCCACGTATCCACGCCTGGGTGAGCAAGATGGAAGACCATTCGGGGTGGGAGCCCCATGCCGATGGTTTCATCGCGGCGGATGCAGTGCCTGAGTCGATGAAGGAACTACTCAAAGAGGTTGGGCGTACCTATGTGCCCGTCATGCTGGCAAATGGTTTGGCGCTCGATCAGGGTTTGGATAGGGTCGAAACCGAGGTTTCAGGCAAGGCCTGGGAGCAGGAACCGTTTCCCTATCAGGGTAAGTGTCTGCAATGGCTCAGAATCGCGTACGCGCGTTTAAGCAAAGACGAACGTGGACGGGTAGATACGATCCTCACAGATACGGGTTGCGAAGCACTGGTAGAAGGGATGTCTGCCGATGAGGACTGATGTTGAATTCGGGCGAAAAGTGGCTTTCAAGGGGGAGTGAGTGAGCGAGCGAAGAGAGATTGATACCGGCACCGACGAACTTTTATGCCATGTTGAGGACAGGGTTGGAGTCATCACGCTGAATAAACCGAAGAAGAAAAACGCGCTTGGTGACATCCTGACGCCGGCCCTTAGAGCCGCGTTGCCAATCCTGGACGAAGATGAAGGGGTCGGGTGTGTGATGATCACCGGTACTGACGATGCTTTTTGTTCAGGTGGGGATGTCAGTGGGATGGGCAGTGGCGGATCAAAGCCAGATGGCCCGCCGCCTGCACCGTCTGTGCGTGTTGCTGAATTGGTGCATAAGCAGGCGACACTGACTCTGCGTATACACGAGTTGTCGAAAGTGACGATTGCGGCGTTGCCGGGTGTCGCAGCTGGCGCGGGATTGTCCATTGCTCTGGCCTGCGATTTAAGGATTGCATCGGACAATGCGTTCATAACCACGGCATTTAAGAATATCGGATTGTCAGGTGATTACGGCGCGAGCTGGTTTCTGCCCCGGCTGATTGGGCTTGCGAAAGCGCGGGAGCTATTTTACACAGCTGACAGGGTGTATGCGGAAGAAGCCCAGCGCCTGGGTATTTTTAATCGAGTTTATCCACAAGATTCGTTTCGCCAGTCTGCAATGACATTTGCTTCGGAGATTGCCAATGGCCCAACGAACACACTGGGTCGGATGAAGATTAACTTAAACAAAGGGATGGATCAGAGTTTGCGCGAGAGTTTGGTGCTCGAGGCAGAGCATCTCATTAACAGCAGTGGCGGTGATGAGGCTAAGGAAGCTATCCAGGCATTCATGCAAAAAAGGCAACCCGCGTTTCATAAATAGGAGGCCGCGATGGAGTCTTTAGAGGGAAAAACGGCAGTCATAACCGGGGCGGCGAGCGGTATCGGCCTCGGACTGGCAGAGCGGTTTGTTGCAGCGCGTATGAATGTTGTGCTGGCTGATATACAACAAGACGCACTGGAAAATGCTGTTAAGCATCTCACGCAACGCCAGGGCAGTGTGACAGGTGTCAAGGTCAACACCATGGTGCGGGAATCTGTCGAGGACCTGGCGGAAAAGGCAATTGAGACTTATGGCAAAGTCCATGTCCTTTGCAATAATGCCGGAGTTGCGGCGAGTGCTGGCGGTGTGGGAAGAGCCGTCTGGGAAGTGGCCGATGCCGATTGGGATTGGGTGATGGGGGTCAATTTCAATGGTGTACTGTATGGCCTACAGACCTTTATTCCACATATGCTTGCGCACGGAGAAGAGAGTCACATTGTCAACACAGCCTCCCTTGCTGGTTTGATGGCGGGTGGTGGTACTTATGGCGTGAGTAAACATGGCGTGCTATGTCTGACGGAATCGCTATATAACGATCTTAAGGCGCGAAACTGTAACATCAGTGCATCGGTACTTTGCCCAGGGTTCGTCAACACCCGGATCTTCGATGCTGAACGCAATCGCCCGGATGAACTTAAACTTGCCGCTGAGGGTAAAAACGAAGCCATCACCTTTGATGCGCAGGGCTTACTTGAGCAAGGCCTTGCACCTGCCGATGTTGCCGAGATCGTGGCCAGGGCTATTCTTGACGACGACCTTTATATCCTCCCTCACCCTGCATGGGACGATATTTTACGCAGTCGTCTGGACCATGTTCTGGCGCGTGGCGCACCGGCTAAGATCGACTTTGCCGATATCATGGCGCGGATGGCGCAGGGCGAACAGTTCTAATGAGCGAGCCCCGGCTTGAGCTGGTTGAAGTTGATATAGCAGAACTTCAGGCCCTGAAAGAAGAGTTTGATCGCAAGGGCTACGTCAGGGTTCGTCAAGCACTTCCAACAGAGGTTGTTTTAAATCTCGTTCAAACGATCGATGAACTTCGGTTGACCTTAAGCGAGCATCCCCATGCGAACAAAGTGGCGAACGGATTGAACGTGCGCCCGGTGATCGATAAGCATAAGGTTTTCAGGGAGCTGTTGATTACACCTCGAACGTTTGCTGCTGTGGCCTATCTCCTCGGGCACTACAGCATACAATTGCAGCAATCGAACCTGATAGAAGCGTATCGATCGGAGGAGACCCGGCTGACCGGGTGG
>JAYZCO010000028.1:0-17333 GCA_036338285.1 Pseudomonadota bacterium
GCCAATTCAGCGCTGCAGCAGCAGATGAGATCGAGGTAAACTGCCCACACGGGAAATCGGAGTCAACATGCACACAAAATCAAACGGTGGTCTTGCCGCAATGTTAATCGTCGGGCTCTTAAGCGCCTGCGGCAGCACCCCGAGTGATCCCGTCACCATCGCCCAAGGCCAGCTACAAGGCGTCAACGAAGACGGCATCGTCGCCTATCGCAATATCCCCTACGCTGCACCACCAGTCGGCGATCTTCGTTGGCGAGCACCACAGCCAGGGCCGAACTGGGAAGGTGTTCGTGATGCAAGCGCATTCGGGCCTGCCTGCTGGCAGGACACATCAGGTGGTAATGCAGACTTCATGGAGCGCCTAACTCAAGGTGCTGGTATGGGAGGATTTACACAATGGTTCCTTACCACGATGGCGTCTTTCGGGTCGTCTGAAGTTTCTGAAGACTGCCTGTCCATCAATATCATGGCACCTGAAGGCGCTGAGCGTTTACCCGTCATGTTCTGGATTCACGGCGGTGGTCATCAATTTGGCTCCGGCGGGCAGCTTTACGAATCGCCTTCCCTCGCGAGTCGAGGTGTCGTTTTGATATCCATTAACTACCGTCTGGGCTTATACGGGTTTCTTGCGCATCCCGAACTGTCAGCACAAGACCCGAATGGTTCCAGCGGCAACTACGGAATGCTCGATCAGATTGCCGCACTGACTTGGGTGCGCGACAACATCGCCGCATTTGGCGGAGATCCACATAACGTCACAATATTCGGCGAATCTGCCGGCGGTCATTCTGTCGGCCAATTGCTCGCATCACCGCTTGCAGAAGGACTGTTCCACAGAGCCATAGCACAAAGCGGTACCGGCTTTTATCAATTTCAAGCCACCCAAGCTGCCTACGAGCGCATCAGCGGGCATGAAGCAGGTCGCGAAGTTGCACGGGCCGCAGGTGTACGCGGAAAAGACGAAATCGCTGCACTACGAGAGATGAGCACTCAAGACCTATGGGAGGTTGCAGTCGACCCCGTACTGAGCGGTACTTACCACCCTCAAATCGATGGTTATGTCCTACCCCGATCAACCGCACAAATTTTTGCCGAAGGGACACAACTGAAGGTACCTCTGATCGTCGGCAGTAACGCCGATGAAGGATCAGTACTCTACTATTTGGGTCTCCCCCCTGTAGACGGTGGACCACCCGAACAGCCCGAGACGCTGAAAGCGTGGGATGATCTGCTCGAGAATCAGTTCGGCACCGCGGCTCCAAAGATCGATGCCACGTATCAGGTTGACCTGGACACAGACGTCCCCCGTGCAGCCGAACAACTCATGGGTGACACCTGGTTTGGCAGACATGCCTTCTATATGGCCCAATCCCACAGTGCCGCCGGATATCCCACTTACCTGTATTTTTATGAGCGCCATCCACCAACCGAAAATCAGACAATCGGTGCCAGTCACGCCTTGGAGATCAGCCACGTTTTTGGCGGTTTCATCCCCATGTGGCCAACCGACGATCGGGATGATCAGCTGGGCAGTGAAATGCAGCGATTCTGGACAACTTTTGCGCGCACCGGAAATCCTAATGCGGAGGGTTTGCCAGCGTGGGGATCTTTTAACGACCTTGAAGCGAAGGAAATGGCATTCGGACACGAACGCAGTTACACACGCAGAGTGGCCAGAGAAGATCGATACCGAGCGATGTCCGCTCAGTTTGAGAAAAGGGTGGTCTCGGCGTCGATCGGGGGCGATTAACCCAATACTTTGTCATTGTAAAGACAGGCTTGTTCGTCGTCCCATCGAGCCAGATTGGTGCATCATCTAAGGTTCAGTAAACGTAACCGTCCGTAAGACAGGTTCTAAACCCAGACTAGCGAGGGACCTTGTACTGTGGCCCTGTCTTGTCGCCCACAACCGTCGGTGGCTCAGGCAGCCTGTCCGGTGCAGGCCAGAGAATCGGCATGCCTGAACCACGCATGACTTCTCCAACTTTGATCCCTTCGCGATCCAGAGGATACGCCGGCCACGGTTTAATACGTCGTGCATCACCGGCGATGTAGACCACCGTAAAAACCCGCCGTGTCCTGCGAGAAGTATTGGCCGCCGCCCGATGCACCGTCAAGCCGTGATGCCAGATAACCGATCCCGCATCTACCTCAACATATTCCGGCTGTGCACCCTGCAGAGCCGGATCGTTAAGAATGTCGTAAGGCACAGAATTGTGGGTGATGTCCACGGCCCGAAGGCACCCGGCTTTGTGTGACCCCGGGACATAAGCCATCGCACCATTTTCAATCCGTACGTCATCAAACGGTATCCAGGCGCTCACCAATGGCTCCTCACCAATGGGCCAGAACGTTTCATCCTGATGGGCTGTGGTCTCGTGCCCACCAACCTCCTTATAAAGTGCCTGATCCTGCCACATACGCACGCTGTCCACGTTGAGAAGCTGAGCAGCAATCCCAGCCAATCCCGGGTGACAGCTTAAGGGCCGTATGGCTGCATTGGTCTCCCACAAACGCATGCATTGAATAAACGACTGCTCATAGATCGTCTTGTCCGACAGCTTTCGACCATCATCCGCGGTACGTAGAGCGATTTCTGCATCAACCGCCGTGCCATATTGCTCAATTTCAGCGGAGGTAAACACATCCCGAGACACGACAAACCCTCGGTTGTGAAATTCTTCGACAACGACAGCATCTAGTCTGGTAGGAAACTCCGTCATCTGAGGAGGGACCAGTCGGGTTCACTTTCTGGATGGCTGAGTTCGCCAAAGGCGTTGCGTACAACCCGTCGTTGGTCATCAAGCCAGTGTTTCCAAGCCGTACAAGCGACCAGTTCATCGTTTCGACGCGATTGATGCATGCGCAATAACGCTTGAAGAGAGGCTTCTTCCACAGGCTGCGACCCGGCAAGGTTTTGAACTTGCAGAGGATCGGCAACCAAGTCGTAAAGTTCTGTTTTTCCGTTCAACCACTCCGCATAAGTGTGGGTCTTTGTACGCACGCCACGCCATTCAGCTCCATCCTGGAACCAATCGAACCATTTGGAGAAGTTCATAATAAACGCACTGTCTTCATGTTCAGCATCACCCCCTTTGACAAGCGCTGATTTGTCCACACCTTCAATACTGCGAGGGATCGGCAGACCTGCAAGCCCACAAAGTGTCGGGAAAAAATCCACCATTGTGAATATCTCCTGCGACCGGCTACCCGACGCAACTGAACCAGGGTAACGCAAAATGCCGGGTACCCGAATGGACGCATCATACGGATTTTTCTTCGACCACGGATTGACGCCCTGCGACCCTGCCTGCGTTCCGTGATCCGACGCGAACAGGACGATGGTGTTATCAGCGAGACCTTTATCATCCAGATAGTTAAGCACCCGACCTAACATTTCATCTATCGCAATCACCATCGCCAGATAGTGGCGGTACATATCCAGTGAAGCTGCCTGCTGATAGTCGGGCACGTTGGCTGGCAGCACCAGGTCCTCGGGTAACCGGTCGTAGTACTTTTGTGGCGCAAAGTCGAACGGCGTGAAATGTGGCGGATGCGGAGAAAGAAAGAGCAAAAAAGGGTCATCACCGGCGGCATCCATAAACTCGAATCCATACTTAAGAAGGCCATCCGTTTCATAACCATCCCAACGTTCGTAGTTCCAGTCATCCTTGTGTACGAAACCATCAAAATAGACCATATGCTGGTTATATGCGCGCCAGTATTCGAAACCCAGCCTATCCCTGCCCTCGGGCACCCAATCAGGATGCTGGGGCATGCGATCCAGCGCAGGCCATACGCCGGTATGTAAATGCCATTTACCCACCCAGGCGGTCCTATATCCCCAATGTGCAAACGCATCGCCTATTGAGATTTCCGAGTGGCGGGTTCGGGTCGTGTTAATGAGATGGCCCGTCGTCTGCGGATATCTGCCAGTGACGAGCATGGCTCTCGCAGGAGTACATACAGGGCAGTTAGAAATTGCATTTTCTAAGAGCATACCTTCGGACGCGAGGCGGTCGATATTGGGCGTGTGTATCTGCTTTTCGCCATACAGCGGCAAAGATTGAGCACGCAGCTGGTCAGGAAAAAGAACGACGACATTCGGTCGGGAGGTGTTCATGCACTAACCAGACGTTCGACTAAAAGATCGAGAAAGGCATCCTTGTCTTTCCACTCCATTGCGCAGGAGACAGGCTCACCCGCTTCGTCGATGAGCGTTTTACCATCTGGCGTGACCACGATCGGTAATGTTTCCATGGCAAGGAAGTCTTGGCTGAAAGAAAGATAGACGGCCACCGTGTCGTATAACACAGATGATTGTCTGAGCGGATCAACATCTTGCAAAACAGGCCAATCACGCACAGCTTCGAACCACTGCAAGTGGTTATCTGTCACAATTGCAGTAATCGCATTTACCTGTGCCGCTTCAAGCACGCGGGCGAAACGCTCACCTTTGAGCACCACGGTGCCACACGTATCGAGGGGGGTTATGACTTTTTCCCAGGGTGCTTCGAAAACGACCTGACATGAATGGGCGTACTGTTTGACGTTGTATTCCCGCATCGGTTTTGGCGCACCCAGATAACCTCGACGTATGCTGCCATGCATGCCAACAAAACGTGCGTTGTTCACGATTTCCGGTTCACGTGCGAGCGCCGCCGCCACATTAGGTAGCGGGCCGATACAGATGAGGGACACCACCTCTTCAGACGCTGTAATCATTTCACACAACGCGCCTACGCCGTCGCGGAACACCCTCCCGGCGTAGTCAACTAACGGGTAGTCACCCAACCATGACGCGTGGGTTTCAGCCATAGGATGAAGCGGTAAACCGATCCCAATCGGAATATCTTCGCGTCCGGTAATTTCAAGGATCTTGGCCACCATACGGGCGCGATAAACCGTGTCACCCGTCGACGTCGTAATGAGTTTTATGTCCAGTTCCGGGCATTGCAGCAAAAACACAAGCGCCCACACATCATCGACATCAAAGCCAATGTCTGTATCCAATATGACCGGTATACCCATGCTTTAAGCCTCGACTGTCTGTGCCAGGGCCTCGATGTATTTTGGTCCGATGCCACAGCAACCGCCAATGATACTCGCTCCTAAGTCGCGCCATTCCTGGGCGAACCTCAGAAAATCCTCAATCTCCATTTCTCGCCGGCCCGCCTGTAGCTCATTGTCGAGCGTCCAGCCTGCAGGTATCTGCAAAAGGTTTGGGTACACACCGACTGGTTGATCGGTCAGCATCCTCAGCGTTTGCAACGCAATGGCAATTGACTCAGGCGTCGAACAGTTAAACAGGTACGCACTCGGGTCTATATCGCGAACGGCAGCGAAAGCGTCTTCAACACTTTCACCACTACGCAAACCGCCACCTGGCTTTTCATGCAGCGTCCAGGAAACCCAGACGGGTTTACCCTGACCGTGCAGGGCCGCTTGAGTTGCAGCATTGCGCGCCTCCCTGGCACAGGACATCGTTTCGCAGATATACAAATCCACGTACGGGTTTAACGCCTCGACAATAGACTGATAGACGGGTCCTGCCACCTCATCGTCAGGGACAAGATCGAAACGATAGCTCTCATCAAGTGGCGGCAAAGACCCGGCAACCAAGACACCCGAGGAAAATTCATCTGCAACCCTACGCGCTATATTCCCGGCCTCTGCAGTGTATTCCAGGTACTCATTTTCCAGACCAGCTTTGGCCATGTAACTCGGAATCGTTGAATACGAATTGGTTATGATGACCTGCGCACCTGCCGTGATGAAATCCCGATGCACGCCGGCCACGGCCTCCGGTTCATCACGTAATACCTGCGCAGACCACAACCCTGTGCCACTCATCATACCGCGGGCCTTTAACTCTCCCCCCATGCCTCCATCTAAAATGGTGAGTTTTGTCATCGTGTGTTATTTCCTCATTGTTCTCATGCACCCGTACGGTCTTCAGCCGTGTCCAACCCTGTCCCATCAGGTGACGCCCGTTTGGGCGTTACGCCTTAATTGACTGCTCCCCAGGCAACCGTCGGCAACCTGGGTTTTCCAGCACACACCCAGTCTGCTGCCTGGCCTCCTCAGCAAGAATTGCCTGGTCTCTCGTTACGCAACCGATGCGGGCGTATGTCCTTAAATCGAGGACAAACTATGCCACAATATTCGACATGCGGACCAATCGAAGACAATTTCTTGCCAGCACCCTTGCCACGAGCTTGAGCGGGCTGACCAAAGCCTCCGCCTCCTCGAACTGGTCGGGCAATACGATCAAACACCTGATTCCCACAGCCAACCACGAAGAATTCCAGATTAGAGTGGTCTTCAACGAACCACAAATTGCACCGGTTCTGAAGATCGCATCAACCTGGGTCAGCGGCAGCCCCGCAGACACCCAACGCACCGGTTGGACATTCCATCCGCGGGATCTCACTCCGGATACACAGTACGAACTGTCACTGTGGGGCGGGGATCGCGCTCAGCCGCAGCGCCTGAGTGACCCCTGGCCCCTGAAGACCTATCCACACCCCGAAGCCCGGCCTGATCATGCCAGAATTCTGATCTATACCTGCGCGGGTGGCCACCCGCTGATGTCAGAGGGTAGTCAATCGATCTTCCAACCCATGGCAACGAGGCAGGCCCTGCTCGAACGCGGTCTTTCTTTCAAACCCGATGCCCTGATCGCCATCGGTGACCAGGTCTACTGGGATCAGCGAACCATTCTCGAATCCACCAATCCCGCCCGGCGAGCGAGAAGCCAGACCATATATACCCGTGCCGGTCTCTTAGATCGTGCACTTGCAGCTGCCGGCACGCGCAATGAAGACGTTCTAAAAATCGTTGCCGGTGAGCAGATAACCCCCCTGTATGGCACCATGCTGCGTTCTACACCTTCTTATTTTATCAACGACGATCACGACTATTTTGAGAATGACGAGGCAACGAAGCGATTCGTGACGCTTCCACCTTATGACTACCAGGTAAGATTTGCCGACTATGTGCGCAATCTGTATTTGCCCGACTTCATGCGGGATCCAGCTCGATCCAGGCCCATTTCCGGTGATCGAAAAGATGGCATGAATGCAAGCTTTGGCACCTTACGCTGGGGCAGGCTGCTGGAAATTCTCATGTACGATTGCGCAGGATATCTCAGCCTGAAAGGCCGCACGGCAGGTCTCGTGCCAGCAAACGTAGAACAGTGGCTAAAGCAGCGCACAGCGAACGAGGAGATCAGTCAGTTACTACATGTCCCATCTCATCCCATGGGTTGGAGTGCCGGTAAGTGGCGCGAATGGTACCCCGATGTCGCAGACACAGGTGGCGCTGGTGCGCAAACTGCGC
Organism: Pseudomonadota bacterium; assembly: GCA_036338285.1. Classification (GTDB taxonomy): domain Bacteria; phylum Pseudomonadota; class Gammaproteobacteria; order Pseudomonadales; family Azotimanducaceae; genus UBA4421. The sequence continues at coordinate 7,342 of JAYZCO010000028.1, forward strand.
AAATCGGTGTAGATGGCCAGGCTTTTAAACTCACAACAGACAAGCCCAAATTCATGTGGCAGGAAGGCTGGTGGCAGCAACACCAGCGCCTTGTTAAAACCCTGAGCGCACAGAAACACCGAGCCGGCGTGGTCTTGTCGGGCGATCTGCACGCAACCGGGCACGCGCGGATCATTAAATCGGGCAACCTCGATCTGAAAGCCAATCCGGTCAACACCATGATTACAGGTCCTATAGGTACCGGTATGGGCTGGCCAAGTCGGGCACGCGGTACCGCACCTCAGGCGGCAAATTACCTCTCCCTTGAGAGCCCCCAGCACATACGTGAAAAAAATGGCTTCACGATTGTCGATGCCTATCGCGACCACCTCCGCGTGCGCCTGTTCGCCTGGCGTCGTGAGGAATCGAGTGTTGATGAGATCACCTCACTTATGCCCTATCACGACGTTCAACTCCCACGGCGCTAGGTCTTCGGATCAGAGAGACAACGACGCTGGCAGTCACTGCCGAGAGCGATGCTAAAAAATTGAACAGCATATCGAACGGGTCGAACACCCGATGGGGTAACAACCATTGCACGCACTCATCGAGTACGCCAATCATCGAGGATGCAACAATCGCGAGCGCTGCCGGGTATAGAACCGGGCCGCCACTACTTTGACGCTCGATTAGCGCAGCATAGATGAAAATTGCAAGGATGCTGTATTCAATCAAATGTGAGCGAGCTTCTGGTGTAAGGAGGCGCGCAAATACGAAAAGATAGGCAGCCACAAGACCAAAACCGAGCGCGAGCTCTAAGCCCCGCGGTCGGCTATGGAGTCCTTGCGTCACCACTGTGAGTACAACCAGAAGCATACCCACAGAGAAAGTGGCGTCGAGCAATTCCCGACTACGTAGCTCGCCTGCCAAGATCTGCGCATAGCCCATTGATGCAATGAGGGCTGCGATCACGCTTGCGACACACCACCAAAGCTTACGCTCGCGCGAGGAATAAAACCTCACTATCGAGTTACTCGCCTCGTAGGGCAATGGCTATCGGCAGCCTGGAGGCCCGTATCGCAGGGAAAAGGCCACCGACGATGCCCAACACAAGGGCCCAGGTGATGCCCATTTGCAAAAGTTCAGGTGTAACGGCGAAGTCAAAGGCGACTTGAGAAAACGAGACATTGTTCAACGTCGAGGCGGTGTAGCCATCAAAAGCAAGCCATACAAGCGTACCCCCTAATACGCCACCGAGCAGTGCGAGGACAACGGCCTCTATCATCACAGACACAACAACAGGAAGGCCACCAAAGCCAAGCGCACGCAATGTGGCAATTTCTACTGTACGGGCACTCACTGCTGAATACATTGTATTCAGCGCTGCAAACACAGCACCGATCGCCATGATGATCCCCACTGCTTGACCAAAAGAATTAATCAGAGAGGCACGTTGTTCTGCCTGGGACGCATAATGCTTTTTCTCCGATCTGGCCGTGAGATCGAATCGAGGGTCCGACTTCAGGCGCGCATCCAAGGCGGCGACCGCTTCAGCCGATTCCATCTGAAGCCGCATCGTGCTGGAGCCCCCGCCACGTCTATAAGCCGATTGAACATTGGCCAGGTCCGCCCATATTTCCCCTTCATAGGCTGAACCACCGGCAGAAAAGTGCCCTACAACTGTCCACGTTTGATCACGTACTGGTAGCTGGTCTCCTACATTTAGGCCTTCAAACTGTACTGCTGCACGCCGACCTACGATGATTTCTGCACGCCCAGATTCAAAGCTTCTTCCTGTCACAATCTTCACTTCAGGCCGCACCCGGAAGCTTGCCTGCTCAACTCCCCGCACCACCACGTTGGCATCTACGTCAGTGCCAATTTTCTGTATGGCCGCCACCACGTAGATCTCCCCGCTCGCATGTACAACACCTTCCATCGCCCGAATAATGGCGCGTTGTTCAACAGACAGGAAACCGTTCATTTCGCTGCTCGTTCCATCCCGCATAATCAACGCCCGGTCAGCCCTACCCGCACTCTCCAATGCATCGGTGAATCCTGCCGCCATCGAAAGAAGTCCGACCAATACACCCACGACACCGGCAATACCCACAACAATGACCGATGACGAACCGAGCCGACTCGGCAGGTTGCGGATATTCATGACCGTAATTTCTTTGATTTGGCCCAACATGTTTACCGCCTCAACGCATCTGCAATGGCAAGACGTTGCGCATTTAAGGCAGGGATCAAACCGATGATAAGACCTATCACCGCACTCAGCACAATCGCTTCGACGGCAAAAACCGGTGTGGTCGTAAAACTGCCAAATATCCCTTCAAGCGCCTCAGCCAGACCACGACTGATACTGAACGCAAGACCAACACCAATCACACCCCCGACGAGACACAGCAGTATGGCCTCGCCGAGCACCATGACAAACACGATGCCATCCGGAAAGCCCAAGGTTTTCAATACCGCAAGCTCGGGTATGCGTTCACGCAGAGCCTGACTCATGGTATTACCCGTCAGCAACACAATGGTGAAAAAAACCGCAGACATAATCACCGTCGTGATAAAACCCATATCCCCTAACTGCCTTGCAAACTGACGGTTGAACTCATCCTCAGTCGCTGTTTTCGTGGGGTCAGATGAGTTTTCAAACAACGCATCGATTTTCTGGGCGATTTCGTCTGCACGGTCAGGGACATCTAGGCGCACAATCCAATTGCCCACTGAATCACCGCCAAAGGCGGCAGCTTCCTTGAAATATTCATAGTGAAACAGAAACAGCGGGAAGTTTGACGACTCACCGTTTTCAGAAAACTGGCCAACGATCTGAAATTCCCACAAGCGGGTGCCATCCGCCTTACCATAGATCGTCCCCTGTATCGGTATGACGTCGCCGATGCGCCATTGATAGGTTTCCATCAGGCCTATATCAACCACCGCCGCTGTACGCTCACGTGCAAAACGTTGTAACGCATCGGCAGGTTCCAGATCGAGTTCCGGGTGAAGGTCAAAATAACTTAAAGGATCAACCGGAAACTTGGCAAAGAAATTCTTAGGGTCTTGGTAGGTGCCACCGAACCACGAGGTATGAGTAATCCCATTGACCCCGTCAATACTTAAAATCTGCTGCTTTTGAGCATACGGAAGGTCATCAACCTGCGAATACTTGGGCACCACAATCAAACGCTCAGTGGCTGTGACAGCCAGGCCCGAATCAAATGCTGCTGAAATGGAACGCAACAACACAAACAGAAGGAATGCGACAGTGACTGACGCCAGGGTCAGTACCGTACGCGTCGGCTTTCTGAACAGATTTGCCCACATCAGACCGACAAGGCTCATGCAATCGCCCCAGTGACCAACCTACCTTTGTCCATATGTAACGTATGCTGTGCTCGATCTGCTGCCCTTGGGTCATGCGTCACCATGATAATCGTCTTACCATGGTGCTCATTAAGGGTCTGTAACAGACCAAGAATCTCATCCGCAGTTTCTCGATCCAGATCACCTGTGGGTTCATCGCAAACCATCAGACTCGGGTCGGCAACCAGTGCTCTCGCGATGGCAACGCGCTGCTGCTGACCACCTGAGAGCTCACTGGGCTTGTATTTGCCACGATCGCTCAGACCCACAATTTCAAGCGCAGTGGCTGCATTTTTCTGTCTTTGCTTACGACTGAGACGCGTCAGAAGTAGCGGTAGTTCCACATTGCGCTGGGCAGACAGCACGGGTAACAAGTTGTAGAACTGGAATATGAAGCCGATATTTTCGGAGCGCCATCGCGCCAGTGCCTTTGCCTTCATATTATTAAGGCTCTGGCCACCGACTTCGATCTCACCCCCGGTCGGATAATCCAATCCACCAATGAGATTAAGCAACGTAGTCTTACCAGACCCAGAAGGACCCATTAATGCCAGGAAATCCCCCGCCTCGATGTCCAAGTTGATGCCTGCCAGAACCGGGACCAACTCTCTACCCTTGGTGTACTGCTTTTCTACGCCCTTCAAGCTGACTGCATATACCACACAGACCCCCCGTTGCTGCTTTGCGCCGTCACATTATCTGACTACTGTGACCGTGGCACCGCGTTTTAATTCTTCAAGCTCTTCAATGTCCAGAGATGCGACAATCCGTTCGCCGTTTGCCAAACCTGTAAGCACACGCACGCGAAGACCATCAGGCCCACCCAGGCGAACGCTGCGTCGCTCAACCTTGTCGTTTTTCACCACCAGCACGAAATCCCCGGCCTCATCCCGACTGACACCCTCCTCAGGAATCAACACACCCTGTGGCGCCTGCACCGGTTCGATCTTCACTTCTTTATCAAGAAAAGCAACGCGCACTCCCATATCCGGCAACACACGTTCATCTCGCGCCGACAGACCCACACGCACCCGCACAGTCGCTTTATTGCGATCTGCCGCGGGTATGATTGCGATCACCTCGGCCGGATAGTGATCGTCTGGATAGGCATTCAACGTAGCCTGTACAGGTTGCCCGCTATACACACGATTGATGTAGGACTCGTTAACATCCACTTCGATCTCCAGCGAATCCATATCCACGATCGTGCAGATACCTGTACGCGTGAACCCTCCGCCAGCCGACACAGGTGAAATCATTTCTCCGGGCTGGGCCGCTTTAGCGATGACAACACCCGCAAATGGCGCACGTATCTGCATGTCGTCCAGCACTTGTCTCTGCACCGCCATCGCTCGATCAGAAACAATAATATCCTTGCGCGCACGATCCATACGCGCAATGAGCGCTTCGACAGAAAGCGAATCACGATCGAGAGCTGCCTGGCTTGCGAGATTCCGCTTAGCCAGGCCCTGAGTGCGATTAAGGTCCAGATGTGCCTGCTTGAGAGAGACACGCAGCTCAGCGAGACTCGCTTCGGCCGCTCGCAACTGGGATGCAGATAACTCGTATTGCGCCCGCGGGATAGAATCATCCAGCCGGGCAAGTAGTTGATCTTTTTTTACAATCACACCCTCTTCAATAAGGACCTCGATCACTTTACCGGTCGCCTTTGAAGACACGGTCGCCTGTCTGCGGGCGACAACATATCCCGTCGCATCGAGCACACTGTCACCAACCGGCTGACTTGAAGCAGCTACCGCGACGGCCGTCTTCACAGGCAGCATTTCGACTGAACCTGGAATATCCAGAAACCACAAGCCAAAGGCACTTCCGGCAATGAGCGCAATGGCCACAAACCACTTAATCGGGCGTCCGCCATCCCCCGACTTCGCATCCCGGTCGATTTTTAACTCATTAAGTAACGCTTGTTTGTTTCCCACTTCAGCGGGCATACATCGCTCCTAAGGGGTCATAGAGTCTAACAAAGCCCCCGGGCAGACCAGCATGGCACGACGCAGCGAAATTACACCCCCTATTTCGGCACATACCACGATAAAATGGTTCTCTGTTACAGGAGAGAGATATGTCACTCATTCGTTATGTCACTGAAATGGGCATGGGCGTCGACGTACATGGCGGAGACTACACCAAAGCGGCCCGACGAGCCGTGTCCGACGCGATCCGTCACTCGAGTTTGAATTTCTTTCGGGCGACCAACAAATCCCCCGACGATATGCAGATCACGATAAAACTGGGTTGCGGTGATCCTGCCGCCATCGACCCGGCGGCCGTGGCTGCCGAGTTACCGTATGGCAGCGTCACGGTCGAAACAGCGGTTGGTGGCCTCGACATCCCTGCTGATGTCGGTAACGACCTCATGGTCATTGTGAACGCCGCGATACTGGTCTGCTTCGACGAATAATCAGCCAAGGGCTGGTGGTGCCACATTATTTGCGGCCCTCGACAATCTCGATACTGACGCCATCGGGAGCGGAGAGGTAACACAGCCGCGTGCCAGGATTAAATTCCCACGGTGGCACACTGAATGTTGCACCTTTATCCGTCAGTTCCTCAGCAAGTGCATCCAGATCGCCGTAGTAGGTGTAGCCAAAATGGTCTGTCCCCCACTCATCGTGGGAAGAATAGCCTACGAAATCCTGCATCGGCCGGGTTTCAACCGGGCTTTCCCCGGGCCGTGCGTCTCTGATAATGAGCACCGCGCCCCCCACCCGAATATTGACCTGCACCGCATCCCGCAGTTCGTAGGTAGCAAGGATTTCTCCTGCAAGCATATCCTCATACCAACCCGCCGCCGCTTTCGCATCACGACTGATCAGATGTATGTGATCAAACTCTAAATCCACCGTCATCCCTCCCGCATAACTGAGTATGGCCATCCTTCACCTTTGCAGTTGCATGGCAGCTTTCAAATGCCAACGCCTCGCATGGGTTTGCATTGCAAAGTAGCTGTCGACCAAGCCAGGATATGCGGGTTCCTGTCCGAGTAGGGGCAGGTAACGCGCTTAAGCAAAGTTATGCCCCTGAACTCACCGAATCAGCCTGCAACGGAACCAGTTTTACAATTCGCCCACCGCCCTGGTGCTCGATCAGCAGATACACCTCTCCTGATTCGCTCACATCGATATCACGGATTCGCCCCAGGTCTTCCAGCAGGGCCTCTTGCTCTACGACAACACCATCTCTCAGTCTAATTCGATACAAATCCCGGGCTTTGAGAGACCCGACCAGAAAGTCACCTCGCCAACCTGGAAAGGCATCCCCTTCGTATGCCACCAGATTCGAGATGGCGATAGACGGTGTGAACTCCACGACGGGTAATTGAGTGTCCTGAAGTTCTACCTCACTGCGCTCACGCCCATGTGCCACTTCCGTTCCGTCGTAGTTCTGCCCCCCGGAGAACAAAGGCCATCCATAGTTTCCACCCGGCGCTAACAGATTGATTTCATCACCACCCCGGGGCCCGTGTTCTGTACCCCAGACCTCACGCCTATCTACGTTGAACGCAAGGCCTTGTGGGCTACGGTGACCGTAGGTCCATATCGTCTTGACCACGCCGTCATCATTGTAAAAGGGATTATCGTTCGGCACCCGACCGTCATCATGTACGCGATGGGTTTTACCGTATGGGGTGCCCAGGTCTTGAATCGTGTCCATGTTTCGCATACCCACGGTCATGAAAAGGTACCCCTCAGGATCAAATGCCAAACGTCCACCTGCAACGACATCAAGATACAAATTTGAATCAAATTCCTGCGCTGACCAGATTAACTCTTCGTCCTGCCAGACGCCGTTTTTGATCCTCCCCCTGACGACCATATTCCGCGAAGTCGGTGGGTTATTCTCATCCATCACATCCCCGCAATTACGACAGCGCTCCGTGTAATGCAGGTAGAGCCAACCGTTGTCCGAATAGTTCGGGTGCGCCTCAATATCAAGCAGCCACCCGGAGCCGAACTCTATGCCATCCGATTCCATTACATAAACGTCATTATGTGTATCCGGTGTGCCTTTGATTAGGTTTGACACATCGCCCGCAGGCGACACTCTGCGCAAACCGTGCATCTTCTCGGTGACAACAATCGAATCATCGGGAAGTACACTGATAGAATAAGGAAAGCGATCAAGTCCGTCGGTCACCTCGACCACAGATAATCCGTGATGCATTGAATCCTGCGGTCCGTTCGGTATCGAAAAATCTGTTTTTAAGTCAACCGTGACAAGTCCGGACCGATATTCCTTTATGAGCAATGCAAGCGAACGAACCTTCCCTGGATCAAGAGTTTCCTGCCAGGCCAGCATGCCCGTATTTGGCACACCTTGGTTTATGACAGCCTCGAGGGCTTCTATTGAATCTCCTTGAGTCAGGTCACGATTAATCAGTGCAACACCTTGGGCCGCACCTTCAAGCTGCTCGCCATGACAAACAGCACAATACTCCGCGAAGAGTTCCGGACCTGCGATACCACCGGCATCGGTTTCGAGTACATTGTTCTGAGCAAGGCAAGAAAAACTGATAAAAACAAATCCATACAGCAGCAGTTTCATAGCGATTTCCCCATCATCCCTTTAACCAGTCTATGCCAAAGCAGACAGCTAAACACTACCGGCACTTCCTCGTTTTGTAGCAAAATACCGCCATGCTTGCCATTAATCAGCAAACCCGCCTCAACTTTCGCATAGATCATGACGAAGCACCGACCACCCTTCTCTTCTTCAATGGTGCAACCCTGCCCCTTGAGTTCTGGGACCCTGTAATCCAGCGATTGGGGCAACTTAACTGTGTTCGCTTTGACCAACGTAACGCCGGTCGCACAGAGTTTGAAGGGTCATTTTCCCTCAATGACGTCGCAGCCGATGCCGCTCGGCTCCTTGAGCACCTCGATCACAGAGAGGTGATTGTTGTAGGACATGCATGGGGAGGTCGTGCCGCCCAGGTATTTGCACGAGACTATCCTCACCGCACGCGTGCCTTGATCATCTGTGGCACCGGGGGCCAGTTGCCCCCCCGCACCAACCCAGAGACTCTAAAAGAAATGGCCACGGCGAGAAGACAAGGTGATCGCCAACAGTGGGAAGATGCGCTACACAAAACTTTTTGCGCCAAGAATTTTCGCGACACTCACCCCCACGAATTCGAAGCAACGGCTACCTCCATCTGGAACGCGCCCATTCCACGCGGCGCAAAATGGGACACGCGAATCTCGCCTTCCCTGTCGTATTGGGGCACCTGCGATAAACCTGTACTCCTGCTCTATGGCACAGAAGACAAAAACGGCACAAGGGAAAATGCGGAAGACCTGCATGATCGACTCCCAGATAGCCGATTACATTACATCGATGATACCGGCCACTTTGTCGTTCGCGAGGCGCCAGATGCCGTTGTTAACCTAATTTGTGCATTTATAGACGAGTTATCCACACAAAAACCAACAACCTGAAAATGACCTATATGAACGCTTTAGTCAGCAGACTTTATCGAGACGAGCGGTAGCCGAAATAGCCTGGGTGTTTAGAGCAGATCGATAATCCGGCTGTATTTAATCGCAATTTCGCGCCGTTTTTCCATCGGCCCTACGATGCTGTCATCATCGACTTCGTTATATACCAGATAAAGTCCCGCATTCGCTGCCTGCAACCAGGAGAACCGTATGTTGGTTGCTACAAGATCACTACGGTCATCGTACTGAACCAGTACCTGCAATAAAATTTTGGGTGAAAATGAGTACGAAAGCCGCAAGCGTCCCACATTGACTTCGAACGCACCGTTTGCAACCGGCAGATCGATATTGTTGTAGTTCCATTCCAGCGAAGACGAGAAGCGATCTCCAAACCGTACATTGACCGCCGTCTTGAGTTGATCCCGATCGCCACCAAAAAATCCACCGCGGGTGTACCGACTTTCAAAGCTAACGGGCTTACCTTTGTCGGTATCGAACACAAGCTGTAACTCTTCGTGATCGTATTCACCAATCGGGACGATTGGGCCCGGGTTAATTTCAAATGCTTCGGTTACCCCCTCATGGGTAAAGTTGACCCCAGTATGAGTCTCGATACCGTTCCGCCATTCCCAGTGATTGTCGACATGCAAAAAACCAGTCTCCCAAAACCCATCGTCATCCCAAAAGCCGCGGAACGCAATATGAGGTCGCAGTTCGTGCAGGCCCCAAAGGTCCGGCGGTCGATATCGACGCAGTGTGTACCATTCCAGTTTTTGATAGTTACGGCGTGCAAGGAATCCTACTTCCGGATTGAAATCCTCACCCACGCGGGTATAGCCCAACGTGTGTGACCAGGCAGGGGTGTTATATCGTCCCGCCAGCCGATACGCCTTGTCATCGCCGCGCATTCCGGGTGTCTCCGTTTGCGCGTAATACGTATCGATATCAAGATGGTCACCGATCCCCCACTTTCCATCCACCGCATAGGTGCGATTGTAGTCACTGTCGGCATCACCGTTAATGCTGCCATCACCCTCACGGCTGACCAACAAAGCCCCTACTGAGGAGCGGTTCTTAAACTCCTGCCTGACCCGCGCCACGGAGAAATCGTTCTGTGGGGCCAGGCCGCCGACGGCTTCGCTGCGCATATGCAGCAGGCCCAGGTTAGTCGCTTCACCG
>JAYZCO010000029.1:0-8136 GCA_036338285.1 Pseudomonadota bacterium
ATGCATGGCAAGCTGGTCGTCCCCGCCCCGGAGCAAGATCGGAAAGTGTACGACCGTGTTTACAATGCCTATGAGATGAGCGGACACTTTCGAGAAGGTTCAAAACAGTCGAAGGAAGTCCCCGATGAATTCATGGACCGATTCGCCGTGATCGGCCCGGTGGAAACTTGTGTGGAACGCCTGTTGGCTTTAAAGGCGCTGGGCATAGAACGTTTCGTCATCGCCGGCCCATCCGCTGAAAAAACGCCCGAACTTGCAAAGCGCGCGGTATCCCTGTTCACCAAGCAGGTGATGCCCGCACTGCGCTAAAAGCGAATTAAAGCTTACGGGATATCTATAGCGAAGGCTCGGTCCCCAGCCGTTTCACGCGGTCGTCTTCGAACTGCGGCTGCAATTTCAGGTAGAGTCCCTATCATATGTACCGGTGAGGTACGCCGGTCGACACTGGCAACAATCCGCAGGAGAAGGATATGGCAGTTTGGAATGAACCTAGAAGTTTCTGGACCTGGGGCAATGTCAGCGACGAGCCCAGCGACGAAGAACGCCATAAGATGGCAAAAGTCGCCTCACAGAAACTAGGGCAAGCAGTCACACCCCCACCGGTTCCTAAGCTGGATGACGTACAACTCAGTCCCAGTCGCATCCAGGTGCCCGCTGCTTTATCCGAATTTGTAAATGCAGGACACCGCGAACGGGCCCTGCATACCTATGGCGGACATTCGCTTGAGCTGCTCAAGGCGCTGCGCGGACAATTCGACAATCCACCGGATGCGGTCGCCTTCCCCCGCACCGAAGAGGAGTTGGAAAGGGTCTTAAGTTGGTGCGATCAGCACGGCTTCGCGGCGATTCCTTATGGGGGTGCCACCAGCGTGGTTTGGGGACTGAATGTGCCTGAACAGTGCAATGCGGCGGTCACGATAGACATGGCCAATTTCCATCGCATCATTGAAATTGACGATATATCTCGAGCAGCAAACATCCAGGCCGGTGTCTTCGGTCCGGATCTCGAAGCTCAACTGCGCCCCCATGGCCTGACCTTGCGTCATTTCCCGCAGAGCTTTCCGTGGTCTACAGTCGGCGGCTGGGTCGCGACGCGATCGGGCGGACACTATGCCACCAACCATACTCACATCGACGATTTCGTCGAATCGGTTCGCATGTTGACACCCAGCGGCTGGTGGGAATCGCGTCGCCTGCCTGGCAGTGGTGCAGGACCAAGTCCGGACCGTTTAGCCATTGGCTCCGAGGGTATACTCGGCGTGATTTCAAGTGTTTGGCTGCGCTTGCAGAAGCGCCCTGTTTATCGCGCGACGGCTGGGGTGGTTTTTCCCTCCTGGGCAGAAGGCTACGAAGCCACAAGGCATATCGTGCAGGCTAAATTGTGGCCGGCCAACTTACGTTTGCTTGATCCAGCTGAAGCCGAGGCAAGTGCCGGTTTGAACGGGCAGCAGCCCTTATTGATCATCGGCTTTGAGTCCGCCGATGTACCACAGAGTGGGCCCGTACATGAAGCCGTACGCATCGCACGGGCATGCGGTGGTCATGTTGATGATGACGCCATCCTAATCGACGATGGGACCGGCAAGGCAACGGGTCGTGAGGGTGCCGTTGGTGCCTGGCGCCAATCATTTATTGGTGTCAACGCCGGCGTCAGCAATGGCCTGGGTTTACTTTCCGACACGTTCGAAACGTCGATCACCTGGAATAAATGGCCCGAATTCGATGCACACGTGCGCGATAAGGTTGGTACTGCACTGCGCGAAACCCTCGGCACGGGTGCTCGTTTGTCCTGCCGCTTTACACACGTATATCCCGACGGACCCGCGCCCTATTACAGCTTTTCCGGCGTGGCACAACCCGGTGGCGAGGCGGAAATGTGGCAACATATTAAGGATACTGCAACCCAGGCGGTGATCGATGCCGGGGGCACCAGCACACATCATCATGCAGTCGGGCGGATGCATCGGCCAGGATACGACCGACAGGTACCCACAACCTTCAAATCGGCTTTGCGTGCCGTGAAGAAAGAACTCGATCCCGGCGGTATTCTCAATCCCGGCGTGCTCATCGACCCGTGAGCGCCTAAGAAAAATCCAGGGTATTGCCGGCTTTAACAAAGCTCGCGAAGTTACGGCTCGAATTTCCCTGTCATAGCGGAGATGGGTCGCTGGTGCTCAGCCATGACTGAGTGCGGTTGTGAGACAGTTGCGCATGATGCTGGAGGGGGCGACATGTTGCTGGTAGTAATCGAATGCCTCCTGCCGTGACTGAGCCATCAGGTCCGGACTCTGTAGTAGAAGCTCGCACTGCCGCACGCACTCCTCCGGGTTTGTAAAAGACAAGATTTGTCCGCCTTCTTCGAGGGGGACCGGTAACTCGGAAAGCAACTTTTCCACCACAAGGCATTTGGAGGCCGCCAGGTATTCGGCCACTTTCCAGTCGATGCAGTCGAACAACCCATGGGTGGTTACACAGATCGCGCTCTGTTTGACCATCTCAAGATGACGGCGTAGCCCCCACGGCTCCTGCATCGTGATATCCGCATAAGAGGCAAGTGCAAAAGGCGTCGGGCGGAGGCCGCCCACGAAAGACGGGCCCAGGCTGTCGCGTAGCGCGCGGATGGTATTGGCGCGCACCTCGTTCACTTTGTGAAACTCTTCAGCAATCTCAGGTGTTTTCGCATCGTTGAGTGGATAAACCCGCGTACGGTAGTAAACCAGTCTCTTGACTTCCTTCGATGGCGGCGTTTCAAAGTGGCTCACATTTGGGGACAAACGGCTATAAGCTTCGGTGGCTTTAAATCGAGACAGCGCGAGCCAAATCGGATTCGAAATCATCCGGTGCAGCCGTGATGAGTCCGCGAAGCGCGATCTGCGTCCTCTTAAGCCGGAGATCAGGGCAAAGAGAAATCGATCGAGCAGGGACTCATTGCCGCTGGTACAGGCATAGCGTAGCCCGAAGGGGACCACCTTGGGCGAGTCATGTGCTGTGATGCCAGGACGCAGACTTGCTTTAAAATAGACATCTGCCCAATCTAGGTGGCGGGCGCTCGGTATCTGGGCGCCGTCGATGAGATCAAAGACCATATTGACCCGCCTGCCCGTCTCGTCTTCAACGCGCATCGATACCAGCTGGAAATGCACTGAGTCGGGATTGAGACTCGGAAAATCACGCCAGCCCCTTCGGATTTTCAGCTCATTGTTGTTTCGCAGATCATACAAACCCGCGAACACCTGTGAGGTGAATTCGATCATCCGCTCGGGGAAAATGTCGACCGTCAGCACTGGGCACGAACCTCTTTTTGAATCCAGCGATAGGTCGGGCGGATCCCTTGCCACAGCATTTGTGTAGGCCTCCAGCCCAGCATTTTCTCAATCAGGCGATTATCTGAGTTTCGGCCCCTGACACCTTGTGGTCCTGGGATGTGTTTGATGCAAACGGTTTTATCAGCGATCTGCATGATGATTGCAGCAAGCTCATTGATAGACACCATTTCATCCGAACCGATGTTTACCGGGCCGGACCAGTCGGACTGCATGAGCCGCAACATACCTTCGAGGCATTCTTCAACGTAGAGAAACGAGCGAGTCTGAGTACCATCGCCCCAGATCTCGATTTTCGAACCTTCCTCAGCGGATGCAATCTTTCTACAAAGGGCAGCGGGCACTTTCTCCTTACCGCCTTGCCACGTGCTTAATTCACCAAAAACATTGTGGAATCGGGCAATACGCACCTGCATGCCGTAGTTGCGTGCGTAGCTCAAATACAGCCGCTCGCTGAACAGCTTTTCCCACCCATACTCACTGTCCGGCTTGGCCGGGTAAGCGGAGTCTTCTTCACAGTTGGGATTTGTCGGGTCCAGCTGATTGTGCTCCGGGTAGATGCAGGCTGACGAGGCGTAGAACACCCTACCGACCTTCCACTTATGGCAGGCCTCAAGCACATTAAGGTTGATGACGGCAGAGTTGTGCATGATGGCGGCATCGTTGTCGCCTGTAAATATATAGCCCGCACCGCCCATGTCTGCTGCAAGTTGGTACACTTCGTCGAAACGACGATCGAAGGCACTTCGTACTATATTTTCATCCCGCAGGTCTCCCACGAGAAAGTCGTCCGCATCCGTCGGACAGAAATCCGGGAGTTTCAGGTCCACACCGCGAACCCACATCCCCTCTGCACGGAGTCTTGTCACCAGATGCGTACCAATGAAACCACCGGCACCACAAACCAAAGCCGTCTTCATTCACCCAAGACCTAGTCGTGAGACACATTATTTTGGAGTATAGCGATCGCTCGAAGGGCAAACGTAAGCTGTTTGTGATTGCATCTGGCAACTTCGCTGACTACCGTGAACCCAAGCACACTACCCGGCCACCTCTCAAAATCCTCTATCAACCCCTTTATATAACGGCGATGATGTGTTCAAAGACGAGCGCTGGAGGTTCTGATCAATGGCCGTAATTCTCATCACCGGTTGTAGCAGTGGTATTGGCCTCGTAAGCGCCCTGGCCTTTGCACGCAACGGCGACCAAGTCTACGCAACCATGCGCGATACAAACAAAGCACGCCCTTTACAGCAAATTGCTGAACAAGAAAGGTTAGAAATTCATATCAAGGCCCTGGACGTTAGTAGACCTTCGACCTTCAAGGGGTTAGTAGAGGAGATCATCGGCAAGGCTGGACGCATCGATGTGCTGGTAAATAATGCCGGCATATTGAGAGCAGGCGCCTTTGAGGACCTGACCGAGCAGACTATTCGCGAGGTGATGGAAACCAATTTCTTTGCGCCGATGCTATTAACACGCGAGATACTGCCCTATATGCGTGCGCAAAACAGCGGTTACATTATTATGATCAGCTCCCTGTCCGGCGTCGCGGGTCTGGCTGGCGATGTGTGCTACACGGGGAGTAAATTTGCCCTTGAAGGTGCCACCGAGGCCCTGCGACACGAAGTCGACCGTTGGGGCATAAAGGTTGCCCTGGTCCAGGCAGGGCTGTATGAGACAAATATTTTTTCACCCAGCCTGCCGACCGATTCGATACTGCCCGGAGACTATCCCACAGACTCACCTTACCGAACGCTGGTCGAAACCAAACTGAAAGATCTCCGCAACAGGCTCCCCGACGCGTTGGATCCAGGCATCATCGGTGACTTACTGGTCACCATTGCCGCCTCCGGCGGCAGCCAGTTACGCTGGCCCGCGGACGATTTGTCGAAATCGGTACTCGACGCTCTTTTTGCACAAACAGACGAAGCCAGGGACAGCTTCCTGCGTGGAGCTGCAGGCACAGATTGGTGGAGCGAAGGCAAAACCGGACCTGAACACTAAGCCGAGTAAACCCCAACAAGGAGCAAATCGAATGGTAGTAAGACTGGCACACGTGTGTATAGAGTCCGACGACCTCGAAGCCACCGAGGCTTTTTATGGTTACCTGGGAATCAACCGCAAGTTTGAGTTCAGAAATCTGCAAAATGAATTAATCGGCATGTACCTGGCGTTCGGTAACGATACCTATATTGAGGTCGTTAAGGTGAGCGAACACAAAAAGCAGGGCACGGTCGCCCATTTTGCAATTGAAGTCGACGATGTGGCAGCGGTACGCGATACCTTGATGAGCAAAGGCGTGGAGGTCACTGAAAAACATCTGGGTGGAGATGATACCTGGATGGTGACCTGTCATGACCCAAACGACATTTTTATAGAATTCCATGAATATACCGCGCAAAGCATGCAGAAAATCGGCGGCACCTGCGTCATCGATTACAAGCCCTAGCACACTCACGGACCAGGAGGGTTGATCATGCCAACGCGAATCATATTTCCAGCCAGGGGAGAAGTAGCCCTCGAGGACTTTCAATTGCCACAGCCCGGCGCACACGAGATACGCGTACGCACGTTGTATAGCCTGATGAGCATCGGCACAGAGACCATTATCCTTAACCAGAAGTACGACCCTGACACACATTTTGCGGACATTTTTTCTTTCCCCCAACTGCAAACCGGTGTCCAGTCCGTGGCGGAAGTGGAGACAATCGGCAGTAACGTCACGGAGTTCAAACCCGGCGATCACATCTATATGCGCATGGGCCATGGATCACACCAACTGATGGCCGCCAAAGATTGCTCTCCCATCCCCCCCGGGATGGATCTGAAACAGGCCTGCTGGGCCGGTCTGGCCAAAACAGCACATCGAGCCGCCTGGGCGGGGCACTTTGAACCCGGGCAACATATCCTGATCATCGGTGCAGGACCGGTGGGACAAATGGCCATCCGTTGGGCATCGCATTCCGGCGCAGACGCGGTCGCCGTCGTCGACCTTTCTACTACGCGGCTGACGCTCGCAAAACAAGGTGGCGCGACCCAGGTATTTAACGCAGACATCGCAGACTGTCTTGACGACATCCAGAGCCTTAACGCCGGCAACGGTCCATCGATCGTCGTTGATGTCACGGGTAATGCGGCCGTTTTTCAACACGCACTCGCCGCCGCCGCCCGGTTTGGCAAAGTCATATTACTGGGTGATACCGGCTACCCTTCCAGGCAGCGACTGAGTTCGGATGTGATGACCAAGGGGCTCACCATCCAGGCTACTCACGACAGCCATGACAGAGATGGCTGGACCGAACGCCGTATTGATGCGTTGTTCTTTGACCTGGTATTACGCGGTGAATTTGATCTGTCGGGTCTGCTCACACATGAGTTTCTGCCAGGCGATTGTGCGCAGGCCTATGCCCTGGCTGACGAGCAAAGAGCGCAGGTCATGGGAATTCTTTTCGACTGGAGCGACTCAGAGTGACACACCAAACATCATTAAAGGCTACAACACCGCATCCAGTGCCTCGGACAGGGTAGCGACCGTGCGGTCTACCTGTTTGAGTTTTTCCAGCCCGAACAGACCCAGTCGAAACGACTGGTAGTCGTCCCCTTCGTCACACTGAAGGGGAACACCGGCGGCGATCTGCAATCCAACCTCTGAAAATGCTTTGCCATTTTGAATGGCGCCTTGATCGGTGTAGCAGACGACAACGCCGGGCGCTTCGAATCCGGGGGCAGCCACGCTTTTGATGCCTTTATTCGCCAGCAATTCGCGGACCTTTTTGCCCAGTTCCAGCTGTTTGGCGCGCAGTGCATCAAAACCAACCTGTCCGCTTTCCAGCATCGTGTCTCTGAATTGAGTCAGTGAATCGGTGGGCATGGTTGCGTGATAGGCATGCCCGCCGTTTTCATAAGCAGCCATGATCTGCAGCCACTTTCCCAGATCGGCGGCGAAAGACGTACTCGTCGTTGTTTCCATGCGTTCCAATGCATGATTGCTAAGCATGACGAGCGCACTGCAGGGAGATGCACTCCAGCCTTTCTGCGGGGCGCTGATCACAACGTCGATGCCAAGGGCTTGCATGTCCACCCACATGGCGCCCGAGGCGATGCAATCCAGAACAAACAGACCACCGGCTTCGTGGGTCGCTGCAGTGACCGCCTGGATGTAGTCATCGGGCAGCATGATGCCTGATGCAGTTTCAACATGAGGGGCAAAAACCACAGCAGGCTGCATTTCGGCAATGCGATCACAGACTTCGTCCACCGCAGCAGGGGCGAAGGGTGCATCTTTGGCATCGCTCAAGCGCTGGGCTTGCATGACGACGTGTTCATCCGGTATGTCGCCCATCTCAAAAATCTGCGTCCAACGAAAGCTGAACCAACCGTTGCGAATGACCAGGCACCGCTGGTCTGTGGCAAATTGCCTCGCGACTGCTTCCATCCCATAGGTGCCGCCGCCAGGGACGACAGCAATCGCGTCGGCCTGATAAACCTCTTTCATGGTCGCAGATATGTCGTTCATAACCTGCTGGAACTTTCCCGACATGTGATTGAGAGATCTGTCGGTAAAAACGACAGAAAACTCCAGCAACCCATCTGGGTCTAGGTCGGGTAATAATCCGGGCATTCTAATCTCCTGTTTGATCACTAATGGATACCCATCTGCGGGCAACCGGGCATCGGTTCTGATTCGACGGCCCAGAATAGCTGAACGATTCTACGGTCAGCCGTATCCGACACCTTACGGGCCTGGCATGTCTCAATCGGTGAGTATTATAAGGCCTAACTGACCGCTGCCAACGCAATAACGCCCTCG
>JAYZCO010000030.1:0-55602 GCA_036338285.1 Pseudomonadota bacterium
CCCGGCGCAATCACACCACGATCACTAAGGCCAAAAGTTTTCGCAGCGAGCGAAGTCATGCGCCGCACTGCTTCCGGCAAGGAAAGAAGGCCACGGGCACGTACGTAATGCCCGAGTATCCTCGGAAATGTACCAAAGAGCCGCGGATGCGGTTGTCCTCGCAAATCCGGGATGCCATCTGAACCGATCATCATGTCTTCATGCACCAGGTTTGTTTCAATGTCCGCCTCATCGATAAGAAACTGGATACAAATAGTACGATCACCTTTCGGCGCCATCAGCACATGGCGCACTGCATCAGGCAGACTCATGCCTATTTCTACCGCGATGTCCTTAAGCATACGTCCTTCATATTCCCGAAAGGCCGGGCAACTCGCAATCCGGATGACCTCGGCAAGCTCAGGACTGGGGTTCTCTAGATTGAAATACTCAATCATACGTCCAGAACCCGCTGTGTAAGGATAGACATCGAGCGTGACGCGCTGACCCTGTGCTAAGGCTTCATCGACCTTAGCGAGCGATGTTCTTACCTTCCCCCAATTTGCTCGACCAGCCGCTTTATGATGGCTGATGTGAAGATGTACTCCACTGGCTCGTGCAATCTGCAGGCTCTCATCGACTGCCTCCAACAATCCATCACCTTCATTACGCATGTGGGTTGTATAAAGTGCATCAAACGGACTTGCCATATGCGCAAGATCAATCACCTCCTGGGTCTCACTGTACCGACCCGGTCGATAGATAAGGCCGGACGAAAATCCGCACGCACCTTGCTCTAAGGCATCGGTAACATGCTGTTGCATGCATCGCATTTCCACCTCGGTGGGGGCTCTTTTCTCCTCGCCCATGACAAGCGATCTAACGGTGTTATGGCCCACGAGCATGACGTTGTTGATCGCCGGTTGTCGCTCGAGTACTGCGCTAAAGTAACCCTCAAGATCGGTGAACTCACCTTCGATACCAGCCAGAATTCCGCCGCTTGCGGCCACTGAATCGGCTTGAGGATCTCGAGGCATTGCACTGAACCCACAGTTGCCACTAACAACTGTGGTCACGCCCTGTGCAAGCTTGAATTCCATGCCGGGGTGCCGCAAAAAAGCGCCGTCATCATGCGCATGTGTATCTATAAAGCCGGGAGATACACACCATCCAGAGGCATCAATCTCGGTTCGACCGTGGCTGCCGGCCTCGCCGACTTCGACGATACGTTCTGCCTCGACGGCAATATCACCCACCACCCCAACGCCACCTAAGCCATCCAGAATCGTTGCGTTCCGAATTAACAGATCATGCATCTCTTAAGCCCATTTCCATACCCACCCTAGATCCGAAAGTTTTACCGTGGCCTTTGCATCCACTCGCCCAATTTTTTTACAAACCATAAAGCATGTGAGATTAATATTGGCCCTTGGCAGGATTAAAGCATCTGGGATGACGCATTGCTCTACCCCGCGGCCGCGGCCACCACACATCCCACGCTGGGGGAGCCCACAATGATCACTTCGTACATAGATTCTCCTTCAGTTAACATACTAGCGCTCTGGCACCCACCCAGCCACATATAAGGAAAAACATAACTGTGTCGAATGACTATCTCGAGGCGACAGATCAGTTTCTTGACCGGTTGAGTGCGTCCGCGCACGTGCACGAAAGCTCAGGCTCTATTGATGCGGGTCTCTTAGCCGATCTACGCCGGGAAGGGCTTCTCGGATTAGTGACACCCGCTGCCTATGGCGGACGAGAAACCGATTTTTCGACACTTTTTGAGGTAATCGCCCGCATGGCCCATAGTTGTATATCCACATCCTGGGTCGTCGCGGTTGGCAATGTCCACAATTGGATGGTGAGCGCATTCAGCAGCGCCGCACAAGATGAGTACTTTGCAAACCCAGACGTATTTTCATCAGCCTCGTTCGCCCCGACCGGGACGGCCGACATGACCACAGACGGCTTCATCATAAACGGAACCTGGTCCTTTCTTTCTGGTGTAGATCACGCCCAGTGGGTGTTTCTCTCAGGTCTGGTTAAAGAGTCGATCGATGAGCGACCTACGGGTCCCTGGTTTATGATGATTCCGATCGATGCAGTTACCGTGGATCATCAATCCTGGGATGTTGCCGGCATGTCCGGTACCGGTAGCAAGGATGTGATCCTGGATAACGTCGAAGTACCTATGCACCGAGCGGCCTTTCTACCGCAACTCATGGCAAATCAGGGACCCGGCGTGGGTCTGCATACGAACAAGCTGTTCACGGCCCCTTACCAAGCAGCACTCGTGGCCATTTTAGCAGCGCCCATCTATGGTGCCAGCGTGGGCGCACTCGAGGCTTTTCGCACTTATACCATGAACCGGGTGATCAAAATGACGGGGGGAAAGCAGTCGAATCAGGCAGCTTCACAGATTACGTTGTCAGAGTGTGCGGCTGATATAGATACCGCCGGCCTCATACTGCGGTCGATCTTTGACCTTATCGACAACCAACGCCCATTGGCTCCAGGCGAGGCTTTGAAAATTCCTCGCGACACAGCTTACGCAGTACGCCTGATTAACAAAGCAGTGAATACCATCATAGCCAACGCCGGAGGCAATAGCGCTAAGCTAGATAATCCGCTACAAAGAATCTGGCGCGATGTACAAGTCGCATCCAACCACGCAGCACTGAATTGGTGGAATGCTGCACAAGCCTGGGGCGAAGGCGCGCTTAAACACCGCTGAACCCCAAACCCGGGCCTCAGTCGGCAGGTTTAGTCAACTTCAGAACGAAACGGTCCGTTTGTCCGCGCAGGCCTTCAGCAAACGGGCCTTGTGTCCTGTCATCATCTGGATTGGCAAGAATATCGCTTGTTTCTACCGTAAAACCAGCCATCTCTGCCGCAGCAATCGCATCCGCCACGGGCACGCGATGTAGCTTTGCATGCTCAGCACCGGGGTTTGAGTTGTGATCAATCACACCCAGCACACCCCCGGGCTTTAAAACTTCCTTAATCGCCGCCAGCACGCCCTGGGCCTGCGCTGGGTCACGGTTATAAAGGTCGTGGAAATTTAGGGCTGTCACGGCCACATCGATGCTGCCACTCACCAGACCAAGGTCATTAAATTCGCGATCCAGGCGCCTAACATTCGGTAATCGATCGCCGAAAAGTCGAGCATTCAAGGCGCGATCGTTGCGACCTCCGTAAAAACGCAGTAAGACCGCCGGGTTTTGTGCATAGACAGTTCCCTTAAGACCCACCGCATTCGCCAATGCTTCTGTGTAGTACCCCGACGAGGCCATGACATCGAGCACCGTCATATCCTGACTGACGCCCAGAAAATCGAGTACCGCGACGGGCTTACGGCCTTCATCCCTTGCCAAATCGGCTTCCGGTCGCGCCGGCAGGTCAGGCCTGGCAGTTGCTACCTCCGCCCCGTTCTCTGTGGTCGATGTACAAGCACTGGCCAACAAAACGATTGTGGCCAAAACGGTCGTACGAAAAAAAGGCATTCGATTCATCCTGGAGCTCCCTACGTTGATTAGGTAATCACAAAATATCCATATCCCAGAGTCAAGCATTCTGAGGCATAAATACACCGGCTGGCCGCTCGTGAGTCGCAAAAGTGGGTTTTAAACAAACCCGCCGCCTATAATACTTGCGTGGCCAATCTCACCGACAATCTGACTTTTTTAATACTCTGCGGAGGTATGGGGACTCGCCTGGGAGGCCAGGACAAACCGCTGCTTGAGTTTAACGGCAGGCCCATGATCGAGCATGTCATCTCATCTGCACCGGACCTGCCTTTGCTGATCAGCGCAAACCGCAATCTGCATGCCTACAGGAAATATGGACCAGTCTTTACCGACCGCGAAGTGGGTACAGATATTTCCAGTCCGCTCAACGGTGTACTGGGTGGTCTGGATCGTGCTGATACAGATTGGTTACTCGTCGCACCTGGAGATTCACCCTGCCTGCCACAAACATGGTGGCAACCGCTCGGCAGTGAACTGACTGATGGTGACCCAGGTGTTGTCGTCGACGACAGCGAAAGGCAGCAGAATCTGCATCTGGTCCTCAATCAGTCAGTCGCACCCCTATTGCGAGCCTATCTGCGAGATGGACATGGCGAAGTCTGGCGGTTTATCGATTTGATCGGCATCACGCCTGTTTCCGTGCCTCATCCGGGATGGTTTATCAACGTCAACGAACGTGAGGATTTCTTATTCTGAGCCCACCCTCTAAACAGAAGCGGCATTAGGATTTGGATAGGTATCAAGGTCCTCTTCGCCTTCGCGCGGCGTGATACAGGAAAAATCTTTTTCTATGAGTACGGCAAGCGGACCCACTTGAAATGGATCCTCCCCGGAATATCCAACCTCATCGGATCTTGCCCAACTTGCTGCGCGAGCCCTGGGCACTTCAATGGTGATTGTGTGGCCTTGATCGTTTGAATGCTGCGATGCTTCCTCTTCACGCCCGGGCACCAGGCAATAGCATAGCTCGCTGCCATCGGGAAACTGCGTGGTCTCTTCGATCACGTCGCCCGCTTCTAACGCATCCACTTCACCTCTGGTCAGGCGTAAACGCACCGTATTGCCTCTAATTCGCAGTTTCACACTTCCCCTTAAAGCTTAATTTTTCAACTGTTCCTTGCGAGTTTGGACCAGCTTTTCCAGACTCGTTTTCACAACTATCTCGGGTTGCGCCTCGAACCCGTTTAACCCGCATTCTCTGTGCACCCAGACTACCACGGCACAACTGCTGGCTCACATAATCGCCCAACTTTTCCTTTTCAGCAATGGCTTCACGCAAGACTGGCGGGCCTGCATTCCAGATGGAGATGAAAAGAGGGTGGGTTGAATTTCCCAGCTAAGATGTATCCTTCAGGGTTTAACGTTTACGCCGGATTCCTCTCCAGAAGCTGGCGTGCAATGATAATTCGTTGCAACTCATTCGTCCCCTCGCCGACCACCAGCAATGGCGCATCGCGATAGTACCTTTCGACCACGTTCTCTGGAGAATAGCCGTAAGCACCATGGATCCGCAGCGCTTCGTTGCTATTCTCCATGGCCGCCTCGGTGGCAAAAAGTTTCGCCATGCCGGCTTCAAGGTCACAGCGCAGGCCACTGTCATAGGCCTGAGCCGCTTTACCAGTAAGCAGTCTGGCAGCCTCCACCTTGGTCGCCATGTCGGCAAGTTTGATCTGGATGGCCTGATGAGTACCGATCGGCTGACCAAAAGTTTGGCGAATCTGGGCATAATTCACGCTGGCATCGAGCGCCGCACGGGCAACTCCTACCCCACGCGCGGCAACGTTGATCCGGCCAAGTGCCAGACCGGAGAGTATCTGTTGTAACCCTCGTCCCTCAGCTTCACCCACCAATTGACTTTCGGGTACGCGAACTTCATCAAAAAAGACTTCTCCGGTATCAATGCCCCGATACCCGAGCTTTTTCAGTTTATGTGCCTTAAAACCTGCCGACTTCTCGACAAGGAGCAGGCTCATCCCTTTGTGTCGAGGCTCGACGTTCCAATCCGTTTTAACCAGCACCGCAAGGACATTACCTTCGACCGAGTTGGTAATCCATTGCTTGGTACCGGAAATAATGTACTCGCCATCCTTCAACACGGCCCGAGTACGAATAGCCTGCAGATCCGTGCCGCAGTCGGGCTCAGTCAGGGCAATACCACCCCTGAGTTCGCCTGTGGCCATACGTGGCAGATAGGCCTCTTTCATCCCAGGACTACCAAACTTTTCAACTGCCGCACACATAATAAGGTGAGAATTAAATATACCGCTCAGACTCATCCATACGGCGGACACTTTCTCTACGATCTGAGCATAAGTCTCTGCATTGAGTCCCATTCCCCCGTATTCCGTGCCAATCGTGGCACCAAACAACCCAAGCGCTTTCATCTTTTGCACAATTTCATGCGGATAGGTGTCGGCTAATTCAAGATCTCGCGCCACAGGTTTAACCTCTTTATCGAGGAACTTATCTATTGCATCGAGAATGATCTGGATATCACTCATCTGGGTGGATCCTCAGTAGTCAATTTCGTCATCGACAGCATGACCGCGTTTCGGGATCAGCATGGAACGCTCAAAACTGATCACCTGTGTATCGTCCTGCTTTAGGCCGACGGTCTCCACTGTAACAATCCCCTGATTGGGGCGCGATTTTGATTCACGAATGCTCAAGACCGTCGACTGCGCATAAATTGTATCGCCAATGAATACCGGCCCTGTCAAACGCACCTTATCCCAACCGAGATTTGCCACTGTTTTCTGTGATATATCCGACACAGACATCCCTGTGACCAGGGAAATGGTCAGACAGGAATTAACCAATACCTGCCCGAATTCACTTTTTCCACCGTACTCCCGATCAAAGTGCAGGGGATGCTGATTCATCGTGAGCAGTGTAAACCAGGTGTTATCTGTTTCAGTAATGCTGCGCCCGGGTCGATGTTCATACACATCCCCTACCTCAAAATCCTCCAGATAACGGCCATACGACTCCCTGTATCGCTGTTCACCTACGCGCTTAGCTTCTGCGACCATGCCAATCTCCTTTATTTGCTGTCTTCGATACCGATTACCAGGCTGACTTTCTGACCGATCCTCCCGGTCCACTATAGCTGCCCGTATAGCCAGGCTCCTCGCTAAATGCTGGGCTGTCGAATCCTTCGATGAACTTAGTCCAAGCAGTGAGCAGACGGTCTTCGGCTGCATAGTCGAACGGATCCTGTAAACTCCTCTCCGCCCGTTCACCAATCGGGTTGTCAGCCAACCATTTTACTGCCCTTGAGAGTGCGTCTACCGGCGCCACTATATCCTTGTAGCCAAGTTCAGACTTTATCTTCGTCAAATCGAACATGCGGTGACTGGTCCAGGGTTGTCCCACTAAGGGGCGTGCGGATATCGCCAAGCTGTAGGGCATTGAAACAATTTCCAGCGTGGCATCCAATGCATCGCAACACACCTCAACGACCTGCCCAAGCGACAGCACCCGCTCGTCACCACAATTGTATATCTGACCTCGACTGGCTTCCGGGCGATCGACACCGCAGAGCACGGCATGAGCCATGTTCTGGGCTGCACCATGGTGGTTAAGGTAGTGTCCACCGTCTGGAAGGATAATTTTAGATCGACCATCCAGGATTCGGCGTACGATGGGCCATTCACGCGGGACAATTTGATATTTTCCGTATATATAGGGATAGCGGAAGTGCGTGGCCTCGGGGTGGTGATTAAACACCACCTCTTCACTTTTCAACACTCGAAAACCCTTTCCGTCTTCCTCTTCGCTGCGTGTCTTTGCGGCCCCTTCCGGTACCGGCACGAGCATTCCCTTTGGATAGGTCGCCTCAGCATTCATATAACCACGATAAGCCGGGCCTCCGCCAATCGATATGAATTTTCCTGTTCTCCCTTGAAACAGGCGACTGATCATACGCAGGCGACCGTAAGTTGCGATGGTCAGGTCCCACGTACGGCGACCAATCGCGAGGCTCAACGCATCCTCATCGAACGGGTCGGTGTGTATGTGTTCTACCTCGAAGGGTATCTCATCAACCTCATGCCGACCGCTGTGGAGAATGGCGACCTCAAAACCCCGTTGTCGTAATCCATTAACGATGAAGTGGCCGGTGGGTCCGGTCCCACCGATGACGAGTGCTTTATCCGTCACGTTTCCCCTCGATGTTTGCTAAAGTCCTCAGTCATCATCCTAAAGGCGATCGCTATGTCCAATCCAGCCCCGGGATTCAAGAAGCACCCTGATTACGAAGTTGATATCGCACCTCTGGGCCGCCAGCTTGAAGTGCGGATAGGCACAACGATTATTGCGCGCAGCGATGCTGCCGTACTGCTCAGTGAAACCGGGCACAGACCTACCTGGTACATACCTCAGGCTGACATCGATGCGGCCCTGATCCATCAATCACAAACCCGTACTTACTGCCCATTCAAAGGTAACGCCAGTTACTGGCACATCGAGACAGATGACCGGCGGTTGGAAGATGCCATCTGGGCCTATCTAGAACCGTATGATGAGTGTCGTGCCATTAGCACCTACGCCTCTTTCTATACCAACAAAGTGGACGTCTATATCGACGGCGAAATTGCAGACAACAGAGGTCCGGGCTGGGTCGAGTGATTTATCGGCCCTGATACACCGGTTGCCGCTTTTCAAGAAAGGCCGCCACACCCTCCTTCGAGTCTTCCGTCGTGCGCAAGTGTGCGATCTGCTCGATCGCCCAGTGTCCCGTATCTCGCCAATCTGGGTCGACTGTACGTCGCAAGCCCGCTTTTAGAGCCCGCACGGCCAGCGGCGGGTTGTGCGCGATTTTCGCGGCGATCGCGTTTGCCGTATCCATCAGGTCTGCATGCTGAACGACCCTGCTGACGAGGCCAATCTCTTTCGCCCTGGCTGCATCAATCACCTCTCCCGTAAACAAAAGTTCGGCCGCATGCTCACGTCCGACAAGCGAAGCAAGGCGACCTAAGCCCGGTGCATCACAGCAAAGACCACGGATCACAAACAATTCTCCGAACTTTGCGTTGACTGAAGCCACGCGGATGTCGGCCATCAATGCAAGTTCCATGCCCCATCCAACTGCAGGACCATTAACTGCAGCGATAACCGGTATATCGGTATATAAGAGCGCATCTGCCGCAGCAGTAAGGCCACCCGTTGCCTTAGAACGTTCCCTAAACGCCTGTGGAGGCGGTTCCGGATTGCCGAGTATCTGCTTAACATCGTCTCCGGCACAAAATGCTCGACCAGTACCCGTGATAATCAAAACCCGCGCTTCGCTATGACGCACAGTATCCTCAATATCCGCATACAACTGATAAGTCAGCGAGTTCATGGCCTCCGGTCGATTCAGTGTCAGTGTTCCGACATGATCCTGGACTTCATATATAAGATCGCTCATCTTTCCCCCGTTATTTTCCTTCACACTTCTTTACCCCAGTTTCGCAAAAATTGCGATAGCCGGTAACTGTCGAGCAATCCCCGGATAGGTTACAGTGGGACGACCCAACTCTGTCACGAACAGAGCCACAAACCAGGTCCGAGGTATACAAACCTCGGCTAAAGAGGCATTTTATAGTAGAAATGGCTATGGAGACCGCTGCGTGCAGCCACCCATCGACTATATAGCGCGAACACGTGAACAGTACTCAGCGCTTGGCTATCCACCCTACGATTGGGTTCACAACAGTGACGAGCCCCCATTTGCGACGCCCAGCAAACCGCTTAATGAGGCCTCAGTCGGGCTTATCGCCTCGGGTGGCATCTACGTTAAAGGGCAAATTGCGTTTCATTTTCGTGATGATTTCAGTTATCGGGAAATCGACAATCGAACGCCACCAGCAGCCTTGCGTGCCACCCACTTTGCCTACGATCTTAAGGATGTTCGAAAAGATGCCAATGTCGTGTTCCCGCTGGAAACATTACATGAAATAGCTGCAGCAGGCGTTGTGGGTGAGGTGGGTCCCCGCGCTTACACTTTTATGGGCGGGATATACTCTTCCCGAAAAGTCACAGAAATCCTGGCGCCCGCACTCGCCGACCGACTGGTTACCGACGAAGTCGACCTCGCACTGCTGGTGCCTGCCTGACCCGTGTGTCATCAGTCCGTCGGATTGATCGCCAGAGAAATCGAATCGAGGGGCATACCAACAGTCTGTATGTCCAGCGCTCTGTCTATTACTCAGGCAGTCAATCCACCACGTGCCGTATTTCTTGACTACCCCCTCGGTCGTACTTCAGGTCGGCCTGCCGACAAAGCCGAACAGTTCAAGATCATGCAGACAACCTTGAGGGTATTTGCGTCTGCGACCCAGCCTGGCGATATCGTTCAACTGCCATTCGAATGGTCTGATGATCATTCGTGGAAAGACCGTGTCATGCGCCCTCAGGCCGGCAAGAACGCCTCCGAGAGCGGCATGGAGGATCAGGACCGTCATGCGGATGATCGTATCGAGCGCTATGCAACCCCGCAATATCAGCTGCCGGAAGATGAAATCGCCGCCGACGAGGCGTGTCCTACCTGTGTTTTTCTGAGCGATAACCGTTCCCGCTGAGCATCGTCAGGCAGACCGGCCGACCCGCGGATAACCCGCACTTATCTTTTAATTACCTGATCAACATAGTCAAGACGGGTAAAGTCACGCAATATTCAACCCTTATCGAGCGCACAGGACAATGGGGCACATATGAAGATTGGCATTGCTATGATGAGCCACGAAACCAATACCTTCTCTCCGGTCTTGACTGACATCACCCGATTCTCCGGCGGCAGAACCGAACCACTCGCTGGTGCTGATGTCCTTAATGTGTATCGCGATACGGCATCATGTCTAGGTGGCTATATAGAAGTGGCGAGCGCCAGGGGCGCTGAGATCCTGTTTGGCATCGCAGCCAGTGCACCACCGAGCGGACCCGTAGAAAGTGATGCATTCGAATCGATGTGCGCTAGCATCGTGGCCCTGGCGCAACAAGTGGATGGTCTGCTCCTCGACCTCCACGGCGCGATGGTGACAAGAGAATTTGAAGACGGGGAAGGCGAACTGTTGCGACGGATTCAATCTTGCGTACCCGGTCTACCCGTGTGCGTCAGCCTCGATATGCATGCCAACGTCACACCCTTGCTGCTTGCGAATTGCGCAGTTCTCACGGGTTATCACACTTATCCACACATCGATATGGACAGTACGGCCCAGCGCGCTGCGCAAATATTCTTCGACATGCTCGAAGGAAAATGCAAGCCCAGCATGGTTCTGGATCAGGCCCCTATGCTGCCTCATGTGATGCGCCAGGGGACAGACGATTTTCCCAACAACGAGCTGCAGAAGCGGGCGGCAAGCTATGAAGAAACAACGTGTCTGGCGGTCAGCCTTTTTACTGGCTTCCCACACGCTGATATTCACGATGCAGGGCTATCTTGCGTTGTAATCACCGACGACAATCCGGCACAGGCACAAAAAGTGTGCGCTGACCTACTTGATTTCGCCTGGGCAGAACGTGAGAAGTTTGTCTATGAGGTGGAATCGCTCGATACATCAATGAACCATGCACAAAGGGCCGTCGACGAACCTGGCGACGGTCCGGTCATACTGCTGGATCATTACGACAATACAGCCAGTGGTGGGACCATGGATACCACGGAAGTTCTTTCGGCGATCTTGGCAGCCGGACTCGAGGATGTTGCCATATTTGGTTTTTATGACCCTGATGTTGTTGCACAGATGATCGCGGCCGGCGTGGGAGCAGAAGTAACGGTCACGTTGGGGGGTAAATTGCCTATGCCAGCCCTGCAGGAGCAGTCCGCACCACTCACTTTGAGCGGCGAAGTCAAACTCATCTCTAATGGCAAATTTAAAGCTCAGGTTGCCATGGCCAGAGGGTTAACCATCAACATGGGGCATTGCGCAGTGCTTAGTGTAGGCAGCGTCGATATAGCCATTGTGTCCAGACACGTCGAGCCCTACGATCCGGAGTGTTTGAGGACGCTCGGCATGGAGCCAACCCAACGCAAATACCTCATGTTGAAAAGCCGGATTCATTACCGGGTAGGGTTTAAGCCTATCGCCAAAAAGGTCATCGAGTGTGCTGGGCGGGGCGTTTGCACATCGAACTACAGCGACGTGAATTTCGTGAACGTGAGGCGGCCTATATATCCGCTGGACAACGACGGCCCCGGGAGCAATGTGACGCGGCAGGAATTTACCCGTTAGGCGGGCTTTACATAACCTGCGCTATAAGGAAACGGCTGCCGGCTGAAGAATTGGTTCGCCTGATCCCACCGCGGCTGGGGTTTCAAAAGTGGCATATTCCCATGCATCTTCACATCGGAGCAAAGCGCGAGCAAGTTTGTTATTCAGCGCATGTCCCGATTTGTAGCCATGAAAAGCACCCAGGATCGGCTTCCCTAACAGATACAAATCGCCAATTACATCGAGAAGTTTGTGTTTAACAAATTCGTCGTTGTAGCGAAGTCCCTCTTCGTTGACGACAGCAAAGTCGTCGATACCTACGGCATTCTCAAGACTGGACCCAAGGCACTTGTTGACTGCCTGAGCTTGCGCCAATTCTTTCACCAAACCAAAAGAACGCGCACGGCTAACTTCATCGACATATGAGGTGTTTGAAAAATCCAGCTCGGCCATCTTGGGATATCGGTTATACACCGGGTGGTCAGCAACGAAAGTATAGGCTGCTTTAAATCCTGTATAGGGCCTGAGTGTAGCCTCGGCGTCTCCTTGACTGACCGAGATCTCCCTTTTGATGCAAATGAACTGCTTGAACGCTTTCTGTTCAACGATCCCTACCGTACTGATAAGGTAGATGAATGGGGATGCACTGCCATCCATGATCGGGACCTCTTCGGCAGAAAGTTCAACGATGAGATTATCGATGCCCAGACCCCAAAGCGCCGACATCAGATGTTCAACAGTGGCAACCTGCAGACGATTGCCAGCAAGACTGGTTGACAGCGTCGTGTCGGACACATTGTCCACACAGGCCAGGATGGGCCTGCTACCGTGCACATCGGTGCGTACGAATACAATCCCAGTATTTTCCCCGGCAGGGCGTAAAGTCATGCGGACTTTTGCACCAGAATGCACGCCGATGCCTATTGCATGGACCGCTTTCTTGATTGTTCTTTGTCTTAGCATCGATTAGGCATCCGGTTCTGTTGATTCGAAGTTCTTTACAAACTGCGTTGACGTGAACGCCGAAGCGCTTATCTATCAACAACTTGGAACGGAACTATACAAACAATCCCAACATAAATGAAGGAAAAGTGGAGAAAATTATGGAGGAATATGAAACAAACTGTTTCAGGGCGTTACAGGATATTAATATTTATAAATCAACGACTTATAATATTTAATCAGCAACTTTGTATTAAAAAATGGAAGGAATCGCAACATTTTGCCTTCAATCAGCACCCTATTTGCCTAAAGAATTGCGATTTTGCCAATCAATAAGCCCGTATTTATGTCAATCAATCACCGCTTCGAACAGCTCGAGATTCGGATGATCCAGATAGGTACCCTTTGGTGCGTTGGCCTGAGCATGTGCATTTCTGAAGTGGTCTGAGTCCGTCCACACATCAAACGCCTCACGGGAGGCCCATACGGAATGGGACGCGTACAATGTGTAATCATCAAACGTCTCCCCTTTCAATAAGGAAAAAGAGACAAATCCAGGCACTTCCTGGAGAAAACTCTCACGCTCGCGCCAGATCTTTTCGAATCCTTTTTCATACCCTATCGCTATGCGAAACCGATTCATTGCCAAGAACATAGATCTCTCTGAACATTTCGGAATTTCCTATTCTATGTCCAAACTTTGTGTTTTGCTCTGTTAGAATCCGAAATACAACGAAAGGCACACACCATGACGAGCAACGACACGAGCGAATCTGACATTCTGTTTGAACGTGCTAAATCAGTCATCCCGGGCGGCATCTTCGGACACTATAAATATGCAGTAAGACCCAGTGGACCGAAATTTTTCTCTCGCGCAGAAGGTGCCCACTTCTGGGACGTGGACAACAATCAATATATTGACTACATGTGCGCCTATGGGCCCATGATTCTCGGCTACAACCATCCGGTTGTAGACGAAGCTGCACGTAAACAGCATGCCGAAGGAAATACTGTGAGCCTGGCGGCACCTGTCATGATTGACTTGGCAGAAACCCTCGTCGACATGGTCGACGCCGCCGACTGGGCACTTTTTGGCAAAAACGGAGGAGATGCGACCACCTTAGCTGTCATGGTCGCTAGAGCTGCTACCGGACGAGAAAAGATCATCAAGATCGACGAAGGTTATCATGGCGTCACAGCCTGGATGCAGGCTGGCAGGCCTGGCACGATCGAAGACGACGGCGCGCACGTAATCACCTTACCGTGGAACGACGTCGACGCTCTGGAATCAGCACTTACTGCCAACCCCGGTGAGATCGCCTGTTTTATCTCTTCACCCTATGACCACCCTGTCATGCGGGACAACACCCTGCCCAGCGAGGGTTATTGGGCCAGTGTAGAAGCCCTCTGCCGCAAGCATGGCATTGTGTTGATCATTGACGAGGTACGCTCCGGGTTTCGTGTGGACTTAGCCGGTGCCCACTCAGCCTATGGCTTCACACCGGATCTTATCTGCTTCGGGAAGGGCCTTGGCAACGGTTATCCAATATCTGCCCTCGTAGGCAACGACGCCTTAAAGAGCGCGGCCGATTCAATTCTTTTCACGGGTACTCAGTTTTTTAATGCGGTGCCGATGGCGGCAGCAAAGGCCACGCTGGAAGAACTCAAAAAAAATGACGCCGCCAACACCATGACCAGACTCGGGACAAAACTTAACGAAGGTCTCGTCAACGTCGCCTCTCAGCACGGTTACCGTCTCAATGCGACGGGCATCCCTGCAATGCCGTACTACAGGTTGGATGGCATCGGCTTCGAGGCACACACAGTATGGATCGATGAATGTGTGAAACACGGAGCCTATTTCCTTAATTATCACAATCATTTTCTTTCTACTGCACACACCGATGCTGACATTGAACGCACCTGCAACATTGCAAGTGATGCATTTACAGCAATGGGGTCACCAGACCGGTATCAGGGCTAACTCCGCCTTCTTTGAGGCACACGGAATCAATGTTAGTCAGCGTTTATACCACTGCCAGCATTGACAACGATCCCGGCATAGTCCGAGTCGGTTAGTTGTGGCGGGTTCTGAGGCTTGCCATAAAACCAACCATAAGCCGGGGCAAAAGCGTCGACTACTCGTTGTCGCGCTTGCGAATTCACTAAAGTCATGGGGTTTTGCAGCCGATTGGTCTGGGCATCGTACACCCAACTTACCGGTTGGCCGTCCGCTTTGATCACATGCATGGCATCGCGTTCTAGGAGCCCGACGTGGTAAGCAAACTCGATCGGCACCAATGTGTCACAATCGCACAACAGGTTTTCGCCAGCAAAATTTTCATCCGTGTCTATGTCAAATATCGTCATGAGCGTTTTCGCTAAACTGATACTCGAACCCATCCCGTCGAACTGGCGCGATGCCACGCCTTTTGCATGGATCAACAGCGGTATGTGGTAACTCTCTGCCGGGATAAGCGCGTCTCCGCGCGTGTGAAGACCATGATCGGCAACGACGAGGAATAGTGTGTCTGCATACCAAGCTTGTTTTCGGGCATCCCTGAAGAAACTCCCCAATGCATGATCGGCATAAGCCATAGCAAATTCACTCCGCCTTTCATTTGGCGGCCATTCCACTGCCCCTTGCGGGAAATCGTACGGTCGATGATGGGAAACCGTCAATGTCGAAAGAAATACGCGTTCATGAGCTTGCGTTAGGTTCCCCATTTCTACAATCAGGCGATCAAACAAAGCCTCGTCAGCCACTCCCCAACTGGTTGTAAAGGTTTCATCAAAATCTTCACGGCTCCATATCTGCTGGAATCCTGAAGAGCGCCAATAATTAGAGAAATTCGAGAAGCCCGGCCACCCGCCATACATAAATACAGGATAGAAACCCCCATCACTCATACCACGCGCAAGCGAAGGCAAACGTTCAAAGCCGGCACGTTCAGTGGCCGATATACCGGGTAACGGAGGAAAACCATTCAGCAGGGCTTCAAGGCCTCGTGTTGTTCGACTCCCCGTTGCGAACAGGTGTGAAAAAGATATCGAAGTTTTCGTCAACTCTGAAAAATTCGGTAAGTACTTAGCCCTCAGCTCTTTATCTTCCCATACAGGACCAGCGAATGACTCTTCAATGATTAAAACCACGTGTCGCTTGCTGGCAAGTTCGGCGTCAATATTTCCTGTAGAGGCGCCTCGCTCATGACCCGCCTTCTTTTGAGCAGGTTGCGTAAATCCACGGTCTAACCAGGGAATCTCTTTGACGCTGTATCGCGCGCTTTTTAGTACGCCCAGATATCCGTTACTGGCAAATTCACCCGCAACTCGGTTATTAGATTGGCCTAGCGGTTGACCAAAGGTCGCGACCAGCAAACTCACCACGACAAGCCCGACGCTTGCTCTTCGCTCATTATCTGCCGGGGTGGGCCAGCGCAGCATTCTTGTGATCAGCCAGCTGAACAGAACAATAGGTACCACTAAAATGCTCAGACGAAATTGCTCTTCAAGGAATACCAGCACCTCTTTAGGGTAGGCGAGGTAATGAAAAACTAACCGATCCAGACGCCGCTCAAATTCGAGCCAGAAGAATATCTCCGTAACAAAAATCATCAACGAGATAGCCACTGCAACAAATACAGCCCAACGCAAAACCCGTATAGAAAACATGCCGATTAAAGAAACTATGCCAGCGACAAGCAGGAAAGCCTGCAGGTCGTTTACACCGCCAAAGAAAAAGTGCGCCAAATTCGGGGCTTCTGCCTGTGGTGGGTAATTGAGCAGCAGGTAGAGCCGTAAACCGATACCCAACACCAGCCACAAGGCTAACCATCGTATCCAAAACTTCACGAAGCGGGCCTATCAGCGGGGATAAGAGGAATAGAAGCGCTTTTGATCCAATTCATCAAATCTCATTAATCAGAATCTGGCGAACCGAAGTCGTGTGAGGACAATTGTTATTGGTTGTATACACGACGATTAAGAACTCCTGTACCTTGATTTAGTGCCCGCCCTATCTCCTCGATATGGCTTCCCATTATATTTCCAGGATAAATCATTGCTCACTTAGTGGCCCTACGTGGCCCAGCTATGCTTCCGTAAGCTGCATTCGGTATTTCGTACCACCCAGGCGAGCAAAGTTAATCAATACACTAAACTATGACAGTGTTAACCCAGTCGGCAGCGCGAGTTCAAAATAAGTCCTGCCCAACTGGTGAATCATACCGATTTCATCGAAGAGTTCGAACAAATTCTGATGTGATGCCCTTTGCATCGGACCACACAACCGGCATGGTCTTACGAGCTATGGTCTACCTGAAGCCTGGTCCGTAACCCCCTATAGGTCCACCACCGTTTAGCCTGCAAGGAAACAGCCGAGCGTCAGTTCGCCACAGAGGCCGGAATCCAACTGCCATGGAACCCATTCGGAATTCGAGGTAACTCAACGGAAGCCACCGGCGTGCTGTCCATCGTTGCAGCGTCCATGATTACAAAGCGGCTGGTGTCTGTTTGTGCATCGTACAGGTAGGTCATCAGATAACCGTCGTCTTCAGCCTTGGCACTTGCCGATGGCACGAATACAGGTTCGCCACAGGTTTGGCCGCGGCTGAATTCTATGTCGGTTCGCACGCCCGCCTCACGGTCATACTTCAAAATAGCGCCTGTTTGACTCATCGCATCGTCGGAACTGCCCCCCGTGGACATTGCCATCAAGTAACCGTAACGATGCTTGAGGCCAATCACGCTGTCGGCAACACGAGGAAATTCGGCGGGCCGGTCGTCGATCTGTTCTTCCCGGACTTTGCCGGTCTTAGAATCAATCGTCCAACGCCAGAGTTGTGGCGGCGGAAAGTCGATTGAGGATTCTCTCCACATATGGTCGAAGCGAGCCACATCGAGCACGATCGTGTCACCCTCTTCATATGAGTTCATCGGATGAAAGACATAGCAGGGATTAATCTCATACCAGTTGACCTGCGCATCTGTCCCGTTGCGTGGCATCACGCCCAAACGGGCAGGATAACTTTCGTCCCAACGGATCGGCATATCACCACGCATCGCCAGTTGCAGGTTGAAGACAGCCGGAAGGTCCATAAAGACGACGAAATTTTGGGTAATGTTGAAGTCGTGCATCATCGTCGGTCCACCTACGGTGATGTTCTCAGTCTGAACCAGCTTGCCATCGGCTGATACGCGTAGATATCGGAGATAGGGTTCAAATGATGAGTAGCCGAAGGCAAGCATCTCACCGGTGATCGGACAAATTTTCGGGTGGGCGGTAAATGAACCGGTCAGGACGCCGTCATAGTCTACCGGCCCGATTGAATTTAAATCACCGTCCACCTCATACGGAAAGTGGCCTTCTTCAAGTGCAAAAATCTTACCCGCGTGACCGACCACATGGGTATTCGCTTTCGACGACTTCATATCCATCATTACCGCCGGATCGAGAATATCCACCGAGGGATTGGCGATGTAAGGAGTCTGCACATAGCGGTTGTGATACCACTGAGCCTTACCGTCACGTAAGCGTATACCATGCAACATACCATCCCCAAAAAATGGATGCGCACTGGTGCCGCTAATGGGATTGGGACCGTTACGAACGTATCGACCATCCAGTTCAATGGGAATCGACCCAGTAACTTGCAGTTCGGTCAATGTGCGTTCTTCGGTTAAGGGACGACCATTTCCGCGATGGTGTGCTGGTGTATCGTCGAGGGCGGCTGACATGGGTAAGGTCTCCATAGTGGGTATATCCAAAGCATGTTAGTTCACCTGAGATAGTGGGTCTAGCAGTCGAACCATCATGGGGCAGACAAAAAACATGCGCCCCTTGAATCTAAGAAAGCACTGAGATTAAAAAAAATACATGCAAAAGGACCATCAATCTTATCTTCATTTTCAAGTATTTTCGGATGTGTGAACCTCGCATCATGATCGAAGATATTCATTGATGGGATAACTGGGCAGATTATTTCCATATATATGAATCGAAAGCTGATCCCGACAGCAACAAATTTGGCAGTACAGGCTAAACTCTTTAAACCTTTCCATGCTGTCAGGTCGTGACGCCGCGAACTAAGGCAAGATACTGTACTGAAATCAGATTTTGTCTTGGCTCGGGGTCAGATTGTTGCAATTCTGGACCGGATTTTCGGCTCTAAAACAACGCGATAATCAAGTAATGCGACAAAGGGTTCCTTACAATCGATTTGAAGTCGATCCTTAAGTACGCTGGTCAGTTAAATTGAAGGATCCGAGTATTTTTTACACTCTCGAAACAGAATTTCGTGGCGCTCTGTGATTAACTTCTGGCGACAAAGTAACTATGACCAAGACAGGGAAATTGAAATTTCGCTCAGGAGTTGACACCGTGTTAGGTACGCGTTGAAAGATGAGTCAGCAGAACTTACCAACTATTAATATGATCGTGCAGCGTCACGGGAATCATGCTGCGGTGTCGGGTTATGACCGTATCGTCGATTATATCCCTGCCAATATAATCAACCGCGTCGGGGAGCCTAATTTTTTTCAGAAAGTACTGGCAAAATTGCTGCGACGTCTATACCTGCGTTCTGGTTCTCGGTGGTATGGGAAGCAAGGTCTTGTCACCGAGCTCATTGCTGCCATTAAGTGGATGAAGAGTTCCGGACAGATCTTTCACTTTGTTTACGCTGAAAACGGATTTCGCAACATTGGAGTGCTAAAGAAATTTCGTCGTAACCACATTGTTTGTAGTTATCACACACCCCCTAATCGATTTGCAGAGGTCGTACTCGATCGCGCACACCTGAACACCATCGACGCTGTCATTGTCCTGGCAAACGAAAGTTATGAGATTTTTGAGGACTTGCTGGGCAGCGATCGTGTTCACCACATTCCTCACGGCATTGATAC
The DNA here is from genome assembly GCA_036338285.1 of Pseudomonadota bacterium. Taxonomy (GTDB): domain Bacteria; phylum Pseudomonadota; class Gammaproteobacteria; order Pseudomonadales; family Azotimanducaceae; genus UBA4421. The sequence continues at coordinate 19,550 of JAYZCO010000030.1, forward strand.
AGAGTTTTTCCGTCCGGCATTGCACCCCCTTGTCCATCAAAGCAAGGAAAGCTTTCGCTGCTTGTTTGTTGGGAGCCATCTTCGAGACTTTAAGATGCTCGCCAATACAGCTCGTAGTTTGGAACGAGACAGGACTGATATCCATTTTGAGATCATTACGCTGCAGAGGGATCACCACTATTTTGAAGGACTCAGCAACGTGACTCTGCGCAGAAGAGTTTCAGATGAGGAATTACGGTTGGCCTACCAGAGCTCAGATGTGATGCTCATGCCTTTGCTGGATGCCACAGCAAACAACTCCTTGCTAGAAGCCATGGCGTGTGGACTACCGATTGTGGTCACCGATCTTCCGGGCGTAAGAGACTATATTGACGTAAATTGTGCCTGCATGGTTCCGCTTGGCGACGGAGAACAGTTTAGAGAGACAATCCTGTCGCTCTTAGACAATCCTTCGCAACGTTCAGTTCTTGGGCAGCGCGCCAGAAAAAAAGCTATGGAATATAGCCTTCCGTTGATCGCCCAGAAAACCGAAGAAGTCTACCGTCAGATCATAAATCAAACGAAGACTCATTCGAGGAAGCGATAGCTCAATGTGCGGCATTTTACTCGCGTATGGCGATCCAGTGGTTGACCAAAAAAAATTCAATGTGGCCAGGGATACCCTCATACACCGAGGCCCTGATGCGCAGCAGTCGGTTTTTTTGGAACAGGGAACTTTAGCTTTAGGCCACACCCGTCTATCTATCATCGATCTATCAAACCGCGCCAACCAACCGATGCAAAGCGGCTCGTTGTGGGTAACCTTCAATGGTGAAATCTACAACCATCGACAACTGAGAAAAGACTTAGAAGGAGCGGGCGCTAAATTTGTAACCAATTCTGATACGGAAGTATTACTACACGGCTATCGATCTTGGGGACAAGGCTTATGTGAGAAATTACTGGGGATGTTTGCGTTTGCGATCTGGGACGATGAACGAAAACAGGTCTACCTAGGGCGAGACCACTTCGGACAAAAACCCTTGTACTACACAGAACAAGGCGGCACATTCTTCGTTGCCTCCGAAATAAAGGCCATCAAAAGCTTTTTCGAGTTCAATTTCCCCTTGAGGAAGGAATCCCTCATGGATGCCATGGTCCAGGATTTTGTTGCGGAACCCAACACTTGGTATGAGGACATATTCACACTTCCACCCGGTCATTCGATGACGCTGCAGAAGATGCCCTCTGGTCGTCTCAACCGAACCATCTCAAACTTTTGGGGCTTCAAGCCTGATCCCGATCCCAAACCAATGAGCGAGACGAACGCGCTTGCCAACTTAGAAGAACAGTTAGATTCCACCATTCGTTCCCATCTTATAGCCGATGTGGAAGTAGGTGCATTCTTAAGCGGAGGAATCGATTCAAACTGTATCACCACATTAGCGAGCCAGATGCAGGATGCGCCAATTCGAACATACAGCATGGGTTTTGGCGGTAACGACGAATTGCCACTTGCACGTGAAACCGTGGCGCGAATAGGCGCAAACCACTCAGAAGGTATGGTGGCCGAAGAAGATTATCAGGGCTTCGTTGATCGGTCTTTGGAGATCTTTGATTATCCGTTTGGTGATACGTCTATTGTTCCAATGGAACGCGTATCCGCATTAGCGGCTCAATCCGTCAAAGTGGTGCTCACCGGAGACGGCGGAGACGAAACTTTTGGTGGTTACGACTATGGGAAGTTCATCTCGCCAAATCTCGAATTTTCCGATGGTGGTAAACAAGGTATCTCCGCATGGCGTTCGAATTTCCGATCATTCATCGATCGTTGTGCATGGCAGGTGCTCGGTGGGGAATATTACGCCCGAATAGCTAGAGAACGCATCATTGATCCGCGACGAATTTCAACACGTAGGAGATCGATCTTATCGCCCTCTCTTCTCTCACACCTGTCTGGATATGATCCTTCTGATGCCTACTCTGCCTTTCGTGAAGAAGAACTTTGTGCTTTTCGAAACGCACAATGGATCGGGATCAAGGTACCACTTCCGAGTCGAATGTTGGTGAAAGTTGATCGATGCTCCATGCTTCATTCTCTTGAAACCCGCGCTCCTTTCCTATCTCCAAAACTGGCCGAAGCCCTGCTTAGTTTACCCATCGGCGTAACAAACCCCAGCAACAATTGGTACAAAGGCCTCCTGCGAAAATGGCTAGAGGGAAAGATTCCAGACAATGTCCTGTATGCAAAGAAACGAGGATTCGATGTCCCCTTAGAATGGGCTTCATTTGACCCTGGAAAATTGCACAGCTCAAAAGAAATCTTTCCTAATTGCGTGAGCGCGGATTTACTTCGCCAAGGTGGGTGGAGAAAACTTCGTAGGGCACCCAGAGTGTTATGGTATTTCAATCAGATAGAGCGTGCTCTTGCTAGGGGAACGTTGAAATGCTGATCTATTTGTATGCTTGTTATCAGGTACCACCGCCTCATTTAACCCGAACTTTTCAAAGCGAATTCGGCACCGAAGATACATCCTGATTATGAATATCATTCTTTATTCCCACACTTTCTTACCCGATGTAGGTGGTCGAGAAGTGGTGATGTACCAGTTAGGAAGAGCACTCATAGCACGCGGGCATACTGTTCGCGTTGTTGGGCCCCAGGGTTTTCTTGAGAACCGACAGGGAGCCTATGATATTCCCATTGTTAGATACCCCCGGCTGTTATTTGGGAGGGCCTTAAGCGACAAATACGAACAGGGATTACTCGAACTTCAGATGATGCCTCAATTAGCCTTGGATATCGCGTTAAGGGGGGCTGATGTGATCCACAGCCATGTCCTTTATCCGGCAGGGTACGTTGCATCACTTGTCAGAAAGCTAATGCCTGGAAAAGCGGTGGTGCTAACACCACATGGGGTGGATATCAACGTGGCCGAAGACAGAGGCTACGGCATGCGCTTAGATGGAAATTTGAGAAGGAAGATTGACCTCGCATTGACAGAGTGCGATGCAGTGACGGCCATCAGCGAGGGTATATTCGAGGCCCTTTGTCAAACACCCGTGGAAAATAGCAAGATCCATAAGATCGGTAACGGGATCGACTTAACAAGATTTGCCGGGACCAGCACTTTGGACGTACGTAAAACACTGGAATTGCCCACGAACGCGAAAATTATCTTAACTGTCGGTAACTACACGCCACTTAAAGGCCATGAAGATCTCATTCAAGCGATGCCGTTTGTCCTGAAGCAGATCCCAAGTGCAAAGCTGGTCATTGTTGGGGCTAACACAGATCACTTAAGAGGGCTCGCAGAGGATTTGAGCGTGGGTGGGTCAGTGGTGATTACCGGAGAAATGCCCATACCTGCGCCTCATACAGGTGCACACATATCACCTGATCTTCTCGCCGAAATATACAAGACGAGTTCCGTTTATATTTCCGCCAGCAATAGGGAAGGTGCTGAAGGGTTGTCACTGTCATTATTAGATGCCATGGCAGCATCATTGCCCGTGGTCGGCACAAATATCGTCGGAAATAGAGACGTGATTGAAAATGGAGTGAATGGGTACCTGGTGCCTCCCGGATGTATATCGAGCCTATCGAGCGCGATCGTGGAAATATTCACGAACGATTCTCAGGCGATCTCGATGGCTAAAGAAAGCCTGAAGATCGCAGAAAAGCGCAGCTGGGATAAAGTGGCGCAACAATATGAGAAAATCTATGAACGTGTGCTCTCGAAGTAATATTTTTCCGTGTCCACTTGTGTTGGACGAAGAGAAAAGTTGTGCAGCTTATAGTAAGGCGAGTTCATGATTCCTCTACTTTATTTCACCATTATGGCCTCTTTTCTGTCTGGTTTCGTAGAGCTAGCCAAAGCCCTTGGGCCATTCAGTGGGGTTCTCGCTTTACTTCCTGAAGTTGGTTCATTTTTGTTGCTTGTGGGTATTTTGATTCATCTTTCGAATCAAAGAGAAATGGCGCTTTCCCCCAAGTATGTGGCGATCGGGATATTAATCACTGTGCACTTGATTCTAGGCCTGATTCTAAATTGGTATACATCAGGAACATTGGTTGCGGGCACTCGCATCTATTTTCGTTATGTTCCACTTTTTCTGTTGCCTGCGATCATTGTCTTCACTGAAAAAGACTTAAGGCAGTTCCTCAAGTTAATTGTTGTGTTGATGCTGGTTCAGACACCAATTGCCATTTATCAAAGGTTGTTTGTGTTCCCCGATCACCCCACGGGCGACGTAGTGCGCGGCACTTTCGACACAGGTTCAATAAACTCCATCGTAATTATCACTGTAGTAATTGCATTCGGCGCTTTATGGCTGAGGCAAAGAATCACGTTAACAACGATGGTGTTACTGTCTTCCCTGATCATGATTCCGATGCTGATCAATGAAACGAAGGCATCAATCATTCTGTTTGCGTACGGGATGATTTGTTTGGCTTTGTTTTCTTCGACTGGAGCTAAACGGTTTGTCACCCTATTTTCAACGGGCGTCGTGTCAGTTGTATTTGTCGTGCTTTTTGCAGCCTCCTATGATTATTTCTATCCAGATAGATATGGTGGAAAGGGATTGCTTAATTTCTATTCCGAACGGGCGATTTCTAACGAATACAAAGGGATTGATTCTCCTGTGGAGGTTAGAGAAGTCGCCAGGATAGATAGCCTAGTCCTCGCTTATAAAAAACTTCAAGATGATCCCTTCGAATTATTGTTCGGTCTGGGAATGGGTAATCTATCTCATCCGAAGCGTAACGAGGCACTTACCGGCCAATTCTCAGAGTATTACGGATTTTATGACGTCGAGCGAACAACCTACACGCAGGCACTTTGGGAAATCGGTTTGTTGGGTATTTCCCTGATGGGTTTATTGACGTTGTTAATCTTTTTTGATGCGCGAGCGGTCTCTCGGTTAAAAGGGCTAGATGGGGCATTTGGACTGGCGTGGGCGGCAATCATCGCCTTTTTACCTCTGGCTCTTCTATACAAAAGTCTCATTCACGCGGCGGCGCCTGTGGCATTGCTGATGTTTTTCTCTGGATATATCGCTGCGAAAAGAGTGCGCGAACAGCCAGTAGCGGACGATACAAGCGGCGAGGCTGGTCGGCTTTCGGAAGATAGACCATTACAGGTTGGCAACGAAACAACGATCTCGGTGGTAGAAAAAGGTATAGGAACACTTAAACATGACTGAGGTTCTTGCGGCATATATCGATGTAATTCACCGAACAGCAATTTGCGGATGCGATCATCCGTCTGCTAAGTAACAGTGTACTAAACAAATAGATGTCACAAAGGGGTGCCCTGGGAACAGGAGAGTAGAAGGAAGACTGGACTCAGGGCGCAGACAAGCGTTCGGCATCGCCGTTTTCCCACGATTAGCCTCATGGACAGTTGCCAATACGTCTGTCCAACGGCACACGACAGCTTTATTGTCTCATTTGACATTGTTCACATGCCCTTTCTGTCAGCCTCACTCAGCATATGGAAACCTGCCCACAGGTCGTCCATCGGTGGCCTTTCCGGCTTATGATTCAACAGGTCAAACCACGAGTACCCCGGGTCCTCATCACCACGACATCCCCGGAGCGGGTCGTTCGGACCATCAATCGCTGACTGAATATCCAGCGTATGAACCCAACGATCAAGGTCACCAGCAATGACACGATGCAGCAGTTTCCACTCACCTTCCCGCTTTTCCCATACGTCAAGGTAACGGCCCTGGTGCAGGAAATCAGTATAGCCGCCATCATGCGCCAACCGATGTGTAACAGCCCACTGGGAGGCACAGGCACATCGATCTCCGTCGAATTTGAAGCGTGTATTTGTAATTGAATGCATGCTCGAATCGACCTTCTCCAGACAGGGAATGACATATTCGGCAAATTCGTGAGCGTTACCGGCAAAAAAGCCGTGATCATCGTAACCATCTTCCCAATAGCAGGACTTCAGCATTCCCAGATCGCAACGATCCACAGCCTGGCAATATCGATGAATCATCTCACGAATAGCTTCCCGATCTTTTAGCTCCTGAACCTCAGTCTCGAGCGCCGCCAGTCTCTGTTCCAATGCTTCCGACATTGAACTCTCCTTAGTAATTAATAACCACTGCGTAGCCGGTGAACCGGCACTGAGGGCAGAACTTCCTGGTGTTGACTACCCAGCAGTTCTACATCCAGCCGAACCACATCACCTGGCTGTAACCAGCCCCTGAAATTGGCCTGATTGGAATCGGCTGGCGGGGGCTGATCGTCATCACGTGGTGCGAGACTCCGCGCCATGGCAACAGCAAAATGTTCAGCGAGACAGCAGGTTGGCACCGTACCCGAACAAATTGCATCACCTGGCATCACTTTAGTCCCCCGCGATGCAAAGGACACGATCTCACCAAACGTCCAATCCATTTGGTCGAGCATACCCTCGCCAAACTTCTCATCGTTAACATATGCTTCAGCTTTCAGGCTGTAGGAATTACCACTGCGATAGGGTTCCAGTTCATCAGATGTAACGAACATGGGACCAAAAGTATTAGCGCCATCTTTACCCTTACCCTGGCCGATATTCAGAACGAGCTCCTTCTGTTGCAGGTCCCGTGCACTCCAGTCGTTGAATATCATGAAACCAGCAATGTAATCTTCTGCCTCTTCGACGCACAGATTCGAGCCCTGCCTGCCGATAATCGAGGCAACTTCAAGTTCACAGTCGAACCATTCGCTACCAGGAAAAATCTCAACAGGATCGTTGGGGCCTGTGACGGATGCCGTGTTACCAAAGTAAAAGGCAGGTATCTGGCTCCACTCAGGTTCCAACTCCGCCCCACCTCTTGCATTCTTAAGGTGCTGAAGGAATAACAGTGTATCCCTAATCTGCGTCGGCCGAAGGGGCGCAGCAAGATCTGCCTCAGCGTATGCAATCACCTCAGCGGGCTTTTGCTGGGCAAGTTCACCTGCATCAACAAGCTTCTCGCCTCCGTCTCCCAGGAGGTCGATCAGTTGATCAGTGCCCGGTAATACATGTATTGCACCATCTATAACGATGCCAGGTCTTTCATCGTCCTTTCGGCGGACAGTTACCCATTTCATATTGACTCCTCTTCAGTCAGATTAGAAATTGCGTCGAAAAATGGTCCTAAAGGCTCCAATTACCCGGACTTAGTAAGGTACGCAAACACCTTATCTTGGCTAGCCGTATACTGGCTGCTCCACTTTTTTCGATCTGTTTGTTTCTTCGCGAGACCCGCCAGGAGAAGTGCAATCGTCATTTGCGTCTCCTCGACAAACATTTCATTAGAGATCGCTTGTTTTGCCCATCGCCCAAGTATGCCAACAAACGCACATCTTATAGTATGAGCAGCCAACGCTACCTTCACGCTCTGATCTATGAGACCTTGGTGCGAAGCGAGGCTCAATCCCTCCTCCCATAGACGCAACCAATCATCAACCTGGCGAGCGTCGGCAGAAGCTTCCGGATCCAGTTTTAATAAAGTAAATAGCACCGGGCGATAGAGTACTGCGTCCTGAACATAGCGATCGCAACGACTTTGAGCAAACGCCATCACCTTTTCAAATCCATCGTCATGTTCAGCGTCGCTTACCCAGGCTGACGCAGATTCCAGCGCATGACCGGGATCTAAGACTTCTGAAAGCACCCCCGCTTTAGACTTGAAGTAGGTATAAGGTGTCACCAGCGCAACGTTAGCCTCGGCGGCAAGTTCTGGCATTGTGAAATCGGCGTGCCCGTTCTTCACCACAAGCGCTTTCGCCGCTTCCACAATTTGAGCTTTCTTGCGCTCCTTGTTCATTTCACGTTTTGAAGCGCGTATTGATGTCTCCACTCGTTAGCTCTTTTCTCGCTCAATACCAATCAAGACGACGGCGATACGGCAAGGCTCATGAACACGCCAGGCATGTCGCGTACCGTTTTGCACATATACATCTCCTGCATTGAGTACCACGCTCGCACCATCATCCAGCTCAAGTGTGATGCTGCCAGAAAGGACCACACCGTAGTCAATGCTATCTGTGGTGTGCATCGAAGGGTCTTCGCTCTCCATGTGTTCGCCTAAACCTGGAAGTTGCGCAAACAAGTTCGCACTGGCTTCTTTGGATATCTCGCTGAGATCGCCCGGTTTGAAATCCAGCACTCTGAAGAAAGACTGTTTCGTTTCGGGAAATGCCTTATGAACATCTGAATAGCGCTCTCTTGATTGCGTATCAGAAACGTCGATGGGGATAGTGTCATGAGCATGCGTTGCCCAGACCTCATGCCAATCGACGATCGGCGACGCAATCGTTACCTTTTCTGGTTCTTCCTTCACAAAGATGGCTTTGCCATTCGCATCGTGACCCGTAATTACTCTTTTCATTGCACCCTCCGATTTACGAAAAAATCATAAGAAATTATGCTTTTTTGAAAATCTATAATCCATTATAGTTTTAGAGAATGCACAGTCTGTATGGACGCAAAATGAAAGGGACACTGATCAAAGGCGGTTTCGTCGCTTCTCAAGACCCTGATTTCGGTAACCGACCCGACAGCGATGTGCTGATTGAAGATGGGCGGGTAGCATTTGTCGGCCAGAACCTGGAAGCCCCGGATGTTGAGGTCGTTGATGCGACCAACTGTATTGTGATGCCGGGTTTCGTCGACGGTCACCGACATATCTGGCAAGGCCCTCTGCGTGGTATTTGCGCTGATTGGTCGTCCTCCATGGCTACTTCCGCGCCAGACCAGTGCGACTCGTCAATATGACCTTTTTTTTACTTGTAGAGATTCTCCAAAGCATTCAACACAATTGGCCAGGTACTGGTGTCTGGATTAATCATTTCAAAATGACCCGACTCGGGTGCTTCGACATATTTCACCTGCTTATCGCCAGCCTCTTGTGCAGTATAAAAGTATGTCGATCCGGGCAGTCCAAAACCACTCAACCAGCCGACCAAAATCGTGTGCGGCAGCCCAAGCGGGATCTGCTCCATGGGTGCGGCATCCCGGTAGCGATTGGGGAATTGCGCTGGGCTACCGCCCATCAGGCCATCGATGACATGCCCACATAGCCGATTGTGATGAATACTTTTTAAGGTCGTACCTGGCTCCAGTGCAAGCACGCCTTTCAATGGCAAAGGATCCGACGTGTAAATCTCGCTTTCGCGCGTGAGCTTATGCCTGATGGCAAGCCACAATGCCAGGTGGCCGCCAGCTGAATGTCCTACGGCTACCACCTGGTCCATATCAAGTGGGTATTTTTGCGCGAGTGTTTTCAGGTGATCGCTCGCTGCGGCGACATCGAGGAAGGTTCCCGGCCAGCCACCACCTGGATGTCCAACACGCCGATACTCAATATTCCATACAGCATAGCCCACATCTTCCATGGCATTGGCGAGTGCACGCATATGATTCATATCAAACGCCGCCAGCCAACAGCCACCGTGCACCATGACGACAACAGGATGCGGTCCCTTACCCTCCGGTAAATGCAGTTCACCATACTGCAGGGAATCCTCACCGTAGTAATGGACTTCGCCGGGGGGAAACTGCTCCAGAACCGGGAGGCCAGAGTCGGACATGATGGTGCCTTTTTTGCAATCCGCTTGTACAAGTACCGCTTGCGAGGCAAGTAACATCACAATAAATAGCAGGACCTTGCGAAAATTGAATCCCGATCCTAAATGGTGATTATTAGTGCGTGTTCTGGACATCTGAATATCCTCCGGATAATTAATGTAACGGCGTATGGAGGATAGTAATTTTGATAGGGATGTTCGGCCAGTGGTCTGTGTGTCGAAACAGATCGGGTGCTCCTTATTGGCAGAGAAATCTAATCTGCGTTTGCGGGTAGGCGTTGTAGGCCCCCGGTTTTGTTGGGTCACGCCAGATACCAAGTCTAAAAGAGCCCTCGGCCCAGGTCAGAGGTGCGGTCGGCAGATTCGCCCGAGACTGGTGTTACCGGTTTCTTTCGTTTTTTGTCTTTAATAAGATATTGGAAGGCACCAGTTCAGGGGGAAGCCGAATGGACGATTTCGCGGAAACCGAAGATGGCGTGCGGATTCATTACCGATTGCTCGGGAAGCGTGGCGCGCCAACTGTCTGGGTGGGCTACCCGTGGACCGAAGGCTGGAACGACGTGATGGAGGAGATGGGGGCTGGGCGCGATGGGGACAAAGCGACAGAAGCTCTGGTCGATGCGCTTTCACAGCGCTACCAGGTCCTCCACGTGGATTACCCGCGCGGCACGGGAGACAGTACCGGACCATTACCGGACGATCTGAAAGCGGCGACGGTGGCCGGCGACTATGTTGCGGTGGCCGATGCTGCAGGCGTCGATCGGTTTGTCGCGTTTGGGTACTCCTGGAGCGCGGGATTTGGCATTCATGTTGCCAGCCGGACGAAACGCTGCGCCGGGCTGATCATCGGCGGCTGGCCGGTGCTCGACGGTCCCCACGAGCAGATTGTCGGCTTGTCTGCCGCCAATGCTCAAGCGCTTCCGCCCGGACGCGCCAAGCGGGTGATCGGATCCAACGTCAACTATTACCAGGACATCATCGATAGTCATTGGGATGCCGAAGCCGCGGTTGCGTACATGGCTGACCGCGCTGGGTTGCTCTATCTCTTTGTCGGTTCAGAAGATGACGGCGTGCCGGGCATGGGGATCAAGTTGCCGATCGCTGACCCAATCATCGAGCACAAGGCGCGCCTCGAACAGAGCGGGTGGCGGGTGGATGTCATCGATAGCTACGATCACATGACGCTGCCGCTCGACGCTTGGTTGCCACTCGCGTTGGCGTTCCTCGAAGGCAAGTCCTGGTAGCGGGTTGCGCTCAGCGGTCGGTGTTCCCGCGTTCCTGTCGAGCAGCGTCGGCAACGGTCCCGTGTGGTTGACAACGCGGTCACGCCAAGCCGCGCACAGTGTAAAGACGCGTGTCGTTGATATCGAAGCGGTCGAAGATCCCAGTATGGCCACACACGGCAGTATCTTCATCGGTGCGGGTAAAGATCCGGAAAGCGGCAATTTGGAAGGCGGCGTGACCGCCGGCACCCATGCCGATATGATCCTAGACAACACGGCTCTCATTCAGGCTTTTAAGAGACTAAAAACGAGAAGGAAAAAACATGTCGAGCTTCCTCTTTGAACACGCAAACGTTTTTGACGGGGTAAACGAGGCGTTATTAGTTGATCACCACGTTCTGGTAGAGGGCAATCGCATCATTGAGGTCTCAGATCGAGCGATTTCGAGCGCTACCGCGGTTACGATCGATGCGGCTGGCAAAACGCTGATGCCGGGGCTCATCGATGCGCACGTGCACGTCTACCTCGCCGATTTGGAAGGCATACTCCTTAAAGCACCAGCCACGTACTACGCACAATACGCCGGAAAATTTTTAAACTTCATCATGAACTGCGGCTTCACCACAGTGCGAGATATCGCGGGTGGCGATCATGGTCTCGCGATGGCTATTCGCAAGAAGTTCATTACGGCACCTCGTTTCTACTACGGAGGCTTGGCGCTCTCTCAAACCGGTGGACATGGCGATATGCGTTCGTCGGCAGAAGCCACGCCCACTTGTACCTGTGGCGCAGAGTTTTCCTTTCTCTCGATCATCGCTGATGGCGTTGATGAGTGCACCAAGGTTGTCCGCGAGGAGCTGCGCAAAGGTGCACACCACATCAAGATCATGGGCTCGGGTGGCGTCATGTCGCCTTCGGATCCAATCGATCGGTGCCAGTACTCCGACGCGGAGATCAGCGCCATTGTGGATGAGTGTACTCGGCACGGTGCCTACGTGGCCGCACACTGCCACCCGGATGAGGCGATACGACGGTGTATCGAACTTGGTGTCCGCTCCATCGAACACGCCACATTGATCACAGAGGAGACCGCAGATCTGATTGTCGAGAAAGAGGCATTTACCGTGCCCACGTTTGCGGTCATGGCCGCTATCCGCGAGCCAGGTTCCGGACGGGGAGCCTCCAGACGTAACAAGGAAAAACTGGAGGCTGTCTACGACTATGCGCTCACCGGCCTTGAAATTATGCATAAGAAAGGTGTCAAAACCGGTTTCGGCACTGACCTGCTCGCCCACCAACACGTACTGCAAGGTACGGAGTTCACCCTAAGGTCCGAAGTCCTGCCGGCCGTCGACATTCTTCGCTCGGCAACCAGTGTGAATGCAGAGCTCTTAGGCGAAGAACACCAGCTCGGTCAGGTAGCACCAGGGTATTACGCCGACCTCATCCTGGTGGACGGCAACCCACTGACTAACATCGAGCTCCTCGCCTCAAACGGCCAGGACATCGATATCATCATGCGCGATGGCGAGATGATTCGCTTATAATCACGGACGCGTACAGCAGAGGTAAGCTGAGCGATAGGAGGGTTTCATGACCGACACGACTCACGGTGACGATATCAACTTCAACATGACCGCACAGAACGATCAGTTCGAACTGCGGTCCGAGGAAATCGGTGAAGACTTCCTAATCCAGGTAGGATTGCCCACCAGCTACGGCAGCGGCGACAAGCAATACCCGTTGGTGTACCTGTTGGACAGCAACATTTTTTTTGGAACCGCTACCGAAACCGTTCGGATGCTACCTAACGATATGATTGAGCCTGGTATGCCGGAGGTGATCATCGTCGGGATAGGATATGTGAAGGCGGAGTGGATGGGTGGCTTGCGCACGAGGGATCTCACACCGAAAGGCTCAGTGCCGCAGAGTTATCACGATATGACCGATCACCTGTTTCCTTTCGAACAGACTTCAGGAGGCGCGGATGAGTTTCTCGCGTTCATCGAGGATCGGCTGGATCCGATCGTGCGCGAACGCTACCGGACGGATGGCGAGAAGGCAGGAATATTGGGTGATTCCTACGGTGGCCTATTCACATACCACGCGTTCCTGAAACAGAGCCCTTTGTTCGATAAGTATTGGCTCGGCAGTCCAGGACTGATCCAAGAAGACACCCGTCTGCTAGACGAGCTACCTGAGCTACTTAAGAACACGGACTTTCGTGGCCAGCGCGTGTATATCTCACTGGGAGAGCGGGAGCTCAGCCACAGTTTTTACGGACCCCTGGGCCGAAACTACGCCAAGATGGTGGGCCTGTTCGAGGCCAACCCCGGCCAGAACCTCGCGATGAAAAGTCAGGTGTTTCCAGGCACGACCCATATCACGGTCGTTGCGCCTGCGCTGACGCAAGCGCTGATTCACCTGTACTACCCATAGGCGCACCTGCCAGCGCAACACTAAGCTGCTGCCGGGTGCCTGAAAGGCCGTTTGTTTGTCCTATCCGCTAACGTACCTAGTTGAGTGTGTGTACAAGTAAATCAATCAGATGTCAGGTCATTGGCTCTGATTGCGGCTGTAGCCAGAAATCAGGGGATTAATATCGAAATTTAATGCTAAATCTGTTGCCACCGTTTTCCATTCATCTGTAACGCTTCCATATACGCTGATTTTCTCTATGACGAAATGCTCTGTAAATTCTGCAAATTCGGATTCGGCGATACCCCCGGGCAAAATATTTTTCACGTGCTGCATAGCAGCCTGAGGGCTTGCGTATCTTTCGATTACTGTGACCTTGTTAGGATCGGAAGAATAAAAAAGCCAGCCAAGTGTTTCTGGCTCATTTTTTTTCACCAGTCTCTGATAAAACTCTGAAAACTGTTCGATTTGCGTCGAGCTTTTTTCGTTGATCGTCATCTCTACGACAAAAGTGACTTCGTCTGAGTTAATTTGATCTGCTTGCGCCGTAACAGTTCCCATAAAAAACAAGCAGCTCATCACAAAGAAGAAAAAAGAGTTTTTCACATTCTATCTACCGTCATAGTTACTAAAGACTGATTACTATAAAACAGTTTTAGCCGATGAACGACTCTGGCTCACTATGCCTGTAAGCCAGATAATTCAGTCCGTTACAGCCATTGACCACCCAAAGGATTATCAAGCCACTTCAGCTCAAATTTGAATGAACATCACCCATTACGGTATCAGACCATTCTTTCAAAAATAGGGTTTAAAGTACCTATCCTCCATACGCAGCCTAATGCGCCACGCGTCATAATCAGCGCAATGATTGCTTTAAATAGAGTATTTTCGTGAAACCGCGCCCTAAGGCCGACAAACTTCTATGCGTGGCACCCATGATGGCGTGGACTGATCGTCACTGCCGGTTCTTTCATCGCCTGTTCGCTCCTTCTGCGCGCCTTTTTACCGAGATGGTCAGTACCCATACGCTGGTGCACGGCCGCAAATGGCAGCACCTGGACTACAATCCGGAAGAACATCCAGTCACCTTACAACTTGGAGGCAATGATCCTGCAGAACTCGCCTTTTGTACGAAAGAAGCATTTTCCCGCGGTTTCGACGAAGTAAATTTGAATATCGGTTGCCCCTCAGATCGAGTACAGAACGGGGCTTTTGGCGCCTGTCTCATGAAAGAACCCGAGCGCGTCGCCCAATGTGTTGCCGCCATGTCTGCAGTAAGTAAAAAGCCCGTGACGGTCAAATGTCGTCTCGGCCTCAACGGCGCAGACTCTGATGAACGCCTGCATCACTTCATCAATTGCGTTAGTCAATCAGGATGCTCGCGTTTTTACGTACACGCTCGCATCGCCGTCCTCGAGGGTCTGAGCCCAGCACAAAATCGCAATATTCCCCCACTGCAACCGGAACGAGTAGCGATGCTCAAGAATGCTTTTCCCCACCTTGAGATCATCCTCAATGGGGGTATTAAGGATCTTGAGTCGGCAAACCAACACGTAGGTTGGGCCGATGGCGTTATGATCGGTCGAGCTGCATACCATGACCCGAGCCTTCTGACCGAATGCCACCGGAACTTTGTCGAACCCAAATTTTACCCCGATAAATTTACGCTCCTCGCAACCTACGTTGACTACGCGCATAAGGCCTACGCATCTGGTGCTCGACTACAACGGTTGATTAAACCTTTGCTTGGCGCGTGCAAGGGCATGCCAGGTGCCGCGAGCTACCGACGCATATTGAGCGACCCTGCACGTCTGCGTGCAGGTGATCTGAGCGTATTTGCAGATGCCCTCGGACACGTATTCGAGCAGGCTGCGTAATGCTGGATCGACTACGCGCCCTGTTCGTCGAGGATGAACAAAGCAACACACTGCGCACAGAGGTTGCTGCGGCTGCGCTTATGTTCGAGGTCATGTGGGCCGACCAGCAGATCGAGCTCAGCGAACTCGATGAAACCAAAGCGCATCTTGTATCAATATTTAATCTCGATCCGGAATCGGTCGATGAGATCGTCCAGGAAACCGGAGTTCTGCACGGCGACAGCGTCGGTTTGCACCCGTTTACCCGAGCCATCAACGAAGCACTCAGCGCCGAGGACAAATTTCGAATTGTTGAAGCATTGTGGCGAATTGCCCTAAGCGATGAGCAGGTGGACGCTCTGGAAGAACATATGATCCGAAAAATTTCAGATCTATTGTACGTTTCTCACAGGGATTTCATTCGTGCGAAATTAGCAGCCCGAAACTGAACTCAACTGACTTTCGCTGAATCTTCCTGCCCCAGCTGCAATGCCTCGACCAGGTCCTAAAACGTTCTCTCGTTCTACTCGTTCATGGACATCAGCACACGAAACGCCTCAATCACCCGTTTCCTGATCACCGTATCTGACGTATCGTGGCCCACTGTCAAATCAGCCAGATTCTGTTCGGATCGATAGTTTTCGTCCGCCATCGCATACACATCCTCAAAGCCCATACTAGTCAACACACGAAGGACATCAGGGGCCACCATTGCGGCGGGTGGCAGAAGTGCTGGGTTGGCGTAGTCGAGTACATTCTCCTTGAGGTCAACCGTTGCGATAAACATCGCAACGTGGTTATCAAGCCCTTGATCGATCCGTCCATCCTTGATCCAACTGAGGATCAAGGATGATTCCTACCTACGCTGCATGCGATAGCATCCAATCCCACACGCTTTTCGGCAGTCAACAGAGAAGTGTAGCCTAGCTCCGATAGCCTGTTTCTAACGTGCAAGCCTATTTCGTGCGAGCGTGTGCCTTGCCCGACACCTTCGATAGCTGGATAGTGCACCGAATTTAAGTGTGCTCAGGCAAGACCCAGACGCCGCTCTTCCTGCGCGATTTCATCGCCTGCCCTTTTTGTCGAAGCTTTCCATTGCGCACCGAAAGTCTGTGCGAGCGGATGATGCGTCACTTTCTGGCGTGCAATTTGTTCAGCAAAAAGCGCCAAGCGAACCTCTTCTAATAAATAGCGCAGTTCATCATGCCGTGCCGGCTCGAAGAGCTCAGCATCAATAAAACGCTCCAGCCGCTCTTCTAACGGGGTGACCATGTGTATGCGCTGTTGATCCTTCGGTACATGCCCAGGCAAGCCCTCTATACGGCTCTGCAGCCCTTTTAAATAACGTGGCAGAAGGTCGAAAAACCGCGGTGGGGTGCTCGACAGCACATTGGCCGGTACTAACCGCGCCAGGTGCATCTGAATATCCAATTTACTTACTGTGTAGGCTTTAGATTGAAGATCATCCAATAGCCTCGCACAAGCAAATCGGATCCGAAGTACTTCCGCCAAACCCTCGACCGTACGGGAAAACACATGAGCCAGATTCGGCCGTCCTTCAGCGAGCCTTGACTCCATCATCGCGGCGGTACTCGGCAGGGGCGCACCTTCAAAGTAACACTGCCAGATCGCGAATTTGAGAATCTCGTCCTTTAACTCCGGTGCAGATCCCAACGTCGCAAAATGTAACCCAAGCGTCGGATATTTATCCAACTCCTTACGAAAATATCGCCCGACTTTACCCAGTTTGAGTAACGCCAAACGCATCATTCCCTGACGATGTAAGAGGTCACGTTGCTGTCGATTCGCAAAGAGTTTCAGGTCAACGTGGGTGATTTGATCAACAAATCCAGGGAAGCGCACTGAGCGCGAAGACCCTCGACCCAATAGAATACTGTCCCTAAGCTCACGCTCTGGGAAATCGACTAAATTCAGCAATTCAGCTCGTCGGTGTTGCTGGTCATCTTCGACCTTCGGCTCTGCCAATGCCGTTTTCAAGGTGTGCAAGTTTCTGCCACCGCGCAAGAATCTGCCCCGGCTATCAACAACCCGAACATAAAACTGCAAATGAGGGTCAACCCGCTCACGATCCCAATCTGCTTCCGCCACATCAAGGCGGTACCAATCCATAAGTAACCTTTGCAGGGCCGATAGCAGGCGTCCTTGACGATATCGCCTGGGATCGCCAAGGTGTCCGGCGATATCTTCAACCTTGCCCGGCAAAGGTGCGAGGTGCTTACGCTTGCCTTTCGGCAGCGAGCGTAGCCACTGTTCAACCAGCGCTGGAAGAAAACCAGGCACCGACCACTCCAGCACTTCAGACCCTAGCTCCGGGAGTAGTCCAACAGGCACGACCACGGATACACCATCTTCTTTATCTCCCGGGGCAAAACGATATTTCAACCGCAGTTTTAATTCGCCCACGACCAGGTCCGTCGGAAACATAGTTTCCGTGAGGTCACTGACATCGGATTGTTGCAAAACAGCCTTCGTAAGGCGCAGCTCAGCGGTATACGAAGGTTTGGTCGATAGCAAACGCCGCAGATCTTCAAAACGGCAGATGTCATCCGGCAGCCGTTGGCTGTAAAACGCGATAAGGACGTCGTCAGACACCAATATACCGCGTCGACGACCCTTCGCTTCAAGTTCGGCCACCTCGCGAACCAGGTCTAAATTGTAGTCGAGGAATGCAGGCTTCTCGCGAATATCACCTGCAACCAGACCGTCGCGTATAAAGAGATCACGGCACAATTTCGGATCAACAGTGCCATAGCTCACTGTACGACCATCAACGATAACCAAACCATAGAGCGTCAGAGTTAGTTTGGCGACGACCTCTCCCCGTTTTGAACTCCAAACGGGTTCGGAATAACGCCTTTTCACCAAATGTTGCGCACGGCGCTCGATCCACCCGGGGTCTAGTTTTGCCACTGTGCGCGCATAAACGCGCGCGGTCTCGGCTATTTCCGCTGCAACAATCCACTTTGGCGGCTTTGCAGCAAGCCCTGACCCTGGAAAAACACGCAACTTTAAATTCCGTGCGCCGATAAAGACGCCTTTTTCCGAACGTTGCGCAATGAGACTCAAACTCCCTGAGAGGATACTCTCATGTATCGCTGAAAAACTGGCAGCTTGAGCATTCCTCCGCCATCCCAGATCCCGGCAGGTCAGGCGCAATTGCCGATGCACTTCGCGCCACTCTCGAATTCTTAAATAATTCAGGAACCGTTTTTCGAGCCGTCTTCTGAATTGATTTCCTGAAAGTGTTTTCCTCTCCCCCTCCAGCCAGCGCCACAGTTTCAGCCATGCCATAAAGTCACTGCGAGGATCAAGAAACTGGGCATGTTGCTGATCAGCCGCTTGGGCATGCTGCATGGGTCGCATGCGCGGATCCTGCACCGTAAGTCCCGATACAACAACGAGCAATTCTTCAAGGGCGCCTTGTTGATTGCTTTCCACCAGCATTCGGGCCAGGCGTGGGTCTACAGGGAAGGCGGCCATCTGCCGGCCCATTTTAGTGAGTCTGCCACCCTCGAGCGCCTGCAGCTCATCCAGCAACCTAAGCGCATCTTTAACCGCTCGAGGGTCCGGCGGATCGATAAAGGGAAAAGTTTCAATCTTGCCCAGGTTGAATGCCTGCATTTGAAGAACTACACCTGCCAGATTCACCCGCCTAATTTCAGGATCGGTAAATTCGGGCCTGGAAAGAAAATCCTGTTCGCTGAACAATCGAAAACACACACCCGGCGCGATCCGTCCACACCGCCCCTTGCGTTGGTCGGCACTGGCCTGGGCTATAGGCTCTATTGGCAGGTGCTGCAATTTTGAGCGATAGCTGTACCGGTTGATGCGTGCAAAACCCGGATCAATCACAAAGCCTATGTTCGGCACTGTAATCGAGGTTTCCGCAACATTTGTTGCAAGCACAATTCGTCTCTTAGTGGAGCTCACCTGAAATACTTTTCGCTGCTCTGCAAATGATAAGCGCGCATAGAGGGGCAGTATTTCAAATCGATGCGCAAATGTTTTTCTTAAGCTACGCGCCAGCTCAAAAATCTCTCGCTCTCCAGAGCAAAAAACCAAGACATCGGATGCGCCCTGATAAGGTCTCTGTTCTACATCTTTAAGCACCGAAACAATGTCGTCGTGAAGGTCTCCGGGCGCATCGCTGTAATGCACTTCTACCGGGTGGGTTCTTCCATCAACCTCAATAATCGGGGCATCGTTGAAAAACGAACTGAAGCGTTTCACATCAATCGTGGCGCTGGTCACCACCACCTTTAGATCACTGCGTTTGCTTGTCAGCCGCTTTAAATAGCCTAAGAGAAAATCCACATTAAGACTGCGTTCATGAGCCTCATCAACAATGATCGCGTCATATTGATCAAGAAAGCGATCGCTGCGTATTTCGTTCAGAAGAAGCCCATCCGTCATCACCTTGACTAAAGTCTGAGGTGAAGTTGCATCAGAAAATCGCACAGCAAACCCTACGGCCTCACCTAATACACTTTGAGTTTCTTCAGCAATTCGCGCCGCCACTGCCCTGGCAGCGAGACGTCGAGGCTGGGTATGACCAATCACTGCGCCTATTCCACAACCCGCCTGCAATAAGAGTTTAGGGATTTGGGTTGTTTTGCCCGAACCGGTTTCTCCTGCAATCACGACAATCTGATGATTTGCAATCGCTTGCGTGATTTCTGCCGCAGCTTCAGCAACTGGTAAATCACTGCTAAGCGCGAGATTCATCGAAGCCAGACGCTCAGCTCGCCTGCTCTTAAGCTCAGCGGAAATCCGAGCCCTGGACAAAGACAGTTTGCCGCGACGTCTACGTACTGCATCGGCGTGCATGAGCGCATCGTCAGCTATCGTCTTATTCGTCGCCTTGGTCATCGTAAACTGAACATTTATCGTTGGCAGATACAAAGACGGCCGGATAACCGGCCGCCTGCTAATACAATCCCGGTCCCTCGGACCCGCCCTGAATTTATTTGGAAAGCTCCCCCATCCCTTCCTCGAGGCCGCGTATCGTCAGAGGATACATGTTGCCCTCTACCAGATCCTGGGTCATGGTCACTGAAGATGAATACTCCCAGGTTTCCTGCGGCGTCGGATTCAACCACACGAGTTTTTCGTACAAGTTTGTGAAGCGCTCCATCCAGGCAGTTCCTGGTTCCTCGTTCCAGTGTTCTACGCTGCCCCCTGCATGTGTGATTTCATAAGGTGCCATCGTCGCATCGCCCACAAATACAACTTTGTAATCGTGCGCATACTTGTTAAGAATTTCGTAAGTCGGTATCCGCTCGCTCATACGACGCCGATTATCTTTCCACACCGATTCGTATATGAAATTGTGAAAATAGTAACTCTCAATATGTTTGAACTCGGTGCGTGTTGCCGAAAAAAGTTCCTCGCAAATTTTCACGTGGGCGTCCATCGAACCGCCGATGTCCAAAAACAATAGAACTTTGACCGTATTCTTGCGTTCCGGTCGCATCTTGATATCCAACATGCCACCGTTGTGAGCAGTTGAGTGGATGGTGTTATCCAAATCCAGCTCTTCGTCTACCCCTGTACGCGCGAACTTGCGCAATCGACGCAGGGCCATTTTGATATTTCGTGTCCCCAACTCCACGGAGTCGTCCAGGTTCTTGTATTGGCGTTCATCCCAGACTTTTTTGGCTTTTTTCTTTTTCCCCTTGCCTAAACCATTGGGGCCTTTTTTGCCTTCTCTGTCAGCATCGCCCTCTTCACCTTCTTCGCCTTCCTGGCCCTCTTGTGCTTGTTTTTCAGCCTCTTCCTTTGCTTCTTTAAATGCCTCGATCAGCTTTTCAAGCCCACCGAGAGATTCAATTTGCTCAAGGTCTTCTTTGGACAGAGACTTTTCAAACTCGTGTCGAAGCCATTCGTCGGGTATCAGTGATTCAAGTAGCCCATGCAAATCCTCCAGGCCCTTGAAATAAGCGCTGAAAGCACGATCGAACTTGTCGTAGTTTTTTTCGTCCTTGACCATCGCTGTGCGCGAAAAGAGGTAGAAATCATCTATATTTGCGTACACAAGCTGGCTTTTTAAACCCATCAACAGGTCCATCAACTCTCGGATGGTAACCGGGACTTTGTACTTGCGCAGCGTAAGAAAGAAGTTAATTAGCACGGTTTTAGCCTCTGCTGTCCCTTCGGTTCATGAATGCCAATCGCTCGAGTAAATGCACATCTTGTTCATTCTTCACCAGCGCCCCGTAGAGGGGTGGAATGGCCTTGCTTGGGTCTCGATTGGTTAAAATCTCATCTGGAATGTCATCCGCCATGAGCAATTTCAACCAATCAATGAGTTCTGAGGTACTGGGCTTCTTTTTAAGTCCGGGTACTTTGCGGACATCGAAGAATATTTCCATGGCATCCTTGACCAGGTCCTGCTTGAGCTCGGGGAAATGAACCTCGACGATCTGCTGCATTGTTTCCCGATCAGGGAAGTTGATGTAGTGAAAAAAGCAGCGTCGCAAAAAAGCGTCGGGCAGTTCTTTTTCGTTATTAGATGTAATGATCACGATAGGACGCTGCTTGGCCGTAACGGTCTGGCCCAGTTCGTAAACAAAAAATTCCATGCGATCCAGTTCTTGCAACAGATCGTTAGGGAATTCAATGTCCGCTTTGTCAATCTCATCGATTAAAAGCACAACGCGCTCGTCTGAATCAAAAGCGTCCCAAAGCTTTCCCTTCTTAATATAGTTACGAATATCCTGGACACGCTCATCACCCAGTTGCGAATCACGCAGACGGGACACCGCATCATATTCGTACAGGCCGTTGATCGCTTTGGTCGAAGACTTGATATGCCACTCGATCAGTTCCATACCGAGGCTTGCCGCCACCTGCTCTGCCAACATGGTTTTACCCGTACCGGGCTCGCCTTTAATGAGCAGCGGGCGCTCAAGCTTAACAGCGGCGTCGACCGCCATGCTGAGTTCGTCTGTCGATATATACTCTTCTGTACTTTCAAAGATCATTTATTTTCCATTGCTTTATAGTTGTCAGCGTGACGCCCCCACGTGCAGACGTGAATACAGCATCCTCCCAAGGTTTGCACATGGATCAAAGAGTAAGCTTGGGCAAATAGACCGGCTAGCCCGCAGACTTAGAATGGGCGATAAACGCAAGTGCTACTCTGTGATGCATCAGCATAAAGTCCAGTACTTTAATTGAGCCCTCCGAACCTCGCAAGTATAGCGCTTGAGTCCGATAGGGTAATTAAGTAGCTTCCAGCGCCCATTCACCCCCCGTTTAAAGGTTCGGTTAAGCACAAACGTGGTTGGATATTATGGCACGCGTACCGTGCCTGCCCGAATTCGGTAGCCCCCTTGATTAGCACGGAATTTATCGTCCGTCTTTTGAGGGCATTAATGGATAAAATGGGTATATATTATTCATATATTTCAATATTTTATCTTGTATATCTCTAGTATTTTATATAATAAATCCCACGCCTGTAACGCTGTCGTCAACAACCATCAACTCAAAGAAGATCCGTTGAATTTTCGCGATACCAGGAATGCCCCGCCCGCACCAAGCACAACCGCCACAAGCAGTATTCCACCCGCCAGCGCTGGAGCCCCATCCGTCTGAAAAAGAAGTTCGAAGATAAAAACAATAAACGCCGGTGCGTACTCCCCGCTTATGCTCGGGATCTCCGACGGCACCAGCAAAAAGGCAAGAACACCGCCAAGTACTGCCGCCTTAAACGACCGGTTGCAAACATCGGCAAAAAGCCGATGGAGGCCAAACACACCCAGAAGTGCGGCAAGGATCATCAGCATCCATGCATAAAAGGCGGCTGACATCAAAAATCCACCCAAGTGACAACCATCGACTCATGTTCATCGGGATGCACCTGACTTGCGTGGAGCACACGGCCTTTTACCGATATACCAGCCTGAATCACCGTCTCACGGCTACCTGAGATTAATGGGTGCCACCAGGCGAGACCACGCCCTTGAGCGAGACGCTTATAGGCACAACTATCAGCGATCCAGGACAACGACTGCGCACCTTCGGAATCAAGCAGCACACAATCAGCCACAAGCTGGTGGCGCTTGGGATACTCGGTGCATTTGATTGTCTCGAGCTCAAGCAAGTCACAAACCAGCGACGTATAAGATACATCGCCAGACTGCCCTTCCAGCTTCATCATGCAACACCGCCCGCAACCATCGCACAGCTTTTCCCACTCTTCGGCAGACATCTCATCGAGTGTTTTGGTTTCCCAGAACCGATCTGTCATGTCTTGTTCGTCTCCCGTGCGCTTTCCTGATTGGGTGGCAACTGAAGATAAAAACCTTGCTCAGCAATTGCCTTGAGTACAACTTCCGGTTCCGCCTGGGCAAGGTAACGGGTTCGCGTCAGTTCAAATTTCAAAAAAACCTCGGCCTTGCCAAATTGCATTTGTAACGCTTCAGGCAAAGATTGAAAACTTGTACCCGCTGCAACATACACATACATATCTGCACGGCGCTCACTCCTAAAAACCTCAACTTCGATTTGGCTACATGCCTTCGTCACCCCATCAGCGCTCCACCGCTTCTAAAATCTGCAGATAAATATTGCCGACCAATGGCTCGCGCCAGGTTGAGAATGTTTCCGACAACGCACCATGGCGCGCATGATGCCGCACACACTCTTCCAGATCTCGTTTGCGACATAAAAGCTCCGGCGCGATACCCAGGCGATCACTCTGTTCAAGCCCTGCCCGGCGCATAACCTTAACAAGCGACCCCTGAGCCGATGTGAGCGGCGGAGGCAGAGGATCCGGCGCTTGCACACCCGCAGCGGCGACCGTACCGAGGATATCCTGGCTATACCTGCGCGCCACACTACCAGGCAGAGAGGCACGGAGATCGGCTTGCGACAAATTGTCACATGTCGCAAAGGTGAACAAATGTTCATCCCAAACAACTCGATTACGCGGCACATTCTCTGTTTGGGCCGTCTCTTCCCGCCACTGACATAACGCTTGAAAGTAACTGAGTTCCAACGGCGAGAGTCGCCAGGCTTTCTTCTGCCCCCGATAATAAGTCGCGGGATCAACAGGTTTAAATACCTGCCGAGCCGCCATGTCTGCATGAAACCATTCGAGCCGGCTGGAACGAACCAGGTCTTCCGTCAGAGAATCATACAAAGCGTGCAGATACACCACGTCTTCAATCGCATAATTCACCTGATCATCGCTGAGCGGACGCTTAAGCCAATTGGATCGAGTTTCATGCTTTGGCAGATTCACCTGCAGGATTTGATCGACCAGTGCTGCGTAGCTCAAGCTGAAGTCACCACTCACAAACGCATTTGCATACTGCGTATCGAACACCTTTTCGAGGGTGATACCAAGATGATGGTACAGCAGTTCCAAATCTTCCAAACACGCATGCATGATTTTTGTGCACCCAGGGTCCTGAAGCACTACTTTGAGAGGATCCCATTGCGTTACCGCTTGTGGGTCAATCAAGAGTACGCGATCGGTCGTCCCTATCTGATACAAACCCGGAACAGGATAGTAGGTATCCGTACGAATGAACTCTGTGTCGAGCGCAATAAGACTACCAAGATTCTCGCATGCACTGCGCAGATCGGCATCACTCGCTATCCAATCAACTGATCGTGCGCCGTCCCTGTAGCGCATGCGCGAGGGTACCTCCATCTGTATATTCGATTTCACCACCCAGCGGCACCCCGTGTGCGATGCGTGTAATAGATACGCCGCCCTCTTTCAACATCTGTGCGATGTAGTGCGCAGTGGCTTCACCTTCAACCGTCGGGTTGGTCGCTAAAATGACTTCCTGTACACCTGTTTTAGGAACTTCGGCGGCAAGCTGATCAAGACGAAGGTCCTCTGGGCCAATACCGTCCAGTGGCGAGAGCCGACCATGCAATACAAAATACCTTCCGCTAAACCCTCCCGCTGTCTCAAATGCTAAGACATCCGCAGGTGATTCAACGACACATAACATCGACTTATCCCGGGTTGGGTCCAGGCACATCCGGCAGACGGCCTGTTCGGTAAAGTTCCGACACGTTGTGCACTCTTTCACGTCGTGCATTGCCCGTTCCAGCGCATTCGCTAATTGCAATCCCCCCTCGCGAGCCGCTTGCAGCAAATACAATGTCATGCGTTGAGCAGATTTGGAACCTACGCCAGGCAACACCTGGAAAGCATTCATCAAACGATCGATAGCCGACACTTAGCCTCCCAGATTGCCGAAAGGCAGGTTGAGTCCGCCTGTCAATTCCGACATCTTTTCTGCCTGTGTTTGCTCAACCTTTTTAACCGCATCGTTACAAGCCGCAGCAACCAGATCTTCAAGCATCTGTTTTTCCTCGCCAAACAACGACGAATCTATCGACACACGCGTCACACCATATCGGCAATTCATAATCACCTGGACCAAACCGGCCCCGCTCTCGCCGGTCACCTCTATCTTTGCCATCTCATTTTGTACATCAGTGAGGCGTGACTGTACCTCCTGAGCCTGCTTCATCAGATCGCCTATACCTTTCATCTCGTCGCCCCTTGCTTGAACTCTACGTCTGCCTGTAAGCCGCCGTTAATCATAGCGGTCTGATCTCCTCAACCTTGCCGCCAAACGTGTTGACGATTCCTGCTACCGTAGAGTCTTTCCCGATTGCTGCTTCAGCGGCTGACTGTCGCTCCTGCGTAATCCGCTTGGATCTGATCGCGGGCGTTTCACTAGCCGGTTCTCCAATGCGTATAGTCAGTTTCACTTCCTGCCCCGCACGCTCAGCGAGTGCCCTTTCAATCTGTAGAGTTTGAGCATCGCTTAACAATGTGTCGTGTTCCGCATCAAGACATAAATCAATCTCTGGCAATTCGTATCGCTCTAAAACCGCATTTTCACAAATCATACGCGTGACCCCAGCCACCGTTAGCTCGCCTACAAGCGCATACCACCGTGGCATGTCACCATACCCGGTTCGTTCAGTAACAACGCTCTGATTCGTCAGCCCAACTAAAATGTCCGCCTCTTCTTTAGCCTCTTCGATAATCCCATCTTCAACAACCTCGGTGTTGTCTTGTGCCACGTGATCAACTTCTTTGTTCGGCCTAGCTTGCTGACTGACTTGTTGATCCGGGTCGTTATGTAACTGTCCCTCCCCGGTATTTTCTTTGTTGCCTGTCCTGGGAGGGATTGAGGAGCTTTCAGGTGCAAACGCCAGCATGCGCAAAAGCGTCATTTCAAACCCACTGCGCAACTCAGGGGCCAGGGCAATGTCACGGGAACCCATAAGGGCGATCTGATAATAAAGATGGATCTCTTCATCGCTAAACGCAGGATCCTTTGTGCCCGTCGCTGCAGAGACAGCCATGCGGTGCAGTGCCTCTATGAGACGACGCAACAATTCTGAAAAGTCTGCGTTTTGATCAGCGAGTTCGGCGCAATGGTCGAGCAGTGCATGGACATCGCCCGAGCGCAAAAACTCGATCACCTTATCAACATCCTGCTCACCCACGATGCCCAGCATATCGGCAACGTCGCTCGCCATGAGGCTCCCCTGGCCGTACGCAATCGCCTGATCCGTCACACTGAGCGCATCCCGCATACTGCCGGCAGCGCTACGCGAAATGGTTTGCAACGCCGCTTCTTCATACGCGATGTCTTCGTCAGCAAGGACACCGGACAGATACTCTTCAATCACGTGGCGTGACAAATTCTTCAACTGAAACTGCAGACATCGCGATAAAACAGTTGCCGGTACTTTCTTCGGCTCTGTCGTGGCCAGGAGAAACTTCACATGCTCTGGTGGTTCTTCAAGCGTTTTCAAAAGCGCATTGAAACTTGCCGTAGAAAGCATATGCACCTCATCGATCAAGTAAATTTTATAACGACCGCGTGTAGGCATGTATTGCGCGTTTTCGAGAAGCTCGCGCGTATCGTCAACACCCGTACGGGAAGCAGCATCTACTTCAATGAGATCGATGAATCGATTCTCCTTGACCTCCGTGCAGACTGAGCACTGTCCGCACGGATCTGAGGAGACCCCCTCCTCACAGTTGAGTGACTTTGCAAGAATGCGAGCGATTGTCGTCTTGCCAACACCCCGGGTTCCGGTAAAAAGATAAGCATGATGCAAACGCCCCTCATCCAGTGCATGTCGCAATGCACGTACGACGTGATCCTGCCCCACCAGCGCATCGAAACCAGAGGGTCGAAGTTTTCTGGCCAGTACCTCATAACTCATGGCCTCATTCTAACAGCCTGCCTCGCGCAACCACACTGCATTTCGCAGAAGTGCAACGGTGAGGTAGCATCCGTCATTATCAAAGTTGCAGATTGAATGATGAATCTCACCATTATTGGACATCGGGGGGCGGCAGGCCTGGTTGCCGAGAACACCATTCCTTCGTTTATTGCAGCCCTTGATCTTGGCTGTCAAACCCTAGAACTCGATGTGCACCAAGTAAATGGATCGGCCGGCTTTCGCCTTGCTGTCATCCACGACGAGGAACTCATCCGTACCACCGGGATGGCGGGACAGGTCAATGACTATTCCGCTGACACTTTAAATCAGATCGATGCAGGAGGCGCGAGCATACCTATGCTGGACCAGGTGTGCGACGCTGTACGTGCCTGGGCACAAGCACACCAGGCAGACCCTGCATCTATCTGTATTAACATCGAACTCAAAGGCCGCAACACAGCCCTGACCGTACATGAATTTATCCAAAATGAGCCATCGATTAAATTTATCGTCTCTTCCTTTGATCATGAGGAACTGAGTAAATTCCGAGACCTGGACAAGTTCACCCGTATCGGCCTGCTTTATCACCGTTGGCACAATGACTGGCAAGCTCTCGCCGAACGTCTCCAGGCCTACTCGGTAAATTTGTCGGTTCGTATCACCACTGCAAAAAGGGTTCGCGCCATTCAACAAGCGGGTTACGAGGTCTGGGTATATACGGTCAACCGTCCGGAGGAGGCAGAGCGCCTGGCAGAGATGGGCGTGAGTGCGATTTTTTCTGACCGCCCTGATTTAATGCTGGCGCAGGCATCAGGGCATCGCCGCTTGAATTAATTCGACCCTTGTAAACCAACCGAATTTGCCTGGTCCCGCACAATAATCTCATCCATAGTTTGTCCCTTATATGCCCAAGCTGAACAAGACGAACAAGCGGCCGAGACTAAACATCACGATTCAGCCGTAGCGCCTCCGGCGCAGGGCATGTAAATAAAGCTCACGCCGAATCTTCCCGTTTGATGCTGTCTTCACGCTCAATACGTGTAAGCTCTTTCTGCAATTCATACCGATCCGACGTAACAAAGGCCTCCAGCCGTCTCAGTCGAAGTTCCGCCTGGGTCATATCGGTTGTTATATGACGGAGGTTTTGTCCTGCATTGAAGGGAGGCTCGAAGGTGGATGGTCGCGGTTGATTGGTGTCTTGCTCCGGTGTCGACTTTGCTCTGGCGCCTACTGTCTCTGTGCGTTTCCAGTATCGCCTTCTGTGCTTATGTTTCCCACGCGCTTTTTCTTTCTTTTCTAAGACAAAATAAGCAATCCAATAAGCTGGGAAGACAACACCCGGTACAAACACGAGGCCGGTTAACGCACCCATGCGCACCCACCAGGTATCAACTCCGAAATACCGTGCAAATGCTGCACAAACTCCAGCAATTTTTCCTTCAGATGTATCCACATACAATCGCTCACCCCGCCTTGTGTCGTTGAACACATGACGGATTCGGTTGCTGTGTCGGCGGCGTTGATATGCGCGTTCGGCCTCTGGATGGGTGTCTGCGACTTTCTTCAGTCTGAGTTCCGCTTCCAGACGCTTACTGGTTTCTTCTATGAGTGACGCCGCTCGACCCGTAATTTCGCCTGTTGTTACCGAAACGAGTTCTTGGACCGCCTTTTCCAACCGATTCATTGCAGTGGAAAAATCACCGGCCTCATGTCTTTTTTCAGATCCTTGCGGCTTGTTATCGTGATCTTCCAAATTAGCTCCCCAGGTCCTGCTTACGCCAATCCGGTGTCTGCGCATCAAGAATCGCTTCGAGCGTATCTATCCGTTCCAGCATTCTTTCGGCTTGCAGTGCGACAGTCTCAAATTCGGCCCGTTCATTTTCGCTAAGCGCACCCTGGGTTTGGGTCTTGCTGCGGTAGTGTAAGAATATCCACGCCGGCGCAACAAATATCATGAATAAGACCGTCGGGACAAAAAATGCGACGACAGTGCTCATATCGACTCCTAATTGTTATTCAGATTGACGTCATCGGCGACCGCGTCTGGGTCTTGCTGTTTAATCCGTGCTTTCAATTCATCAAGCTGTGCGTCGACGGCTTCGTCTGTCTCAAGAACCGCAATCTCATCAGCAAGGGTCTTCTGTACCATATCATAAGCTTCGATCTCTCCTTCGAGGTCATCAATTTTGCGTTCATAAAGTTCAAAGCGAGCCATGGCATCGTCAATGTTGTGGTTGCTCAAAGTACGACGTACGCCGAGGCGTGACTGAGTTGCCTTACCTCTGACAATGATTGCATTTTGACGCGCTTTGGCGTCCGCGATTTTCGCCTGCAGGACACCCACGTCTTCATTGAGCTTGGTCAGGGCGCTTTCCAGCACTTCAAGCTCTGTAGTCACGGCCGAGCTGACTTCACTCGCTTTATTTCCCTCAACCAATGCACCTTTAGCCAGGTCGTCTCGTCCTTTAGCCACAGCAATTTCAGCCTTTCGCTCCCACTCCTGCGCTTCGGCTTGATGCCAGTCCCGACGCCTTTCCAGTTCCTTACGATCCGCTATCGCCCGAGCCGATGTGCTACGTACCTCAACCAGTGCCTCTTCCATTTCCTGTATGATCAGCCGCACCATCTTTTCCGGATCTTCTGCCTTGTCCAATAGGGCATTGAGGTTGGAATTAATGATGTCAGTCAGGCGTGAAAATATACTCATGTTTCGCAAATGCCTCCGTATTACTTTCTTAGACAGTGTGCGCATCAATGTCGAGACACCACCATCACGTTAACACCTTACGGTTTGCAGGATCCGTGCCAACCCTGCACCTATATATAACTTACTGTTATTTAAGGAAAAAAATTCGGGTGGCCAAAACAGCCTGTCTAGCTATATAGTGTATTTAACCAAATATTGGTCAAATTGGTTATGCATCCTGAAGTTGAACGCATGCTGGGCGAATCGCCCATCTTTTTACACACCTTAGAACAGGTCTCGCTCGTCGCACCGCTGGAAAAACCGGTGCTCATCGTCGGCGAACGCGGTACCGGTAAAGAACTGATTGCGGCACGGTTACACTACCTATCCAATCGCTGGGAGGGTCAATTTCTCAAGATGAACTGCGCTGCCATCTCCGAATCCTTAATGGAGAGCGAACTCTTCGGTCACGAAGCGGGCGCGTTTACAGGCGCAACCAAAGCACATGCCGGTCGGTTTGAACGGGCCCATGGTGGGTCACTGTTCCTCGACGAACTCGCAGCAACTTCAATACCTGTGCAGGAAAAACTCCTGCGTGTCATCGAATACGGAGAATTTGACCGTCTCGGTGGCACCAAGACGCTCACTTGCGATGTTCGACTGATTGCTGCGACCAACCAGGATTTGCCCACGCTTGCAGCAGAAAAAAAGTTTCGTTCAGACCTGCTCGACCGCCTGGCTTTTGATGTCCTTACACTGCCGCCATTGAGAGATAGAGAAGACGACATCCCACTGCTTGCAAATCACTTTGCGATCAACATGGCCAAAGAGCTCGGTCGCGACTACTTCCCCGGCTTCAATGCACGTGCCATGCATAGCCTGGCGACTTACAGTTGGCCCGGCAACATCAGGGAACTGAAGAATGTGGTTGAACGATCCGTGTATCGCACAGAACCCGAAGACGAAGTGGCAAAGGTTGTCATAGACCCATTCGAGTCCCCTCATCGTCCCGTCAAAACCCAAAGTGTACAATCTCGAACACCTTCCCCAACATGGCCGATCGATCTGAAGGAAGTCACCCGAACCAGCGAGATCGACCGGATCAATGCGGCGATGAGCGAGGCCAAACATAACCAGCGCAGAGCCGCCGAACTGCTAGGACTGACCTATCACCAATTACGAGGTTACCTAAAAAAGTACCTGCTCATCGGTAATCAGAAGGAGGAGGAAGGTCCATCCACTTAAATCCAGTGGATGACGCATCAACGTCTACTGACGCCCCTGGTTCGACCCGCTACAATAGCCCGTTCCGGAGAGGTGGCCGAGTGGCTGAAGGCGCTCCCCTGCTAAGGGAGTATAGGTAACCCCTATCGAGGGTTCGAATCCCTCCCTCTCCGCCATACTAAGGTTTATACAGTTTATACGGTCTGAGTTAACTCTCTAAATACATGATTTATATAGATTATTTGACGAATACAGTTTATTACGTATAATTTGGTCAGACACCAAAGTATAGGTTGGTGGATTTGGCCTTAGCCCGATCGGCTCGAAATACCCTATCTCCACGTTTTGTTGAGACAGTCAGCAAGCGCGGCCTCTACGCCGACGGCGGTTCTCTCTATCTACAGGTGCGTACTGGTGCATCGGGCCTTCTCAAGAGTTGGATCTTCCGCTATCGGCAGAACGGCAAACTCAAAAACCTTGGCCTCGGCCATATTCCTACGGTTTCACTCTCGATGGCGAGGAAGCTCGCTGGAGATCGGCGCACGGAAGTGGCTCTGGCTCGCAATGGTGACGGCCCTTTCCCGCTAGAGCTAAGAGCCAAACGCAAAGCACAAGAGCGTGCCACCTTCTCTGTGTGTGCGAATGAATTCATCGACACCCACAAGCAAGAATGGAAGAGTTCTAAAAGCGAACAACAGTGGCGCAATACGCTATCGACCTATGTCGAACCGCTTATCGGCGATCTCAGTGCCAGCGAAATCACCTCCGAACACATTCAACACCTCCTTGAGCCAATATGGCTGACGAAACCCGAAACCGCACGTCGCGTTCGCCAGCGTGTGAAACGTGTGCTCGATTACGCGAAAAGCGCCGGCTATCGCTCTGGTGATAATCCAGCCGAGCTGGCTGGCGCCCTAAAAGACCTACTACCCAACCAGGGCAAGGTGACCAGGAAAACCAATTTCGCTGCAATGCCCTACCAGGAAGTGCCTGCCTTCTTTGCTGAGCTGGCAAAACGGGAATCACCCAGTGCGCTCGCCCTACGGTGGACGATCCTCACCGCCGCTCGAACCAGTGAGACTCGTTTAATGCAGGCAAAAGAAATTCAGGGTGATCTATGGGTGGTGCCTGTTGAACGGATGAAAGCAGGCAGAAAGCACACGGTGCCGCTGTCTCCGGCAGCTCTTGAACTAGTCAAGTTTAACGTCGAGGGCTGGGTATGGCCGGGGAAGAAAGGCCCTCTCAGTGATATGGCTATGTTGGAACTCCTTAGAGGTATGCGTCCTGGCCTGACCGTACATGGGTTTCGTTCTAGCTTTAGAGATTGGTGTGCCGAAGCAACCGATGTGCAAAACCATGTGGCCGAGATGTGTCTGGCACACGCAATAGAAAATGCTGTCGAAGCTGCCTATCGACGTGGTGAATTGTTGGCTAAGCGGCGCGACCTGCTTGAGCTGTGGGCGGCGTTTGTGACGGGGGTGTGAATTTAAACTGAGCCTGGCCGAGGTGCTGCCACGGCGGAGCCGATAGTCTCTAACGCTCGTCTCGTGTGCTTGCGCTTGTGGATGAGTTGAGAACACGTGCGGTGCCGCGCGAGATGCGCATCACCATGTCGGCGACCTGGCTGGCGTCGTCATCGCTGACGTCGGCAAGTTGCAGCAAGAAAGGCTCCAGCGCCGCCCACCCGAGTTCTATGGCAAGGCTGGCGATCAGCGCTGCTTTGATCTCGAGGGTAGGTTCCTGCAGGCCGGCCCATTCAGTGAGGACAGCCAGCAAGCGGCGCGGCACCGACACTTCATCCGATATTTCCAGCAAAGCAGTATCGAGATCACCGTCGAGCACTGTGCGTAACGCCGCCTGCACGTATCGATCGTCTTCTCGGAGGCGCTTCGCAGGTGGCAGTCTCGAACCGGCCCATCGGCGCATAGTGTTCTCGAAGTGCTCAGCCGCCAAAAGGCGCATCGCGGCGGTCACTAGGCCCTGCTTGCCGCCGAAGTAGTGATGCACCTGACCATGGTTGACCCCTGCCGCAGCAGCCACGGAACGAACACTCATCGCCCGCGGCCCAACCGTGGCCAGTGCCTCGGCAGCAGCTTCGATCAGAGCTGCCTCGACCTCAACACCTCGTTTGGTGAATTGTTGTTCGGACACCTGTTAGAAAACTCTGTCGATGAGTTCGCCATCGGGTCGGAGCTCGAAGTGGTTGAGGGCGTCGTTGACGTCCTGGCGCCACATTTCGTCGGGGAGGTCGTAGAGCGCTTCGATCATGTAGCCGTCGGGGTCGTGGATGTAGACGCTGTGCGCCATGCCGTGGTCGACGCGTTGCATTTTGACGTCGTTGTCGGCCAGAAACCGGATTTGGCGGAGCCAGGCATCGCGGTTGGGATAGGTAATGGCGACGTGAGATAGGCCGTTGGCAGCGGCTGCTTGATCGACGGGCGGAAGTGTGTCGTCTTCGCGTAAACCTACGTGGTGGTGGTGGAGGCCGCCCTCGTCGCCGCCGCTGTAGAAGCGCAACTTCCAGGGCTGTTCGGGGGTAGCTTGCCATTCACCGGTTTGGCGGAAGCCGAGCATGTCCGTCCAGAATCGCTCCGACGTCTCGAGGTCGCGGACGCGCAGGACGAGGTGGTTGATGCCTGCAGGGAGTTCTGGCCCGCCTGGGCCTTGCCCTGATTGGTTCATGATGGTCACCTCCGGGTGTTCTGGGTGTTCTGGGTTTCGAAATCTGGCATGACGTGCTCTGCAACGAGGTCGAGTGAGTTGCGAACTTCGATGGCGTCGAGATCACCCCAGTCAAACCCCAGCACGACCAGATCGATGCCGAGCGCGGCGTAGGCCTGCAGTTGTTCCCTGAGCATGGCCGGGGATCCCGCGAAGGCGATTCCCGCGGCGATTGCGCGATCGAAGTCGCCGTCTGCTGACGGGTTCAAAGGGATTTCGGAGATACCCGCACGTCGCCACAGCTTGGTGATGTTGGCATCAAAATGCTTCCAGGCGATGCGGGCTCGTTCGAGCGCGTGTTGTTCGTCGCGGGCTACGAATACGCGGATGGTGACCCCAAGATTCGGGGTGCGGTCACCGTTGACCCTGTGGGCGTCGCCGGTGTGTTCGGCATTGAGTTCCGCGAATCGGGACGCGGCGTCAGCCACGTTGCGCGCGACGCCGGCGGTGATGGTGGAGAAGCCCCGGGTACCGGCGATCTCGATGTTGCCTGGATACCACAGAGGTGGATAGGGGTTCTGGAGTGGTTGGAGCTCCATAGGAACGTCCTCGAAGTTCCAGAATCGGCCTTCGAAGTTCAGCGTGGAGTTGGTGAGCCCTGCCAGGAGCACCTCAAGCGTTTCCTCGGAGCGGTCACGAGCCAAGTCAGGCTCGAGGCCCCACATCTGATGTTCAAGTGGTGAGATGCCACGCCCGACTCCAACCTCGAGTCGACCCTCCGAGAGGTGGTCGAGCATGGCGATCTCTTCGATCAGCCGAATGGGGTGATAGAACGGCAGTAGATACACCATCGAGCCGATACGCATCCTGGTGGTGCGCGCCGCGATGGCTGCCAGCCATGAGCTGATGCTGGGAGCGGTATCGAGCGGGGTGAGGTGGTGCTCGGATTTGAAGTAGCACCAGTACCCGGCCTGGTCGGCTGCCTCGACGAGTTCAAGCCGCTCGGTGTACACCTGGTGGAGCGGCCGACTGACGGCTTCCATTTGATCGAAGATCGCGAAACGCATGTGGTCTCCTAGATGATAGATCGGACCGGCGCCCGGCCCCAGGTGCGAATAGTGGGCAGAACCTCTCGGGCGAAGAGCTGAAGTGATTCAAGCGGCCCCAGGTGCGACAGGGCGAAGTGAGTAAGCTGTGATCCAGCCAGATGCTTCTCCGCCATCGCCAGTACGTCGTCAGGTGTTCCGCACAACGAGTTCGCGAACGGGTGATCGGCCATGACGTCATAGCCCGTCCCAGCGAAAACAGTCTCTTGAGATGCATAGAACGCCATCAAGCCCTCAACGACTGCTGTAAACGACGCGTCTTGCTCGTTGGTCCATGTTGGGGCGACCACACCGCCGGTGAAGGTCGCGAAGTTGCGGGTCGACGGGTCGTGGCCGGCCTCTTGCACCGCAGTCGCGTAGATCTCCCAATGCTCGGCGGTCTTGGTCCACGTCGGGGTGGCGTAGTGGTGCCCGGCACCACCAGCACGGGTGATTGTCTTGGGCCCAGCTGCGGCCATCCACAACGGCATCGGGTCTTGTACAGGCTTCGTCGTCATCCGCAGGCTAGGGAACTGGAAGTAGCGGCCCTCATGGTCGAACTCTTCTTCACTGAAGCTGCGCTGCAGAACCTCGAGCGTCTCGAATGTGCGCCCCCACCTTTCGTTTGGCGCGATGGCGAAAGTGTCGAACTCTCGACGGATCGACCCAGTACCAAGAATGACGTCGAGTCGTCCGTTCGACAGCAAGTCCACTGTCGCCACGTCCTCGGCCAATCGAATCGGATGGTGGTAAGGGGCCACGAGCAGGTTCGTGCCCAATCGCAGTGTTGAGGTTCGAGCTGCGATGGCACCGAGAATGGGTAACAGCGAGGGGCACCACTGATTGTCTTGGAAATGGTGCTCAGATAGCCAGATCCCATCAAATCCTAACCGTTCAGCCTCGACGGCCAGGTCGACCACGTCTTTGTACAGCTCGACAAGTGGTCGCCGGTCGCCGAATTGTCGGATCACCGTGGCCGCCAATATTACATCCATAGTATTTCCCTCAAGTCTCATACAATCAGCCCTTTCAACACTGGGTCAAATATATGGCTGATCCATAGACAAGTGTATAGCAGTCTCATAGACAAGTGTCTAG
>JAYZCO010000031.1:0-115053 GCA_036338285.1 Pseudomonadota bacterium
ACACAACGACACGCACCCCTTGCGTCCACTGTCCGTCGAAGAAATAGAAAAGGCTGCAACGCTACTGAAGCCCAAGCTCAATGAACGGGCCACATTCTCTTCGGTTGCACTGGTTGAACCAGCCAAGGAGGCAGTCCTCAATCCCACTGGGCACCAGGATATGCCACGCATTGTACGTTTCATGGGATATGACTACCCGGGCTCAGCTGATGGCGGCTTCGATGCCACAGTCAATCTGGCCACTCGGGAAATTCATCTCAACCGTATTACCTCGGGCCAGGCACCAATCGGTTTTGCCGATGCGGTCGGGGCGATCCGCATTACCAAGGCCGATCCAGGTTGGCAGGCGGCGATCAAGGCGCGCGGGATTACAAACCTGGAGTTGGTGCAGATCGATCCATGGCCCACAGGCGGATTTGTCCACGAATCAATCCCTGATGGACATCGTGCACATCGCGCCATCGCCTTTGTTCGAGAGGATCAAACGGACAACGGTTACGCACGTCCGGTGCAAGGTCTCATCGCACACGTTGACCTGACCGAAGGTCGTGTGGCGCATCTGGAGGATCACGGCGCAGTTCCTATGCCACCCGAGTCGGGTCGATACGACGCAGCAAATCAGCCGACTCTGCGCGACACCATCAAACCGATTGAAATTACTCAGCCCGAAGGAACTTCCTTCTCTGTCAAAGGCCATGCAGTGCAATGGGAGGGTTTTAATTTCCGAGTGTCTATGCACCCCATCAATGGTCTTGTCCTCCATCAGGTCTGCTATCAGGACGGTGATGAAAACCGCTCAATCCTCTATAGAGCTGCGCTTTCCGACATGGTCGTCCCCTATGGTGATCCGGATCCCATGCACTCGTGGAAGCACGTGTTCGATGCCGGCGAGACCAGCATAGGTACGCTGCCCAACTCTCTAACCCTCGGTTGCGATTGTCTCGGCGAAATTTTCTACTTCGACAGTCATATCGTGAACTACAAGGGAGAGGTAAGAACCATCAAGAATGCAATCTGCATGCACGAAGAAGATTACGGCATCCTCTGGAAGCACCACGATGCACAATCCCAGACAACCGAAGTCAGACGCTCTCGCCGGCTGGTCGTAAGCGCCATTCATACTGTAGGCAACTATGATTATGGCTTCTTCTGGTATTTCTATCTCGATGGTACGATTCAAATGGAGGTTAAATTAACCGGCATTGTCGGTGTCAGCGCGATCGAGGACGGTGGCGAACATCCCGAATTTGCACCGCTCATCGCGCCCAATCTGGCCAGCCCAATCCATCAGCATCTGTTCTGCTTCCGCCTGGATTTCGACCTCGATGGGCAGGAGAACAACATCTACGAAGTCGAAACACAAGCATTACCCATCGGGCCAGAAAACCCACACGGAACCCATTTCCACGCAGTGACAACTCAGCTGACAAGCGAACGACAAGCGCGTCGGCTGACCAACTCAGCCTCCTCGCGTTTCTGGAAAGTCACAAACCCTAACCGCGAAAATCGCCTGGGCAAACCTGTCGCTTGGCGACTCCTGCCGGGTGCCACACCCGCCTTATTGGCACATGAGGACTCACAGGTCGCGAAGCGAGCGGGTTTCGCTCTGTATAACCTCTGGACGACTCAATACCGGGACGGCGATCTGCACGCAGCAGGCGACACACCCAACCTCCACGAGGGCGGCCACGACCTGCCATCATGGAGCGAAGAAGATAAATCCTTAGACGAACAAGACCTCGTCATCTGGCACACGGTGGGCGTGACGCACCTACCCAGGCCCGAGGACTGGCCTGTTATGCCCGTCGAATATTGCGGATTTATGCTGCAGCCCGTGGGCTTCTTCGAGGGCAACCCTGCACTGGACGTGCCACCGACGGATCACTGTCAATAGCCGGCCCGTACCTTACTGCATGGTGATCGCAGTCTGAAAGGCGGGTCGAGCCGTGACGCGCTCGACATAACCTTTAAGGTTCACCATCTCATCCGGTACGCACCCCAGGCGATTACCCATAAAACAGGCATGTCCCAGCATGATATCGGCAGCAGAGAAATCACCAATCAGGTAATCCTTGCCTGCCAGCGTTTCATCCACCGGCGCGAGCGCCTTGGTCAGTAGCCGTTGTGCCTGAGCCAGCGCAGTCTCGTCTCGCCGTTCGGGCGGCAACAACACCGTCTGCACTACGATCGTATTCACCGGCGGCATGACCATCCCTTCGCAATAATGGAACCATTGCAAGTAATCAGGGTATTCAACTGTATCGACGGCCGGCTTGAGGCCTCCATTTTTGTGACGTTCAATCACATATTCAACGATAGCACCGGACTCATAGATGGATATTTCACCATCATCGAGAACAGGAACACGGCCTAACGGGTGACGTGCACGATGTTCATCAGATTTCAGGTCGCTCGGATGAAAGGCCATCTTGTTGATTTCGTAGGGCAAGCCTAACTCCTCCAGCAGCCAGACAATTCGGCCTGCACGAGAATTCGGCGCAAAGTGCAGTTTCAACATGTGGTTTCTCCCCAACTTAATTGCTCGGCCCAGTATAGGACGTCACTGTATTGAAGGTCACGCCCATCTGCTTTCATGCAATCAGGGCATTTGCTACCGTTAAGCCTCATCCGGAATTCAAGTGGTCAAGTTATCGTGGCTCAACGAGGGTCTCATGTCGTCGCCTTATGAGAGGTTAAGCTCATCTCGACATCGCTTCATTTTCATACTCGGTCTAATTGTTGCCGGCGAAGCGGTCTATGCCCTTCCATTTCAGATCACCCGGTTTTTCAGACCAACCGTCCTTGAAGTATTCGACCTAACGGCTACCGAGTTAGGCCTCGCCCAGGGTGTATACGGTATTGTCGCGATGATCGCCTACTTTCCAGGTGGCGCGCTGGCCGACCGTTTCCCTGCCCGCAAACTCATGGCCATGTCCTTGTGGTCCACGGCTGTGGGTGGCATCTATCTGTCAGGCTTTCCCGGGCTTGCTGGCACGACATTCATATGGGGATTTTTCGGCATTACAACCGTTTTACTGTTCTGGGCAGCCCTCATCCGCGCCACGCGTGATTGGGGTGGGCCTTCCGAGCAGGGTCGCGCCTACGGAATTTTGGACGGTGGGCGTGGGCTCCTCGCGGCAGCCCTGGCCTCAATCGGCACCCAGGTGTTCGCACTGTCTTTTCCGGACGGTTACGCCCTGGCGACTATGGCCGAGAAAGAAAGCGCGCTGCGTTTAGTGATCAATGGTTACACCCTCGTCACTGCCCTCACCGGTCTCTTTATCTGGTTCGCCCTCAAAGGCGGAAATGCCGACCGTGCAGCAACCTCGTCGAGGGTTCGTTCCACCAGTTCCACCTGGTCTCATATCACCCACGTGTTAAAACTTCCCGCGGTCTGGCTGCAGTCTCTTATCGTATTCTGCGCTTATGTCGGTTACAAAGGCCTCGACAATTACTCACTTTTTGCCGTCCAGGTGTACGGTCTGGATGAAGTGGAGGCTGCCCAGGTCTTGACCTTGTCTGCGTGGGTGCGCCCCGTCGCTGCTTTATGCGCAGGACTTTTGGGCGACCGCTTCAATGTCTCACGGATGCTGATCTATGCCTTTCTAATCCTGCTTGTATCGGATCTTTTTTTCGCTTACTCGACACCGGTCTATGGTGCAGCCTGGATCCTTCTTGCTAACACTGTCCTTGCATGTATCGCGATCTTTGGTTTGCGAGGTCTATATTTTGCTGTTTTTGAAGAGGCTAAAGTGCCCATCACGATGACCGGCACCGCTGTAGGCATCGTCTCGGTCGTTGGCTACACACCCGATATTTTCGTGGCGTTCGTGGCCGGTCTTTTTATCGACAACTATCCTGGGATTACCGGCCATCAGTACTTCTTCATATTCTTAGCAGCATTCGCCCTGAGCGGGATGTGCGCCGCACTCGCGCTGCGACGAGTGATCCGCCCAGAGACTGCTCAGACGGGTTGACGATCTATCATCTCGTCCCTTCAGCGCGACAAAACCGGATCATGCTGCGCTTTTTTTCTCCTGCAAGGGCTCTGCATCGTCCGGCCAGCGCACAACTGCAGCTGACTTGCCGAACATCAGCGCACCATCTTCAAGCGGGGCTTTGCGCACAATCTTTTTGTCGAGGGCGAAGTTTTGCGTGTTACGCCAAGGATCACGATCACCCTGCTTTGGAAACTTGTGCATGACACGCTGCATGTAGCCCGCGGAAAAGCCTACTATCCACGGGCATGTCTGCATATCACGGTCCTTCTCTCGCAGACGCGGTGTGACCACATCCACACCTAACGCATCCATGCGATTGATGACCCGACAAGCGTATTCCGACGTAAGATCAGCGCGCAACGTCCAGGATGCATTAATGTATCCGAACGTCTGAATCAGGTTGGGTACATTGGAATACATCATGCCTTTGTAGCCATAGGTTTTCGTGAAATCGACGGGATCACCATCCATGTAGAACTGTGTGCCGCCAAGAAGCTTAAGCTCAAGTCCGGTAGCCGTGACGAGAATATCAGCATCCAGTTGTTTGCCCGATGCCAGACGCAGCCCCCGGGGAGTGATGCAATCGATCTCTCCCGTTTCAATAATCACCCGGCCGCGCTTAATCGCCCGATACAGATCACCATTCGGAATCAGGCACAGGCGTTGATCCCAGGGGTCATAGCCTGGTGTGAAGTGAGTGTCCACGTCATATTCCGGCAGTGCCCGGCGCACCATGTTCAATAGCCGGGCTTTCAATTTTTCCGGATTAACCCTGGATTGGTGGTAGACGTAGCCTTGTAGCGTAATGTTTTTGAAGCGGGTAATCGCATACGCCCACTTTTCCGGCAGCAATTTCCTGAGTGCATTGGCAATCATGTCCCGATCAGGGCGGGACACCACATAGGTGGGTGAGCGCTGCACCATCGTCACACTGTGCGCATGTTCGGCCATTGACGGAACCAGAGTCATGGCGGTCGCGCCGGAGCCTATCACGACAACCGTTTTGTCGGTGTAGTCCAGATCTTCCGGCCAGAACTGAGGATGAACGATCTGACCTTCGTAGGCGTCTATGCCTTTGAACGCCGGCGTATACCCTTGTGCGTAATCGTAATAGCCGGAACACATCATGAGAAAAGTACACATAAACTGCAGC
The DNA here is from genome assembly GCA_036338285.1 of Pseudomonadota bacterium. GTDB lineage: Bacteria > Pseudomonadota > Gammaproteobacteria > Pseudomonadales > Azotimanducaceae > UBA4421. Next base: position 5,155 of record JAYZCO010000031.1, read on the forward strand.
GTTTCTCCGTTGTGTTGGGTTGTTACCGTCCACCTACTCGTCTCGCTGCACCACTCAGCTCGCTCAACTTGATGACCAAATGCAATGTGTTGTGCTATGCCGAATTCATTCGCCGTGTCATTGACATACTTCTTGATCGATGGCCCATCGGCAATGGCTTTGGCCTCCTTCCAGGGTTGGAAGTTAAATCCCAGCGTGTGCATATCGGAATCAGAGCGGACACCGGGGTAGCGGAAGAGATCCCATGTCCCACCCATGGCAGACCGACCCTCGAGGATCAGGTAGCTTTTCTTCGGACATTTATCCTGCAGATGATATGCCGCCCCAATGCCGGATATCCCTGCGCCAACGATAATGACGTCAACTGACTGCATAACGACTCACTTCTTAACGTTGCACGCATTCTCTCATACGCCTGATGTACGGGCTATGAGCGACAAGTCGCGGACAAATTGGCTAAGATTCATGCTCTGACGTAAGCAGGCAGCGAAGATGACATCGACAACCGATTTGGCCGCACGTATACAACGGCTTGAAGACATCGAACAGATCAAACAATTAAAAGCACTGTACTGTGAGATTTGTGACGATGACCATAATCCGGATCGGATCGTCACAATTTTCACTCAAGACGGCACCTGGGAAGGCCGGGGCATTGGCACTGCGAACGGTCACGCAGAGATACGGGCACTTTTTGAGCGTTTTCAGACAATGATGAGTTTCTCTCAACATATGACCATGAATCCACGCATATCAGTGGAGGGTGACGAGGCCACGGGCACCTGGTATTTCTTTGGACCATTCACCTTTTATGAGAACAATCAGGCCAAGTGGCAGGCAACGCGATATCATGAAACCTACGCCCGGGTAGATGGTGATTGGAAAATCAAGCATTTGAAGATTGCACCCCCAGGTATGAGCGTTAAATACGAGACCGGCTGGGGTGAAGAAAGGTATAACTAACAAGGGAGTGCCTAGACGGCGGAACTCATGAGATGGACACGCAAGATATCATCATAGAGGGATTGAATGTCTCTGCTCACGTTGGTGAGATTCAGGAACAAGGTTATACCGTTGTTGACAACTTTCTGACTCCCGAGGAAGTCGTACGTATACGTCATGCGTTTAATACCGAAGTACCCATCACCGAAATGCGTGCCATTGGAACTAAAACGGGAAAAACCTGGCGCGCGCACAATCTGCTTGCCAAAACCCGGGCTGTCGACCACATTTACCTGGATGCACGACTGCGGGCAATTGTCGAAGGGGTGATTGGCCAATACACGCAAATCAACGTCACCACTCTGTTCAATACCTTACCCGGTGAAACCCGTCAGTTTCTGCATCAGGATGACGGCCTCTGGCCCATTCCTCGTCCTCACCCGCCGTTTCTCTGCAACGCATTGATCGCATTCGATGACTTTACAATCAAAAACGGTGCCACTCACCTAGTCCCCTACAGCCATCTGTGGCATGACCGTGAAATTGACCAATCTGTCGACACTATCCGCGCAGAAATACCTTCCGGGAGCATGGTCATGTGGGAAGGTGCAATGTGGCATGCCGGTGGCGCCAATATGAGCAACGAAGAGCGTATGGGCTTTTTCATCAGCCATCAGGTCAGTTACCTGCGACCACAAGAAATCCAACTGCTGTCCGTACCCCTTGATGTCGTGCGGCAAATGCCCCGAAAGTTAAAGCGCCTGCTCGGTTATCACCCATTCGGAATCGGCGTTGATGGCAGAGACCCGCTCGACGTGCTCGATGATGGCATCGTCGTCAGCCCGGATGCGCAATCCGCCAGCCATTGGCGATCCCAATACAATCACGAAGAGCACAATTAGCGCCCGGGAGGCCAGAATGCGTTCGATAGAAGAGCGTCTGCAGAAACTCGAAGACGAAGCCGCAATCAAAGTGCTGAAGGCGCACTATTGCGAACATTGTGACAATCAGTACGACCCTGATGGCATTGCCTCTCTTTTCATCGAGCAGGGTGTTTGGGATGGTGGCTTCATGGGCCGCTTCGAAGGTCGTGAAGCGATACGTGAACATTTTAAAGGCGTCTCGTCAGTCATGGGCTTTGCAATCCACCACGTGACCAACCCGATTATCGAGGTCGACGGAGACACCGCCACCGGTCAGTGGTACCTCTGGCAGCCTTGTACTCAGACGAAGCGGAAAACAGGTATCTGGCTCGCAGCACGCTATCGCGAAACGTATGTTCGCAACACCGACGGCTGGCGATTCGATCAGATGATGATACACCCGCGCATGTTCGCACCTTATGAAGGCGGTTGGGCAGAAACCACCTTCATCCAAGGGGGTCCAAGAGATGACCAGTGAAGGCGGGAGCCTTTGTGCGACACCAACCCGTGATTTGCGCCGTGCAGGAGTTGATCTAGAAGAGGCGGGATACTGTATTGTTACCGACGTTATACCCGAAAACCTGCGCCAGGCATTACGCGAACGGGTTCTGGAACAAGCTGAAGCCGAACGTCGCAAAAAGATCGACCATACCCAGGATGGCAATACCCAGTGGATTGCAAACGTCCTGAACAAGGGCGAGGCATTCCTGAAGTTGCTCACCTTAAGCGAAGACGTACATACGCTCATCAGGTCCGTTTTAGGAGATGCCTATATTCTGTCCTGCAGCAATTCACCTATTGCCGGCCCAGGCACTGGCAGAATGTCAATGCATGCCGACCAGCACTGGTCTCCGAGGATCGAGGCAGATCCTGCCTACAATCCACGCATGGGTAATCTCAGCTTCGAGAACATGGAAATGGAGACCGAAGCCAGGAAACGAGAACACCTGTTTCCTCCTTGTATGGTGACCCTGATATGGACGATCACCGAATTCAGCGAAGAAAACGGTGCCACCGTGTTCATACCCGGTAGTCATCGTTCAGGTCGACACCCGCAATACGATGCACCCTTCGAAAACGCCGTTTGTGCCCAGGCACCCGCGGGTTCAGTAATCCTGTGGGATGGCCGATCGTGGCATGCAACCGGCGCCAACAGAACCACAGATGACTACCGTATCGGCGTCACCAACAACTACGTTGCACCCATGATCAGGCCTTTAGTTAATTATCCCTACTCCCTACGACCCCAGGTTGTCGCCAAGCTTAGCGACCGTGAAAAAGAACTCCTGGGGTTCAGTACGTGGAGTTCGTATGGTAACGAAGGGGTGCCCAGTCAAAGTATGCGTTACTTTAAACCGGCCAGCGAGCAAACAGGTCCGCTCCACATCTGATCGAACTTCTAGGCTCTGGTCAGGGTTTGATCCTCCACAAGTGCGTCGAGCTGCTTCTTCACAGCCTTTGCCCAAGGCGGATGGGTCAGTATCCAGAACTTGTCCTCAGCAATAGCCTGAGCGACCAACTCACCCACTTCATCTGGTGGCATACCCTGTTCCAGGGTTTCCTGTATGCTTTTAGCCATCTTACCTTGACTGGCCCCATCGGCCTTAGGCTTGGACTGGCCCGGTCGGTACTCGACCGAGTGGCGTGAAATATCCGTATTGATCGGTCCAGGGCAGAGTACCGATGCACGTACGTTACTTTTCTTTGCACGCAACTCTCTCTCCAGGGAAGCCATCAAAGCAACCACACCATGTTTCGCCACATTGTAGGCACCCATCATGCCACTGGAGATAAGTCCCGCCATTGATGAGGTCGCGTTGATATGGCCCTCATCCTGCTCTTCCAGCAAAGGGACAAATACATGAACACCATAGATGGGGCCCCACAGATCAACGTTGATGATCCACTCCCAGTCTTTGAGTTTCATGTTACGTGCCGAGGTTGGGATGCCGACCCCGGCATTAAGACAAACCGTATCCAGACGACCAAAGCGTTCAATGGTGGCATCCGCCAGTGCCTGCATCGCATCGAGGCTTGAAACATCACATGTCTGTGTGAGCACCTCAACACCCCCGGCATCTAATTCTTTCTCCACCGCAGTCATCGCAGTCTCATCGAGATCGCCAATCACGATCTTCATCCCCCGAGCTGCGAACGCTCGTGACATACCCAGACCGATACCGCTCGCACCCCCTGTCACCAGTGCAACCTTGCCTAGAAAATTCTCCATCAACTCTTCTCCCCTGAATAGACGGCAAAGAGTAAACCGCATAGGCTATTGGCTCAACGATTCACTGGTGCCCTCTGACCGCATGGACCCCGTAACACAGGGCGCCCTGGGCGCTGTATTTGCACAAACACCCCAGTCTCGAGACAAAATGGTCGCGGCAACCTGGCTTGGTTGTGCCGCAGGCATGGCACCCGACCTGGACGTATTCATCCAATCGGCCAGTGATCCGCTGCTTTTTCTTGAATTCCACCGCCACTTCACACACGCCCTCGCTTTCATTCCGATCGGTGCGGCAATCGTGACCTTAGCCCTCTATCGCCTGGTCAGACACAGGCTCAGCTGGAAAGAAACCTATCTTGCGGCCTTTCTCGGGTATGCCACGCATGGATTGTTAGACGCGTGCACCACCTACGGCACGCAACTTTTTTGGCCTTTCACTGACCTGCGTGTTGCCTGGAACAACGTATCTGTTGTCGACCCCCTGCTCACCCTACCCCTACTGAGCCTCGTTGTTATTGCAGCACGCACGCGCAAGCGCGTGTACACGGTTGCGGGCATCAGTTGGGTATTCGCCTATTTATTGTTAGGGGTTGTACAGATGCTGCGCGCAGAAGATGCCGCACTTGAGTTGACGAACCAGAGGGGACATGAGCCTGGTCGTCTGACCTTAAAGGCTTCTTTTGGCAACCTCCTCGTATGGAAATCAATCTATGAAGATAACGACACCTACTACGTCGACGGCATTCGCGTCGCGGCAAGCAAAACCCACTGTGGCGGCGCCACCATACCCAAGCTGAATCTTGTACGGGATTTCCCGGACCTTGACCCTGCCAGTCAGCAGGCCAAAGACATTGAGCGCTTCCGCTGGTTTTCGGACGACTATCTGGCCCCCTGGGGTCGCCATGGCATTACGGACATACGATATTCAATGATCCCCAATGAAGTTGAAGCCATGTGGGGTATTACTCTTGATCCTAAGGCTCAACCAACCCAGTACGTGACCTGGTGGTCCAATCGCGACGCCCGCGCAGAAAAGTTAGGCAAATTTACCGGCTTGGTGATTGACGGGACGGGATGCAACCCCGTATGAGCAGATCTTTCGTTAGCTGCCGCGGAGGTTAAAGCAACAAACGCCTTGGGCATTGCCTCCCCAGCTGAGGATTGATCGCATCGTCGGCTTTCTGGCGGGCGATCTACTCGCTCATTTTATTGTCCGCGGGAGACTATACTGTCCACCAGATCCCATTCGTAACCTGGCAGTCAATGGCATCAAGCGCAATGTGAATCAGAAGGCCCAATCCAATCATCCGCGTTCGTTCATGGGCAAAAAGAGCGGTATACAGACCGACCGGAACCAGCGTGTGCAGCGGATGAAAACCCAAGCTGCATCGCAAAGGATCATAGATTGGATTAGCGAGCAGGTGATCAACATCGATCAACATGCCACTCATCATGATCAAAAAAGCAAGTAAAAACCTTGATCGAAAAAAAACAATCGCCATTCCAGCCGGAACAAGCACATGCAACACAAGATGCATCGTTAAACCTTATCGACCGCTCGATCTTCGCTGCCCATCAGCCGTCTTGTTCGTTCTCAACTCGTTACTAATGAGACTTCCCTTCTTTCGCTTTCAAACGTTCATTGGCAAGCGGGTGCATGACACCTGCTCCAGCAGGCCACACACCGGGTTCCGTTTTGACCTTTGCACAGATTTTCTTCCCATGATCTGAAAGCGTACTCCAGACTTCGTGGGGCATGGTCGGCACAAAGCGGTCATCGACAACCCAGGGTGCTGCATATTCTACATTTGGCATGGCCCGCACTTCTTTACTCAAATTCGGGGTTGCTCCGTGCCACGCACGGCTATCGCGAAAGACACCTGCGCCTGCAGGCGCTCCGGCCAGCGTGCAAAGGCGCATCCACTCCGGCTCTTCAAGTTGGCCTGGGGGAGCAAAAGGCATCGCATGGCTGCCTGGTATGTGGCGGATCGGCCCGTTTTCCCAGGTTAAGTCGCTCATGAAAAAATTGATGGTGATGATCGGGGGCGTTTTAACGAGAATCATCTGTTGACTGCGCGGTTCAAGCTCGCCGTTTTCGACCCTCCGTGGCTCCACACCCAAAGACCTGGCTTGCTCCATGCGTCCGGCTGGGATGGCGTAATCCTCACGAAAATCTAGGTGCAATACCTGGTATTCGATTGCACCCGGCAAACAGAGGTCGCCACCAGAACCAAGCACATGATAGCCGCCCGGTCCAAAGAGAGATTTAAGAATCGGTGTGGTGGCCGGTAAGTCAACCATGGATGCCCAGATCGGATCGTGAAGCAACTGGCGCGAAGCCGAGCTTGTCCCGTAGCTGTAGCGATGCGGCAACCGATTGGTTTCTGAAACATATTTTCGACCGTCTTTGCCTCTGATACTGAGGATTTCTCTGAGTTGATTGACACAGCCTTGGCGAAACCGTTCAAGATCTTCAGGCAGAAGCAGATCTTTAACGACAACAAATCCATCCCGATGAAAGATCCGCGTTATACGATCAAGCTCGTCCGGCTCACAAATCTCCACATCGGCGAGCCCGCTGTTCTCCTTTAAGTAAGCACGCAGTGCTTGCACCTGCGGGTCTTCAAAAACTCGTTTAGGCGGTACACGCGGGTCCCGCTGCCGATCATCAAATAATGCCAGATTTCCGTCCTGATCAGTGGTCTCATTTGGCAGTGCGGCGCTGCACCAGCCCAAGTCCGTAGGCTCGTGCACTGTCATGCGATCTAGTTCCGACATCTGTTACCTTGTGTTAGTGTGCAAAACAGAGAGGATATCATGCACACAATGGAACTAGCGGCAGCTTCGACACAGGTGGGCGCCTGTGCAGATCTGGCTGAAGAACTGAATGGGCAGCTGTATGTCGATGAGCGTGGGGCAACCGGTTTGCCCTTTACCGCGCTACTGACCGGCGTGACAGATTCAGTCACCGATTTTCAGACCGTCGCCGATGTAGGGCTCTATCTCATCTGCCGTCGGCTAATCAAACCCGGTGTTCCACAGAAAATAGCGCTTTTCCCTCTCAGACATCACGCAGCTAAGAGCCGCGATGAATGTGACGCACATTGGCGAGATGTGCATGCACCTCTTGCACTCATACATCATGCCTACATGACTCATTACACCCAACTCAGCGTCGTCAGTACGCTCAAGGGTGAACCGTTTGATGGTTTTGCGCTCTGCGGCTTCGATTCCGAAGCCGATATCCGGGAACGCTTCTTTACTAACAAGCAGAGTGTTGGCGTCATTCAGAATGATATTCAGAATTTTGCTGACGTCAGCCAGTCACCGAGGCGCCTGATCGCCACCCCGATGCACAGGGGTTAAACGGCCTTCGCAATATCCATCAGCCTGCCCAGGGCGGTGAGTCGCTCATCAAGGCTCTTTCCCCGGGGCTGAACCTTGAGGGAGCTGACCCCGGCGTTTGCATATTTCACAAGCCTATATCGTATTTGCTGTTCCGTGCCAAATAGATTCGATTGCAGGATCATTTCCTGCGGTACGGCGGCTGCAGCTTCCTTTCGCCGTCCAGCCAGCCACAGTGACTGAACTTTTTCTGCCGAGTCCGCCCAACCTCCGCGCGCATAGGCATCTTTGTAGAAATTCTTATCCTTAGATCCCATGGCACCCAGTGTAAATGCCCTGCTCATCCGCTCACTTTCCACCAGCACCTCAACATGATCTGTAAAAGCCAGTGCCGCAGCACCCACATGCACATCAAAACTAGAAAGGTCGCGGCCAACGTTCTCTGCACCTTTACGAATATCTCCAAGCAGTGCATCCCCAAATTCCGGGGTAAAAGCCGTGCCAATCCATCCATCAGCGATCTCGCCCGTATATTCGAGACTCCGCCTGCCTAAAGTCGCCAGGTAGATTGGAATCCGGGCATTGGCCGGTTCCGACAAGCGAATTGCCCGGCCAGGCCCGTCCGGCAACGGCAACTGAAACTGATCGCCCTGATAGTCGAGTTTTTCTCCTGCAAAAGCACGGCGCACGATTTCTACTGTCTCGCGCAGACGCGACAGTGGTCGGTCGTAGCGAACCCCATGTAAGCCTTCAACAACCTGGGGACCACTTACGCCCAGGCCCAGTATGAAGCGGTTATTAGACAGCGCAGCAAGTGTCATGGCGGTCATCGCGGTCATGGCAGGTGCACGCGCACTGATCTGCATAATGGCTGTGCCGAGCCTGATCTTATCGGTTCGGGCCGCAAGGTATGCAAGGGGCGTCACCGCATCTTTGCCCCAACCTTCCACCGTCCAGACACTGTGCACCCCAAGCGCTTCTGCTTCCCGGACATAGGTCACCTGCTCTTCAAGCGACAGGCTTGAAAGTGCCCCACCTAAGCTGATACTGATACGCACCAGTTTGTCCTTCAGGCTCGCCTGATCCTGGAAAAAAGCGCGCGCATGGCGACCGGCTCCTTTTCACCCAGAATCTGCAGCGTTTCTTCCAACGCCATACTCAAGCGCGCACGAGACTCCCCGCCCCAGGGATTAGCGCTCTGGATGTTGTGATACAACGCCGGATCCTCTGCCACCATGCTCTGTGACACACGGTCGAGTTCTGAAAATACCGGCGTGGCAAACGCCGCCACCATATCCTCCGGCAAATCGTACGCCTCACGCAGATTGGCAAAAGTTGCAAGCACGGCATGGGTTGCAACCTGCACAAGGCTCGTCACGCGATCGTGAGTTTCCACATCCGTTTCAATGATCTGAACACCCAATTCGCCCAGCCATTGTTTAAAGATTTCGCCACGAGCCCCGCCACGCACCGGGATAAAGACCCCGTTACTGCCGGAAAAGGCTTTGTCCGGGCCGAACATCGGATGAAAACTCACATACTCACACCCCGTACAACATCCGGCTGCGGCTTCGACAATGACGGATTTAACAGAACAGATGTCCACGACAAGCGCATCAGTAATATGTCCATCCAATGCCTTGAGTACACCGAGTGCAGCTTCCTGCGGAAGGCACAAAAGCACCAGATCTGCATCCGCCAATGCGCCGGCGAAGGGGGCGATCGAGTCGAGAATATCCGCCTGTATATTTGATCCAGGCAGCACGTCCGCAGATGTCACCGCGATGCCACCATCCGTCAGTTGCGCAGCAAAGGCCCGACCAAATCCGCCTGAACCACCAAAAATCAGCGCTTGTTTTATGTCCTTGTCCAAATATGTCTACTATTCTCTAACCTGGTCCGCGATCATACACACATCGTATAAGAGAGCATCCCATGCCAGACCTCAAATCCCTCGCCGACGCGCCTGCGGTCCTGCTTAAACGTAAAGAACACAACATCGCAGTGACAGAATCTTCCACCGGCGGCCTGATCTCCGCGGCACTTCTGTCGATCCCAGGTGCATCCCAATATTTTATGGGCGGATCTGTGGTCTACACATTGCCATCACGTAAGGAAATTCTTGGTATCTCCCGGGCAGACGTCGAAGGTATGGAACCGCTAACCGAAGAGATGGTCATGGCCTTTGCCAGAAAGGCACGCGCGCAACTCAGTACAACCTGGGGTATCGCAGAACTGGGGGTCGCAGGTCCGACAGGCGCACGATACGGTCACCCACCCGGTATCAGTGTGTTGGCGGTGAGCGGGCCCGTGCAAATGAGCAGGACGGTCGAAACCCGAAGCGCAGATCGAGAGGCAAATATGTGGGCTTTTACAGAAGCTGCCTTAAAGCTTTTGACAGAGGCGATAAATCAGTCATAACCTCTTGAATCAAAAGCCTTTCTCGGCCACTCTTCAGTGTTTACATGAAGTCTTAGGGAGAGGCAGGTGACCTCATTAAATCGTGTTCTCATCGCTAACCGCGGTGAGATAGCCATCCGTATCGCGCGAGCTGCTACAAGTCTTGGCATTGAAACCGTCGGTATCTACTCAAAAGCTGATGCTCAGGGCCTGCACGCCCGGCAAGTGGATGTCGCGGTTGAGTTACCTGGCGCGGATCCGGTTGCGGCATATCTCGATATCACATCGATTGTCCAGATCGCCATAGACAACGACTGCGATTGCGTTCATCCGGGATATGGTTTCCTTTCTGAAAACGCGGATTTTGCACGTACGCTCACCGAGAGCGGGATCAAATTCGTTGGGCCGAGTGCAGACTCACTGGCGCTCTTTGGTGACAAAGTCAGCGCCCGTCATCTCGCAACTGAACTCGACATTCCCGTCATTCCCGGACACCCCCTGGAAACAGCCGCTGATGCTTTGATGGCCGCCGACAAGATCGGACTGCCTGTTATGTTGAAGGCCACAGCCGGAGGTGGGGGTCGAGGCATGCGTGCCGTATATGACCGAGATGATCTTGAGGACGCTTTTGCCCGCTGTCAGAGCGAGGCCGAAAGCGCTTTTGGTAATGGCGCGGTCTTCGTCGAAAAACTCATCGAGGACCCACGTCACATAGAAGTGCAAATTCTCGCGGATGAAGCAGGAACAGTCATTCATCTGCGTGAACGGGATTGTTCGATACAACAGCGCAATCAAAAGGTCGTCGAAATTGCGCCAGCACCGAACCTTGATCCCGGCATCCGCGACAATCTTCTCACGAGTGCGCTTACGCTTGCCCAGGCGGCCGATTATGCCAACGCCGGGACGGTAGAATTTCTCGTTCAACCTGAAACCGGGGCTTACTACTTCATCGAATGTAATCCGCGCATCCAGGTTGAGCACACCATTACGGAACAAGTTATGGGCGTCGACCTTGTCGCCAGCCAGTTCGAAATCGCTGCCGGCCGGTCGATATCTGAACTTGGCCTGACAGATATCCCGACACCCGTCGGCTACGCCATCCAGGCACGCGTGGTTGCTCAGGGCGTCGGTACACTCACCGCGTATAAAGAGCCGTCCGGCATCGGTGTACGCGTCGATGCGCATGGCTACGCCGGATACGCCCCACCTGCACAATTTGATCCATTGCTGGCAAAACTAATCTGCCACACACACACAGCGCACTTTCCGATGGCGGTAGACCAGACACGCAGGGCGATCGAGGCCTTTCACATCGCCGGATTAGTGACCAATCTGGGGCAATTGCATGGCATCCTCACGCATGCCATCGTCCGCAAAGGGGACGCACGCACGAGCTTTCTTGCCAAAACTTCCGATCTCGCTTCCGAGAAAATATCCAACGAGACACTCAGGCTCCTCGACCAACAAGCGAGAACAATCATCGGTACGGCCAACGTGGCAGTCCCAACCAGCGGACCCGCTGCCAAGGGCCTAGATGTCGCAGACGGCGATCAGGGTATGGAATGCCCAATGGCCGGGACCGTGGTTGAAGTGACGGTACAGGAAGGAGATGCTGTATCTGTAGGTGACAACCTCATCATCATCAGTGCAATGAAGATGGAAACCGCCGTGACCGCCACCTGTACAGGGACTGTGAATACCATACAGCCCCTCCAGGAAGGTGATGCTGTAGCGCCTGGAGAGGTACTGGTAACCCTCACACCCAGTGCAGATGCTACGGGAGAAGAGGCACTCGATGCAGAGAATTCATGGTTACCTACCCTCAACGAAGTAGAAACGCTGAAACGGCTGGCCGCTGAACGTCTGGCACCCGGATCGAAAGACCCGGGTGTCGTACGCCAGCGAAGTCGCGGCAAACTTACCTGTCACGAACGTATTGATCTTCTGCTCGACGAAGGCTCCTTCAGAGAGATCGGCAGTGTGACTGGTTTTGCATCTTACGACTGGGAAGGCAACATCGACGATTTCACTCCCGCAAACCACGTCGGCGGCTGGGGGGAGGTCGAAACCCGCACCACCATTGTCTGCGCCGATGATTTCACCTCACGCGGCGGACATGCAGACGGCGCCATAGGTGCAAAGAGCATGTATTTAGATCGTCTGTCCGGCGAGATGCGCGTCCCATCTGTACGCCTCTTAGACGGCTCTTCCGGGGGCGGATCAGTCGCCGCGATGGTGCCGCAGCAGAAAAAAGAAGGGGAAAGCGAGGCCAAGGAAAGTTCAGGTGCTATCAAAGCAGGCAGGCCTCGTGTAGCCGGTTCCGGTGGATCCTTCCTGCCAGGGCACCTCGGCTCCGCTCAATACACCAACCAGCTCAACACGGTACCCGTTGTGAACATGTTGCTTGGCAGCGTCGTCGGCATTGGGGCCGCCAAAGCCGTGCTGGGGCATTTCTCCGTGATGGTGCGCGAGATCTCCCAGCTTTTTGTTGCCGGTCCTCCGGTTGTCTCCCATGCAATGGGTTATGACATTACCAAGGAAGACCTCGGTGGCTGGCATATTCACTGTACCAATGGCTCGGTCGACAATCTCGCAGAAACTGAGCAGGAAGCGATGCAGATGACCCGGCAGTTTCTCTCTTATCTTCCTTCAAGTGTCTACGACTCCCCGCCCGTGGTCGCCTGCTCTGATCCCACCGACCGTGCCGAAGAAGAGTTGCTGACGATTATCCCACGCAAACGCACAACCACTTTCGATATCCGTAAAACGATCCGCCTGATGGCCGACAAAGACTCTTTCTTTGAGGTGGGCCCGCTGTGGGGTACGGATCAGGTAACCGGGTTCGTTCGCTTCAATGGACATGCGCTCGGCGTGATCGCCTCCGACAGCCGTCATGCCAACGGTGGTGCCTTGACCGCGGACGGTTGCGACAAGCTCAAACGCCATATTGATTTATGCGACGTCTTCCATATTCCCATCCTGAATCTGATCGATAACCCCGGATTTGCGGTGGGCCTAGAACATGAAATCGCCGGCACAATCCGCAAAGGCGGCGAATGGATGGTGGCCTTCGCGCAGATCAAGGTGCCGGTATTTTCCGTGCTCCTGCGTCGGAGTTTCGGGGTGGCGGGCAATAACTACGCGACACCACTGTCACGGCCCGCAATGCGTGTTGCCTGGCCGGCAGCTGATGTGGGGGGTATTCCGCCTGAGGGTGGTATCGAAGCCGCGTACAAGCGACAACTTGCCGAAGCGGAGGATCCAGTTGCGCTGCGAGCTGAACTTGAAGCGCGCATCGAATCAGCCAGGGGCCCCGTAGGGCCGCTCAACAAATTTCAGATCGAAGAAATGATTGACCCCCGTCAGACGCGAAAACTGATCTGCGATTGGGTGGAAACCGCGTACAAGATCATTGCCCAGCCGGGTCGCCTTGGACCTCGTCCATTGGAGTTTCGACCTTGAAGGTCATTCAGCTAATGGGTTGGTGATCCGTCGCGTGACAGTGCCTGACAGATGGCTTTTTAGGAAGGCAAAGGCATGGTCAATTTCTTCGGTCGGAATTTCAGGATGTAGGCCTGGGTTAGCATGCAGACGTTTGTCCTGGGCACGCACCGCATCGAAAAGTGCCAAATATCCATCGCGAGGAAAAAGCTCATCCTCCAGCTGCATAAGAAATAGTACGGGATGATCTACTTTTTCAGCGGCATCAAGGAGAAGTTCTGCGACGGGCTTACCCGCCCCTTTTGTACCCGCCAGCCCGATAACCGACGTTGCAAACGTCATCGTTGAAGCCAGTAAAGGCAGGCCAAGAATCGTTCCCATGGACAGGCCAAAATAACCAAGCGGGCCTTGACCAATACCTTTATCCACGGTCACCGCGGCGAACCCATCGTGCCAGTCTGCAACCATATCCTGGGTAAATCCAGGCCGAGACATCTCCTCCATAAAAGCTTCACGTCCACCGGGCGCTACTTCACGCAGCCCGTGTACCGGCCCATCGATGGCCAGTACCGGAAATCCTGATTCCGAAACAAAACGCCGTGCAAGGTGTGGTATTGGCGCCTGATAACGATCACCGGATGCACCGTGCCCCATCAGCACCATCGGGGTGTCTATATGCGTATCTTCAGGTAGCCACAAAGCCCCTGTCACGCGCCGCCTTGAGCCTTCCAACTCAAAGTCGCGGGCACTGCCACGGTCCCCGGTATTAAGCCATCTGAGTGTCATCCGTTTATGTCTTCGTCGAGCGCTGCCCATTCATTGTCATCATCATCTCCGGCGATGGTGGTACGAACCATGTCCCGCGCTTCATCCAGCGGAAACGTATGGCCTCTGTGCAGCACACAACGGTTATCCCATAGGACAAGGTCACCCACCTCCCACGCATGTTTAAAAGTTCGGGGCGGTTGTGTTGCGTCTAGAGTCAGTTTTTTTAGCAGGCTTCGACTCTCTTGTTTATCTTCGCCGACGATATGGCTGGCATGGCGACCGACAAAGAGATTCTTGCGACCCGTACGCGGGTGAAGCCGAATAATTGGATGTTCCACGGGTGGCAGCAGCGCGAGGTCCTCTTCGTTGAGAATCTCAAGCCCTCCATGCCAGGTGTGGCTATAACGATAACTGTGTACCGCCACTTTATCGTCGAGCCACAGTTTGAGTGCATCATCGAGCACGTCATAGGCTGCGCGCTGATCGGCCCATTCGGTTTCCCCACCGGAGGACGGTACAACCCGCGCGCTGAGCAATGATGCCTTGGCAGCAACACGTTTATAGGAACTATCCGAATGCCACCGTTCGTTTCCCTTGTTGAAGCGAACCTGGAGACTGTCTGTATCGACAACCCTGCCATCGCGCGCAACATTGCCGATATGTGCCAACAGGTTAGTGGACGATTGAATCAAGCCTTTCTCCAATCTTCCAAAATGCCTGGAGAACGCCTTCTGTTGCTCTGTTGTGAGATGCTGATCTTTGAAGATGAGCACAGCATACTTATCCCAAGCCAAATCTAACTCATCAAAATCCTCAACCGAAAGGTGTGCAAGATCAATCTGAGTAATCACCGCACCCAATGTCGCATTGCACGCTTGAATCTGCATTAGAGCCCCATCGCCTTTTCATTTCCTGATCATTTCAGTTTCGGTTATCTATCAGTCCTGCTCGGCCGGGTCATAAACCCAACATGTGTCCCTTCGAAACACAAACAGATGGCGCAAGCCGCCTGTTACAGCCTGAGCGTCGATTTACTTAAGAGACGCTTCGGTTCAACCCGGGTTCTGCCGGAACACCGCGCCCGGTGCCGAGAATACCCTGCTTGACAGCACGCCGCCACGCGATAGCGTTACACCCCTATTCAAACAGGATCAATTAATGAAAGTAGACGCGCCATTGCGTGCGGACCTGACCGAAGTTGGCGCGCATGCGGCAAAACAGGAAGCATTAGGCTATGACGGTATTAGACTGGCAGAACTCAACCATGACCCGTTCATGCCGCTCGCCATTGCCGCGGAGCATACTGAACGCATTGAACTCGTCACTTCGGTGGCCGTGGCGTTTGCACGTAACCCCATGTCGATGGCAGTGCAAGCACACGACCTGAATAGCTACAGTGGCGGCCGCTTGGTTCTGGGCATCGGTTCACAGGTTAAACCGCATATCCAACGCCGCTTCAGCATGCCCTGGCACAAGGCGGCTGCACAGATGCGTGAATTCATCGGCGCCATGAACGCCATTTTCGACTGCTGGTATGAGCACAAACGGTTGGAATTCGTGGGCGAGTATTATCAACACACACTCATGCCATCGACCTTTACCCCGGACAATGTGGACGGCCCGCGTCCTCGCATTGCCCTTTCTGCGACAGGACCACTTATGACCAAGGTCGCTGCCGAAATGGCAGATGGAATGATCATGCATCCCTTTTCTTCAGAACGTTACATGAAAGAAGTGACCATCCCTGCAATTAAAGAAGGGCTCGCTCAACGCGGGCGAACCCTCGATCAGTTCGAACTGGACTATGCACCCATGCTCGCCACCGGAAGAACTGAACAAGCTCTGGCGCAAGCCATCGACGTACTGAGAGATCGTATCGCTTTTTACGGGTGCACCGTCGCCTACAAACCCGTCCTCGATATTCACGGTTGGGGGGACCTTCAGGCGGATCTGATCGACCTCAACCGCGCCCACAATACCGAGGCAATGGCCGCGCTCATCACAGACGAGATGGTCGAGACAATTGGCATTGTCGGCACACCGGAAGAAGTAGTAGACAAAATGAAGTCCCGGTTCGGCGGGCTGATCCATCGCACCGGCTTTGGGGCCGCACTCGACCCAGATGACCTCACAGCCATGCTGGCCCGATTGCGGGCTTAGATTTCGTTGCGCATACGGCGCAGGTACACAGCAGGCGTGAAAAATAGAAACCCTATCAACAGGCCAAACCAGAACCGGCCCTGGCCAAGCACCGCGAATTGATCAGCCAACGTTGTGACCACAATGGCATAGGCCGTCTCGTCTCCGCCGACTGTCGTAGCCGGCAACGTAGGCATCGATGTGTGGTAGCCAATAAAGCTGCGCACGATCCCGGTATCCCAAACGATCCCCTCAAACACGACCAACGAGAACGGAATGGCCAACGCCCAGACCATGGGCAACGTTTTCGCCCAGCCGGAAATCAGGATAAACCAGGCAAAGACAGGCAACACAACCAGCCCGTTGAGCAGATAACCGACCAACATCTGCACCAGCCCCATTACCAAGCCGCTATGTATCAGGACCCGGCTACCCATACCATCTTCAACCATGCCAACAATGAGAAATGTCACGAACAGCTGAGCCGCCAATATCGCTGCAATCGTCACCAAAGGTGCTACCCAGGCGAAAAATGCAAACTTACTCATGACCGTGGTGAAATCACCCACCGGCAGAGATTTCCAGAAATACACAGATTTGTCCTTTCGTTCATCGTGCAAACAGGCAATCAGGCCAAACAGTGACACGACAAAGAGCACCAAGTGAAAAGGCGCTGCAGTGAATCGAGTGAGCACCCCCATTCGATCGGACAATTCCTCATCCGTGGCGGCTGCCACATCGAGAAAAAAGCCAGCAAGCAAACGCCCGATTCGATTTGCCTGATATGTGTCCTCACTTTCACCATTGCCGTCTACAAAGGCTTTTAACGAGCTCGATGAGTCGCCGGACGTAAGCTCGACTTCAAAACTGCCCTGACCACCGACCATGGTTATGCCAAAAACAACAATGAGCGCGAAGACCACCAGAGGGCTCCAGATGAATGCGCCACGATGCTCCAGCCACTCCCGCTTTAACAATGCAGCATACACCTTCATTCCTGAACTCCTTGCTGGCCTTCGACTACGGCAACAAAGAGTTCCACAAGATTGGGCGTAGACAGTTCACCGAGTCCTGCCAATGCCTCCCTGGGCACGTTTTGAAAAATATGCGTCGTTCCTGAAATCGATTTGCGCGTTGATATCGGAGCTACAGGCAGATCTGTCCCTTGTGCAGTAATCAATTTCACAAAAGTTTCTTCTGCGGCGGCCATATTCAGATTAAGTGCGCAACGCCCCCGATTTATAAACACCACGTCGGTCAATATATGTTCGATCTCCCGAACTTCGTGGGTCGTCACCAGAATGCTCCGATCCTCATTGAAATAGTCGTTTAACACGGCATCGTAAAATGCTTGTCTGTACAGAATATCCAGACCCAGCGTTGGTTCGTCGAGAACAAGTAAAGGCGCATCGATGGCGAGCACAATGGCCAGATGCAACTGCACATGCATGCCTTTGGAGAGCACACCCACCCGCTTGTTCAGCCGAATTTCGGTCTGCTGAAGACGCTCGATCGCTGCATTTCGGTCGAAACGCGGGTGAATATCGGCGACACAGCCAAGAAGATCAGAGACCTTTATCCATTTTGGAAGGATCCCTGTGTCTGCTATGTAGGCGACCTGCTCCATGAGCGTCGCGCGCTCAGCAAGCGGTGCGAGGCCTAACACCCTGAGCTCGCCACGGTCGAGCTGATTGAGCCCGAGAATTGCATTCAATGCCGTTGTTTTCCCGGAGCCATTGGGCCCAATGAGGCCGACAATCTGGCCTTTTTGGACATCCAGATCGAGCCCATCGAGTGCCTGCACATCTCCGTATGTTTTAACGAGACCATTTGCACTGACCACGCTCATGACGTCTTCTCCAAGCCGGGAAGCGTCTCCAGATCAATCTCCAGACTTGCTAGCCGTCCGCGTATTTTAGGCCATTCTTCTTTTAGAAAGTGTGTACGCTCCTGCGAAAGTGCAAGAGCCCGCCCGCCGGCTCGCACGTACATACCTAGGCCACGGCGTTTTTCAACCAGGTTTTCTTCTACTAACATTTGATAAGCCTTAGATATAGTGATCGGATTAATCTTTTCATCACTCGCTACCTGCCGTACCGAAGGGATAGCTTCGCCTTCAGCAAATACACCTTTTAGAATCTGCTCGACAATCCGATGTCGCAGTTGCAGGTAGATCGGCATACGGTCATCCCACACGCTCATTGCTCGCGCTCTGTTAGCCAGCCTTCTGTCTGCATGGAATTATCTGTCACCCTTGTAGTGTTGTAGTTATATATAACACTATAACACCACAACACTTAAAGGTGCACATGCAACGACTGCATCGTTGGGCTTGGGTTTGTTAGCCGCCTCGCGGTATCCTGCAGGCCCAATCGCGAAAGGACCTATAGTGCCGCATATCGAGCCCCACGAGGACTTTGCAGACTACAAAGCTGAATTCGACGCTAATCCCTATCATCGGTATCTGGGCATTACTGTCCTGGAACGTCGTCCCGGCCACGGTAAAATCGTTTTAAGAAAAGACGAAAATACCCCGGGTGGTATTGGTGGCAGTGTGCACGGCGGTATTCTGTCCTCCATGGTCGATATCGCAATGCTGGTCGCTATGTTCGCCGAAATGAGAGAAGGCGAAGTACCGGCGGGTACTGCCGAGCTTGCCATCACCTATCTGCGCCAGACCCATGGTGAGCACATTTACGCGACCGCCACCGTCATTAAACGCGGGCGGCAGCTTTCCTACGTCGAGATCGACATCACCGACGACGATGGCCAGCTCTGTGCAAAAGGCAAAACCCTTTATGCCTTTCGAGCCGGTGCCTCAACTTAGGATCAACCTTAGCCGCCGGGCCGATCCTGACTCTGATTCCTTTCGTTGCATCTGTAGAGCAACGTGGTGCGCTTGGCAGAGAGACTATTCCGGCGGTTCATCTGAGAGCGTTCTCGATTGATACAGCTGTGCAATAGAGCCGTCATCCATGTTAAGCCACTCCTTCAAAACGTCTTCGTTGTCCGCGCCCAACGCCGGGCATGGGCGCCATTGTTCGGGATCGATCTCCTTCATCTTGATCGGCGTACCGGGCATGGGCGTATCAAACTGCTCAAAAGGCACGAAAAATCCTCTGGCCTGAACCTGCGCATCACCAATCATTTCAGGCGCGTTGTTCACAGGTCCGGCTGCGATGCCCGCAGTCTGCAATTTTTCGGCAGCAACCTCCTTGCTCATCCCGCCGATAAATTCTGTAAGATGCAAATCGATCTGTTCACGCCGCGCCTGACGATCATCTAATCGCCAGGCGGGATCCAAGCCGAGAAGCACGGCCAACGCCTGCCAATGAGCCTGTTCTGTACAGGCGAGCGCAAGCCAGTCATCGTCGCCCCTACAACGATATATCCCATGCGGTACCATCTGCGGGTGGCCATTTCCCAGGCTCTTGATTTGATTCCCGAGCTGAGTATCAATCAACCAGGGACCGTTATAAGAAACCCCGCTCTCATGCAACGACATCTCGACGCGCTTGCTGTGATTATCCGCCTGACGCTCTAATAGGGCAGTCACAACGCCCGCCACAGCATTCATTGCCGTTATCGGATCCATCAGTGCCATCGCGGTGTTGCGCGGTTCATCGGGGCTGTAACCCATCATTTCAGAAAAACCTGACATTGCTTCAACGGTCGGGCCAAATGCGACCCGTTCACGCAACGGCCCATCGTGGCCGAAGCCCGGCATCGTGACATAAATAATTCGAGGATTGGCCGCCTTTAGCGTCTCGTACTCAAGGCCCAGGCTCGACATCGCGCGCGCCGAGAAGTTTTCCATCACAACGTCCGCCTCGGCGACCAGATCAAGAAATGTCGCTCGCCCGGCCTGGGTCTTCAGATCCATGCATAAAGATTTTCGATTGCGCATGAGCTTGACGAATATCGCGTTGCGATTCCATGGCTCGCCACCATCTTCACCGCCCAACCAGCCACCAAATGGTGTATCAGGAAATTCTTTCGGTCCCCGGCTCGCAGGGGCCTCGACCCGAACGACCTCAGCCCCCAGATCCGACAGGTAACGAACGGCTAACGGCCCGGCCCAAACATGCGTCAGATCAAGAATACGTATACCAGACAGTGGCAGCCCTGCAGTCATTGCTCAACCGCTGAGGTTTGGTAGGCACGACGCTCGCGATCGTCCAAATTGAACGGCAAACCTGGGCTGCGAACCACCTCGCCAGTCGCCGTTGTCAACGACTCCCAAAACCCACGCATCTCAAGGTGCGCTTCCGCCAGGACATCATCCATGGTCCGAACAACCCCCATAGGCACTCTGTAAGTTTCGGCCCGCTCCTCTATATCCGCACGGGACAACTCCGCAAATGCACAAGCAATAATCGTGCGTAACTCAGCGCGATGCGCACGACGTCCATCGTTTGTCTGAAACCGCTCATCTATGACAAGCTCCGGTGTTGCAAGCAGAGCGATAAAAGGATCCCAGAACGCCGGCACAATGCTGACATAGACCCAACCATCCCTTAACCGGAATAGATCACTGGGCGCCACTGTCCAGAAGTCACTCCCGTGTCGAGCGCGAATTTCTCCGGCACAGTGCCACATGACGGTGGTGAACTGGGACAACGACATCAACGTCTCCAACATACCGATATCGACAACCGACCGGCGCTGTGCGAACAGGGTCGATGCAGCGCTTGCATAGGCCACAGCACCGGTCTGAAACTCAAGATAGTGACCAGGCAAATTTAACGGCTGACGACCGGCATCTCCCATCAAATTCGTATAGCCACCCATGGCCAGAATGACATTGGCACTCGCATGCCAGTTGCGCTTGGGTCCGGTCCTGCCAAATGGCGTGATGGCCACTTTGATATCGCAGGGCAAGTTATCAAAGCCCAACAAATCAATCTCGTCAGCGCTACTCGCTTCGCAAATCACAATATCAGCAGCCTCCGCCAGTTTCTCCAGCTGAGGCCAGGCATCTACCCGCCGTTTACCCGCATGCAGGTAGGTATTCATCGCATCAGGGCTCGCCCATGCAGGCTGGAATTGTTCCTCCATGCGCACCACATCAAAACCTGCTCTGACGAACAGCCGTCCGGCGTAGCCAGCAGCATACTGGCCAATCTCAAGAACTCGGGTCATCTGGATTTAAGACCCTGCCTCATCTATCTTGCCCTGCAGACGGCGCATACCGCCAAGCCAGCGCTCGAGATCATTATTCTTGCGATCCATCCAGCTCTGCGCAATGGGATCGGTCAGGATAAGGAATCTTTCTTCCGCCATGGCATCGACAACCATCTGCGCGACCTCTTCAGGTTCTTTGATCGGCCCGACCATATTTGACTGAGGCCGTGCTGAATCGGGGTTTCCAAGCATCGGCGTACGCACGCCCAGCGGGGCTAAACAAGACACACGAATGCCCTTGTCGTGATAGGTAACAGCAAGCCATTCAGCAATACCCACAACCGCATGCTTAGTGGCCGCATACGTAAGATTTCCGAGCGTCGTCAATATGCCAGCCATCGAGGCAGTATGAAGAATGTAACCCGACTCCCGTTCTATCATGGATGGGAGCACAGCCCTGATGGCATAGATATGTGCCATTACGTTTACTTCCCATTGCGCTTGCCAGACGTCGAGTGGTGTCTCCAGTGGGCCTCCTCCTGTCGCCACACCGGCATTGTTAAAGAGTACATCGACGGCGCCCAACTGTGACTCAACCGTACCCACCATATCATTCACGGACTGTTCATTACCTACATCACAGGCCACTGAGAGCGCACCGATATCGCTGGCGACGTTGCGTGCATCTTCTTCGTTGACATCTACTACAGCGACCCGTGCACCAAGCCGCGCCATCGCCGCTGCTGTCGCTTTACCGATCCCGCTGGCGCCGCCAGTGACAATAGCAACCTTGTCCTTAAGTTCCACTTTATCCCCCTTCCTGTTAATTTGGGCTGAGCCTAGAGGCCACATAGGGTTTTGGCAATGCTCATACAACCAGTTACACCTGTCATCGGCGCAGAAATACGAGGCGTCGATGCGCGCGCACTCACAGACGCATCATTCGATGACCTGTTTCAAGCTTTCGTTACCCATTCCGTCATTTTTCTGCGTGACCAACAAGCACTGACAGACGAAGAGCACAGAGCCTTTGCCGAAAGGTTCGGACCTATCCATGTGCACCCTGCAGCCAGAGGCAGACCCGCAGCGATACCCGGCGCATTGAAAATGCGTACCCATTCGGAATCGCATGTCGCTGCAGGCAACCGCTGGCATTCGGATGTTTCCTGCGACGCACAACCGCCGCAGGCCAGTATCCTGCAGTTGCATACCATACCCGCCACAGGCGGGGATACCCTGTTCTCAAGTCTGTATGCAGCCTACGACACGCTCTCTGAACGCATGAAACACTATCTGGACGGCCTGACGGCACTGCATTCCGGTGAAGAACCTTTCTCCGGTTTGTTTAAATTTGAGCGTAGCAACGACAACACACCATGGCCTGAACACCACCATCCGATCGTTAGGAAACACAAGGACAGCGGTCGACCGGCTCTGTTTGTAGATCGCGAATTTACCAGCCGGGTCGACGATTTACCTAAAGAAGAAGGCAAAGCCCTGCTCGAATTTCTGTTTGCTCACACAGAACGCGTCGACTTTCAGTGCCGATTCCGCTGGCAGCCCAACGACATTGCAATCTGGGATAATCGCTGCGTTCTGCATCATGCCATCTGGGACTACTGGCCCGCAGAAAGGTCAGGTCGACGAATCTCCGTCGTCGGTGAAACGCCAGAACCCTGGTGGCTTGGCGCCAATTCTCACGCCGCAGTTAATACCCGTCTGACGGACTAGCCTTCATTGCAAAGCGTGCAAGGTTAACTATACAGCGACACTCAATTTAGGTTGGTGTGAAGACAATTCTGCCTTTCGAGCGCCGTTCTGATAGATCTTTTAGCGCTTGAGGCAAATTTTCAAAGCCCACCACTCTGTCTATCAGAGGATGGATCTGGTCGTCGATCAACATTTCGTAGAGCGTGCCATAACACGCATTAAATGGACTCGGGTCCCTTTGTCGATAACCTCCCATATGCACGCCCACAATCGTGTAGTTTTTCACAAGCGCATGGTTCATCGGCGCGTTCGGAATATCTCCGCTGGCGAAACCAATGACCAGTATGCGACCCTCCCAGGCGACAAGCCGACGGGCGATGTCGAAATAACGACCACCCACCGGATCATAGATGACATCCACACCACGCCCCTGGGTCAGTGACATCACTCGTTCGTATAGATCTTCCGAATCGTAGTCGACCACCTCGTCTGCTCCCAACTGCCGACACACCTGGCATTTCTGTTCACTTCCGGCAGCGGCCACTACCCAGCAACCATGTAATTTGGCAAGTTCCAGTGCTGCGGCACCTACCCCCCCGGCCGCCGCAAGCACCAGTACAGTTTCCCCCGGTTGCAATCGGCCGCGGTGGTGCAAACCAAACCATGCCGTGCCATAGGTGACATGCAACGCAACCGCCTTTAGCGGATCCACAGCATCACTGAGCTTGGTCACCTGCTCACCGAGCAACAGCGCCTGTTCGGCATAACCACCACCCGGCGCGACTGTTGGACCCACCACTCGCTGGCCCACCTCAAGATCAATGTCCGGAGCGACTTCGAGGACCCGACCCGCCGCGCCCATACCGGGAACAAATGGAGGCGCCAGTTTCACCTGATAATTGCCCTGACACTGGAGAATATCGGCAAAGTTCAGGTCAGTCGCTTCTACAGCAATCCGTACCATCCCTTCTGCCAGGTCAGGTGGCGCAACCTCACTTAAGGTCATTTTTTCCCACGGATCACCGAGTTCTGGCATTTGCCATGCTTTCATTCCGCTGCCTCTCCGATTTGGTTATCAAACTGACTTAAGTTATAAGATGGCATGACTCAAACCGATCGGCAACGCATCGACGAACTCGAAATTAAAGCTGCATTCCTGGACCAGCTTATTTCGGACCTTAATGATGAGTTAATTCGGCACGGAAAGCGGATCGCCGATCTTGAGCTCCAACTGCAGCACCTGATCAACCACATCAACTCTGTGCAGGATAAAGGCCCTGATATCGACGAGAAACCGCCGCACTATTAGCAGTGGCTAACTCCTCGAAAAACAACCTCCTTAGCGAATCCTCCAGTCTCTGGCGGCTGGCACTTCCTCTGGTCGGCGCCCAACTGGCGCAGATGGGCATGGGGGTGGTCGATGCAGTCATGGCAGGCAACTACAGCGCCGCTGACCTTGCCGGCGTTGCCCTCGGTGGAAGTGTTTTCTGGCCTATCATGATGTTAATGATGGGCCTGCTGCAGGCGCTCACCCCCACCATATCGCAATTGAACGGGGCAGGCAGGTTACGTGACGTCGGCGAGGTCGTTAGACAAGGTATTTGGCTTGCTCTTTTTGGCGGCCTGACCGCCTCATTTCTGCTCAACAATGTCAGTGTCGTCTACGAATGGATGTCCGTGGATCCCGAGCCTGCGGCTATATCAATACCCTACCTTCGCATGTGCAGCTACGGCGTACCTGCCCTGATGGTTTTCTTCAGCCTGCGTTTTCTTGCGGACGGCACCGGTTACACCCGCCCGGCACTCTATATCAGCGTGACTGCGCTTGTGTTGAAAATCCCACTCAACTATGTCCTCATCTATGGCAAATTTGGCCTGCCGGAACTTGGTGGCGTCGGCTGCGGTATCGCACAGGCGATCATCATGTGGTGGCAACTTGCCTGTATCACCTTTGTCGTGACCAGAGCCCGATTCAAGCCAACTCGCTGGATGACACAACTCAGCCTGCCGCGGTGGCGACTAATCAAACCACTGCTGGTGCTCGGTATCCCGATCGGTGCGACCATATTCGCGGAGCTGGGATTGTTTTCCATGACCACGCTGCTCCTTGGACGTTTTGGATCAGAGGTTGTCTCCTCTCATAACATTGCCATGAATCTCAACGGCGTCCTCTTTATGCCTGCATTGGCCTTGGGCATGGCTTCGACCATCCGTATCGGATTCAGGGTGGGGGGAAACGAAATCCTACAAGCACGTAGCACGGCCCTCATTGCCATGGTATCAACCCTGATCGTCGCCTTTCTGGGTGCTATCCTGATATTTTTCCTCCGTGAAGAGCTGGTAAGCCTTTATACCAATGATCCGCAAGTCCAAGGGCTCTCGACAACACTTTTACTGTTTGTGGCCTTCTACTTAATGTTCGATGCCAGCCAGGCAACAGCAGGCGGCGCTCTACGAGGCTACAAAGATACCCGGGTACCCATGTATATCGCCCTATTCAGTTACTGGGGTATCGGGCTGCCACTGGAGTGTATTCTCGGTTTTGGCTGGATTGGACAGCCCATGGGGTTATATGGTTTCTGGATCGGGCTGTCGGTCGCTGTCGGTACAGCTGCGATTCTACTGTCCATGCGTCTGTGGCAAACCAGCAAGCATCTAACCAGAATTCAAACGTTATCAGCAGATGCCAGAGAGGCCTCCGCCTAAGCTATGTTGGCATAGCCATTACTGACTTAGCGGCACCCAATCAGCGCTTATCGAGTTCGGATTCCGCATAGGTTGCCTGCAGACGCGACCAAGCACCCCATCGTTTAGGTCTCACACCTTTTTTAAAACCCTTCCCTCAATACCGGTACAACTCCAGCCACACTTAAAAGCGACTCCACACAATCGCGTATCGATTCATCAAGGGGGCGGAATTCAATAGGCACTACCGATTTCATCCGATCGTTTCTAAGCTCCACCTGCGCCCAGACACCGCGCAGCTCTGCTTCACGCGCCTGGATACGTTCCGGAAACTGATCAATGATTTCCGGTGTGTCATGGCCAAGCTCAGGTAATAGGCGATCGATGTCCGCACATATGTCCTCAACATTGCGCATATCCGTTGACCAGGCGATGTAGCGTTCACCATTGCGTACTGCCACGCTTTCTAAAAGCCCAACGTGACAGGCAGCATCATCCCTCACATCAACAGTCATCCAGGGTCGATAAGCACCATTCTGATAGTATTTACCGAGCAGCATCATCTCAATGTTGTGCTGCCAGGGACCCATGTTTTTCTGATGCGCACTTTGCACGGGACCCACATTATCAGCGGGGCAGCAAGTGATCGCGTCCCACCCACCATGAACCTCTGCCGCATCCGAAAATACTCGCTGGGCAATAACCTTACCCATGGAATATCCTTGCCCACGTTCGGGTGTGCGTTTGGGGTTGGATTCGTCGGGGTATCGGTCTTCATAACACACAGGTCGACGCTCGAGCTCATGGATGTCTGCTTCTGATATCACCGCCGCAATACTGGAGGTGACGATCACCCGTGTAACCGATGCGGATTCGTTCACACTATTGATGATGTGGTCGCATACCCCGTGTACGTATTCGTGATCATCGTAATTACTTACGTGGGATACGTGTGCAACACCATGGCAGCCCTTGAAGATTTCGTCAAAGCATCCCGCATCATCCAGGTTGGCACTATGCAGCGTCAGTCGCCCCGAAGCATAGGCTCCCATTTCTTTCAAAAAAGTAACCTTTGCAGCGTCGTTTACATCGCGCACGCAGGCGCGTACGCGATAACCGCGTTCCAACAACGTGCGGACGACCCAACCACCAATAAATCCTGCAGCACCTGTCACTGCCACGGTGCCGCACTTTGGAATAGGCGCCATGTTTATCTCCCCTTTTGAATTATTCTATATCTGACAAACAGTATAGGACGTCGTTATAAACCGTGTCTCGTTCACCGTCACACACTATCCTGACCCGGTAAGACCGGGTTACTGAAGCTCACGATATACGAGCGTCTCAAAGTCATAATACGTCTGTAGGCAGGATGCATCAGCAAATGGCAGCACCTGCGTTAAAAACACACCCGCGACATCATTCTCAAGGTCTATCCAGTAATAGCAGTTGCTCAACCCCGCCCACATCAATGTGCCTGCCGGACGCCCTGTGAAACCCGGTATCTCATTGATTTGATAAGTGAGGCCCCAGCTCTTCGGGTCACCAGGAAAAAACTCCGCATCCTGACTTAAGGTTTGATCGGCAGAAGACAAATTAACCACCCGTAAGTCCCCGATATGATTCACAGACATCTGTGCGACCGTCTCGGGCGACAAAACTTTCACCCCATCCAGCGTTCCACCGCTCAACATCATACGCAGAAACCTCGCATAATCTCCCGCGCTCGATAAGAGCCCACCGCCGCCCATCTCAAACTCAGGTTCAGACGTTTCTGGAAGCGGTGGCTCTGCAGGCGGCACAACAAGAGATCCGTCCTGCAAACGAATCTGCATAACCGCCAGTTTCTCTAACATATCCTGCGTCGGATGAAAGGCGGTATCGTGCATTCCCAAAGGGCCCGTGAGGTAGTTTTCAAAATACTCACCCAAGGTAAGGCCCGATACAGCTTCAACCATCTGACCCACCCAATCGATGCCGATGCCATATTCCCAACGTTCGTCCGGATCAAACATGAGTGGCACTTCGAGCGCCGCCTTTTTAAGTGTCGTCACGGACGGTTGGCCTGTACGCGCTAAAAACCTTCTAAAGTCCGGGTTCCATATGTCATAGACAAAACCCGAGGTATGCGTGAGAAGATTTTTCAAGGTCACTGGGCGTATCGGCGGCCGAAAAGTTGGTTGTCCCTCCTCGTCGTAGCCTGTCAGTACTTGCACTTTACCCAGATGGGGACAGATTTCTCCAGCTGGCGCGTCGAGATCGAGCTTCCCTTGTTCGACCAGCTGCATCGCCGCGGCACCCGTGATCGCCTTCGTCATCGACATGATCGCGCCCACAGTATCGACACGCATCGCGTCACCATCCGGAGCGCTTTGACCAAACGCCCCTTCGTAAACAATACCATCGGTATTACATACCACCGCACTCACAGCCGCGACTGCACCATCTGCTACGGCTTTCGATAAAACTGAATCAATTTTCGCCTGCATAACACCCTCCACTTTGAGACGACAGTCTATCAGCCCCACTTGGTGCCGACAGCTTTTGACTTAAACGAGGGTCTGGTAACTTATCAATGACATCAGGCAAATCGAGGGTGGCATGACCTGGAAACGCGAAGTCGAAGAACTTGAGCGCAGACGCACACTGGCTAAAAAGATGGGTGGCGAAGAGGGCATCGCCCGACAGCGCGAGCGGGGTAAGCTGACTGTGCGCGAGCGGGTCGCCGGATTATCCGATGAAACATCCTTCAGAGAATTCATGGGCCTCGTTGGAGATGCCACTTATCAAGACAATGAACTGGACTCATTCCTTCCTAAGGCAAGTGTCGAAGGCATGGCGAAGGTTGACGGACGAAAAATCGTCATAAGTGCCAGCGATTTCACCGTGCGAGGTGGTTCCGGTGGCGGTCAAGGTGGACTCGGCCAGGAGCTCTCCTCAAGCCGACGCGCACAGGAATGGCTAATTCCTTACGTTCGCCTTCTGGATGCAGCAGGCGGCAGTGTTCGTTCTTTCGAGGAAATCGGTCGAACGTATTTACCCGACGGAAATATTTGGTCGGCCGTGGACGTCGACCTTTTAAGCCAGGTGCCCGTCGTCTCTGCAGTCCTTGGCTCGGTGGCCGGTCTACCGGCGATCAATGCCTGCTTTGCACACTTTAATCTGATGCTAAAGGACAAAAGCCACCTGTTTCCGGGAGGGCCACCTGTTGTAAAAGCGGCCCTGGGCTATGACATTACCAAAGAGGCGCTCGGTGGCGATCAAATCCATGTCAGGAAGAGTGGGTCGGTAGATAACCTGGCCATCGACGAAGAGCATGCATTCGCGCAGATCCGGTCATTTCTTTCCTACCTGCCAAGCAACGTCTGGGAGATGGCACCCAGAGGCGACACCAGCGACCCCCCTGCCCGAAAAGAGAAGAGCCTGCTGGAAATCGTTCCAAAAAATCCACGTCAGGTCTATGACGCGAAGAAAATCATCAACGCTGTCGTTGATCAAACAAGTTTCTTTGAAATTGCGCCGCACTATGGCAAGGCCAGAACGACCGGGCTGGCACGACTCAATGGCTACCCTGTCGGCGTGATGGCCAACAACCCCATGTACAAAGGCGGCACCACCGACGTGGCGGCCGGGAATAAGGTGATGCGTTTGATCCAACTGTGCAACACCTTCCATCTGCCGATGGTTTCATTCGCCGATGAACCGGGTTTTATGGTTGGCCTTGATTCAGAACTGCAGGGGATAGAGCGCGCAGGTGCACGCCTGGTTGCGACGACGACCCAGAGTTGGATGCCCTGGTTAACGATTGTCGTAGGCAAACTCTATGGCGTTGCCGGTCAGTGCCAGCAACGACCGAGTGGTATGTTCCGGCGCTATGCCTGGCCATCTGCAAATTGGGGGTCGATGCACATTGCCGGAGGTGCCGCGGCTGCTTATCGACGCGAAATAGAATCAGCGCCGGATCCGGAAGCTAAGCGCGTCGAAATTGAAAGTCGCTTGAACGCGTTGGCATCGCCGTTTAAAACCGCGGAGGCGACCGGACAGGACATCATAGACCCGCGTGAGTCGCGGTCGGTTGCAGTTGAGTTTGTGGAAGAAGCGCAGCGGATCCTGCTCACCCAACTCGGACCTCCACGTATCCCCTATATGCCGTAAGCGCACTATATACAGCTCAATCAAGGCCGTAGAGCGCCTTCACATTGGCGTAAGTGATCTTTTCACGATCCTCATCGGGGATACCTTCGAACATTTCACCAAGCACATCCTGAGAACAGGGCCAGGTTGAATCAACGTGAGGATAATCGGACCCCCACAGCATGTTATCGACACCAATGATTTCTCTGGTTAAAAGCGCGGCTCGATCATCCTCGATCGTACAATAAAACTGACGCTGCCAGATATCCATCGGTGCTTCTCCAGAATATTCCTCCCCCTTAAAACGGTATTCACGCATGAGTCCTTGGTCTACACGATCCAGCCAATGTGCAATCCAACCGGCATTAAATTCTGCAACAACAAATTTGAGCTGCGGATAACGGCTGGCCACACCTCGGCATATCAGTTCGACAAGGGTTCGCTGGATCGTGCCAATCGCAGCCGTATAGTCGACGATGGAATCACGCTGCTCACCCTTCACGCCGCTGCCTCGAGGCCGAAATGCATTGGTCCCCACGTGCATGGCAAGAGGAAAATCCGCTTCCTCTGCAAGCGCCCATACCGGATCATAAACCTGACTGAAATAGGGCACTTCATAGGGTGAGGAACACGGAATGCAACCACCCCGATATCCCATCGCAATGACACGTTGCAACTCTTCGAGGGCAGCAGCAGGATCTTGCATAGGTATCGCCGCCAAGCCGTATAGTCGACCCCCGGCTGCCCCCGCATAATCACTCAACCAGTCGTTGTAATTTCGCTGACAGGCGACAAGCAGTTCACTGTCTTCGAAGCTGAACATCCCGAAAAATCCGGGATAAAGAAATTCAAAGTCGACGCCATCTACATCTTGGTCTTCCCGTCGCGCCGCACCGTCCCGAACACCTGCCCGCATGCCCGCATAGCCACGGCTCAGAATTTCTTTGACTTCATCACCCGACGTGTCATCCACCTCGGGCTTGCGGCCATGACGGCGTTCAATCTCCACACCTTCGCGCAGGCGCAAACCAGCAAACGCCATACGTCGCCTAATCCCCCGTCGACCCAGGGCCGGCACGATGATGGCATCGCGCACGGTATTCTCATACATCACCCTGGGCGCTGCGTCACCAAAGCGCTCGGCCAGACCGGTATACACATCGGCGGCTTCGACGACGTGCGAATCAGCTGAAATGATGCGCATGGCAGGTATCCCTCAGGTGGCAGTCACTGTTTTCGAATCGATCTCTGCCTGGACTTCGGCAAGCTTCTCTTCAGTCAGCGGGTAGTTCCAGAGCAGCGGGATGGCCACAAATTTAAAGATCGCCGGGATGACCGAATAGAGGCACGCGAGCCATAGCAGGGAGTTCCACGTATTAGGATCATTGATCGGGTCGGCAAGCGAGTTAAAACCAACGTAGGTGGCCGCACTGGTACCGACCACAAGTCCCAGAGCATAGGCAAGCTTGCGGGTCATCGTCCATATACTGAAGTAGGCACCCCCCTGTTTCTTACCCGTCCGCGAACTGTCGAGGTCGACAACATCGGCAGCCATTGCGTAAGGCAGCGCACTTAAGGCACCAATGGCGCTGCCTTTAAGACACATCACACCAATGAAGAAGGCAAATTTACCGGTT
This sequence comes from Pseudomonadota bacterium, assembly GCA_036338285.1. Lineage (GTDB taxonomy): Bacteria > Pseudomonadota > Gammaproteobacteria > Pseudomonadales > Azotimanducaceae > UBA4421. The sequence continues at coordinate 36,633 of JAYZCO010000031.1, forward strand.
GGGATACCCGCAAAACGTTCATTGAGCCCCGCGATCCAGGCATCGGGTAAAAAGGTCATCATTTTCTGTAGCTCAAATGCTGTGAACCAATCCTGCGGCGCCATCGCGATCAGCGGGATAAAGCAAGACCAGAACGCATACCAGAAGATGGCCACCATCGTTGCCCGATGTTTGCCGATACGTCGGGATAGCATGAACCACAACGGTATCGCCACAATCTGGGAAATAAAGTAGGGCGCCAAATAAAAACCGTATAGATCACCAGCGAGCAGCACATGTTTGACAAAGAAGAAGCTCAAAGAGTTGGTCATCGCTGACCCAATCGTGGAGAACAGGAAAATGATCACCAGTTTGCGGTATGGCTCGTTAAGCCAAACGTAGCGAAAACTCTCCTTAAGCGGTATGCGGCGCGAGGTTGTTTCCTGCACCGGATACTCCGGCACAACGATCAACATGTTGAGGATCAACAATGGCATGACGACCGCGATGCCTATCGTCAAAAAGAACACTGCATCCAGCGGCTTCGTATAACCCAGAAACACAATGAACGCCGGTGTTAACGCACCAATCAGGGAGCCGGTGACGGCAAATCCTTCCTTCCAACTCATAACCAGGGTGCGCTCGTTGTAACCCCGGGCAAGTTCTGCACCCCAGGCCGAATAGGGTACATCCTTAATGGTTGCACCTGCGTACATCAACACAAGCACAATCAGCAGGTACGGATATCCAGAGTTAAACGTGAACCCAAGAAAGCTGACTTCAGTGAATTCAATGGGCGGTATCCACAACAACCAGACGCCGACGAAGAATATGGGTGTACCAATGAGGATAAATGGTTTACGCCTGCCCCAGCGGGTTCGAATACGGTCGGAAAGGAAACCGACGACCGGGTCCGTTACACCATCGAACACCCTGCTCAAAGCGAGCATCAGCCCGACAAATCCAAGACTCAACCCAAATCCATCTGAATCGGCATAGACCGGTGTCAGATAGACCGCCAGCGGCAACATTGCCATGGACAGAGGCAACGCTGGCGCGCCGTAAGAAGCCATCCGAAAATTACTCAACGGTTTTTGTTCAGCAGCCACTGCTTCAGTCTCGGCCATCGGCAACATACCCCTCAAAAGACAAAGCTGAATTTACAATGCTTATTCAGATTGTGCCAACCCCTCTTTGACCCCCTTATCGAACCCATACCCGACTCAACCACTTCGGTCGAATCACTTGCCCTGCCACCAACCGTCCACGCACCTCGTGCTCATGCGATCGCGTCCGCCTGATTAGGCACTTTAACAATCAGACTCACACAGCCGGCAAGGACAAATGCCAGGCACCAGATCTGAAAAGCAGGCAGATAAGAATCAGCCCTGTCTGCAATGTAGCCTGTGATCGCAACCCACAACATCGCAGGTGCTAAGAAAAACGACAAAAGCCCGTTGGCACGCGAAAATTTCGCTGCGCCGAAAAGTCTCGATATGATCACCGAGCGAACCGGCACCATGCCACCAAAGCCAAGCCCGAAAAGGGCAGTGGCAAGCAGCAACCAGGGAAAGCTCTGGCCGACCATCAGCACAAGGGTCGAGCCGATATAGGCCATGACACCGGCTATAACAGCCGCCTTAGCCGGAACGTTGTCCATCATCCAGCCGAAGATGATCTTGCCGGCAATGGCGAAAAATGCCGCAAAAGACAGTAACCAGGCACCGTCAGCTATGGTGAACTCGAGTTCTGTCGAAACATAGGCCGGTAAATGGGTCGCCATTGCAGAATACACCCCATTCATGAGGCCAAAGGTGAGCACGACACTCCAGAAGGCTTTGGAGCTTAGTATCTCCTTGTAAGTTCGTAGACCACGCTCTTCCTGGTTTTGTTCGCTCGTTTGAGTGATCTGACCACTGCCCCGCATCACTTCAGCGGACAGATCGGCCGTTCGTGCGGGCAATCCGTCAGCTCGCTCGCCCATGTCTTCAGGCCGTTGGCGAACGATAAGCAGCGTCAGCGGCAGAACCAGACCCAGAAGAAGACCCGCGTACAAGATATATGCGCTTCGCCAGCCCAGAGTTTCAGCCAGCCAAGCATTGATGGGTGGCGCCAACACACCGGCAACACTCATACCCATGATGGCAATGCCGATTGCCTTACCACGATGCCTGACAAACCAGTTGACCATGAGTTTGGTTTGTACGAGCGGTCCGATCCCAGGAAATGCCAGACCTTGAAACGGGATGAGCACAAACATCAGTGCCCAGTAGGTATGGACCACCTGCATCAGAAGGTAACCACTCGCCATCCAGATCGCCGCACACGAGATGATCACCCGCAACCTGAATCGATCAATCAAATACCCCAGAAACGGGGCAATGAAACTGCCACTCATCAAGGTTAGACTCACCGCTAAAGAGAGCTCTGAGCGGCCCACTTCGAACTCGTTCATCCAGTATGGAAAAAAAACACCCCGCGCATGCAGGAAAAAACTTGCCGCAAGAAAGCATACGATGAAGCCATACACCACCAGGGTGTACCCGTAAAACCATGGGATGCGTGTCATAGGCAATTCAGCCGTCTGTCAACCCGTCTTCTCCATACGAACTGGCGGGCCCTCTCCCATCAGGACCCAGTCTGCCTCCCTGCCCAAAATGTCCCTGGCCGGGGACATAGTTGAATTCGACTCTTATACCGTCCGGATCTTCAAAGAGAATCGAATAGTAGCCCGGCGCAAATCGATCACCTTGCTCCGGACCATGAATCACTTTGCAATAAGCTTCCTGACGGACGTGCTCATAGATGGCATCGACGTCTGCTTCGCTTCGTGCCCGAAAACAAAAATGATGCAGCCCAGCCGAATCCTGATCGAATGTTCGGCCTTGCTTTTCGTCAGGAGCCCCTCGAACAAGAATGCCCGTGCGGCTGCCGATACAATAAACCGTGTGATCATTTCGAATCAGCGTCTTCATTTCCAAAAATTGGCATAGTCGTTCCCAGAATGGGATACACAGATCCGGATTAGAGACCGTAAGTTGTATGTGTGCGATGCCGTTAACAGAGACCGTCACACTATTGTCCGCACAAAAATCGGCGAGGGTTATCGACGAATAGTGTGTTTATCTCCGCATCAGTCGCACCCATTTCTTTAAGGTCCGGAATCACAAACCGATTAATGTAGAGATACTGCTCAGGATTGGCGCGCTGAAATTCGTGTTCGTCAGGAATCGAGCCATCAGGCTGCTCTTTGTGTATATGCAAGCATATGCAATCATGCGCAGGGCAAAGCCGATCGCCATAACCCATATCCATCAGCCGCTTAAGTGTCACCGTACGCATGTGTGGACTGACGAAACGGCCCGGATATCGATCAAGTCCCAGGTAGCAACCCTGATCCAGGATCCACTCCAGATACTCGGTGTCTGTCGTGTCATTGCAGTGGTCGATCTTTACTTTAGTGAGATCCACACCTTCCTCTTTAAAGATCTTGATCTGCCTGCGCGCAACATGCCCTGTCGGATAGGAATGCACCATGATCGGCACACCTGTCTCCTTGTGCGCGCGTGACACGGCGCGTGCCATAACTTCTAGCATCGGTGTCACACCTTCAAAATCTGCCGCGCACTTCAACAACCCGGCCTTGATATTGGTCCCCCTGAAGCCTTCGGTTAAGTCCCGAACAAACTCATTGGCCATCTGGTTGGGGCCAACGCCATGCAGGAATCGCGGGACATCCAGCCACCAGCCCGTCACGTTTATGATGTTCACACCAGAGCCTTTCGCCACCGCGCGCAACAGCTCGGCTTTGCGTCCCAGATCGAAGGTTGTCGCGTCAACTATGGTGTCTATACCTTCGGATTTTGCATGTTTGAGCGTTGCGATGGCCCGCTCTTCCCGATTTTGTCCCAGCAGGTCCGGATAACTATCGATTAAACCGCTGGCACAGACCATTACATGCTCATGCATGAGCGTAAAACCCAGATCATCACCTGACAGAGGGCCCAAAACCCCATTTATCGCGTCCATCCAAATCCCCTCAGATATCTCCCAGTCGGCTTCTATCCTAACTCAAATGTTGGCAAGATACGCCGGCACGAAAACTTGAGAGAAGGGGAGAACATGCCACATCCGATGAGCGGGAAGGCTGCAATTTGCGGTCTGGGTATGACCGAAATGGGCCGTGTATACAAATCCGCGACTGACCTTGCCGTCGAGGCCGTCCGTCTTGCCCTCAAAGATGCAGGGTTAGAAATGTCGCAACTGGATGGCCTACTCGTCAATGCCGGGTCAACACGTGGCATCAACCTCGGCCTGCACAAGGACCTCGGCCTAAAAGAACTCAGTGTCCTGACATTCATGCAGGGATTCGGCTCAAGTGCCGGGCAGATGATTCAGTATGCTGCCATGGCCGTAGAAAACGGCATGGCAGACTACATCGCGTGTGTTTTCGCGGATGATCCACTCAAACAAGGCAAACGGATCGGCGACAGCTACGCGAGCCACAGCCGTCCGGAAGCGATGGCCAGTTTGTATCCCATCTATGGGTTTGCTGGCGCAATTCCCATGTATGCCATGGGCGCGCAACGCCATATGGATGCCTACGGCACCACTCAGGAACAGCTAGGCCAGATTGCAATTTCTCAGCGCCAGTGGGCCGCGTTCAATGAAAACGCAACCATGCGAAAACCCATGACCATGGAGGATTACCATGCTTCTCCCTGGGTGGTTGAACCCTTTCACATCGTCGACTGTTGCCTTGTTTCCAATGGCGGTGTCGCCGTCATTGTGACCTCCGCTGAACGTGCAAAGGATCTAAAACAACCCCCTGTCTATGTGCGCGGCTGGGCGCAACAACACAATCATGATGTCGGTTACGCAGGGCACGACCCACTCCTTGAAGGACCCGGCGCCAAGGCAGGTCCGCGGGCGCTGGCCATGGCAGACGCCAAACTTGAGGATATTACACAGTGCCAGCTTTACGACTGTTATACCTATACGGTACTGGTGACACTGGAGGACTATGGTTTTTGTGCGAAAGGCGAAGGCGGCCCGTTTGTTGAAGACGGTAAGTTAGGACCCGGCGGATCACTGCCAACAAACACGGGCGGTGGTGAGCTTTCATCTTTTTATATGTGGGGGATGACGCCCGTTACTGAAGGGGTGATACAGGCACGAGGCCAGGGTGGCGATCGCCAGGCACCCAACGATCTCGTTCTGGTAACCGGAAACGGAGGCGTTCTCAACTACCACGCGGCTCTGCTTCTGTCACCGCAGGCAGCATAGGAGACGATGATGAGTGAGCAAACCTGGATCCCCGAACCCTCCGAGAAAACCGCTCCGTTTTTTGACGGTGCCAGGCAGGGCAAATTACGGCTACAGAAATGTACGGACTGCGGCACATGGGGTTACCCGCCCGTCAGCTCATGCAGCCACTGTGGCTCAGATCAGATCGAATGGGCAGACGCCAGCGGCCATGGCACTGTCTACAGTCATGCCCGTCTCATGCGTGCCTACCACCCACGACATCAGGGCCGCCTGCCGCTCATCCTGGCACAGATCGATATCGCCGAAGGTGTACGTTTGATGACCAATATCATAGACGCAGAACCTTCTGATGTTCGGGTGGGTGATGCCGTGGTGGCCGCATTTGAGACATTTCCCGATGGTGGCGTGCTGCCCGTCTTTAAACCTGCATAAGGAATCTGCTATGTCGCGCTTGGCAAAAAAAAGATATGAAGAACTGACTGAAGCTCAACAGGAGGTTTTCGATCAAGTCGTCGAAAACAGGCCAGTTAAACCGGTCGATGGCCACATTGGTGGGCCCTTTGACATCTGGATTAGAAGCCCGGAACTGGGCCGCCGCCTGGTGGGTCTTGGTGGTTTTTTTCGCTTCCGCACAAGTGTCGATCGGCGCTACATCGAGCTCGCTATACTCGTCACCGGCCAGTTCTGGAAGGCACAATTCGAATGGTGGGCGCACGAGCCCATGGCCCGAGAAGCCGGCGTACCAGAAGAGATCATTCAGGCTATTAAAGCGGCTGACAAACCCGACTTCAAAGATGCGGGAGATGCCGCTGCTTACGCACTCGCGACAGAAATCCACAACAATAAAATGCTCAGCGATGAGACCTTCACCGCCGCCAAAGCACAATTTGGTGAGACAGGTGTTGCGGAACTGATCGGTCTATGCGGGTTTTACGGATTGGTCTCAATGACGCTGAATGGTTTTGACGTTGAGCTGCCGAAAGGGGCAACCCGGCCTTTTCCCGACTGATTCCATATGGCACTCAGTGGCATCACAGTGATAGACGTCTCCGGCACGATTGCTACGGGTTATTGCGGCAAGCTCTTTGCCGACTATGGTGCACAGGTCATCAATCTGGAACCTCCTGATGGCTTCGTGACACGCTATCACGGCCCTGTGACAGACAGCGGAGCAGATCCGGAAAGGAGTGCCATGCACGCCTACCTCAGCACCAACAAAGCCAGTGTTGCCAGTGCAGAACTTTCAGAGGAAAAACACACAAACCTACTGACCCACGCCGACCTCATCCTTGATGACGGCTCACCCGAGATAGACCTCCCTACATCCTCTAGCCGTATGAGTATCTGTTGGTTCGGACGCTCAGGTCCCTATGCGCACTTCAAGGGGACAGATGCGCAGATGTTTGCGATGAACGGCATGCTGCAAAGCATAGGCCCCATCGAAGGTCCCCCTTTGATCCCAAAGGGACCACAGGCGCAGATCGTCGGTGGGGCCACAGCCTTTATCGGTGCAATGGGTCATGTACTGAGCCGCGATCTAGGCAACACGACTGAGGCTGAACATCTGGAAACGAGTATTTTCGAGGCGATGCTCTGCTTTACAGATGTAGGCGTCATCAGCGTTTACAACACGGGGTTACAGGCATCCCGCATGGGTATTAATCGGTTTCCACCGACCTACCCGCTCGGTATTTTTCCGTGTAAAGATGGCTGGCTGGGCGTGACCGTACTCACACCATCGCAGTGGCATGCATTCTGCGACCTCCTGGACATGGAAGACTTCAAGTACATACCTCTGTTTCAAAGCTCAGTCGGACGCCTTGAGGCATTGGATGTCATCGAACCCGCCTTTGCTGAAAAGCTGAAATCCTTTACTGCGGAGGATCTTTTTTATCGTGGCCAGGAGGCCCGTATCCCCCTGGCGCGCGTGCCCACCATGGAGGAACTTTTCGGTGTCGACCAATTTGTCCAGCGCCAGGCTTTCTGTACCGCAGATATGGGACACACACAGTTGCAGGTTCCATCAACCCCTTTCCGCCTCCATGCCACACCGCCAGCATTTGGCGGTGTGGTCGCATCGCTGGGCGAACACACCAAGGACTACAGCTGATGGACCGTCAGGCGCTTGAGGGCATTCGAATCGTTGACCTCAGCATGGGCTGGGCCGGGCCATTGGCGGCAAGGCACCTTGCCGACATGGGTGCACAAGTTATCAAGATCGAAAGCTTAGAACGCTTTGACTGGTGGCGCAGCTGGGAGGCGACCCCTGAATGGATCGAAGACGATGGCGCGGAGAAGTCGGTTGCTTTCAACATGGTCAATCGCAACAAACTCAACGTCACATTGGATCTTGAAGACCCACGCGGGCGAGACCTCCTGCTTAAGCTTGTCGCTGGCGCCAACGCAGTAGTGGAAAACTACTCAGGTGGCGTCCTGCCTAAGCTCAAACTGGGGTACGACGTGTTTTGCGAAGCGAAGGCGAACATTATCCTTCTTTCTATGCCGCCATTCGGTGCAAATGGTCCCTGGGCTGAATTCAGAGCCTACGGGTCTACCGTCGAGCAGTCCTCGGGACTGCCCCACCTAAACGGCGGGCCTGACGACCCACCGACGATGCAACACGTAGCCTACGGCGATGCAGTCGGCGGCATAACCGGCGCCTGTGCACTTTTGGTCGCGCTTAGACATCAGGCCAAGACGGGGCTAGGTCAGTATATGGATCTTTCACAGGTTGAAGGTCTGTTCCCTCTGGCGGCAGAAGGGATCCTCCACTATTCCGCCACGGGACAAACCCCAAGTCGCGCGCGCAACATGCATCAGCACCACCCCGTCCACGGAGTCTTTCCGTGCATGGGCGAGGACAATTGGATCGTCATCGAAGCAAGAGACGAAACCGAATGGCAAGCACTGAAAACCTGCGCCGCGCCCACGCTGGACGCGTTCGACAACATCGATCAATGCAGGGCAGAAAGTGACGAGATTAACAAGGTTTTGAGCACCTGGACCCGGGATCAGGATGCGTCAACCTTAATGCACGCACTGCAGGAAAATGGCGTACCCGCAGCTTCGACCCTCAGCGCAAGCGACCTTATCAACCACCCTCAACTCGAAGCACGAGACTACTGGCAGTGGCGCGACCGCGCCGTCGTCGGCAATCAGCCGAACCCTTCGCCTCCCTATCGCGGAGACAGACCGCTGCCTATAGACACCCCTGCGCCTACACTCGGCCAGCACAACACAGAAGTCCTAAGCGGCATCCTGGGTCTCACGCAGGACGAACTCGGAGATCTTGAAGCGGCTGGCATCATCGGCACCCGCCCCCGCATGCCAACCTGAAAAGGTCAGACTCTGCCGCCGGGTTATCTCGCAGCGGGTGCACCTAGCTCGATCAGGTTGGCCACCAGGTCCGTACCCGCGGTCCTTGGGTTTACGCCTGTATCGATTTTGGCAACTCGCCCATCCGGGTCAATGTAAAACGTCCAGCGTTTCGCGTAGCCAAGAGCCGCTAAGACGCCAAAAGCCTTGGAAACGGACTTATCCGAGTCCGCAAGGATGGGGAAGGTGGCACCATTTTTCTTGGCGAAAGTTGTGTTGTCTTCTATCGAATCCGTGCTCGCCATAAAAAAGTTGATGTCGAATGCTCTGATTTCTTTGTCACTGTCACGCAGCGATTTGCATTCGATGGTTCAGCCCTTGGTAAAGGCTTTCGGAAAGAAAGCCAACACAACATACTGACCCTTCATGTCAGCCAGCGTGTGCGTATTACCATCCGATCCCGGCATTGAAAAATTGGGGGCAACCTCGCCTACGCTCACGCCAGCGTAACTGACAGTCGCGAGCATCGATGTAGCGATAGCCAAGGCAGCTTTTATCCCGTGCTTCAATTTCCGCATAGCCCTCTCCCTTTATGAGTAATTGTTGAATTCTAGCCTTCTTGCAAACGTTGTTTAAAGCGGCGCATGCCATTTAACCAGCGGTCGTAGTCGTTGGCTTTTCTCTGAAAATAGGTCTCCACCTCAGGGTGCGGCAGCACAAGAAAACGCCCCTCGTTGATCGCCTCGATACACTTATCTGCCACATCTTCAGGCTCCAAAACCCCGTCCTGTGCCGCCTGGTTAGAGTTTGTGCGCTGTTCGGCCTCTTCCGGCGGCGGCAGTTCTCCACCTGCACGTCTGATCGAATTTGCCATGATATTTGTACGCACAGCTTGTGGACACAGCACCGAAACACCGATGCCCTGATCGGCATAGTTAATCGATATCCACTCGGCAAAGGCAATCGCCGCATGCTTTGAGACAGCGTAGGGGCCGGAATCGATCGTGGTAAGCAGTCCTGCAGCGGATGATGTACTCAACAAATAACCACCACCGCGCGCGATCATGCCTGGGATGACCGCACGAGCCGCAGACAAGTGCGACCACGTATGTACGGTCATCATTTTCTCCCACTCTTCGGTGGCAAGTTCGAGCCCGCCACCTTGACCATAGCCGGCATTGGAAACAAAAATATCGATGCCCCCGATATCTGCCTCGACTTCCTTGACCAATGCCTCGATCGCTGACTCGCTGCTCACATCAAGCGCACATCCGGTGGCCTTGTCGCCAATCATTGTTGCAGTCTCTTCAGCATTGGCACCGTCCAGATCCGTACACACCACATGGCGGGCCCCACGGTCTATCATCCGCACTGCCAATGCTCGACCAATACCTGATCCGGCACCCGTTATAAGGACTATTCGATCTGTAATGTCCATTGATCCCCTCTTAAGTATTCAACATAACCGATACAGGATAGTGATCTGAAGCCTGCTTCGCCATCTCTCCTGCATGAATTGTCTGAGATCCTTCTTGCACACGCTCCGCGGTCTTGCCGCGCAGATATATACGATCAATGCGTTTGCGCCTGCGCGGCCAGTAGGTCGTCGGGTTACGACCCATACTCCGCTTCAGGTGTCGATGGGGATCACTAAAAAGTAAAGCCCGCAAAGGGGCCATGGCATCGCTGGAGGGCACATCGTTAAAATCGCCGAGCACGATGACTTCGTCATCAACGTGCTCATCACAATATTCAGTCACAAGACGGCTTAGGCATCGAGCCTCTGCGGCGCGAAGTTGATCTGTACCCAGATCTGCCCAGGCAGGCGACCACTTACTTTTCAGGTGGACAATAAAGCACCCGAAGTTCAACCCACCCACACAAAACTCTGCCAGCAGGATGTCGCGCTGCAGACGAATATCCCTTTTTGTCCCCGTCAACGCGTCCTCTTCCATGACAAACCCTCGCAGGCGTTTACCGTCACCCTCATAAAGGGGCACATTCGCGTGGCTCGTCAGTTTCAATTCGTACCGACTGAGCACACCCAGGTGAATTGATCGATTACTGTTGCCTGGCAACAAACCAATATAGGCATACGGCCGCGCAAGCCCGGCATTCAAATCCTGCAAGGCTTCGACCGACCCGACTTCCTGCATTGCCAGCACATCCGCATCAACCAAGTGAATCAATCGCCGCATCGCCCGTTTCGCCGCGTGCGGTTTTTCATCAGGCCCATCGAGAAACAGGTCCTGCAAGTTGTATGTCGCGATCCGAATGTGTATCCCCTGTAAATTTGAGTTGTCATGATCCCATAGTTTCCTCGACAATCTAGTCACCGGAACATATTACTGGGGAGAAACCTATGGCCGAAGCGGTAGACCACTTGGCTGCGGACCTTTTTGAGCTGGCCATGTCAGAACAAGCACAACCGTTGATGGACGCGGTACAAAAGCACATTGCCGACAACGTAGACCCGATCACGGAAGAATTTTACGCGCTCAACAATGAGAAAGAAGACCGATGGAGTTGGCATCCTCGACAGTTAGAACTACTTGACGGGGCCAAAGCTCGGGCAAAGGAGGCAGGCTTGTGGAACTTTTTCCTGCCTGATGCTGATACAGGCGAAGGCCTGACCAATCTGGATTATGCATATATCGCAGCAGAACTTGGCAAATCACCCTTGGCATCAGAAAGTCTCAATTGCTCGGCTCCCGACACCGGCAATATGGAAGTACTTGAGCGAGTAGGCACCCCTGAACAGAAAGAACAGTGGCTGAAGCCTCTCTTAAACGGTGAGATACGCTCAGCTTACGCCATGACCGAGCCGGCGTTGCCCTCCTCGGACGCTAAGAACATCAGTACCACTGCGGTCCTAGATGGCGATGAGTGGGTCATTAACGGCGAAAAATATTATATCTCCGGCGCGGGAGATCCTCGTTGTAAAATCATGATCACGATGGTTCGAACAAACCCGGACGCGCCGCCCAGCCGCCAGCAATCACAAATTCTTGTACCAACCGATGCCGACGGGGTCGACATCATTGGCGGAATGCAGGTGTTTGGCAAAGACCATGCACCGCGTGGTCACATGCACATTGCCTTTCGTGACGTCCGGGTGCCTAAAGACAATCTATTGCTGGGAGAAGGTCGCGGTTTTGAAATCTCCCAGGTTCGCTTAGGCCCCGGCCGGATTCATCACTGCATGCGTTCTATCGGCAAAGCAGAACGGGCGCTGGAACTCATGGTCAAACGCGGTGGTACCCGGGTTGCCTTCGGGAAGCCCATCGCCAAGCTGGGCAAAAACATTGAGGTGATCTCCCGCTGCCGCATAGAGATCAACGCGATGCGCCTGTCCGTTCTGCAGGCAGCAAAAGCGATGGATGTGCTGGGCAACAAAGAAGCAAGAGTGTATGTGAGTGCAGTCAAAGCCATGGTGCCGGAGAAAGTCTGCGAGATCATTGATGCTGCCATTCAGATGCACGGTGCCACCGGCGTCTCACAATGGACACCACTTGCTGATCTATACACCGATATGCGCCACCTGCGCTTTGCCGACGGACCTGATGAGGTTCACCACATGGTTGTGGGGCGGGCCGAGCTGCAAAAATACGACCTTTGGTAGCGGACTGAAGGCTCGCAGCCTTAAGGAGGCGTACATCGGTCATCGTCTCTTGCCGCCGTGTAAGTGAACTATGCCTTCGCACCGATAGTCCAAATGCAGGGTTGATTGGGAAATCAGATGAAGTATCCGACACTGATCGTTGCCTGTATGACGACTTTAGTGGCCTGCGGGGGCGGCGGGGGCGGCAGCAGCAGTGGCAGCGGCAGCGGAAGTATTAACCCGCCGCCGGCACAGTCAGACTATGCGGCGGGTATATTTAGCTCTGCCAATGTCTACAAAGATCGCTGCGAAGTACCCAGGGCAGGCACCGCTGATCTTTCGGGTAGCACTGAGGATGAAAACAACTGGCTTCGTTCTTGGAGCCACGACCTCTATCTGTGGTACGACGAGATCATCGATGAAGATCCTGCCGCCTACACGACGCTCGAGTATTTCGATCTCATGAAAACCTTCGAACTGAGCCAAACAGGTGCAGACAAAGACCGATTTCATTTCACCTATGACACCGAAGCCTGGGAACGCCTGTCGCAATCTGGCATCGCAGTCGGATATGGTGCTGTGCTGGAACTGGTCACCTCCTCTGTACCGCGGGAAGCTTTTTTCGTCTATGTGACACCCGGCTCCCCGGCTGACAGTGCCGGTATCTTAAGAGGCACACGTATTCTCGAAGTCGATGGCGTCGACCTCATCAACAGCACGGATATCGACGTCCTTAATGCGGGCTTGTTTCCTGCCAATCCAGGCGAAACTCACGAGTTTCGCATTGCCGACTACAACGGCACCAATGAACGCCTGATCACAATGACTGCCATCGACGCAGTAGAGGATCCCGTGCCAATTACCAACACGTTTTCCACGCCTCAAGGGGTGGTAGGTTACTTCCTCTTTACCAGCTTCATCTCTCCAGCTGAAGAATCTTTAGTTGATGCTGTGAACGATTTCAATGCCGCTGGCGTGACCGAACTCATCCTCGACTTACGCTATAACAATGGCGGCTTTCTGGACATTGCCAACGAACTCGCCTTCATGGTTGCCGGCCCCGGAGCGCAGGGACAGGTATTCGAAGAAATACAATTCAATGACAAACACCCCAATGTCAATCCGGTTACGGGGCAATCGCTGTCCCCGGCAAATTTTCACTCAACCACACAAGGATTCAGTCTTACAAGTGGTGTAGCGTTGCCAACGCTAAGCCTATCGCGCGTATATATTCTTGTCGGCCCAAGCACAGCATCGGCAAGCGAATCGGTGATCAACGGACTTCAAGGGATTGATTTCCAGGTTATCCTCGTGGGCAATCCGACAACCGGCAAGCCTTACGGTTTTTACCCTACCGACAACTGCGGAACGACTTACTTCTCCATCCAATTCAAAGGAATCAACGCCAAAGGATTCGGTGATTTTGCCGATGGATTTGTTCCACATGAGAACCCTGTCCAGGCATATGAAGTGCAAGGCTGCGATGTACAGGACGACCTCGAAACCGAGCTCGGTGACCCCGACGAGGCTCGCCTTGCTACAGCACTTGGTTTGATAGGCGGTTTGGATTGTTCCGCTGCCTCACCCATCGTCATGTCACCATCAACCGAGCAAGTTCAGATCGAGCCAGAACCAATCCCCGATGCTGCATCAAGCACAGGCACAGGCACAGGCACAGGCACAGGCAGGAGGATCCCAGACGAGCGGCTCGTCCCTCGCATGGATCTGCCGGGCAAAATTCTACGAAGTCACTGACTGACTCACGCCAACCAACAGGTTCGTCATTCTGCCCGGGGCATCCGCCCGGCCCGGAAACCAGGCAGTCTAACGGCGACTCCAATACCGCTAGACTGAGTCTACGTCGCGTCATATCCTGCCGCTGGGAACAAAAGGGAGGCATCATGGATTTCGAATTAACCGACAAAGTCCTTGAACTGCGCGCGCGCGTGGATCAGTTCATGGACGAGCACATTTTTCCCAGAGAGCTTGAATACTGGGAATGGACCGACGATCACAATAATGCCTGGACCTACCCACCCTGGTTTGAGGACCTGAAGGCCAAGGCAAGAGACGCCGGCATCTGGAACTGGTTCCTGCCCAAAGACTACGAAGAATTCAGCCCGGGATTGACCAATCTCGAATTTGCACCTGTCATGGAACGGATGTGCAGGATTCCCTGGGCACAAGAAGTCTTTAATTGCAGTGCACCAGATCGCGGGAATATGGAGGTATTGGCTCGCTTTGGTTCACCGGAACAACAGGAAAAATGGTTAATGCCACTCCTCAACGGAGAAATTCGGTCTGCTTTTTCAATGACGGAACCCGCTGTTGCCTCGTCCGATGCAACGAACCTAGAAACAACCATCGTGCGAGATGGTGACGAATATGTCATCAATGGCCGTAAATGGTTTACGTCCAACGCATTCAATCCGTTGTGCAGACTTCTGCTTGTCATGGGTAAAACTGATCCCGATGCACCACGACATCAGCAATTCTCGACCATTCTGGTCCCTGTCGACAACGCAGGCGTGACGCTGGAACGTCCGGTACGCGCATTTGGCTCCATCCACTCGCCCGGCGGTCACGCTCAGGTACTCTACGACAACGTGCGCGTGCCTGTCGAAAACCTGGTTCTGGGCGAAGGCCGTGGCTTTGAGATCGCTCAGGGCCGTCTTGGACCCGGTCGTTTTCAATATGCAATGATGTTTGTGGGTATGGCTACACGGTGCCTAGAGCTCATGTGTGAACGTGTCGAGCAACGCACGGCCTTTGGCGAAAAGCTCTCTGAAAAGACGAGCATCCAGCACGATATCGCCAGATCCCGCTGTGATATCGAACAATGTCGCCTTCTTGTCCTGGCCGCCGCGGACAAAATGGATCAGTACGGTCCGAAAGAGGCGCGCGACTTCATTTCCATGGTAAAGATTGTCGCACCCGCGATGTGTCATCGAGTGGCCGACCGAGCGCTACAGGCACACGGCGGCATGGGGGTCACTCAAGATACACCGATCAATCACATCTATACGACATCACGCTATTGCCAGATAGCAGATGGTCCGGATGAGGTGCACATGACACAACTCGCCCGTCGTACAATCAGGGATGGCTTTTAACATGAGGAATACATCTCTTCTGGCCGTGATGCCAGCAGGTATTGGCGACCTCACATTCGCTTCTGAAGAGTGGGTCGACTACGCAGGTGATGTGCTTAAAGCCCAGTGCTCAAGATATGCATCCCAGCTCTCAGATCTCGAACCATTGACGATTTGCGAAGTCGGGATGAATCCGCCTGCCTACCTGCGCTGTGGCGATCGCTTGGGCTGGTGGGCACGTATATCCGTTGACGGGGTAGAAGTCGGTTGTGGCGAGCTACCAAACAACGAGTGCGACTTTAAAGTCACAACTGATCATTCCATCATCTCCAACATCGCCCGTATTCAATTTGAAGGCTCTGACCCGGCCCTCGTCGCAGATGCGCAAACCAGGTTACAAAACCTGGCCCGCTGGGAGATCCACGGCGGTATTCCAGAGCACCCTGCCCTGGCCGCCGCCCTGCGCGGCCTGCACGACTTGCTCGGCAAACGCACGATGCCTCGATTTGTCTTCATGACACCTGAGTGGGTGAGCACTGCCCGGCACTTTTTGACCAATCGAGCAACATCTGAGAAGTATGCAGATGCACTAAGGGACATCGTCTTCACGTTCTCAGAAGAATTCACCGATACGCCCGCCTATGCTTTTCCGGATGGCACACATGGCGGCTTCTGGGTGCACTGTAATCGGGGCCATCTGACCATCGGCGCCGGGCCCTTGCCTGCAGAGTATGGGCCTGCAGACATGCTCACTAAGGGTGCATACACACCCGTCGTACCCGTCGGCAGAACGGTCAATGTTGCTATGACAGATGAAGATCTTGCAGAACTTGACACCTACCGAAAGGCGGCTTTTCGCTTCGATAAAGCCGCCGGTGCGGCACCGATAGAGAGGAGTTCACCATCCGGGGCAAGCGAGATGCCAAGCGCACTGGCCCGCCTGTTTGAACCGCTTCACGACGAACTCTCCAAACGCACATCTGGCGAACTGCCGGCAGATTTCACCGAGGTCAAAGAAAACTGGCGTCGTGTGCAGAGATTCGATCGTAACCCAGGCTACGATACGAGCTGGTTACGTTATGACAAAGTTGATATCTACGGCAACCCAAGAGACTGAAAGATGATCCCCTATATCAAACGCACGAGAAATTATTATGCCGCCCAAGGCTACCCTGCCTACAAATGGGCCAATCATTCAGTCACCCCTTTCACACCCATGGAAAAGCCCGTGGCGCAGTCTCGACTTGTGCTGCTGACAACCGCTGCACCCTTCAGACCCGATCTGCCAGATCAGGGCCCCGGGGCGAAGTACAACGCAGCCGCAAAATTTTACGACGTGTACACCCGACCCATCGAGCCAGTGCCGGACCTTCGTATCTCGCACATCGGCTATGACCGCAAACATTGTGAGGCCAAGGACCCGCGGACATGGCTGCCGATCGACGTATTAATCGCCGCCCGCACCGACCGCCTCATCGGCGAGCTTGCCGAAGAACTGATTGGCATACCGACCAACAGATCTCAACGCGTCACGGTGGAGCAGGATGCGAAAAATGCATTGGCACAAGTTAAGCGACTGGGCGCAGATGCGGCCCTGCTCGTCCCCACGTGACCCGTTTGTCACCAGTCGGCCAGTCTGGTCGCCAGATTTTTGGAGGAAAACGGCATTCCTACCGTCATCATGGGCGCAGCCCGGGACATCGTTGAAACATGCGCCGTGCCGCGGTTCTGGTTCAGTGATTTCCCTCTTGGACATAGCGCCGGAAAGCCATTCGACGAACGCTCGCAAACCGATACGCTGCGAGGTGCGTTGGACTTATTCGATCAAGCCGTCGAACCCAACACCACTGTCGTATCACCCCAGGTCTGGTCGGAAAATCACGATTGGAAAAACGATTTCATGGACGTCAGCCAGCTTTCCAGTGATCTGATCGATCAGCTCAAGAAAAACCATGAACATACCCGGGCGCTCAAAGCAGCCCAGGCAGATAGGTAATCTTACACGTTAAGTGGCGAAGCTGCGTACGGACTAAATAAATGATTAAACCGGCAGAGCCCCCGCCTATTGCCTCACAGCGATTCAACGCCCCGGCTCAGATCGATAAATCTTTGAGCGTATAGTCTGTCAGAACCTTTTCTCGCGTTTCAGGTGTATCGCGAAAGTCATCTTCGCATTCAGCAAACGGTTGATAAATGAAACGCCGCTCGTGCGGATAAAAATTAGATCGGGCGTCGATGGCCAACTGAATCACCGAAGAGCGCTCAAACACCCGCGCCTCATCGTAACTGATGTTTTCATCCTGACTCAGCGCACCCCTGGCACCCAGGACAGAGCTACGTCGATGAAAACCGAAAGTGACAGAAATCCTCAAATTTGGCGAAGTATTGGCAAATGAACCATGTAACAGTTGCCGGTTCACAATGGTGACATCACCTGGCTGGCAGAAAAGTGGTACAGCGCCCGGTAGGCGTTCTGAGCCTCCATTGTCGCGAACCTGCTGTTTGATGTCAGCTCGTCCGAGTTTGTGGGTACCTGGCATCACCCACAAACAGTTATACGCCGTGCATTCATAAAGCTGCACCTGGAAATTGAAGCCGTGTATGCCTTCGTCCCAGTTATCGGCCTCCCAGTGTGTGACACCATCCTGATGCCAGGCAACAGATCCACCCAGTCGAGGCTGCTTGACAAAGACGGCATCATTGAACGGCACAAAATCTTCTCCATTGATGGCTTCAGCAATTGAGAGCACATCGGCATGCCCATATAAACGCAAGGCAGCCTCACTCAGCTGACACATACTGCCAATCAAAAAAGGAACTTTGGCAGGTGCCGATTCCGAAGGCTTAGGTTGCGTCATTTGTGCCGGATGACGGCCACCAAGCAGTTCAGTTCCGCCCCAGGGGTCGGATAAGGGTCGGACCATACTGAAGGGCGGACGCGCCATATCGACGCCGAGCGCAGGTCTCCCTTTTGCATCAACATCCGCATCGTTATCTATGGGCGCTCGATCAATTATCCCCGCATAGTCACGGCGCAGGAGTTCAATCTCGGCCGCTTCAATCATTCCTTCAAAGACGTAAAAGCCGTGTCTCCAGTAGGCATCAAGAATATCTGCGGCCAGTTTTCCATTAGCATCGAAGCGAATCGGACCTCTATTGCCAAGGGTCAATGCGCTTTCTGTGCCCACACGCACATAATCCTGCATCGACGCATTATGCGCTTCAGCGGTTAGCGTGTTAGTCATGGAGATACCACCGTGTACCACAGATATCGACCTGGTCATCGCTGACATAACACCCCCGCGCCTTCGCTCGTGAAAGCACATGGGCCCTGTTCGCCACTTGGATGTCGAGCCCCCCCAGACCTGGTCCACGACCGTCCTGGGCCTCAACAAAGCGCAGCGTGGCATTGTTTAACTGCATAGAGAGCTCGGCGCCATCACGCGTCACAGGCAAATCTGCAACTGAGCCCCACAACTCAGCAAGGTCCACCGGATCCGCACTCTGCAGTTCAACACCCAGAAAATCGATCGTGACATCCTGCTTGACCTCGTCTTCCCAACCCATGCCGCCAACAGGGTGCCAATAGCCTTCAAAGTCATTGTATTGATCGGATTCGATTTCGAAAAAAGCGGCTTTCAAGTCACCCGGATGCAGCTGACAGTTATTCCAGTCTCCGCGTTGTGATTCATGTGCGACACGAACACCCTGGTCCAGCGCATTTTGACGTACCTGCTGGAACTGCTCGTAAGAATCTGCCTGGGTGATCACCATGTAGCCACCATCGCCGTTGCGCCGGTCGAGATATCTACCCCCGGCCGTGTTCTCCTCTACCGGCGCCACAACCTCAAGAAAATTCTTGCCAATCGGCATCAGCGTATTCTCTAAACCAAAAACACCCACACCCGGATCGACGAAGCATCGGTTAATGCCGAGGATATCCGTCAGGTCCTCAAGCACCGGCTCCAGTTCCCGTGCGACCAGACAAATCTGTCGTAACTGTATCGTCATGCGCCTACTCCTTTTTAATCTCCGATTAATTTCCCCCGCATCCATCACGCCATGCGATTAATTAGCCCTACCGAGACAAGACTAGCGCGTTGCCGTTTTATTTGCCCGGGAACGAACCAGATCCTGCATGCCATCCCATTCGCGCCAATGGTCACACATGATATCTACTGAAGTTTTCCACGGATTGTAATCTTCAGGATACTCCAGAAACTGACCATAATAACCTCGATCCAAATGATCACTTACACCATGCCCGAGCCTCCGACTGCCTTCGTGAGGGTTTTGCGGTCGCAGACGACGGATGCGGAAGTAGATGTTCATGCGCGCATCATCGCTCATATTAGGCGTCGGCGTGTGCGGACAGCTGTGCAACGCGATTACCGCATCTCCCTCATCGAGTAATACAGGCGTTATTTCCGGCCAGGGCCAGTCTTGGGTGGCTCGTCGATTTTCCGCCTCGCTTATCTCCTGAGCGCTTATCCGTACCTGGTCCGGTAAGCCATTGAGGAAGGTACCCCCGCTTGTAGTGGGCATGATGCGTGGCCAACCGGGGCCTTCAGGTCCGATCGGGCCTCCTTGCTCGCGCTGCATACGGAAAGAGGCCTCCACTTCTTCATGGACGCCCCTGAGCACGCCCAACTGACCCTTACCCGGCTTAGTCTGATCATTAAGGGCCACCCCAACCAGGGCCGTATAGCATCCCAATGTGATCGTCCTTTCAGGGTCGAGCCAGAGCTGACCATCATTGCTGCCTCTGACCTCATCATTTTCGCCAAAGTATTTCGCCGCATCCTTCGGGCGCCCTCGAGGCAGCTCTATCTCGTCGGCACGCGCCGGTATCGACCCACCCCAATTGCCGTCAACATGGGGTCCAGGCCGCCCGCCAAGGCGGTCTTGAGGCGGTGTGACCGCGACCTGACAGCTAATGACCGGCGGAAATGGCCCCATTTCATTTTCGAGAATTTTCGTAAGACAAGTATCCTGAAACAAGCTGAGCATATGTGCGTGTGTGGCGAGGCTTGCAGGCACCAGCAGGCGCCGCTCATCTTCCGGCAACGTATCTTTGATGCGCGCCCTCGCTCGAGCCGTAATTTCCCTTGGAATGGCGCCGCGCAGTACGAGATAACCGTCCTCAAAAAGTCGCATTTTCTCTTCCTGGCTAAGATGGGTCTTCATCCGATCTTGCCATCCGAAAACTTAGGTTCTTCCCACCACGGAAAGAAATCGGGCAAATCCGTGCTGACCCGCCCGGGAAAGTCCGGATTTCGCTTCTCTAAAAACGCATTGATGCCTTCCTTTGCATCTGCTGACGTAGCCAACGCGTTGATACCTGCCGTGTCGACCCAGTGCGCATTGATCGGATCCGGCGCTCCCAGCATGCGCCACATCATATGCCGCAGCACCGTTACCGATATACGTGAACTACCACTCACGAGCTCTTTAGCAAGATCCCTGGCTGCGGTAAGCAGTTCATCTTTGTCGTGAATACTACGTAAAAGGCCCGCCTCGAGGGCTTCTTCAGATTGAAAAATCCGACCTGAATAGCACCACTCCAGTGCTTTACTGATACCCACCAGACGAGGCAGAAACCAGGACGAACAGCCTTCAGGCACGATACCTCGCGCCGCAAAAACAAAACCAAGTTTGACGCCCGGCGCAGCAATCCTGATATCCGCGGCAAGCGTAAAGGTGATGCCAACACCCACCGCAGGGCCATTAAAAGCAACAATGATCGGTTTTAGCGATCGAAATAAACGACGGCTGAGTTCGCCGCCACCATCACCAAGCTCAGTTTCTGCCAGGCGTTCTTCATGCCCCTCCCAGGTCTTTTCACCGGCAGAAAGGTCCTGACCGGCACAAAAACCACGACCAGCACCCGTGATGACAATCGCCTGTACGTCATCGTCCTCATCAGCCTGATCAAATGCAGCCATCAGATCACTCATCATGCCGCCATTGAATGCGTTGAGCATTTCCGGGCGATTGAGCGTGATCGTGAGGATACCGTCCTCAAGTTCATAAAGTATGTTCGCGAATTCCATCCCTCACTCCCCAGGTTGAGATTTTCGTTAGTGCCAGTCTACTCGAACTGTTCTTTATTAAAAAACACAGGTACTTTCCAAGCTGGAGCAAGGAGAAAACATGTCTGAATCGACCCGCCCGGGCAGTGGTTTCTGGCAAACACGCTATTCCGTCATCATGATGTGCTTCGCAGCGACCTTCGTTTGCTACATAGACCGGGTGAACATTTCCGTCGCCATCATCCCGATGGCCAGGGACTTTGACTGGGACGTCACGACACAGGGGGCGATTCTTTCCAGCTTCTATATCGGCTATCTGCTTATGCAGATTGGCGGAGGACACCTTGCCGACAAAATGGGCGGAAAAATCGTCCTTGGTATCGGCGTCCTGATTTGGTCGTTGTTTACCATCGTCACGCCCTGGGCTGCGCTATTGGGTTTATATGCACTGTTTATCGCGCGCATCGGTATGGGTTTAGGCGAAGCCGTTACATTTCCCTCTATTTACAGTCTGGTTACCCGCTGGTTTGCCGCGGATGAGAAGTCTAAAGTCATCGCCCTGAACGCCAGCGGCATTCCTATCGGCACCGTTTTTGCCCTGATTGTCACACCCCTCATCGTCGAACACCTGGGGTGGGAATGGGCGTTTTATCTATTCGGACTCGTCGGAGTCATCTGGTTCATCGCCTGGCAAAGGATGGTCACCACCACCCCCCAAGAACACCCCCGAATATCCGCAGAAGAAAAATCATTTCTGGCTCGCAATGCACCTGCCAGCGGTGCCGTTGAAGAGAATATTCCGATCGGCTACTTCCTAAAAAATAAACCCCTATGGGCAATTATCGTTGCTCACTTCTGCAATAACTGGACGCTCTACGTCATTCTCTCCTGGCTGCCTAAATACGTGAACGAAGGATTAGGCGTTGCCTTCGCTGCCGTGGGCCTGATATCGATGCTGCCCCATATCACTTCGTTTTTCTGCCTGAACATCGCGGGCAACATCGCCGACCGCATGATCAGGCGTGGCATGGACGTGACCTTTGTGCGCAAACTCATGCAGACCATCGCCTTCGGAGGTCTCGGCATCTGTCTTTTTTTAATCGGCACAGTCGAATCGGCGTGGGCCGCCATCGGCATATTGTGCCTGGGCAAAGTCTTTTCAGCCGCCGGTATAGGCGGTCACAGCGTTAACCACATGGACATCGGGCCACGCCATGCCGGCAAGCTAATGGGCATTACCAACACCGCAGGCACAATTCCAGGCATTATCGGTGTTTACGTATCAGGCATGATTCTTGATGCCACCGGTTCGTGGGCGATGGTCTTTCAGGTGACCTCAGCCGTGACGTTTTTCGGTATGTTCTTCTATCTCTTCTTTGCCAGCGGCGAAAAACAGTTCGAATAAGTCGCGATTGTTGATCTCTGACACAACCATGCTTGGCGTTGAAAATTTAGTTTGATACGCCGGTAAGGCCGCTCTCAAAAGCCGCACCGTCATTTCTAATCCAACAGCTCGATAACTTCACCCACCTGGGCAAACAATTGCTCCAATTCTTGTTCAGTCGACGCAAACGGCGGGCCAAACTGGAGGTTGTCACCGCCCCAGCGCACATAGTTGTCGCGCTGCCAAAGGGCAACGCCCGCTTCATAAGGACGCGCCAGGGGGTCCCCATCTCGCGGTTCCAACTGAATAGCACCCGCAAGTCCAAAGTTGCGTATATCGACGACATGGCGAGTCCCTTTGAGCGCGTGTATGAGCCGTTCCAGGCGCTGAGCATTTACCGCCGACTGGTTCAGCAGATCTTCCTGCTCAATGTGATCCAGTGTTGCCATAGCCGCAGCTATACCCAGCGGATGCGCTGAATAGGTATAACCATGAGGCAGCTCTATTCCATATTTCGGCTGCTCGACAGACATGAAGGCTTCGTAGATATCCTGCCGCAAAGCCACTGCCCCCATGGGTATCAGACCATTGGTGAGTTGTTTGGCCATATTGATCATATCCGGTATGACACCCAGTGCATCAGCTGCAGTCGCAGCACCGCAGCGACCAAAACCGGTAATGACTTCGTCAAATATCAGCAGAATGTCATGCTGCGTACAGATTTCCCGTAGTCGTTCGAGATAACCTTGCGGCGGAACGACAACACCACCGGAACCCGACATCGGCTCTACGATCACCGCAGCAATGTTTGAGGCGTCATGTACAGCGATCAGATGTTCAAGATAGTCCGCCAAATGTTCACCATACTGTGGCATCCCATGCGAGAACGCATTTTCCGGCAACAACGTGGCGGGCAGGTGATCTGCTTCGACGCCTAAACCGAACTGTTTACGATTAGGCCCGATTCCGCCCATACTCATGCCGCCGAAATTAACCCCGTGATATCCCTTGGCACGTCCTATCAATTTTGTTTTTTCGCCGCGTCCACACGCTCGCCAATAGGCGCGTGCAATCTTGAGCGACGTATCCGCGGTCTCGGAACCGGAATTCGTAAAGAAAAAGCGATTGAGATCAGCGGGCATCCATTCACCTAACCGTTCAGCTAATGCAAAACTCTTGGGGTGCCCGAACTGAAAGCTGGGCGCAAAATCGAGTTCCGACAATTGCGCCGTAATCGCCGCATTGATCGCCTCAACATTATGCCCGGCACCCGTACACCACAGGCCCGATAAGCTATCGAACACCTGACGACCATCATCGGTTGTAAAATAGTGCCCTTGCGCACCCGTAATCATCCGCGGATTTGCCTTAAAGGCCCGCATCGCCGTAAACGGCATCCAATGCGTATCCAAATTGATGTCGGACATAGGATTCCAAATCTCTTTGTAATCTTTCATTCTAGGCGGTCTCGAATACGAGTAACAGGATGCTGCTGATCATCAAATTGTTAATCGGCGTTGCGGTCGTGACCCTGAGTGCACCGCTTAACGCTCAATCATGTCGCCCTACCGCGCTGCTTACGGGTTATTGGCCACCCTCCAATGAAATGCTCCGATCCTGGCATGAAAGCGCCGACTGGCAGGGCGCGAACTGGCGTAATCACGGTTACAACGTGTACGCACACTTTCCTGAATTTCCACCCGATGGTGATCCGACCAACGATCAAATTGGCGACCCGGGCTCAGTCGGAATTGGTGAACTTTCGGTGGATTACCAGATAACAAGCCGTGACTTCTGGTCGCTTGTGGAGAAATACCACCCTGAAGTTCTGATCACAACCAGCAGGGGTGGCGACATCGACTGGGAACTGGAAGGCATCGAAGGTGGCCACGGGAAGCACGGCCAGCCCAATCCGGCAAAGGACTGGATCAGGGATCGAAATGGCAAATTTGAACTTCCTGAAAAGGGTTCGATCAATGAACGTTCCTGGAAAGCAATATCCACCTATCGTCTTGGCGCGTCACTTAAAACAACCCTCCCGATCAACCTTCTGGCCAGCAAGCTGGGCAAGCTTGATCTGTTGGACGTGCAAATCGATCGCACAGGCACCAGCGGCAACTATCTCTCGGGATTCATGGGTTTGCATGGTTTGTACTACAATCGCATCGAGCCACACAATTTGACTGCCGGTCATATTCATGTCGGACGCAACGTATCAGTCGATGAGGCAACCACCATGATGGAAGCGACCCTCGAAATCGTGCTCAGCCGCTTCCCTGCATCGATGGCGTGTCAGCGCTGATGGTCTGTGACAAAAAGGGAAAACAATGATTCTAGAAAATACCTTCAGAAAAAAACTCGACGCAGGTAAACCGACGATGGGAACTCATATCCTGTTTACCGACCCAGACATACCCGAACTCGTCGGGGATACCGGTTTTTTCGACTACGGCGAATTTTCGGCTGAGTATTCCGTGCTCGACATGACCCTGCTCTACCATCAGGCACGCGCAGCCCAGTGCGGCAATCTGCCGCTCATGATTAAGCCTGACCAGGAATCTCAGGGGTTTTGGACCCAGGCGGCGATGGGCGCCGGCTTTAAAGCCGTTCTGTTTACTGACATACGGACACCTGAAGACATCGATGAATGTCATCGCATCATCGCCCCAGACAACCCTGATTCAGGCGGCATGGTCGGTGTCAAATTACGCCGTCCAGCACTGGCCAGTTACGACACCCGCACCTACCTCGAAGACCTGAATTCCTTCGTCTTCGCCATCATGATAGAAAAAGATGTGGCCGTATCGAATATAGACGCGATCTTTGAGCGTGCCCGCGATCGTGGCGTGCTCATGACACAATGGGGCCCCGCGGACTTCGGCTTCTCACGGGGCCAGCCAGGTCTGATGAGTACAGCAGACATACGCCCCTTTGAAGAAACAGTGATTAATAAATCTCTGGAATATGGACTGAGACCACGCATCGAGATCGGCGCCGTCGAGCAGGCAAAACGCTATATCGATATGGGCGTTAAGGATTTCTGTATCGGCTGGGATCGATTTATCCTGCGCGCAACACTGGCGCAATTGGGCGAAGGTCTGACGAGGCTACTCGAAGACATCTGAAACAACGGGCTTACACCGTGCGTGTGTGGGTATGGACGAGCACGCGCTGCCAGTCACGTTGGGGATCACTGCACAACCTGCGCCCACGAAACCCTGGCCTGTTCAACGGATTTATCCATACGCTGAAGGTACACATACAGCACAGCAGAAGGTCCCTCTTGAGCAATCTATTGCGAGGTCTTTCGCCGTTCAGCCCATTTTCGCACCCGCCACCTGCCCGAGGGTCTTCTCAAGGCGTCATCTTTGGATCGAGCCAGACCGCCTTTAAGGTCCGCGGTTAGGCGGATGGGCCGCACTCATATCGAGCAATTTTTCTGCTTCTCCCTGCAGGTCTTCAAAGACGGCATCGAAACCAATTTCCACAGCATCGTTGACAAAAACCTGGGAACGATAGTATCGGCCACCCATCGCGTTGATGACTGCACCATTAGGCGCGTCTTCCGAACACATGTACAAAACAGCCGGACTCACGAGCTTAGGCGCCGACTCCGGAGGGGGATCATTCACGTCAAAATCACGACCGGGAATCGTTGCAATCATTCGAGTCGCAGCCCCTGGGGCTAAAGTATTGACCCTCACGTTGTTACGGCCACCTTCCAGCGCGAGCACGTTCATCATACCCAACATACCCATTTTGGCGGCACCATAGTTGGCCTGGCCAAAGTTCCCATAGATACCAGAGCCCGAACTCGTCAGCACGATCCGTCCATATTTTTGCTCATTCATCACAGGCCAGGCGGCATGCGTCACATAGGCACTGCCATTAAGATGGACGTTGATCACGATGTCCCATTCTTCGAGAGACATTTTCTTAAATGACTTGTCGCGCAAAATTCCCGCATTGTTGACCAGTATGTCGACCCGACCAAAGGCATTGACGGCATCTTCAATGATGGTCTTGGCACCTTGTTTGTCACTCACTGACGCTTTGTTGGCGATTGCCGTACCGCCCATCGCTTCAATTTCCTTGACCACCGTATCCGCGGCATCTCCAGACCCCGTGCCATCGACTGAACCACCCAGGTCATTGACCACAATCTTCGCACCGCGCTTAGCAAATTCATGCGCATGAGATCTGCCCAGTCCGTTGCCTGCCCCGGTGATGACGGCCACTTTGCCTTGAAATTCACTGTTTTCAAAATCAGTCATCTATTCCCCTTGATTCCTGTGTTGGCTTAACCATAAGCCCATCGGCCAGTTTTTTGAAGGCATTCAATGATCACGATACTACTGATTTGATGCCCACCAAGCGAAAAATCTGCTCCGCCGCTCGGCTGATAATTTAAGCCTCTACACGACGGCAACGCCTTGCACTTCGGCAAGGACAATGGCCATCTCTGTTGATTGCATGACAACTGCAATTGACCTGAACAAAGCAAGCGCCCATCATGCGGCGCCTCATCTACGGGGGAGAGTAGGCAAACGTGTCAGGTAATCGCCTGTTTTTCGGTTGGATTATTGTCGGCTTCACATTCATTGTGCAGTTCGTGACGATTGGCCTGTGTTACTACGCATTCAGCGTATATCTCAAACCACTCAGTGAGAATCTGGGTGTCGATCGATTTGACGTCAGCCTCGCACTTTCCATCCAGGTCATCGTGGTCGGCCTATTAAGCCCGTTGGGAGGCCGTCTGTTCGCCCAAAAAGCTTTAAAACCACTGCTCTTTCTGGGCGCAGTCTGCCTCGCCACGAGTTTTTTGGCTTTATCGCAAATCACCTCGCTTTGGCAGCTCTACATTTTATTCGGGGGACTTGCAGGAATTGGTATGGTCTTTTTAGGCGTTATCCCCTGTAACCTGTTACTGGCCAACTGGTTCGACAAACGCCGGGGTACCGCGATGGGCATATCCCAGTTCGGCATCACGATCTCTGCTACGGTGCTCATACCCGGAGTCACCTGGATCATGCTTTCCTACGGGTGGGCAACGTCCTTCGCCGTGTCCGGAATCGGCGCGATTCTTATCCTGGTGCCCCTCATTGCATTTTTTGCCGTCAAGACACCCGCCGAGCGCGGCCAGCACCCGGATGGTGTCCAGCCTGTCGAATCGTCATCGAACCCTGAACCTACCGCTGAATGGACCTTCACGCGCGCGATTCGCGAACGAGACATCTGGGCCATCACGTTCACAGTCGGGCCATGTTATATGAGCATCGCCGCCATCGTCCTGAGCATGCCAAGCCACCTGACCGACCTTGGATTTTCTGCCATGGACGCCTCCTTCGCGATTGCTATGACAACCCTCATGGGTGCTATCGCTAAACCCGTGATGGGCAAACTGTCTGACCACATGAACAAAAAACTGGTCATGGCAATCGCCATCGGCCTGCAGGCAACTGGGTTGTTTCTCCTACTCAGTGCGACAGATTATCAAGCAGTTTTAATCGCTGGTTTTCTCTTCGGCTTTGGCTATGGCGGCGTAGCGCCCCTTTGGGGGGTGCTCCTTGCGACTCGCTACGGGCCTGCATCTTTCGCGCAAATCATGGGCGCCAACATGCCCATGCTAACCCCGTTCAACATCACGGGCTTGCCGTTCGCGACATTTATCTACGGACTCTATGGTAGTTATGTGCCCGCTTACGCAACACTATTGGGCGGATATGTCATCGCAGCAATTTCATTGGCCCTGTTCCACATGACACCCAGGCCACAAAATACCGTCATCCAGGCCTGATCGCGATTGCTTCGACCTACAAAAACAATCGCCGAAAATCTATACGCCACTCATTCATCTTAAGACGTCAGCCATAGCACCGAATTCAAGACCGGATTAAGCTCTGCTTATAAAAAGGGAGGAGTTATGTACCTATCGACTAAATGGGCCAAAGCAAGCAACGCGAGACCTTTTGGCGGCTACTTTCTGGCATTAGTGCTCGTGCTTGTCGCATGTGATCAAGAAACCCAGCAAGCCGCAGCACCGACATCCCAGATGCCCGAATCACCCGCTATATGGCTTCCTGAAGAACGGCTGATAAACGCGGAAGCAGATTCTGCCAATTGGCTGGCCCATGGCAGGACATACAGTGAAGCGCGCTTCAGTCCCCTCTCATCGATCAACCACGAAACGGTCGAAAACCTGTCGCTTGCCTGGTATTTCGACACAGACTCCAGCCGCGGGCTTGAAGCGACACCCATTGTCGTTGACGGCGTGATGTTCACATCCGGAACATGGAGTGTCGTTTTCGCCAATGATGCAAAGACCGGCAAACTACTCTGGAAGTACGACCCCGACGTACCCAGAGAATGGGGATACAAAGCCTGCTGCGATATCGTCAATCGAGGAGTTGCAGTATATGAGGACAAGGTTTACGTAGGCACCCTCGATGGACGCCTCGTGGCACTCGATTCAGCAGATGGCACCGTCGTGTGGGAAGTGCTCACTATCGACCCCGAAAAACCCTATACGATCACGGGCGCACCCCGCATCGTGAACGGTAAAGTCATCATCGGCAATGGCGGTGCTGAACTGGGCGTACGGGGATACATCACAGCCTACGACGCGCAGAACGGGGATCAGGCCTGGCGTTTCTACACGGTTCCCGGAAACCCAGAAGAGCCTTTCGAAAACCCAGCCCTTAAAGAAGCTGCTAAAACCTGGCGCGGCGGCAAATGGTGGGAAGTCGGAGGTGGTGGCACTGTTTGGGACGCCATGGCATACGATCCTGAATTGAATCTACTCTACGTCGGAGTTGGTAACGGTGCTCCCTGGAGCCGCTATACGCGCAGCCCGGGAGGGGGCGACAACCTCTACCTGGCTTCCATTCTTGCCATCAATCCCGATACCGCAGAACTGATTTGGCACTATCAGACAACACCCGGTGACAATTGGGACTACACCGCCGTGCAGCAAATGATCCTCGCTGATATCGATCTCAAAGGAGAAACTCGACAGGTGATTATGCAGGCACCGAAAAATGGATTTTTTTACGTTCTGGATCGCCGAACGGGGGAGTTGTTGAGCGCACAGACCTACGTGCCCATCACCTGGGCCAGCCACATAGACCCCGAAACCGGCCGGCCCGTAGAAACTGCCAGTTCGAACTACCTCGACCAAACCAGGGTTGTTCGACCTGGCCCCGCAGGCGGGCACAACTGGCACCCCATGTCATTCAGTCCGCGTACTGGTCTTGTCTACATTCCCGTCGTCGAGAACCGGCTTGCATATACGCAAGAGCAGGATTTTAAGTACAACCCCGATACCTGGAACACGGGTATAGACTTCCGGCCTAATTCCAGCCTCACCGATGACTTTGCCGTGGTTACAAAAATTGTCGCCTGGGATCCTGTCGCACAAACACCCCGTTGGACAGTCGACCACGGTCGTCCGGGCGCATCAGGACTTTTAGCGACTGCCGGTGATTTGGTCTTTCAACCAGGGGCAGACTGTGAATTCAACGCCTATGACGCCGCCACCGGCAATCGTCTATGGCAGACAAGCACCCAAATGGGCACCATCGCTGCGCCGATTTCCTACCAGATCGACGGAGAGCAGTACATTGCATTTGCATCAGGTTGGGGCGGTGCAGCCGGCTTATACATAACGGTTCCCTGCAAAGACGGCAGACGAGCGAGTACCGGTAGAATCCTCGCTTACAAGCTGGGGGGTTCGGCTGCACTGCCCGAAGCCCCGCAAACACCCACACCTCATGCTCCCCCACCCCTGTTAACCGCAAGTGCAGACACATTAACCGAGGGCGAACGCCTATATTCAAGACATTGTGGGTTTTGTCATAGCCTGGGCACCGACCCAGGCGGTGTTATTCCAAATCTTAGATATATATCTCAAACAGCACATGCTGAGTGGGATGCCATCGTTTTAGGTGGCAGCCGACGTAACAAAGGCATGGTGAGCTTCGCTGACTTGCTCAACCTCGATCAGGTCAGAGCTATTCAGGCATATGTGATCAGGACCGCCCACGAACCACAAGAACAGGCAAGTGAAAATGACCAGTGACATTCAAGGGCTTCATCACGCTGCCTATCGGTGCAAAAACAGTGCACAGACCAGGGCATTTTATGAGGACTTCTTAGAACTTCCGCTGGTAGAAGCATTTCCCATTTCCACCACCGCAACAGGCCGACAAACCGAAGTCTTACACACGTTTTTCGAAATGGCCGACGGTAGCTGCCTGGCGTTTTTTGAAGCACCCGGCCAGGCCTTTGAATTCAAGACTCAGCATGACTTCGATTTACACATTGCCCTGCGCGTGGACTACACAACCTTAGAGCGGATGCTCAATAAGGGTCGCCAAGAGGGTTTTGAGGTTCGCGGGCCTTCCGACCATGGGTTCATACACTCGATTTACTTTCGCGACCCTAACGGCTACGTCGTCGAGCTGGCAGCGCCGGTACCCGGTGAAGGTAAGACACGTGGATTCGACCCGGCCACCGCACGCAAGCGCCTGGCCAGTTGGCAAGCCCAGGTAAACGACTGACTATGCGCATTCTTTATATTGATATCGATACCTTGCGCCCCGATCACCTTGGTTGTTACGGCTATCACCGCAACACCAGTCCAAACATCGACGCACTTGCAGCCTCAGCTGCCCGCTTTAACAATGTACATGCATCCGATGTGCCCTGCCTGCCCAGCCGCACTGCACTGCTCACGGGCCGGTTCGGCATCCATAACGGCGTCGTCAACCATGGCGGTACCGACGCAGATCCCGTCATTGATGGCGCCGATCGCGCGTTCTGGTCGAGGCTGCATACATCAAGCTTTCCCAGTCGCTTAAAGCGTGCAGGATTGACCACTGTTTCAGTCAGTTCGTTCGCGCAGAGACATTCCGCGTTCCATTGGTATGCTGGTTTCGACCAAGCATACAACGTTGGAAAGTTCGGGCTGGAAACAGCTGACGAAGTCTGGCACATCGCTTCTGACTGGCTCCGCCGTTGCGGCCGACAGGACGACTGGTTCTTACATGTACATATGTGGGATCCGCATACACCCTACCGGACACCACTCAACTACGGCGAACCATTTGCAGATGAGCCCCTTCCTGACTGGCTGAATGAAGAGGTGCGCGACCAGGACTGGCGAGGTTGCGGTCCACACAGTGCACAAGAGTGCAATGGCTTTGCGCCCAAACCCGAGATGCGCTCGATGTATCCGCGCCAGCCTCAACAAATCCCCGACATGCAGGCCGTGCGCGCGATGTTCGACGGTTACGACACAGGTGTACGCATGGCGGACGACTACGTCGGCCGCTTGTTTAACCTGCTCGCCGATCTCGACATCGACGATGAGACCGTCATCTTGCTCAGTTCAGACCATGGCGAGACGCTGGGTGAGCTGAATGTTTACGGTGATCATCAAACTGCCGATCAGATCACGACCCGCATACCTGCCATACTGCGCTGGCCCGACATTACCCGAGCGAGCACATTTGATGCGCTGCACTACCAATTCGACCTGAGCGCAACAATTCTTGAGCTCCTCGGGCAGCGAATTCCTTCAGCTTGGGATGGGCAAAGCTTCGCCAACAGCTTCAAATCCGGTGACGATACTGGCAGAGACTGGCTGGTGCTTTCGCAAGCTGCCTGGACGTGTCAACGGGCTGTCCGCTTTGCCGATTGGATATATATCCACACCCGACACGATGCCTACCACCTCTATGAGCCGGAGATGCTTTTCCGGCTGAAAGACGATCCCCATCAGACGCAAAATCTGGCGGCTTCAGCCCCACAGGTTCTCCAGCAAGGTCGGGCATACCTGGCCGAATGGCTGGAAGAAAACCGCCCTTATGCACGTGGCCGCGACCCCCACGAAAATGTCATGCTCGAAGGGGGTCCCTTCCACATTCGCAATCAATTGCCCGACTATCTGATCAGGTTGCGATCAACCGGACGGCAATCCTTAGCCGAAGCGCTCGTGGAGAAGTGGGCGCCTGTTGACGCACTTTGAAAGCAGATATAACTTCATAACAACACTTGATACACCGGAGGCACTCGATGTTACTCAAGCCTTATCGCGTCATCGACCTGACCCAGGAACGGGGCATGTTGACAGGTCAGATTCTGGCCGACCTCGGTGCCGATGTCATCCAGGTCGAACCACCCGGCGGGGCATCCGGCAGACAGCTCGCCCCGTTCTATCAGGATATCAATGATGGTGAACACTCCTTGTTCTGGTGGGGATATTCACGGGGTAAGCGCAGCGTTGAACTTGACCTTGACGCAGATCGCGAAGCTTTCCTCAAACTGATCGAAAGTGCTGATTTTCTCATTGAATCAGAAGCGGTTGGCAGCCTCGACGCACGTGGCCTTGGCTACAGCGCGCTGGAAAAAATCAATCCGGCATTGATTTACGTATCAATCACGCCCTACGGCATTACAGGCCCCAAAGGCCTGTGGCCCGCATCTGACATTACATTGCTGGCAAGCTCGGGCCCCATGGCACAAACCGGCGACGATGACCGACCGCCGGTCCGGGTCAGCGTACCCCAGGCTTGGCATCACGCGGCATCGGAAGCCCTGGCTGGCGCGCTCGTCGCTTTGCACGAACGGACCCACAGCGGTCGTGGTCAGCGGGTAATTGTGTCCGCACAACAAGCACTAACGTTGGCAACCCAAGGCAATATTCTGGCCGCTGCTGTCGGCGAATCCACCATCGAGCGAATTGCAGGGGGAATTAAAGCAGGCGAGTTGAGAATTCGCCTGACTTATCCGGCCAAGGACGGACACGTATCGATTACACATATATTCGGAGCAACGGTCGGGCCCGCAACAAGACGTCTGATGGAATACGTCTACGACAACGGCTTTTGTGATGAAGCAACGCGTGACAAAGACTGGGTAGCCTATGGCTTGCTGCTCGCCACCGGCGAAGAGCCTATTGCAGAATTCGAACGCGTCAAAGCGTGCGTCGCTGCCTGTACTGCGTCGAAGACTAAGGATGAATTGCTGGCTGCCGCCATGAGTAGGCGCCTCCTGCTGGCGCCCATGACCACCATTGAAGATGTTGTGGAGAGCGATCAGTTTGCCGCTCGCGACTATTTCATCAAACCCACCGGTAAGGGTCTCGCCGCAGACGTGCGCTTCCCAGGTGCCTTTGCAAAGTTCAGCAAGACCCCACTCGCGCCACCTTCATGTCCACCACGCCGAGGCGAACATACAGAAGAAATACTAAGTAGCCTCGAGCACCTTAAACCCGTATCAATTAACCCCGATGGAAATACAAACCCATTACCCCTGGCCGGCGTCAAAATACTTGATTTCATGTGGGCTCTGGCTGGCCCGGGTGCCACCCGAATCCTAGCCGACTT
The DNA here is from genome assembly GCA_036338285.1 of Pseudomonadota bacterium. GTDB lineage: Bacteria > Pseudomonadota > Gammaproteobacteria > Pseudomonadales > Azotimanducaceae > UBA4421. Next base: position 70,691 of record JAYZCO010000031.1, read on the forward strand.
TGGCGCGACAGTTATTCGCGTTGAATCGTCAAGTCGGCTCGATGTCTGTCGCACCATTCGCCCCTTTATCGATGGAGATGAATCGCCGGAAAAATCTGCCGTCTTTCACTCCACCAACGCCGGTAAACGCATGCTGACAATCAACCTCAACACACAAGAGGGTAAACGCGTCATCAAAGACCTCGTCGCCTGGGCCGATGTCGTCACAGAATCTTTCTCACCCAAAGCCATGAAGGCTTTCGGTTTTGATTACGATTCACTTTGTCAGATTAACCCCAACCTCATCATGCTGAGTACGTGCCTGATGGGTCAGACCGGGCCTTTGTCCATGTTTGCCGGTTACGGCAATCTCGCAGCAGCCATCGCAGGGTTCTATGCCATCACCGGCTGGCCCGACAAAGACCCCGCAGGCCCTTTTGGTGCTTATACGGATTACATAGCACCCCGTTTTAATGCAGCCGCAGTCCTCGCAGCGTTAGATCATCGGCGTCGCACAGGCGAAGGACAACATATTGATCTCTCTCAAGCCGAAGCCTCTATGCATTTTCTGACACCTGCGCTCCTCGACTACATCGCGAATGATCATGTGCAGTCGCGGATTGGTAATCGCGATCTAAACTGGGCACCGCATGGGGCTTACGCCACCGCCGGGGAGGATTGTCACATCGCAATTGCATGCGAAAACGATGCGCAATGGCAAAGTCTCAAAACAACCCTTGCATTAGATGCCGGATCAGAATTCGACGCCGTCGGTGAACGTCTCAGTCAGCAGGACGCACTCGACGAAATGATTACCATCGCAGTCCAGAATGAAGATGGCTACGAGATGGAAGCCCGGCTAACAGCTGCTGGCGTGCCTGCATCTTTCGTACAGAACAGCCCAGAGCTCATTGACGATCCACAACTTCAGCATCTCGGCCATTTCATTACCCTGCCACATCACGAAGGGGGCAATACCGTCGTTGAAAGTTCACGTGTTCATCTGTCGCGCTCTGAAATCTACGTGGATGAAAGCGCGCCTACGTTCTCTCGAGACATGATGTATGTCTTGAACGACGTGCTGAATTATGACGACGATAGGATTGGCGAATTGTTAGTGGCAGGCGTATTCGAGTAACCATCCCCCTATACTGCTCTGCCCAACCAATCATGTACGAACCTGCACCGGTATGGGTCAATCCGATGAAGGCAACTTCTTGGTTTCCTTGCCCATCAGCATCTGACCATCGACACCAAAGGAACCTTCTCCCGCTTTGACGCACAACAGCTCAACATTTTCCTCGGCATTGACGTACCGTTTTCCGATCAAACACTCAAACATGTGTTCAGGATCTGCAACGGGGCTTTCAGGTGCTGTCTCATCGGGACCGATCATCGGCACACCGCCGCAGGTGAGTATGATATCGGTCCCCTTTACGACCATGGCTTCTCCGGAGCAGACCACGCTTTTCAGCCGTGTTCCGGGCTTAACTTCTGGCATTATTAAACTCCACTCTCAAATCGAGAGGGATTGATACATGAAAGTGGACACAAAGCCAAGAGTGATATCCAAGACAACGAACATTCTCGTGATTGGCGGCGGTCACGCCGGGCTGTGCGCAGCGATCACCGCACGCGAATTGGGCGCATCTGTGACCCTTATAGAGGCAGGTGATCGTGCAATGCGTGGTGGCAATTCTCGCCACACCCGCAACCTTCGCGTGATGCACAACACACCTACAGCGTCCCTTGTCGGTGCCTATACGGAAAATGAATACTGGCAGGATCTTCTGCGTGTGACAGGCGGGCAGACCAATGAAATGCTGGCGCGGTTAACGATTCAGGGCAGTGAGCCACTGCTCGACTGGCTGATGTCTCACGGCGTTCACTTTCAGCCTAGCCTCAAAGGTACGCTGAACCTAGAACGTACCAACGCTTTTTTTCTGGGCGGGGGCTGCGCCTTAATTAACGCGCTGTATATTTATGCCGAGAAAATAGGTGTCTGCATCCATTACGGCGAAGAAGTGGTCGATGTGTACACAACGAATGCACGCTTTGAGCGTTGCCGTACCGCTACGGGCCGGTGCTTCAGCGCGGATGCGCTCATCGTCGCCTGCGGTGGATTTCAGGCAAACGAAACGTGGATGGCTGAAAACTGGGGGCCTGCGGCAAAGAATTTTTTAATTCGCGGCACGCCTTACAATCGGGGAATCGTTCTCAAAGCACTACTCGACCAGGGCTTTGCAAGAGTCGGGGAGCCAACACAATGCCATGCCGTGGCGATTGACGCCCGAGCCCCTAAATACGACGGCGGCATCGTTTCTCGCCTCGACAGCATCCCTTTTGGCATTGTCGTAAACCGCGAGGCTGAGCGATTCTATGACGAAGGAGAAGATTTCTGGCCCAAACGTTATGCCATTTGGGGACGCCTCATCGCACAGCAACCCGATCAGATTGCCTATTCAATCGTCGATGCAAAGGTAATCGATAAATTTATGCCGTCGGTCTTTCCCGCCATACAGGCGGAAACCCTTACTCGGCTGGCTGGCCTGCTTGATTTAGATGCAAAGCATCTGCAAACGACCGTTTCTGTATACAATCAGTCGATTCAACGGGGCAGATACGACTCAGCCATACTGGACGATGCCCGCACCGAGGGGGTTATACCTGGCAAGAGTCATTGGGCATTACCCATAGATACACCACCATTTTATGCGTACCCCGTACGTCCGGGCATTACCTTCACTTATCTGGGGCTTGAGGTCGACAAGCAAGCGCGTGTCATGATGGAAGACGGAAATGCCAGCTTAAATGTATTCGCCGCAGGTGAGATTATGGCCGGCAACGTACTCGGCCAGGGTTATTGCGCCGGTACAGGGATGACCATCGGTGGCGTATTCGGGCGCATGGCCGGGACTCATGCAGCCAACCAGGTTTCACCATGACGGAGAATATTCCGCTGACAGAGCTCCACGAGGAATCCCGGCGGGTGTTCGAAATCTGCAATGCGTGTCGATACTGCGAAGGATTCTGCGGAGTATTTCAAGAGATGGTGAAACACCGGACGTTTTCAGACACGAAGCTCGATCACCTGGCCAATCTCTGCCATAACTGCACAGCCTGCTACCACGCTTGTCAGTACAAACCACCCCATGAGTTTGCAATTAACCTGCCCGCCACGTTGGCAGCAATTCGTCCACTAACCTGGCAGGCATACGCCTGGCCGAGGGGCTTTGCTGCCCTTCTGGATCAGCGCGGACTTTGGGTCACGCTGGTCCTGGCAACTCTGCTCAGCCTCTTTTTGATCATATCGTTTGCCCTTCTGGACAACTCGACACTAAGTCACCGCCATCTAGGTGAAGGTGCTTTCTACAAGGTGATCGCGCACAGTACGATCGTTGTATTAGCCGGCAGCAGCCTGTTGTGGTCAATAGTGGCCATTGTGCGTTCAGCAAAAAACTTTATTCCTGCAGGTGCTGTTTTTTCGGCCTCAGCGCTGCGCGCAACGGTTGCCGACATCAGCGTTCTACGGCACCTGGGAGGCGGACACGGAGAGGGCTGCAATGACCAAGACGAAAAGTTCAGCAATGCTCGACGCTGGTTTCATCATGCGGCCATGTACGGTTTCGCCCTGTGTTTTGCAGCGACCTGTACGGCGACCGTCTACGAGCTGATCCTTGGTCGCATGAGCCCATTTCCATACGACTCGTTACCTGTCTTACTGGGCATCACAGGCGGTATCGGTCTCATCGTAGGACCTGCAGGCTTATGCTATCTGCATCTGCGCGCACATCCCGAGACCAAAAGCCTACTCGGGATGGATATTGCCTTCTCTGTACAGCTTATGCTCACCAGTGTTTCAGGATTCGCACTGATGCTGCTTCGCGAGACTCAAGCCATGGGTTGGCTGCTGGCGATCCATCTCGGCATCGTGCTGGTATTTTTCATTACGATGCCCTATACCAAGATGATGCACGCGATTTACCGCACGCTGGCACTCATTGATTTTCATCGGACAAACTAACGGCCGCTGCCGCATCTCGTTGCGCGACCAGCGCCCGAACACGCGGAATCAATTCCTCACCGTACTCGATTGCATCAGGCAAAGGGTCGTAACCACGTATTAAAAGACTTGTGGCACCAAGATCGTAATAGGCAAGCAATGCCTGAGCCACAGTCTCCGGCGTGCCTACCAGGGCGGTCGAGTTGCCCCGAGCACCACTGGCTGTTGCAAGCGCCATGTACAGACAGCTGTCATAAACCTCTTGTTTATCCGCTGCATCGAGGAGGCGTTGCGAACCTATATTCTGCGGATTTTTCATCGTCCGCTTACCGGTTCTTTTTTCAATCTCGTTGAGAATCGCTTGCGCCCGGTCCCAAGCTTGGCCCTCAGTTTTACCAAGGATCGGTCGTGTAGAAACACTGAATGTGAGTTTATCGTTATCGCCTGCCGCACGATGCACCCGCTGCATGAACGCAGCACTGTCCGCTAAAGGCTCCCCCCATAACATGAACACATTCAGGTACGGCGCCAGGGCAGCTATGGCTGCATCGCTACCACCGCCTCCGTACAAAGGGATGTGCGGTGTCTGTGCACACCGGATATCAGAATAGGCTTTTTCGATCCGGTAAAATTCGCCATCCACATCGAATGGAACTGACTCGGTCCAACTCTTATGGAGGATCTGAACATACTCCTCCGTTCGCCGATAACGTCCAGCATGATCCACAAAGTCTCCGTCTTTTGCCTGATCACGGTCGTCACCACCCGATATCAGATGTACAGCGAGTCGCCCCTGACACAGCTGGTCCAGCGTTGCGAGTTTGCGCGCAGCCAGCGTCGGCGCCACAAAGCCCGGCCGATGCGCGAGCAAAAACCCGAGACGCTCTGTCACCGCCGCCGCGCGGGCACCGACCATAAAACCATCAGGGGCATCAGAAAAATAACCGATCAACACTCGGTCAAAATCCGCGGCCTCATGTATCTGAGCGGTCTGTGCGACCACTTCACCGTCAAACGGCGGGCCGACCGGTGCAATAATTTCCGATGCCACCCTGGGGGCGATCCAGCCAATCATTTCAACCGGCACTACATTCTCCTCCTCGAACAAACTGCCCAAGTGTACCCAGACCGACCCGATGTGTGTAATCCATCCCCTTCGTTCAGCACAGTATTTTCATTCACTGCCTTGTTGGCACCGCAACTCTGCCCAGTCAGGCGTTGCCATCGACATAGGCAATGTCTTTCTACGGGGATGTGCACGACGTCAGCTGATCGAATCCTGATGAACGAACAGATCCTACCCTGACACGCCGATCTCACACCGAAAGACCATCGATGTAAGACTCCGACTGGTGCAATTACTTTGTAGAACCTTTACGCTCACACAAGGTATGAATTACGTCTCGTAACAATCAACCGCAGTACGATGAGTCCTGGCAACTTTGGTTCGCTGTTTTTCATAGCCTGAGGCAACCGTATAGCATGCTGTGTGCCTTCGTACATGTATCACTGCCAACGGGAGGGATTTGCCAGATGATCCGATTTCTACTCCTCAGTTTTACCCTGATCGGCCTGAACCAGGAACTTAGCGCCGATGTGGATTGGACACTCAAGCGCGACCGCGATGGAATTAAGGTCTACACGCGCTCGATTGAAGGCTCTGAACATAAGGCTGTCAGAGCAGAGATGATCGTCCAGGCTTCTATCAACGCGCTGGTGGGCCTGACCATGGACACGTCGGCGTGTCCCAAATGGGCAGCACTGTGCAAGCGTGCGGAGATTGTGCGCAAAGAGTCTGAAACCGAGTATTACGTCCATACCTTCAATGACCTGCCTTGGCCCGTTAAGGACCGCGATGTCGTCGCCAAGGTAACCTGGTCGGCCGATCCGCAGGGCAGTATTAGCATGGCTGCTAAGCTGGTATCCGGCCTCGTGCCGGAAAAAAAGAAAGTAGTGCGCTTAACCGACGGAATCACTCGCTGGGGATTTTCCCCCGCCCCAAACGGAGAAACTCGGGTTGTTTCATATGTGCACCTTGATCCCGGCGGTTCGATACCCGCGTGGCTGACCAATACGCTTCTCATCGATTCACCTTACGACACCCTGCAAGGCATGCGTATGCTGGTGCAAACGGGGCAATACGATGACGCGCGGTTTGCCTTCATCGAGGCTGTGGCAAGCAGCCAATGAAGCAATCCGCAAAGTATTTACGATGCGTGGCAGAACAGCCACGCATGTTCACCACAAAGCAAACTCGTTTATAAAACGACAGACAAATTCATACGGTGGGCTTGGGTTGCAGCGAGATTAATGGAGGCTAATTCTGACAATCCGCCATAAGGCGCCTACGCAATCGGTCGATCCAGACCTTCAGCAATGCCTGACCTCGACCATCACCAAGTTCGACCTGATCAACCGACGATAGATTCATCAGAACCACTCTGAGCGCCGTTCGATAGTCGCTTATCAGGTTTGAGAGCGACCAATCCGAGACCCCGCAAGTCACCAGACCGTGGTAATACGCTTCCAGTAGCTCAATGGCACTCTCCTCATCATCGAGGCCACTGGAAAACAAATAAGCCAGATCATAAGCCGGGTTGCCCCGCCGCACTAATTGCCAGTCTATGAAAACGACATCCTCTCCCCTGAAAAACAGATTATCCAGACGAAGATCGCCATGCACCAGCGTAACCGGCCCGTCCGCAAGCTCATGGCAGTAGCGTACGCCGTTGACGCTCAAATCATCAATGAACGGCTGCAATCCATGAGCGATGCTGTCGCTAAACATGTCCGCAAATGCAGCTTTTGAGCGATGCATCATTTCCCCACGCATCTTGGCATCTATGTTCATAGGCAAGAGCCAGAACTGCTCGGCTAAATCGCTTTTCCGCCAGAAGTGCGCGTGCAACTTCGCCACCGCGTCCACGATAAAGCTCATCTCACGCCTGTCGACCCCGGCGAGTTGATCAATCGCATCATCGCCAGAGATGTCTTCGATCAGAAGAATGTAGCGCCTTTTTTTTCCTGCCGCGATCCACCAAGCTAGGCGATTCGTCAGACCTTGCAGAAATTTTGGAATCTTATCTGCCTGGCGCAGAATCTCCTCCTGCCTCTCACTCGCCGCATCGCGATCAAACTCACCGTAGTAAAGCCTGGGCGTCGCAACCGGGAGACTGTCAGCGTAGGTCATGTAAAACATGTTTTCCCGCTCGTAAGCCCCCAACAGTTCTCCCATAGCGCGATTCGCAAGCTTAGGCATCTTGGCGATGATCGATTCGGGCCCATCCACAGCTTGTGAATCGTAAGTCAAATCCAGTTTGATAATATCGCCAACAAACCCTTCACCATCGCCAATTAGCGTCTGCATTACCTCGCTGACTTTGCCACGCGTCAGGTGTCTATTTTCACGCAGCACATTCGTCAGCCACTCACTCGACAGTTGTTCCGGAGTTTCGGGGATAAAGATGACACGCTTAACCATTACTCAGTCCTGACTATTGCCACAAGTTCGCTGAGCCTATCGATCGTGTAGTCTGGCTCAGGTGTCTCCTTCCCACTCTGCAGGGGGGCTGTCAGATCCCCGTTGCGAACCAGCGCCGTTTGCATGCCGATCGCCTGAGCGCCCAGAACGTCGTGCTCCGGAGAGTCTCCTACAAACAATACCTCAGAGGGTTGCAAGCCAGAGAGATCCAAACTCAGGCGAAAAAATTTCTCATGCGGTTTACAAGACTGTGCCGCCTCTGAGCTTGTCCAGTGGTTGAGAAAGTCCTGCAAAGATTCCCTCGCGACCAGAGGTTGCAACATATCCTCATCGATATTCGAAACGATCGATAGATACAGGCCTTCGTCTTTCAACGCCTCAAGCGTCGCCAGACAATCTTCCTTCAAAGAAAGCCCTTCCACGATTGTATGATGCTGGATATCACGAAACACCCCATAGACGTCTTTATCAAATGTGAGATCAAGATGCTGGACTGCACGCCTGAAGGTTTCTTCAAAAAGATCCGAGTGCAGGTAGTAATCCAGCTCCGCATATTCCTTAGCAACCTCTCGGTTTGCCCGCCCGTATGCAAGACCAATATGTTCAGTAGACTCAGCACCTAACCGGGTCATCGCACCCATGAGTGCAGACCCAATCCTGCGATTGGCACCCTCATAGTGAAAAAGAGTGCCGCCTAAATCAAAAAATACACCTTTAACCATCGCGTTACCGTAACAGGGACGTCTGATCATGCATACCAGGGTCTTGCTCTTTGCTACACGACCCGGCTACTGTAGTGCCACTTCAAACGGAGCGATTGCTATGGCACGGATGGAAATAGAGCATGCTTATTTTACCGATCGAGAAGAGGTCATGGCCGATATCGCGCAAACAGGCTACTGGCCTACAACCTATGTTTCAGGTAAATCGGCAGAGTTACCTCTGCACTATCACAACATCGACATTATCGGCTATGTCATCGAGGGCAGCACCTACTTGCTCAACGAAAAAGAAGAAAAAGTCACCGTCGGCCCAGGAGCTCGACTGAATATTCCGAAAGGGGCCTGGCACGCCGAAGGCGAGGTCACCGACCAGGTAACCTATATTGTAACCATGGCCGAACCGAAACCCTTTTTCGAGGCACTGATGCCTCAAGAACCCAAAGGTCCACTCCCACCAATTGGCTAACCCCCTCAACCTGCCAGAGGATCCATCATGGTTGAGCAATCGGTATTAGACGGTGAGGAAACTCAGCGAGGACAATTTATCTCTGAATGAAGACCGCTCGAGCGCATCGCACGCACTCATTTTAGGTGTCTTGGTGCGTTCACGTCTGGCTGATGTAGACAACCCGATAAACCAACCCCAGGCTCAGTAAATCACCATGCAACGCACTTCTATACTCCAACGGTCAGGTGCGTCCTCCGAAGTGAGCGGGTCTTCAAAGGCACTGTGGAAACTAAACGTAGCCGGTTTCGAATAGTCGCCACCGTCTCCCTCAACACCATTGCTGAGCGCCAACGGGCCCGCCGAATCCCACTGTTTAATGAGAAGGGCTTCGTCCCGTGTCATGTGCGGGTAGTAGTACATGCGTTGAGCAGGTGAGAATTTAGCAAAGTAATTTTCACCGATACGATCCGGGTAGTGAATTTCAAATACAACCAGTTCATCCGGGGCAACGGTGCGCGCATCGCACAATGCAAGGGGATGCGTCGATACTGGTTCGTCAGAAACATTGCGCCACACATTGATGATCGCATAGCGGGCGCCATCTTTCGCGGCAAGATAGGCCTCTGTTGGAAGCAGCGCCTGATTTTTGGCTAGAACGCCTCGCAACGTATCGTTGCCACTCGGCGGGCGCGACAGCTGTTCAAGTCGGTCTGGGGCAGACCGTAACGTATAGTCGCCATGCACTATGTGGGCAGGTCCCTGAACCTCCTGCCCGCCTTTAATCTGTACCTGAGCTTCTTGACCACTGGCAGAACGTATGTTGTGGTCAAATGCATATGCGCGCGCTCCGGTACACTCAGCAACAAGCGCTTCGCAGATAGGATAGTAGTTACCTACCACCTCTGCGTGATCAAGAAAATCCAACTCAGCGGCAATCGGGGCGTGGAGTAGTTCGAAACCATTGTCCTCACAAGTCAGTACACGCTGTCTCGCATCAACAATTGGCAGGCTATGTGATTCCAGTTCCACCCCTTGCGCAAAACCTGTATTGCCATTCGGCAGGCGCTGCATGACGACCTTAGAGTTTCTATAAAGCGACGGCTCAGAAGCAGCCGCCATAAACTGAAATGTACCCTCGGTAGATGCCATGTTTTATGCGTCCGGTTTGGCGTCCTTATCCACTGCACCATGGCCATCCGCACCTTCGATCAAATCGATCATTCGAGTGAGGGTTTCTCTCTGGCCTTGAACATCGTGCGGCCGACCTACCGTCGCGCCTATATTTAAACGCCTGATTACCTGTCGCGGCGGTCGAGCAGCACTGCTTAAGGGCGGCAATACGCTGACCAGTGCCGTCGGCATACCCGCTGCCTCAAGTCCTCGTGCAATCAGACTCACGGTCTGATGGCAGACAGGTCAGGATGGTACGAGCAAGACCGCGTCCACATCATCTGCCTTAAACGCTGCCACGATCTCGGGAATGGTCTCTTCAATAAGTGGCGCGACGTTGGGCTGCAAACCCATCAATACGATCGTTTCAGTTGCAATGGATCCGATCGTTCCGTCTGCGACCAGTTCGCCTAAGCGGTCGAATGGCAGGTTCGCATTAATGTCTTCCTTGGCATACTGATGATCGTAACCCGGATGATTGATCACAAGTTTCGAGCGATCAACATCTACCGGTATACGACGGATCTGCGGCACTTCATCACCGAAAGATGGATATCCCCGCATTGGTTCCTGCTCACCATCGATGGAGTAACCGCCGGTTGTCACCAACCCAAAGCGCGCCTCACCGATGGGCTTACCAAGCTTTACAAAAGGATCTGTAGCCGTCTGATACCAGGGATATTTGCCAAATGCTTCTTTCGCCTTGCCTTGCGGAAACAAAGGTTTGGCATAATCCGCCCACGATTCATAATCCGGGCGCCACGCTTCAAGACCGGCTGCATCACTCATTCGTCATTCCTCCCAAACAATGGGGTGAGAATACTTCAAGGGTCTTAATCAGACCAGTATTTAAGCACCTGTAAACCCGTATCTGGCTCGACGTCTCGAATTGAGTGGCAGCCGCCTATCAATGCGTTTATCGGGGTTCTGCGACAAAAACCGGTATCTTGCGCGAAGTTTTCGCCTGATATTCGTTGTACGGCGGATACGCTTCCGCACTTGCCGCCCAGAGTCTTTCACGCTCGGCATCGTCTGTTACCTCGCGTACCTGCATCGAGAAGACTTCTGTTGCATCGCGTATTTCAACATCTGCATGAGCGCGTAAGTTGTATACCCAGACCGGGTTTTTAGGCGCACCTCCCATTGACCCGACCAGTACGTAAGCATCATCTACCTTCACACGCATCAACGGAATCTTCCGGATCCCTCCAGTTTTGTTGCCCGTGTGCGTCACTAGGATGCAAGGCATTCCTGTTTCCATCAGCTTAGTACCCTCAGTACCGCCACTGCTTTCGTACAGTTCTACTTGTTTACGAACCCAATCAATTGTTGGGGGAATATATTCAGACATAAAAGTCCTCCCTGTTATAAATGAGCATTATAGGGGTCTTTAAACCTTTTGACTTAGCGACTCTACGTAACCGCATCACGCAGACGATAAAGGCTTTCCAGACGGGCGGTCACGGCTTCGTCACTGTCGAGCATGACCATCGGCGTCAGGCGATTTACGCCCAGTGATTTGAACTCACGTGCTGCCTCAACGCCGTCAATACCAGGCATCATGACAATATCGAGATCACCCCGATCTTTGCCATGTGCCACCAGATGCCCATCAAGTTTTTCAAGCATCACAGCCGCGCCCTTCGGGTCCTGGCCGAAACCAAGCCAGCCATTCCCAAACAAGGCCGTACGTTTAAGCGCCGCATCGCTGAAGCCGCCAATGATCAGTGGTATCGTGCCATTTACCGGCTTTGGATCCATTTTCGCATCTTTCACTTTAAAGTGCGGTCCTGAGTGATTTATCACCGGTTGCGACCACAGTTTATTCATCAGTGTGAGCGCCTCATCGCATCGTGCACCGCGATCGCCAAATTCATATCCGCAGGCGAGCACTTCTTCTTTACACCAGCCGACACCCACACCCAGGTCAATCCGGCCCTGAGTGAGCCAATCCAAGGTGGCAAATTCTTTGGCTGTATAGATGGGATTACGTTGCGAAATCAACGAGATCCCGGTACCAAACCGCAATCGCTTTGTATGGCTTGCAAGATACGAAATGATCGTCGCCTGATCAGGTACGCCCAAACCATCGGGAATGGGCAGCTTGCCATCTCGAGACCCGGGATATCCAAATTCCATTTCATCAAATAAGACCACATGCTCACCAAACCATAACGAATCCAGACCATTTTGATCCAGTGCCTCGGCAAGACGGATCAATCGTTCTGGGGGTGTGGAGGGCGCAAAGAAAGAAGCAAAAGCACCAATTTTCATAATTCTCGTGATCTCTTAACTGAGTGTGCGTTGGTACATGGCAAAGACATCCTGCCATACTTTATCTGCCGCAGCCCGCGCATATGCAGGCCGCTGAGGAAAACAGAAACCATGCTCCGTATCGGCAAAAACTTCCAGCTGGTATAAAACCCCTGCTGCATCCAGATCGTCTTTAAGCGTCGGAATAACAAAATCTTCGACGTAAGGATCGTGCTCGGCAAAACCCAGATAGAGCTCACCCGATAGGCTCGATATAAGCTTATGAGGCGAGTCATCTTTGTCTGTGACCATCCGCGTACCGTAGAGCGATGCCGTCCCTTTAATCTGCTCAGGGAAGGTGCCAGCCGCAGTGAGGACAAACTGTCCGCTCATACAAAAACCGATGATACCCACCGATTGATCAGCATCCTTGAGCTCAGCAAGGTAGGTAAGGATGCCCCGTGTATCCTCTATGATCATTGCATTGGTCAGTTTGCTCCCTGCGGCAAACATTTTTTTAAGCTCTTCGTTCCCTTTACTGAGGTCGAAACGCACCCGACCTTCCCGGTAGTAGAGATCCGGCAATACGCCCAGGTAACCATTGGCCGCAAGATGACGCGTCATATCTTTGAGTTCTTCACGAATTCCAGGCACATCCATATAAAGAATGACAGGTGGAAACGGGCCTTTGCCCTGGGGTACCGACACGAAGCAATCCATCTCGCCCGCCGCTGTGTTTACGTCGATGTTATATTCAGGCATCGATCTTTTTACTCAATTTCGCTCTCTGTTTTCCGACACCAACTGCTGTTGCGCAGCATATCGCAATTGCAGGCCAGGCACTTAATCATCCAGCATGCCCCGGGTGCAACGTCCTTTAAGGCTCGGCATCGTACTCAATCATCGCTTGCGGACAGCCGCCGTATTTAACCACCTTAACCCAAGCATCACCCATCAAGGCCGCCCATGCCAGCAGACGAAAAATCGTTCGCGATGACCGCGGATAAACAAGATTGTTAACTTACTCAGCGTTGACGGTCATCACGACTGTTATCGAGCGTGACCATTAAGAATCCAGTAAACGCCGCGTTGTTCGGCGACAGTGAAGGGTCTAGACGTTGTTTTATATCGTTGATCAAAGCCCGATAACGCTCATAAAAAGCCCAACTCGGCCTGGGCCGATATACCAGGTCGTCGAGTTCCAAATAGGAGACAACTCGCTTGGTGGTGGTCGGTTTGACGAACACTTCCGTTTCCGGACGTAAATACAAAAGACAAATGGTCATCAGACTCCATTTTGCAAGCTTGCCCTCAGTTAAGACATCGAGCACCTCGTTAAAGCCTTTTTCCTGATTACCGTGTAAAAGCTTGCGAAATCCTTCCTGAAGAAAGGCGCGGTCGTCCCGACTGAGGCCGCGAACAAAATCTCTGAATTTCGGTTTTTCAAACATCGACACCATCGATGAGCGTGAAACAACCTTTATGATCGCTTCAAGCACCTCCCCTGGGTTTGAAAATTTCCGTCTGGCAAGCACCGTCTGAGTAAATTCCGCTACCTGGTCCACTTTATGCTTCTTACCGACAGCAATCATATCCGGATGCGAAAAGCCGCCCGGGTATCGATCCAAAAACACCGCTTCAGCCGTCAGCAATCGCTCTAAGTTCATACTTTTCCCCACCCCTGCCGGCCTATATCGCCGGACCAGTATGCCGGAATTTGGTTTCTAAGGACTGGCAATGCCACCTCCGGAGGCGCTTCACCGAATTTTCTGCAGATTAATTACCGGGCAATCTCGGTCGGTTCTATTCCTCGACCTAAGACGAATTTGGCACCAACAGCGCCAATCACCGCAGAGGAATGCGGTAACTCAAGCTTTTCCTGTAGAACATACATCGGGTGCACACCTGTACAATGCCCTGCCATCAAATTCGCCACGCCTATCTTTTTCAGTTCTGAACCTGTCCATTCGAGCGTTTGTTCCGTCGCGTTGTAAAGATGCAGGCCTCCCATCAGTGCCAGCACAGGACCAGACTGGATTTGTTCAACCACCTGAGTGACCAGGTTAACGGCCCCGGAATGGCCACAACCCACCAAGACGATGGGACCGTCTTCGGTTTTGATTACCAGTCCCTGGCTGTCCGGTACACTGTCTGTCTCCCACGTACCTTCACCCGTCTCAAACTTTGAGGCAAACGGATAGTTATTTTCTCGATAACGGCGCCTAATGGGACCGGTTGCCCAGACACCATTGGCTATCTGGGTTTTTTCTTTGATTTCAATAAACCGTATGCCTTGCCTTTCAAGTTGAGTCCGAGCCGCGATCATTAAGTTCCATTGTTCTGTACCGAGGCTGGCGCTCAGCTTCTTACCCATGGGCGTATTTTGATCAAGGTATCTGGGTGTGAAGAACCCTTCAGCAACGTAGGTGTTAACTATTTTGTGGTCCGGCGCCTTACTGATTGCAGAAACGATCTCCTCAAGACCGCCCGTATGATCAAAATGAAAATGGCTCAAAACAATGGTATCGATGCAGCTGAGATCAACACCCAGAACATCAGCATTTTGAACGACCGTTTTGGGATAATGCCCTGCATCCCAAAGTATGCATCGCCCGTCAGTTCGCACCAGTGCCGAAAGACCCCACTCACCTCGGGTATTTAAATTCGCCAAGTTCGTTGAGAGTATTTGAATCTCCACTTCCTGAGCCTGGTCTTGTTCTGCTTGCACTTCCACTGACAAGTGAGCCAAGGCGAAAAGACAAGCCAAGCTCAGCAGTAACAAACCAGTACGCATCTGCAATTCCACATGTGACGAGCAATGCCACGATTAGACCCGTTTTTTCATCCACTGGCGAGTATCCCGTCCATATACAACCTGTCTGATACAAAAAATATTCCAACGCGTTCATGATTCTCAAACTACAGAGCGTCATTCGGGACCCATCACTAAATCCGGGGCGCGCGAAGCATATATTGGGTTAATATTTGTATGGTACCTTTTGTATTTTTCCGAACTGCCATACCAGGATAGGACCGTGCCAGAAACAGTCGTTGTGGGTGCAGGACCGGCAGGCGCCGCAGTGGCCCTCATGCTCGCTAACGCGGGCCATGCGGTCACCTTGCTCGAACGTCAACGCGATTTTGCCCGGGAATTCCGCGGCGAAGTCCTCATGCCTTCCGGTACCGATGTACTTGACCTCATGGCACTTGATGATTGGCGTCATCAGGTCAAACACCGGGCCCAATCTGAATTGACCCTTTATCTGAATCGAACCCACATCCTGTCTGAATCGATCACTGCCCCGGCGGCGGTTCCTTTGGCCATCTCACAACCCGCCTTTCTCGAATATCTCATCAACCAAGCAGACCGGCACCCCAATTTTCGTTTTATTTCAGGCGCGCATTTACATGAGATAAACCTGTCACACGGACGGGTCAACGGCGTTATCTGCCGGGTTGGAATGGACAAGCAAACGATTCCGTGCGATGTGCTTATCGGCGCAGATGGCCGCAATTCAAAGGTGCGTAAAACGCTCGGATTCGAGACCCAGACAACCAGCCCGCCCATGGACATCGTCTGGTTCAAACTTCCGCCGCTGGCTCATCGCCGCGGATTTTCTGCCTATGTAAGTCGAGGCCACCTGGCCATACTTTACCAATCCTGGGACGACAACCTGCAGATGGCATGGATTATTCTTAAAGGCACTTTCGGTGAGTTGCGCAAGCGGGGCATTGAAGCCTGGGCCCGGCAGGTCTGTTTACATGTCGATGAGGTTCTCGCGGCTCACATAGAGGCTAATCTAGAAAACCTACAGCACCCTTTTTTACTCGACAGCGTCAGCGATTGCGTCACGACCTGGCACAAATACGGCGGACTCCTGATCGGTGATGCTGCCCATACCATGTCACCGGTGGGTGCTCAGGGTATTAACATTGCCCTGCGCGATGCTTACGTGACCGCCCGAGAACTCAACAGCGCTTATGCCCACAAGGCCACACCTGAGCGACTGGATGCGGCCTTTGCGAAGATCGAGTCTCTGCGCATGGCAGAAGTTAAACCCCTACAGGCATTGCAGGCACGCCCTCCAAAGGTGGTCCTGAGCCAGAAGTGGTGGGGAGAAATGGTGCGCAGAAGTGCTGCAAAGTTGCTCGCACGCCCCGCCATCCGGCATCGGGCAGCCCGAGTCGCCCAACCACTCATCTTCGGTCTCAAAGACATCGCTGGAGATTAGGATTCAGGTGCTTTTCTGACCACGCCCTGAAATTCCAGGGACCCACCTTGAAGCAAACTAATCGAAGTCGCTGGCATCGTGGCGCTCAGCGACACGTGTCTCCTCTGGCCCCCAGGGTCGGTTGACCCGGCGCCCTCTTTCCACGGCCGGACGATCTTCAATCTCTTTTGCCCAACGGATCACATGCTCATAATCCGCAACATTCAGAAACTCCGCTGCATCGTAGATATTGTGGAGTACGCACGCACCGAACCACGCGTAGTTCGCCATATCGGCAATGGTGTAATCGTCCCCAATCAGGTATGCACGTTGGGCAAGATTACGTTCCAGCACATCCAGGAGTCGTTTGACTTCCATGGTGTAACGATCGATCGCGTATTCGATTTTGAATGGCGCATAGGCATAAAAGTGACCAAAGCCACCGCCAAGGTACGGCGCGCTGCCCATCTGCCAGAAAAGCCAGGATAAACACTCAGCCCGGGCACTGGGTTCTGTCGGCAGAAAGGCGCCGAATTTTTCGGCCAGATAAACAAGAATAGCACCAGACTCGAAAACACGCGTATGCGGTTGTGTCGTGGTATCTACCAATGCTGGAATTTTGGAATTCGGGTTGATCTCCACGAATCCACTGGAAAACTGATCGCCCTGACCGATATTGATCATCCAGGCATCGTACTCGGCCCCTTCGTGTCCAAGGGCCAAAAGTTCTTCCAGGAGAATGGTCACTTTCACACCATTTGGTGTGCCCAGAGAATGGAGCTGCAGTGGATGTTTGCCCACCGGTAGTTCCTTGTCGTGTGTCGAGCCAGCGATGGGACGGTTGATGTTGGCAAACCTTCCACCACTTTCCTGTTTCCACTCCCATACCTTGGGCGGAATATATTCCTCTTCAGCCACGTTGCCCCCTTACTTATTATTAAAAAAGCCAGTGTACGATTGCAGGCGGCCCAGTACAAAGGACGCCACTTATTTATTCATGCCACGACCCATTCATTCGACTTGATCTATGGCACGTCATACCATGCTCGATCAAACCAATAAAACATTCATTGCGCAGGTTGGAAACTCAATGCCCCAAACAGAGACGTTAGACGTCCTCAACGAAAATCTAGAGAACGCGCTCAATACGATATCGACCGCCACGCTCACCTACCAACTGCAACAGCGCGGGATCCGGAGTACATTTCTCGGTGGGTTAAAACCTCTCCAACCCGACAAGAGAATGGTCGGCCGCGCGCGGACCCTGCGCTACGTTGCCCTCCGCGAAGATTTGCAAAAGCAATACGCGGGTGGGATCAACGCGCAAAAACGCATCGTCGAAGATATCCAGCCCGGTGACGTTTTGGTCATTGAAGGTCGAGGCATTGCAGGGGCGGCGACGATAGGAGACATTTTCGCCACACGTGTCTTCGCCCTGGGCGGTCGCGGCGTCGTCACGGACGGGGCACTGCGCGATACCACCGCCATTGCCGATATTGGACAACCGGTATACCACTACGCTTCGCACGGGGCGACACTGGGTCGTAAACACATGCCCTACTCGACCGATGAACCGATCACCTGCGCAGGTGTGTTTGTTGTACCTGGCGATGTGGTTGTAGGCGACGGCGAAGGTGTGGTGATTATTCCGGCGGCGCTGGCGGAGGAAGTGACCCGCGATGCGCTTGTTCAGGAAGAAAAAGAAGCCTTTGCGCTCGAGCGTGTCCAGGCAGGTGAATCGACGATTGGTTTGTTTCCTTTATCGAAGGAACGTACGCCCGATTTTGAGACGTGGCAGCAGCAACAGAAAAGCTAAAACAAGCAGAACTTCAAGCGCAAGCGGCGAATATACAGAGCATTAGCTGTAAAGAATATCAAAGGAAGGACGTAATACATGACCGCACGCAAAAGCATTTCTATTGACGGTTTAACCCACCTGACAGCAATTCCGGTTGCTACTCGGATCGGCCCGCTATTGCTATCGAGCGTCATCGCCCCATTTAACCCGGGCACACGCGATGTGCCAGAGGACCTTGCTGATCAGTACCGCAACATATTCAGACATATGGGCTTAATGCTTGAAGAAGCCGGCGCCGATTGGCGACATGTCGCGAAAATGGAGTTTTGGATACCCAACTCCGATCGCGGCGCACTGGATCCGTTTTGGCTGGAAAAATTTCCGGATGAAACGTCCCGACCAAGTCGCCATACCCATACCGGACAGGGCGATTCTGCCCGTGCTTCGTTCATTGCCTACATCTGCGACTAGGACTTTTACATGTATGACCGTCTTTTTGAACCCATCGATGTCGGCGGCATAACGATACCAAACCGAATTGTGCGTGCGCCGCACGGCACACGCCTAAGCGGAGACCGATTGATTGCCTACCACGTCGCACGCGCTAAGGGTGGTGTCGGCATGTCGACGGTATCTGCCACCAGCGTGCACCCGAACGCCCCAGGGGATCTTCCGCTTTGGCACGATGACTGCAAAATATTCTTAAGTGAATTAGCTGAGGCGGTGCACACCTATGGCATGAAGCTCTTTCTTCAGATATACCATCCCGGCGCGGGCCACGCCGAGGCAGCCAACGCGCCTGAACACTGGTCGGCAAGTGAAATCCCTAATCCCATGGCAGGCGTCGTACCCGTCGCCATCAGTCAAACACAAATTCACGATCTCATTGCTCACTTCGCCGCAGCTGCTCGACGCATACGCGATGCAGGGCTGGATGGGGTCGATATTCACGCATCCAGTGGCTATTTGATCCACGAATTTCTCTCTCCGGCACTGAATCAGCGCGAAGACGAATACGGTGGCTCACCGGAAAACCGTCTGCGCCTGCTCAAAGAGGTGATCCAGGCCGTGCGATCCGAAGTAGGGGATACAGATTTTGCCGTCGGCGTACGCCTGCCCAATGAAGATTACATCCCTGGTGGCCTGACACCCGATCTGGTATCTGGAATCGCCGCTGAAATTGACGAGATGGTGGACTATATTTCACTTCACATGGGCGCCTACTGGCGTTTCCACAAATTGATCGCGCCTGCTGATGATCCTCTGGGATTGGAGATGGCAGCGAATCAGATCATCCGTTCGGCCATCACCAAACCGGTGATGGTCACCGGGCGGATCATGACGATGGATCATGCTAACCATATCGTCACATCCGGAGAGGCTGACATGGTGTCTATGGTCCGTGCGCTCATTGCCGATCCTGAACTTGTTAACAAAGCACGGCGCGGTGAGGAACATCGAATTCGGCCCTGTATAGGTTCAAACATGGGCTGTGTGGGCCGGCTAATGAACGGTCAATCCATTTCCTGTGTGGTTAACGTCGCGGCTGCCATGGAGTCGAAAATTTCACAAGAACCAGACACGCCGGCCGAGAAACCCAGAAAGATCATGGTCATTGGTGGCGGACCAGCAGGGCTTGAGTTTGCACGCTCGGCTTCGTTACGCGGCCATCACGTCGTCCTGCACGAAGCCACATCCAAACTCGGCGGGCAGGTGAACATGGCTGCAGCGGCACCGAACCGCGGAGATATCGGCGCCATCACTAAATGGTTAGAAGACGAACTTGAGTATCTGCAGGTCGACGTGCGCTTCAATTCGCTGGTGGATATTGATGTCATCAGTGCAGCGAATCCCGACTGTGTCGTCTTAGCCACCGGTACGACACCACGCGCGGATGGCTTTCAGGTCTCAGTCCCAGCAGCACCCATTCAGGGTTTTGACTTTCCCCATGTTTACAATGCGTGGGAAGTTTTCGGTTATGGCCGTCCCGTAAGCCACGATGCACCGGCAGTTGTTTTTGACGATACCGGGTCCTTTGAAGCAATCTCAGTTGCCGACGTCTTAATGAAATCCGGCATTCCCGTCACTTTAGTTTCACGTTTCAACGACATAGGTGGTTCGATTCCCTATCCCCCGGTAACTGTAGGAGCAGCGCGAGAGCGACTGATGTCAGGTGACTTTGATTTTATCGGCGGCCATTATCTGCGCGAGATCAGAGCGGATGAGGTAGACATCGGCGTTCTTTTCACGGAGCGGCGTCGTACTCTCAAAGCGCGCACGGTGGTACTTGTAACGCACAACCAACCTAATCGTGGTTTGGCAGAAAGTCTCACCGACTCCGGAATCGAGGTTCATCAGATTGGCGATGTACAGGGACGTAATAATATCCGCAATGCCATCCACTCCGGCGCACTACTCGGTCGTTCCATATAACAAACCCCATCCGAACACCCCAGAGTTTCAAACAGAGCTGACCTTAGGTGCCTGTTTGATACCTGTTTTGTCCAGTTCCTCAGCGATGCGCGCACGTAGTTCAAATTTTTTAATCTTAGTGCCTGACATAGGCCACTCTTTGACGAAACGAACATATCGCGGCACTCGAAATGTGGCGATTTTACCTCTGCAGAAGTCGATTAATTCCGCTTCACTCACGGACTTTCCGGGTTCGCATTCAATGAACGCAGCAGGTACCTCTACGTATCGCTGATCCGGCGCGGACACGACTTGAGCAATACGCACGGCAGGATGTGAAATGAGGTAATCCTCTACCTCAGCCGCCGCCACATTCTCGCCACCAACCTTGAGCATGTCCTTAATACGATCCCTAAAAGTAAGACGCCCTTCTTCATCCATCAGGCCGAGGTCTCCCGTATGAAAATACCCGTCCTGATCCCATGAGGCGCTATTCAGTTCAGGTGCATCAAAATACCCATCAAAAGCATTCGGGCCTCGGTAACAAATTTCACCCAGGGTGTTGCGCGGAATTTCTTCCCATGTCGTCGGATCGACAATCTTTGCCTCCATGCCGGGAAGGGGGTGTCCGCCGGTAGTAATGCGAACCTCAAGTGAGTCGTCTGGCCGTGTAAGCGACAAATACCCGCAAGCCTCCGTCTGACCATAACAACTCATCACCACGGCATCCGGATGACGCGACTGTATATCTCTTAAGCGTTGTTCCGTCCCCACGCAGGCAACGATCCTAAGCTTGGTCTGGTCTACCTCTTGCCAACGCGGGTGATCGACTACCGGCAACCAGATCGTTTCAAAGGCGGGTAACGTCACCGTCACCTTGTGTTCGATCAACTGTTGCAAGGCGACATCCGGATCAAAAAACCCGGTGTGCACATAGGGACAACCGGCCCAAAGGCATGCGATGGCAAACGCCACGCCACCGATGTGAAACAAAGGCAAGGCAGACCACAATCGGTCGTCCGGCGTAAGATAAAACCGTTCTTCGACCGAACCTCTTGCAGCGCCGAGAATCGCGGCATGACTTAACATCGCACCTTTCGGTGAACCCGTTGTACCCGAGGTGTACTTGATCAGAACTGTATCAGCCGCTGCAATCTCCGCACCACGCGCGCTAACTTCACGCGCAGATACGCCCTTTGCGATCTGTTCAAAATCAGCGCGCGGCATTAACGACGCACTGTCGTGATCCCAACTGATGATGTATCGCAGATCCGGCAATTCCGGGCAATGAACCTCAGCCGATACATCGACAGGCAGACCAGGAAATGCTTGGCGCAACAAGGCCACATAATCGCTCCCCAGCGCCGATGTTTGAGGCGTCGTAAACAGTGCGGTCATGCCGCTTTGAGCGACCACTTTAGACAGCTCAAAGGCTTTGAAGCGATTGTTGATCGGCACCACAATTGCACCCGCACGCATAATGCCAAATAGCAATATGAGGCTCGAAGGGCCATCAGCAAGGAAGTAACCTACACGATCACCCGGTTCGACGCCTAGCCCGATAATGCCACGTGCAATTGCATCGATTTTATCGTTAAACTCAGCATAACTATATGATTTTTCAGGAAATATAAGCGCGATGTCGTCAGCGTTTTTCGTCGCGCGAAGGGTAATCAGTTCATTTAAAGTTTTAGCATCCACCTGCGTCAAGCTTGATCCCCCATCATGCAGCCGATGGCCCATCCTGCATTGGCCCAAGCTTTTTTTCCAGCCTTGAATCACACCGAACCGATACCGGTGGACATTGAGATAGCGGTCAACCGTCGGTTTTTGATTGTTGATGGTATTTACGTTTCCAGTTATACCTTCACACTGTATAGAAAATATAGCCACGCAAACTGCTTTATCCTGGAGGAGGCACCTACATGGACGAGTCAGACTCGAAGATTGCAAACATATCGGGATGGTTCCTGATGCTGGGCGGTTTTTTAACCATCAGTGGATACGGCGTCTATGAATTTTTCACAAACACTGCAGACATCGGTTTTATCGAACTGGCTGTGGCAGCCGTCTACGTGGGCATGCTGCTCCTATTTGTGGCAGCACTTCGACAGCGTCTTAAACAACGCAAGACTGACCCATATACCGATGTGGAGATTTAACCATGATCATCGTGACCAGCGAGCAGATAGCAGGTATGCGGATAACAAAAACCCTCGGGTTAGTCCGCGGTAATACCATTCGTGCGCGACATCTGGGCAAAGACATCATGGCGGGCATGCGCGCCATAGTCGGTGGAGAAATACACGAATACGCGAAACTCATGGCGGAAAGCCGTGAGCAAGCCCTGGACCGCATGCGGGCTGAAGCAACTTCTCTTGGCGCCAACGCGGTGGTCGCGGTCAGGTTCACCACCTCCGTCATGATGGGTGGTGCCGCTGAACTCCTCGCCATAGGCACTGCAGTCATCGTCGAAGACGATGAGTGAGACGAAACCAAAACGAGGCCAAGCCCGTTCTGCTGGCCCCACCTACATCTCGGTGATCGATCAGGATCGAATTCCACCGCCCAATGTGCTGCGAACTACTCAGTATGATTGGATAGACGCAGACCACATAGACGTTAAGCGTTATACGAGTCAGGCCTTTCACGATCTGGAAGCGGAGCGTTTGTGGCCCGCAACCTGGCAGATGGCATGTCGACTTGAACACATCCCTGACGTAGGCGATTTTATTGTTTATGAGGTCTGCGACATTTCACTGATCGTCATACGCACCGAGGTGAACGCGGTACGAGCATTCCACAATAGCTGCCTGCACCGAGGAACCGCTTTGGCAGATGGCCAAGGAAACACCCAGGTTTTCAAGTGTCCGTTTCATGGTTTCACCTGGGGCATTGACGGAACATTTCGAGGCATGCCTGCACAATGGGACTTTCCGCAGATAGATCGAGAGGATTTTTGTCTTCCCGAGGCCCAGGTAGCCCTCTGGGGTGGATTTGTGATGGTCAATCCAGATGGCAAAGCGGCACGATTCGAAATATACGCAGCCCCACTGCCGGAACATTTCGCATCTTTCCCGCTGGATGACAGATACATCGCACATCATGCTGCTCAGGTGGTTGATGCAAACTGGAAAACAACACAAGAGGCTTTTCTCGAGGGCTACCACGTATCGACGACACATCCCCACACCTTACGATTTGCCAACGACCTTGATTGTGCCTACGACATATTCGGTGAAAATGTGAGTCGTCTACTCCAGGCCACAGCTATTCCGGCTACTCACCTCATCGGAGACGTCAGCCAGGCTGAGATTGCTGGTACTATGCAGAAGATGTTACCCCCAGAGCATCGTGCGGTCGTACCCGACCAGGTCGACGCACGCGCCTGGCTGGCGGAGCAATTTCGCGAGTCTCTAAGCAAGCAATGGCGTTGCGATTTATCCCAGGCTTCAGATGCCGAAATGCTCGACAGTATCCAATACCTGTTGTTTCCAAATTTTGCACCTTGGGGCGGCAACGCAATCCCGATTGCTTACCGTTTCAGGCCTTGGAACAACAATCCGAATCAGTCACTCATGGAGATTATGCGTCTGCACCCTATTCCGGATAACGGCAAATTCAGGACAGCCGAACCATACCAGCTAAAGCCCGGAGAGAGCTGGACCCACGCGCCCGGATTTGAACAACTGGGTATCGTGATCGATCAGGACATGGATAATCTCCCGCGCATCCAACACGGACTGCGAGCCGCTCGGCATTCGCACGTGACATTGAGTGACTATCAGGAAATCCGCATCCGGCATTTCCATGCACGTCTGAATACACAACTCGGGCTCGATCCTGCCGAACAGGACCTGGATCGAGATACGACAATCTAATATGATACAAAAAAATTAGAATATAAAGATATTTTGTGTCATATTATCCACGTCGCCCCTGAAACAGCCACGAGGATTTGCTATGAGCGAAGCGACAAGCCTAGAGGCCGCATTCGAAGCAAAGATTGCTGCAGAAGAACGCATCGAGCCTAAGGACTGGATGCCAGATGCCTATCGAAAAAATCTGATCCGGCAGATGTCTCAGCACGCCCATTCTGAAGTCATCGGCATGCAGCCGGAAAGTAACTGGTTGAGCCGGGCACCGACGTTAGAGCGTAAATCAGTCCTTCTGGCAAAAATTCAGGATGAAGCCGGTCATGGCCTTTATCTCTACAGTGCCACCGAAACCCTTCATACGACGCGGGAGGCACTGGTTGAGGCCCTCCACGACAGCAGCGCCAAGTACGCCTCTATCTTCAACTACCCATCACTGACCTGGGCAGACATCGGCGCGATCGGGTGGCTGGTGGACGGTGCAGCGATTGTCAATCAACTCTCTCTGCAGCGTTGTTCTTATGGCCCGTACGCGCGTGCCATGGTGCGAATCTGCAAAGAAGAAAGTTTTCACATGCGCCAGGGATACCAGGTCATGGCAACGCTCTCAAATGGCAGCATTGAGCAAAAAAATATGGCCCAGGATGCACTCAACAGATGGTGGTGGCCTTCGCTCATGATGTTTGGCCCACACGATCAGGATTCGGCACATTCAGCCCAATCCATGCTCTGGAAGATCAAACGACTCAGCAATGACGAGACACGTCAGAAGTTTATCGATCAAACCGTACCGCAAGCAGACCTCATCGGCCTCAATATCCCGGATCCTGACCTTGCGTGGAATGAAGAAAAAGGCCATTACGATTTCGGTAAAATCGATTGGCAAGAATTTATGCGGGTCATCAATGGCAATGGCCCATGCAATCGCCAACGCTTATCACGACATATGCAAGCCCACGCAGAAGGTAGTTGGGTCAGAGAGGCGGCAGCGGCCTATGCACAACGCGAGCATACACCCACTGATCAGGATGCCAACGCAGATGACTGAGCAGACCCCCCTATTCGAAGTATTTGTACGCAGCCGCCGCGGCCTGGACCACATTCATGTCGGAAGTCTGCACGCACACGATGCCGAGCAGGCACTCGAATATGCCAGAGAAATCTATATCCGTAGAAGTGAGGGCGCGAGTCTATGGGTGGTGGAATCTCGACATATCTATGCTTCCCAAGAATCAGACGCAGCCTCCTTTTACGACCCTATGGACGATAAGCCGTACCGACATGCGACCCACTACAAGCTGCCGGATGGCGTCGACCACATGTAGTGACCATGACAATCAGCAAAGAAGATCTCGCTGAGTTCGCTCTGCGCCTGGGTGATGACTCGCTCATTCATGCCCAGCGTCTCTGCGAATGGACCTCTCACGCACCCATGCTGGAAGAAGACATCGCGATTGCGAATACGGGCCTCGATTATCTCGGCCGGGCGCGCTACTTTCTTCAGTATGCAGGCAATCTTCTGAATAAAAACGAAGACACACTCGCCTTTCTCAGGGATGCATCAGAATATCGAAATCTTCTCATCGTCGAACTGCCACGTGGTGACTTTGCTGTCTGTATGGTCCGCCAGTATCTCTTAGATGAGTTCGAATGTGCGTACTTCGATGCCCTGCAGTATTCAACTGACCCTCAGATTGCCGCCATCGCCGCAAAAACAGTCAAAGAGGTGGCCTACCACCTTCGTCGCAGCCGCGAATGGATGCGGCGGTTCGGGCTCGGCACTGACGAAAGCCGCCATCGCGCTCAGACCGCGCTCGACGAACTTTGGGGTTATGTGTCGGAATTTTTTATCACTGATGAGCTGGAAGCCGGCCTCGTCGAAGCAGGGGTTGCAGTTGATCGCAGCAGTCTTGAAGCTGCCTGGCGACATCGCATCGGCGAATTATTGGCCGAAACTGGCCTTCATCAACCCGATGATTCATGGAAGGTCACGGGCGGCCGCGAGGGCATTCACACCGAGCACTTAGGCCACATGCTGGGAGAAATGCAGTTTCTCCAGCGGGCATATCCTGGCCTCGAGTGGTAATCATGACCGTTGTCACCATCCCCGTCATGCCAGAGGCTCGATTCGAGCTCAACCAGCGTCGTGCTCAATCCAATTGTAAAGCCTTGTTCACCCTCCTAGATGACGTCAAAGATCCAGAAATTCCCGTTTTAAGCATCTGGGCGCTTGGCGTATTGCAAAACGTCGAGGAGATAAACGGCGCCATCACGATCACCCTGACACCCACCTACTCCGGGTGTCCCGCCATGTCGCATATTAGACAGGACATCCATACAGTGCTCAATGCGGCAGGGTACGATCAGATCATCATAAAAGAACAACTCACCCCGGCCTGGACAACCGACTGGCTGGAAAGCACAACACTGAAGCAGCTGCAGACCTACGGTGTAGCCGGACCGGATGCAGCTATTTGCCCTCAATGCGGCAGCGTTGAAACAACGCGCATCAGTGAGTTCGGGTCCACCGCGTGCAAAGCCCTATGGCGGTGCGACAAATGTCTTGAACCATTCGACCAATTTAAGCGGATCTAACCAGTGCCTGATTTTCACAATCTAACCATCACCGGAATTGAACAGGAGCCAAACGAAGCGATCCACGTCACATTTAATGTACCCGACAAACTCACAGACACATTTGAATTCAAGCAAGGACAGCACGTAACGCTCAGGGCCGACATCGAAGGCGAGGAAGTCCGCAGAAGCTACTCCATCTGTGCAGGCGCAGGCGAGCCATTATCCATCGCGATTAAGCGCATTGAAGATGGCGCATTCTCCACATACGCCCACGCAAGCTTTGCGCCTGGGATGACAATCTCCGTCATGCCACCCGATGGTAATTTCTACACCGCCATCGAACCCACATCTTCACGCAGGTATCTACTGATGGCCGCGGGAAGCGGCATCACGCCAATCATCTCGATTGCTAAGACCGTGCTTGCTGAAGAGCCAAACAGTCAGGTGACGCTCCTGTATGGTAATCGCCGTTCTCAAGACATGATCTTTAAAGAGCAGCTGCTGTGGCTGAAAAATCGCTACATGACGCGCTTGCAGTGGATCAATTTTTTCAGCCAGGAAAGCCAGGAAGCGCCCATCCTCAACGGGCGTCTTGACAGTAAAAAGCGTGCTGAACTCAATCAGCATCTGACAGAGATCGCGTCTTACGACGAGTTCTTTCTTTGCGGACCGGAGGAGTTGATTTCCGAGGTATCGAGCGATCTGCGCGCGAGCGGTATCGAAGAGGCGCATATCCACCGCGAACGGTTCTTCGCATCCGTTGAAGATGCCCGCATCGCTCAGCAAAGATCACAAATGAGGGCACATCAATATGCCGGTCTCAGGACAGAAGTTCGAGTCCGATCAGGGGGTCGTGAAGTCAGTTTCGAACTAAACGCTGACGGAGAGAATATTCTCGACGGCGCGATAGAGGCAGGTTTAGAACTTCCCTTTTCCTGCAAAGGCGGCGTGTGTGCCACCTGCAAGGCGCGCATCACGGAGGGTGAGGTCGATATGGATCTCCATCATGCACTTTCGGCCAATGAAGTGAATGACGGTTTCATCCTGACCTGCCAGTCACACCCCATCAGCAAACGGGTTTGCGTCGATTTTGACGTGATCTGAAAGCGACCTACGTGACCCTTCGGTGCAACGACCACGCCATACTCAAAGTACGCTCCACAGCCTCACAACCTGTGGAGCACCTTCGTTCAGATAAAAACGGGTGCGGTCGAGACATAAAAGAGGTATCAGGCAGGCTATAAATACGGATATTGAATGGTTCATTGATCAGGTCCAGAACTTGCCATGGCTTGCACTGAGTACAAATTTGTTTCACTCTGAGGTCCTATTCAAAGCGTGCATATGATGAATACAATTAAGTTAGCCATTACATCCCTGATATTGCTGACTATCGCTGCCAGTCCGGCCGCAGAGCTCAAACGGACTGCATCGGGTAAACCTGACCTGTCGGGGGTCTACGACACTGGAACGCTGACACCTACTCAGCGACCGGAAATCCTCGGCGAGGTCGAATATTTCTATCCCTGGGTCGCAACCACGCTCAACTGGGCATTCGGTCTTGCACAAAATATGTTCATCGGTCAGGACAGCGATCCTGACCGCGCGGCACCACCTGACGGTGGTGACGGCGTCAATACGGGGGGCGCGGGCGGGGTCGGCGGTTACAATCTGTTCTGGGTAGATTTTGGTACTGCACTCGGGCACGTAAACGGCAAGGTACCTACATCCATCGTTTATGATCCCCCGGATGGTCGATATCCACAAACACAGGATAATTTCAGCGAACGAATAGGCGTCTACTACCAGAGCTTCGCTCACCAAAACACCGGCAAGGCCACCTGGCTTGACCAAGAGGGTCCCGGTCCGTTCGACGGCCCGGAATCCCTGGCGCCTTCAGAGCGGTGTTTGATTTCATTTGCGGCAACGGTACCCACAATCCCAAGTCTTTATAACAATTACAAACGCATCCTGCAGACAGACACGCACGTCATGATCCTGCAAGAAATGGTGCACGATGCCCGGATAATCCGCCTTGAAAGTGAGCATGCAGGCGAGACAAACAGGATGTGGATGGGCGATTCCATCGGACACTGGGAAGGCGATACGCTGGTGGTGGAAACAAAGCATTTCAAACCAGTCAACGGCCTGCCAGGCGCTGACGAAAACCTACACGTCACGGAACGATTCAACCTGCAAGAAGATGGCAACGTTTACTACGATTTTACCGTGAACGATGAAACCGCCTGGAAAGGTCCCTGGAGCGGTCGCTATGTTTGGCAGGCTACACCCGAAAGCAAAGTGTACGAGTACGCTTGTCACGAAGGTAATTACGCGATGGGCGGCATCCTGAGAGGTGCACGACTGCTAGAACGGGAATGGAGCCAAGAACAGGGCGGCGGCCCGACCTCTGGTGGTCAAGAATGAGCGTATCGTATTCGTCGGGATATTAAGACGCAGCCTAAAACTCAGCCACCCCAAACATCACAGCCGCGCCCCACCCTCGCCCCTCAAGCCAGAGGGTACGCCAAGGGCCAGCACTTCGGTGCAGGGCACGACAAAGGTGCTGGGAATAAGGCCATGGGCAGCGATGCTCAGTTGACTTCCTTGGCCGGCATTTCTATGCCGAACTCGGCCAGCACCTCAGCGTTGTGCGCGCCCAGCCTCGGTGGCGCCTGATAAAGGGTGGTCGGTGTCTCGCTGAACTTAATCGGGTTTGCTGCCAGGGTAATGTCCGGATTGTCACCCCCGGGCTCACACATTTCCAGCATGTTCCGCGCCGCAACGTGCGGATCGTCGAAGATGTCCGCCATGTTTTGCACGGGGCCCGCCGGAATGCTGCCGTTGAGCTTTTCCATCACCTGCGTGCGGGTCAGTTGTTTGGTCCAAGCACAGATCTGTTCCTCGACCCAATCGACATGTACGAGTCGAGCCTCATTCGTGGCACTGCGTTCATCCGTCATAAGGTCGGCACGTTCCATCGCCGCACACAACAAATCCCAGTGATGAGGCTGAACCGCCGCGATCGCAACGCGTCCGTCCTTGGTTGGGAAGAGATCGAAAGGGTATAGCGTCATGGCACGCTGTAGCCCTGCAGGGTTCGGCTTGCCGGTGAAGCCGTATTGTGCGACTGCGCTCTTTTGCAGAGCCAGCATCGCATCGTACATCGACACATCCAGGAACTGTCCCTTGCCCGAACGTTCCGCATGGTGGATCGCCGAAACAACACCAAGCGCCATCAGCGTGCCGGGGAAGATGTCGGCAAATGCTGGCGTCACGAGGTTGTCGTTGGCGTATACCAAGCCCCCGAAGCTCTGCGCCGCCGCATCGAGGCAGGGCCAGTCGGCATAGGGACTCTCGCCCGTACGTGGGTCGCCAAACCCCCGTACACAGGCGTAGACGATCTTCGGATTCCGTTCGGCGATGACCTCATAACTCAAACCAAGCCTGTCCATCACCCCCGCCCGCATATTCTCAACAATGGCGTTAGCCTGTTCACAGAGCTGCAGGAAGACCTCCTTGTCGGCTTCATCTTTCAGATCAAGGCACACGCTTCGCTTGTTGCGGTTGACCGATGCGAAGGGGGCGCCGAAGTCGGTGCCTGCTTCGCGGTCCTCATAGGGCGAAGCATGATCGGGTAGAAACGGTGGAATGTTGCGGTAGCCATCGCCTTGTGGCGATTCGATCTTGATAACTCGGGCCCCGAGGTCCGCAAGAAGGCTGGCGCCGAAAGGTCCAGCAAGTGCCCTTGTGCAATCGATGACGGTCAGGTCTTCGAGCGGGCCGCGGCGCGCAGTCTTGGTCATAATGGCAGATCCCGTGGTTGTTCAGAGGCTCTAGTAAAGGACTTATAGGTAGCTTGGGTCAAGATGCTGTTCTCAAACCAATGGCGGCACGAGCTAAAACAGCTTCTGCTCGTCCAGGCGTATATCAGACTTTTGCAGTGACAGACGCCGACCTTAGGGAAAATTTCAGTGTAAAATCGGCGCTTTTAATCGGTGTGGATGGCAAGTGAACATTCTTAAAATATCTATAGTCGGATTAATCGTTATTGGCTTGGTTGTTCTTTACAGTGCGCCTATCGGCCCGATGCCCGGCATTTTCATTGGTGGCACGCCGACCCCAGTGCCTGAACAGTGGGGGGAAACTCAACACATCCACGAAATTCAATTACAGGCCGGTGAAGGTCCTATGGCCCGCACGGTCATCATCTGGGTGGTGGACATCGACGGGGATTTGCACGTGGTCGGCACTAAGGGAACTGGCTGGGTTTCCGCGGTTGGAAACGGCGGACCCGTGCGCATACAGATGGCGGGTAGTCTCTACGACCTTCAGGCCACACAGGTCGTCCATGACAAACGTCGTGTGACCACCGCCTGGGTCGAAAAATACAAAACGGACTATCCGGAAATCGTGAGTGGCTTCGCACAAACAGACGAAGCGCTCGAAACCACAGCCGTATTCAAGCTTACGCACCGAAAAACATGAACGATTGCGCTGCTTTCGGACCAAGACCCAACTCAATCGGTTGTCACCATGGAAAAATCCAATGACTGACTCCATTAAGGTGCTCGCACTGGTTATTCTGCTGTCAGGCATGGCAGGTTGTTCCGATCCTGATCAGGTCCCTGAAACCCACCGTTCACTTCCCCCCACGGCAACGGAATCGAAAGCTCAAGAACCAGCCGTGAAACGATACGTTGAGCGCACAGCCCTCTTTGGTGATTTACATGTTCATACCAGTTGGTCAGCCGATGCATACACAGGTGGTAATCGCCTGGGCCCCAACAGCGCCTATCGTTTTGCACGCGGTGAAGCTGTGGAACTCCCCAGTGGCGTTGTGACGAAACTCGAGACGCCACTGGATTTCGTCGCACTCACGGATCACGCGGAAGGCTTTGGTGCGCATCTTGCCTGCACGACAAAAGGCGGACCTGAATTTGATCTGGCCCAGTGCCGAGATATACGCTCAGGCGACATGGATCAGGACACCATGCTGGAAAACGCTTTCAGTATCGCCGGTACCCGACCCATGCCCCGAGATCCCGTACTTTGTGCTGACTTAACACAGTGCAAATCCAACGAACGCACCACCTGGCAACGCATTCAAGAATCAGCAAATGCCCACAATGATCCGGGGACCTTTACTACGCTCATCGGTTATGAATTCTCATCACTTTTAAACGACTTCGGCATGTTGCACCGAAACGTGATTTTTCGAGGATCCGAAGTCATACCCTCGGCAATATCGGCAATGGATGTGACCCACCAAGCAGACTTTTTCGCCCAGCTTGATGCCGCATGTTCCGACCCTTGCGAGGTACTGACCATTCCGCACAATACCAACTACTCCTGGGGACTGACTTTTTCACGTACCAATGAAGACGGTTCGGCTTACTCCGCCCAAGACCTCCAGCGCCGTGCACGAATCGAACGCTTGTTTGAGATTACCCAACAGAAAGGGAACTCCGAATGTCAAATCAGTGTTGGTGCATCAGATGAGGATTGCGATTTCGGAAACTTATTCCCTCCCTGTAAAGAGGGCCAGCTCACCCGCTGCACGAAGCCCGGTTCGATGTATCGCAACGTCTTGCTAGATGGTCTGAGCTTAAGGGATGAAGAAGGCTTTAATCCCTACAAATTGGGCGTTATTGGCTCCACAGACACCCATACGTCAAGTCCGGGCAATACACGCTCAAGCACACCAGGGCAATTTGCCGGGGCGGAAGGTATTGGTTTCGCAACCAAACGGATCTTTGAGATGAATCACATCGTGATGGGGCCCGTACGTAAAATGTCTGCAGGCGGCCTCGCGGCCGTTTGGGCGGATTCGAATACCAGAGCAGACATCTTCGATGCGTTGCGCCGACGTGAAGCATTTGCAACCAGTGGCTCACGCATGCGTATCCGCTTCTTCGCCGGAGATTACCCCGATGATCTCGGCACAGCAAAAGAACCAGTCACCATCGCTTATGCAAACGGCGTACCCATGGGTTCTGATCTCTCTACGGCGCAAGTGCCCCGCTTCTGGGTTTGGGCAAGCCAGGATCCACTCGGGCCGGCACTCGATCGAATCCAGATCATCAAAGGCTGGACAGAAGGCGAGAACCACCGTCAGAAAGTCTGGGATATTGCCTGCTCAGGTGGACGAACGCCGGATCTGAATGGCAAGTGTCCTGCAACGTCCGCCAACGTCGATCTTACCACCTGTCAGGCGAGCGGCACGGCAGGCGCGCAGGAATTGCAAGCCACGTTTAAAGACCCGGAGTATTCAGCCGAAAAGCCAGCGTTCTACTACGCCCGAGTCTTCGAGGACCCCAGTTGTCGATGGACAACCCGAATGGCAAACCGGGCAGATGTAGACATGCCCAGTGATGTACCACCAACCATACAGCAGCGAGGCTGGTCTTCGCCTATTTGGGTGGGAAGATAGACCTGTATCGGCGGGTCGATAGAAAGTGCGGACATAAAGCCAGGAGATTCGGGCACTCTACTCTGACCGCTTGGCTCGTTATGCCGCCCGTCGACGTCGTCTGCGTCTCGGACGACGCGATCCACTCGATTTTTGATTGTTCCTTACACTGTCGCTGTTTCTAGCTTTGTGCGTCTCCTGAGCGTGGTCTGGTTTCGTCGCTCCGTGCGGCAACTGCACTTCAAGCTCGCGGAGTGAGAACTTAATGAGCTTTTCGATAGCTCTCAACCTGCTTCGCTCCGATGGGTCGACCAGCGACCAAGCCACCCCGGACGATCCCGCGCGGCCGGTGCGGCCGATGCGGTGAACGTAGCTCTCTGGCTCGTGGGGTAGTTCGTGGTTGATGACGTGCGAGACCGCGTCGATGTCTATGCCGCGGGCAGCAATATCGGTGGCGACCAGCACCCAGGCATCACCTGCCTTAAAATTCTCAAGCGCCCGCTGCCGAGCGTTCTGCGATTTATTGCCGTGGATGGCTTCGGCGCCGATTCCAGCCTGAATTAATTTTCGTGCGATCCGGTCTGCACGGTGTTTGGTTCGCACGAAAACGATGGCGCGCGAGACAGCAGCATCGTGTAACAACGTTTCGAGTACTTGTTGTTTATCATTGTTAGTCACGTTGACAACACGTTGTTCAGTATCCCGCACGGTCACTTGTTTTGGCGAAACGTCGACACGCACAGGGTTCTTGAGAATGTTGCGGCTGAGGTCTTCAACTTCCTTGGGCATCGTGGCGGAGAATAGAAGTGATTGTCTGCGAGCCGGTGTTTGCGCAACGATGCGTTTCACGTCACGTACAAAACCCATATCTAATAAACGGTCAGCTTCGTCCAGTACCAACGCGGAGACCTGAGAAAGGTCGATGTGTTTTTGTGCTGCCAGATCTAGCAAGCGGCCGGGTGTGGCTACGACTACGTCGACACCTTTCCCAAGTTTTCTCACCTGAGGGTTTTGACCCACTCCCCCAAAAATGACCGCAGACCTTAATTTCAGGTCACGGCCGAACACCGTTATCTCACCGTGAATCTGTAACGCGAGTTCGCGAGTAGGCGCCAGTATCAGCGCCCTAGGTTGTCTGGCGCGTGGAGGTACATTTTGCTCATCCAGTAGTTGTAGTAGCGGCAAAGCAAAGGCCGCGGTTTTCCCGGTTCCGGTTTGTGCTACGCCAAGCAAGTCTTTGGCCTTAAGCACTGCAGGTATGGCCCGGGTTTGGATCGTTGTGGGTTCCAGGTAGCCGATGTTGTGCAAGACACGGCAGAGGTTTCGGCCTATGCCGAGAGATTCAAACGTTTTCTGATTCAATGATCTTCCTATCGTGCAACGCGACAGTGTGCCGAATCGCTGTGTACTGCTTGTTATTCTTCGCGCGATAGAAACAAGGTGATGTAAAAAAGGGGGGTATCGAGTGACACTTGAATTGAGGGTGTGTCGCGCGTTCGAACCGGGCGCGGAGGTTGAGGGTTGGTGCTCACGAAGTCAAGGGGTAGTTCTGTATATCACCGAACCCAACAACCGACCATCTTTCTGAATTTGCAGACATGGCTAGCATGCCCGTCAAATAACGGACTACCCAACTATAGTGTGCGTTCGTTGCCGCCGTCGATCGTCAGCTGCATACCGGTTGATTTTGCAAAGCTCTGATCAGCCATGGCCAGAATAGCACGAGCCACATCGCTGCCATGGATTTCAGTTGACAGTAAATTACGTCGCTTATATTCATCTACCGTAAGCCCATATTTTTCGGCCCGCCCGGTGAGAACCTCATCACTCCAGATACCCGTATCAAATACCGCATCGGGATGCAGCACATTCACCCGAATGCCATGGTCGGCCAATTCCATTGCCGCCACGCGCGCCAACTGAGTCAGTGCTGCCTTCGCGACCGAATACGCACCAACCCCCGGCCCTGGCGCGAGCGAATTTTTAGAAGCCACAACCACCACTGACGCATCAAAACCCTCCTGCAAATAAGGGATCGCCTCACGCATCACTTTGAAATGAGAATCCAGATTCAATCCCAGGGTGTTGCGCCACTGCTTGTCACTCGTTTCCTGAAGATAGGTACTGGCCGGAAACGATCCGGCATTGCTGATCAATATATCGATTCCACCAAAATGCAACACCGCGCCCGCCAGAGCACTTTTTACTGCCGGTGTGCTCGTCACGTCCGTAATACTGCCCAGGTATAACGGCGTATCGCAGACATCGAGTACATCTGGGGAGATATCCAGACCTGCCACGCATACACCGTGATCGATTAACAACTCTACCGTCGCTTTTCCAATTCCGGAGGCCGCACCGGTTACCACGGCAACCTTTCCATCCAGCGGGCTCACCGCTGCGGACGTTTTCAACTTTGCCTGTTCAAGTTCCCAATATTCCAATTCAAATATGTCCTGCTCCGGCAAAGCCTGCCAACCACCCATCTGTTCGCCCCACTCAATCGCCTTCGCTGTGTGTTCAATCAGGTCGGTACAGACCTTAAGACGTTTACCGTTGATCGCGAAAGTTGCCACGCCTTTATCCTTATAGATTCCCCAACGCGGCGCGAGATCAAGACAAGTCAACCCGGTATCGGCGTGATGATCGAAATAGGCTTGGTATTCAGCTGCAAAGTTTTCCACGTCGGCCGCATGATTCCCCGTCATCAACATCGGTACCCGCTTTGTGTGCAGCACATGATCCGGCGTGAGCGGACCGCGTCGGGCACAGTCGTCAATATGATCGAGATTGGCCAGCGGTAGCGGATCGAAACGGGCCACCATATTACCGCCACGGGCTACACCAACATGTTTTCGCAGCCTGGCAAATTCCAACGCGTCGATTCCTGCTGATTCTGCACCGACCTCCGGGCTGGTATGCGCTGCGATATATTCTTCCGCCAGTGTCACGATGCGAATCATCTCTTCATAACTTTGCCGTGCATCCTCATGAAAGGTAAACACGCCATGGTGGAGCAGTATGATTCCACGGCAATGGCGCCAGTTGACGGCTCGTGTCGCTTCGTAGACTTGTTTCGCCAGAACAAACCCCGGCATCACGTAGGGTAAAACGAGGATCTCGTCGCCATACAACTGACGAACCTTATCCTCGCCGCCTTGGGTATTGGAAATCGTAACGACGGCATCCGCGTGTGTATGATCGACATATTTGTGCGGAATGATCGCGTGCAGAATGGCCTCAACCGAGGGCGCAGGCGCCTTTGGGTCAATTTGGGAGCGTTTCAACTCACGCATCATGTCAGTGTCCGACAGCGTTGGAAGGGATGCGAGTTTTTGCAGTGTTTGCAGGCGAGTTGCCGCGAAACCATCTGTACCTATGGTTTTAAGATCATGACCGCTGCCCTTGATATGCAGTATGTCCTCTGTTTCGCCGAACACATTGTCGGCCTTATCTTTCGCAGAGGTATTGCCGCCGCCATGCAAAACGAGGTCATCACATTGTCCAAGCAACCGTGACGAATACGCCCGAAGTTCAAGCGCGTTCTTGCATTGCTGAGCTTCGCTGTCCTGCCAAAGACTTTTCATAACCTCCCCTGATTCAGTAGTAGACCCAAACGGACAAAGTAGGGAATCAACAATCGATGGACGCTTGATTTAGTGTGTCAGCAGGGGCGCCGTTTATGTCGAGTTCGCAGGAACTCTAATTGGAATGGCATCCCAAAGATCTCTGTCCGCACAGGTAACAATCTCAGCCAAACGATTCTGTAAGTCCGTCTGATTTGTTTCATATTCATTTATGCCGTCAGCAGCTTCCTCAGCACTCGAAAAATAATTTATCCAGTTAAAATCGTGAGGATAGTCCTCTGCCGGTTCGAAATCAGGCACGCCAATCGCAAACCAGTAGCTGTTATCAGGATTTTCCTTGGTGTATGCCTCTGTGAATGGCAGATAGTGATTTCTTATGAAAGCGCGTATGTCTTCTGGCCCTTTTCCTTCATTGAAGGAACAAAACAGGTTGTCTGCATGATATGGCGGATTTTCAATCGAGAAAGTAGAAGGACGGTCCTTGGGAATATAAGTTGTATAACCGAATACATCCGTTCCGGCTTGTTGGCCGCACGCGAGGACATTGGGGTTGTTTTCTTGAAGGGTATCGTTGCCCCCCCTCTCTCTCCATTCAGCCCAACCTTCTGTGCTTGATTGTTTGTCTGGCCACCTGTTAACCCACAGCGCGTCGAAATCTTTCGACTCCCAGTCCCTGGGTCGGTACCCAAACGCCCGCAAGCCGCGCTCCGTCATCGAGTCTGCAATCGTGTTAAATTCAGCAAAATAGGCATCACGCGCTTCTTCACTATAATTTTCGCCGAAGCTACACCACAAAAACTCATAATAAGCGGCAGGTTCTGGAGCCTCAGGCGCCGTTTCAATTGCAACGACGGCCTCCTCTTTGGGCTGCGTACAAGCCACGATCATCGCGGCAAAAAACGTTAAAACGATGTATTTTTTCATTGTATTTCCTGTCTTAAAGTTAGCTGGCTTGTGCGCCCGGTTTTGTATCATTCGGTCAATCGAAGCAACTCCGTTGGCCGATACTTCGATCAACCAGCATAAACCGTTTCGTTCAGCCATACCTATAGGTGCGTACCCATTCCACTGTCGATGAATAGTAGACGGTTTTGAAGCAAAAAAGCTGCTAAATATCCAACCCGTAACCTTTTAGATCGCATCGATTAAAAGATAAAAAGAGCATCTATATTGTTATCTCCCACTGCCATCAACCAACGACTTAATTTAGTTTGACTGCCTACGAGGCACGAGCCTCCTTCAGCGGATCTCGGGAAGTGGTTGTCCCAACGCCTCTGCTTCCAGTAACCGGGCACCCCGTAAGACGTTTTCCATCGCGTAGTTGCCTTCATGGCAGGCGTACTCATAGACCGATTCGTCACTTGCCTGCCAAAGGTATTGACCAGTCCAGGACGCTGTCCAGATCGACGGGTCCTCGACCGTGAAGCGATACAGCACATCACCACTCGGCATCATGGTGAAGCGTTCCACAACGTGCTTGGCTGCCGAGCTACCCTCTTGAGGCAGAAAGTTCGTGGTGTCTACAACCAGGGTGTCACCCTCCCACCAGCCGATCGAATCCCCTAGCCAAAACTGAACTTCGGGCCCTGGATGCTCGATGGTACGGTCGTCCTGCTTCATACGCACGATGCGCGCGTCGTGCACCATCTCCAGCAGAATAACGACGTGATCATCCGTTTGCTCAATTCTCTTGTAGTTGTTGTAGAGTGCCGGGAGGGTCGGGGCGACGCCGGTGAAACCAATCAGGCAACGCTCGCGCAGTGGCAGCGACTCGGGTCCGTCGTAGGGACCGGCACCGTCCGTACCCACCCACCAAGCCGTGCCATCGTTCGGTCGGGTTAGGCTTGCCACCTGAGCGACGAACGCCTGCTGCGCCTCCGGTGTCATCGGCGGCAGCCGACCGTTCTTGGGCTCAACGAGGATCGAGGTGGGAATCTTCCCTTCAATGACATTAACGTCCGTACCACGATCCATCCAGAACAGGTTGTACGCACCGACATTGCCGGCGCCAAACTCGTTGCCACCCGTCGCAGTTTCCTCGAGTCCGACCACCTTAGCACCACCTTCCGGAGGGGCCTCACGGTTGGAGTCAGACTGCGCCGCCCCTTTTTCCTGCAGACCGCGCTCGCGGTCCGACACCGCCTTTGCCTCTAGGCGAGTAAGAAAGGCTTTGTCTCCGAACTGTAGCGGGCGTTCCAGTGGCGTGAGCGTTGCGGCATCGTAGTTTCCGGTCAGATCAGGTTGCCCGCTCGATGTGCGCGGGATTGGGCCTTCCTGTGCCGATAACACCGGGCCGCTGGCAACGATGAGAAAGACAGCCGTCAAGATACGCTCATTTAGCTTCATGGTCTGACCCTCGAGCTGTTGTGGTGTCGTACAGCATATCAAGCACAGACCTGGCTCGCATCTTGAAGCCCAGGTGGTGATTGCTGCCGCCTGCCCCGCTGGTTGGGAAAACCCGGACACGTTGTGTCAGGCATTGGCTTTATGCAAGGGAATCGCCCAAGGGCGGCGAGCTTCAGCTTCGTTTTGCTTTTTTTATCTCAGCCATGAGGGCAAAGACTTCCATCGTATCCGGCGCATCCGTCGAACCACTGTACTCACTGTACAGGGTAGCGACGTTAACTGCGATTCGCTCTGCATCTGTCCAGGATTCGAAATCGGAAACCGAAATGTCGAGCGCCGCATCCATCACACTCATCCCATCTGCATAGCGCTTTGTCGCTTCCTGGTCGATATACGCCAGGTACTCCTTTACCCGCCTGACACCGTTAATGTCAGTTATAGGGCCATGGCCCGGAACGATCACATCTGGATTTCGCTCGATAATGAGATCGCAAGCGCTAAGCCAATTGCGCACAGGTCCAACCCACATAATGGGGGTGCCGTCGATAAAAAGAATATCGCCTGTAAACACCGTTGAATCATCAGGGACGAATACCAGGACATCACCCTGCGTATGAGCAGGTCCCA
The DNA here is from genome assembly GCA_036338285.1 of Pseudomonadota bacterium. Taxonomy (GTDB): domain Bacteria; phylum Pseudomonadota; class Gammaproteobacteria; order Pseudomonadales; family Azotimanducaceae; genus UBA4421. Next base: position 110,592 of record JAYZCO010000031.1, read on the forward strand.
CTTCCACCAGATCGACCCGTTTGTCACCGACGGATAGTTGCATTTCGCCACTGAAGGTTTTGGTTGGCAGTTTTTCAGCGATATCGCCGAAATCGAACGAACCAAAGATCTCCAGAAAATATTTGCCGGTTTCGCCCAGGCCCGGAGCGGCTTGCATCATCTCGTACAGGCGTTGTGGGCCCAAAGCTTCCATCTCTTTCGCGCTTGCTTCCGAGGCAATCACTTCTGCATTGGTGCACAGACCATTGCCGTGAGTGTGGTCGCCATTAGCGTGCGTGTTCACCACGGTATCGATCCTGTCCGCGCTGATCCCAGCAGCGTCCTGCATGGTGAGAAGCATCTCCTTTGTTAGCGGTGCATCGAATAGTGTGTCAACCAACAGGGACTGATCACCGTCAACAATGAGCCCAGCGTTGGACCAGCCCCAACTCCCATCGGGCTGAAGGTAACTGTAAATGCCGTTGCCCGTTTCGTGCAGACCTTTCTCATATTGCCAATTCGCCATCGCGACCTCCATTAGATGAATTTTGTTGCAGACAGTTCAGGACCAGACAGGCGTCCGATCGTCGTGAATTCGCTGACCGCTTTGCAGGTTAGTTTTGTCAACTGCTTTACACAGCGCCCGATCACGACGATAGCCTGGGATGCTCAGTATTCTTGCGCGCGAGTTTCGTTCAACGCAAGCAGATATTGTCGAGAAACTCAGAGCACTTTCAATCATGGGCCTTTGGCGCCTTTCTTTGTGGCCAACGCCCTACATGCACCCACGAAGGGTGGCCTTTGCGTCCCATAGCCGACAAAATAATTGCAAGGGAAATTCAGCCGATCAAAAACCCCTGGTAACCGTTGTCTTTGAGTTCATCGCACATACGCCGATATTCAGCTACGCCCCCGATATAAGACAGTAGACGTCGTGGTTTACCCTCAATATTTGCACCCGTATACCAGGAATTTGTCCTGGCCATCAGCGTTGCGTTGGCCGTATCGTCGTGATGCTCTACCCATTCGTCCTGTTTCTTAACCGTCGGCTCAATGGATGAATTGCCCCTGTCCTTAAGGTAAGTAATGCAATCGGTGACCCAATCTACTTGCTGCTGAAGACAGGTGGTCATGTTGCAAAATGCCGTCGACGGTGCCAGCGGTCCGGCAACCGTGAACAGATTTGGGTAGCCGGTGACCTGTAGACCCAAGGTTGAGCGAATGTCCCGACTCCACTCTTCCTCGAGCGAGCGGCCGTCGCGGCCGTGGATGTTCATTTGTGTCAATGACCCGGTTCCAGCGTCAAACCCCGTGGCTAGAATCACCACATCTAGTTCGAATTCGCCTTCGGTGGTTTGAAGACCCGTTTCAGTGAAACATTCAATGGGCGCATTGCTGACGTCCACAAGCTCGACATTGTCGCGATTGAAAACATCGTAATATCCCGTTTCGAGGGGTACGCGATAGGTGCCAAAGCCGTAGCTTTCCGGTACGAGCTTCTTGGCGAGTATTGGGTCGTTAATGCGAGCGCGGATTTTTTCGCGAACGAACTCAGAGATTTCGTTGTTTGCCTCCTTTTCAACTAAAACTTCGGGAAAGCTGCCAACCCAAAATTTCAATGAGCCATCCGCCCAGATTTCTTCCAGGATCTCCCGACGTTGCTCACGCGTATGGTCGTGCCACGAACCATAATCAAGGTCGAAGTCAAAACCGGCAAATGTTTGATGCACACGCTCTTTGAATTCGTGGGCCTTGGCGCGCCAATGGGCACGGTCTGTGTCGGAGAATTGGGGGTTGCGCATAGGAACACCATATTGCGCAGTACGTTGAAAGACCGTGAGATTAGCAGCTTCATCGGCGATGGTCTGGATGACCTGAATGCCCGTCGCGCCCGTCCCCACGACACCAACTCGTTTGCCAACCAAATCGATGCCCTGGCGCGGATAACGTGCCGTATGCGCAATGTGACCTCTGAATTTTTCGTGCCCCGGGAACGGCGGAACCTTGGGAGCCGATAACATACCCGAACAGCTAATCAGAAACTGCGCAGTCACTTCGTCGCCCTGGTCGGTCTTGATGATCCAGCGATGTTCAATCTCATCCCAGTCCGCAGAGGTGACGCGGGTATTGAATTGGATGTCCTTGCGCAGGTGAAACTTGTCTGCAACAAAGTTTAAATAGCGCTCGGTTTCCGGCTGAGCAGGGAAACGTTCACTCCAGTCCCATTCCTCGATCAATTCGTCGGAAAACCAATATTGATAGACATAGGATTGGGAATCGACGCGGGCACCCGGATAGCAATTCCAGTACCAGGTTCCACCCACATTACCTGCCGCATCGAATACTCTCACCTTCGAACCCATCTCACGCAGTCGGTTGAGTTGGTACAGACCAGCAATGCCAGCACCGACTACGACCGCATCGTAGTGGTCATGAGCGTCTACCTCGTTTGAATCCAGATCAGTCATTTGTCCTTCCTCCGGTGAATGCGTTTGATTCTAGCCGATGCGAGTGCACGGCACTGGAAACCATCAATTTTGCGGATGATACACTTAGATTCGTAGACATCCTTTTGATATTCCGCAGTGTTTTTTTAAAGAGCAATTTAGCAGCGATATAAACAAGACACCATGTCAGACGACGAACGACCATCGATAAAAAGGCAAGAATTTCCAGGCCCCAAGATCATCACTCTGATCGATCATCGCCTTGAAGCGCAGTAAAAAAGGGGGTCGCCTTATCCCGCAGGCGAGGCGCTCACCGCTGCCGACATCTACTGGTCCACGCTCAGCATGAGCGTGCTTCCGACCCCACCCGAGATCATGCCCGGACCCGGCAAAACAAAGCGATGTTGAAATACTTCGAGACGAATTCGCAGATCCCGGCGATTGGCGACGCACTCACAAAGCGGATCGGGGATCACCAGCGGTTTATTCTGACGACACATTGCGAGACACCTGCAGTCTTGGGCGGCGACCCGTTGTAATAAAAAATAAGACACACTTTATGCGACTGTCCGATTTTCCGGCGCCACCTCTGAAAGACAAGTATCCGAAGCTGGTTTAGGTGGGAATGGGTGAGCGCTGACGCATTGGTTTGACGGAATCTGGCGCCAGTTTCGTTCAGGCGAGACGCAGCGTGCCACTCAGGATTCGGTAAAGACCAGGATTTCTACCCTTCTGTTTTGAGCTCTACCCTCAGGGTTGTCAACGCCATTCACTTTTTCATTTGGAGCTCGGGGTTGGGTTTCCCCCAGTCCCTGGGTAAGAATGAGATCTTTTGAAAAACTTGTAGTACTAACAAGCCAGGTTTTGACGCTCAAGGCCCTTCTTTCTGACAGCACTTGATTGTAGGCATCACTGCCCTTGGAATCTGTGTGGCCGAAGATTTCAACCTTTGTCGCCTTTTGCTCCACAATGGTAGCCAGGGATCTTAAACTCTCCTGTGCCTCCGGTTTTAATTCGGCCTTGTCGAAATCAAAAATAACGTCGCTGGATAAATCAATCTTTATTTTGGTATCAGTGACTTCAGCATTTAGGTCGTCTATGGCTTTGTTAAGTTCCTGAACATCAGCTTTAAGGGTTAAGCCCGATAAGCCCTCAATCGCCAGAGATTCTGACTTGAGAGATATCGGGTTGGTAGAAACCACTGTCAAAGCGCCCTTGTTTTCACCTAATGCCCGTAGAGCAGACTGTGCGGCCACCGCTGCATCAGGATCAAAAGGTTTATCTGCATCCCAGGCCTGAGCTAGAGGAATGAGAAAAAAAGTCAACACAATGAAGGGAATTAGAACCTTCACCTAGAAATTGTTAGTTTTTCAAAAGGAAGTGACCCAGGCAGATTTAGATTGATTGTTTCTACACCTGCATCTGGTGCTGGCATTTTAATCCAGGCCAGCTTCATCTTGCCAGCCTCGACTGGAAATTCCAGTTTTCCGTAATACAAGGAAGGGGCCATGATGAAAGTGCCCTTCTCATCTTTCAAGATGTGGTATTTTTTGTTTTGAGAGGAATCAATATAATATATTTCAGAGGGTTGCATGCTGATTTTAGCCTTGCTTCCAGAAGTATTTCTAAAAACAAAGACAACGGTTAACACATTATCAATCACCTGAGCCTTTTTAACGTCAATCTCAAAATTGGCATCCAGGCTCATTTGGGTTTGGATGACGCCACCTTGAGATTGAGCAGAGACGATAGGCGTCAGCAAACAGAATAAAAGCAGAGGGGCAATAAACTTTTTCATGGAATCTCCTTTTTAACAAACGGATCTCAAGGGCTGAAGAGCCTCTGCATCAGCCATTATTCTTCAATCTCCTTTTGATACAACTTTTTTCTTTTCTGCTGCTGACAGCTTGTCATGTAGTGGGCCTTCTTCTGCACTTCTTGGCTTTTCTCTCTTACTGGCGCTCCAATCAGCGTAAGAATTGAGATGAAAGGTGTTGCGCATAATGCCCCAAAAACACTCGATGCGAGAAGTGCCG